>NZ_JBGZYM010000120.1:0-2792 GCF_041824135.1 Kaistella sp. | reverse complement strand
TGAAAGCCTTGCTGTGTAAGGCTTTCAGAGGTCGAAATGCGAGAAAATAACGGTCAAATGCGAGAAAATAACGGTCAAATGCGAGAAAATAACGGTCAAATGCGAAAATAAAGACATAAAAGCGAGTATTTTAATTTACTCGCAGTTGTGTAATACTCGATCAAAATTAAAATTGGATCTGGTCATGAAAGAAGTGAACCAAATTGTAAAAAAATCGAATGATCTAATTACGGCAAAATATCGCCTGACAATTATCCAACAATACGTTTTGCATAACGTCATTTCTCAAATACACGTGGAAGATACCGACTTTAAAAAATATGAGGTGAATGTTCGTAGCATTGCCGAAAGTCATGGGATCGACACTAAAAATGCGTATCGCTACATCAAAAAATCAGCCCTAGAGCTAAATAAACAACCTATTATCATTGGTGATGAGGAAGAAGGGATCGCACTTAATTGGTTTTCATCGGTACGCTACAACAGCAATCGAGGGACATTACTTGTCGATTTTCACCCCGATTTAAAGCCCTATCTGCTTCAACTGCAAGGCTACTTCACCCAATATGAAAATAAGAATATTCAGCAGTTTAAGTGCGTTCATTCATTACGGTTTTATGAGTTTTTAAAGCAAAAACAGAACTTAGGAAAAGGGAAAGAGTTCTATATTGAGCTGACTATTGACGATATTCGCTCAATGTTTTGCTTCTCTGATACCGAATATAAAAAAACAAACGACTTAAAAAGATTTGTTATTGAACCTGCACTTAAAGAAATCAACGATCAAACAGATTTGAGTATTACAGATATCCAATTTTTGAAGAAAGGGCGTTCAATCCACTCGATCTACATCACAGCCAAGCCAAAAGCATCATCAAAAATGGCAAAAAACAGCGATTCTGGCGTTTCTAAGCAAAAAACCGTAGAAATCCCCACCAACATCGTAAAACCGCCTAAAAACGCAAATGTGAGCGATTTACAGCACAGAGCGAGCAAGATTACAGGGTTAATCATGTCTAATCGGTTATCAGACCGGTTTAAACAGGGTGATGAATCAATTATGCAAATGATGGCTCGTATCCAAAGTGAAATCACAAGTGATGTCATAGCAGACCAATGGCAAAATAAACTTGAAGAATTTGGCGTTATTTTTAGTTGATCAAGGAATAAAAATGATTGAAAAAGAGATAACAAAATTTGAAAAAGAAATTTTGCTACAAGGCAAAATTTCTCAGCTTGAAAATGAACTTAAAGAATTTTCTGATCTTCAAAAAAAAGTGTATAGCGAACGCCTTCAAAAAAGCATTGTGGGTTTAGAAAATAGAATTAAGCGAATCAAAAAAATGCTTTATAAAACATGAATTTTAGTAATTAAAATCAGCGTTAAATCCGTTATTTTCAATTCTTCTATCTAGCAATTTTTGGCTGATAATCTTAATCATTTGATCAAGTTCTTCACGTTCATTTTCATTTAAATGCCGTTTTGCATTCAGATAAGCTAAGACATCATTTTGCATATCAATTAGAGCTTTTTGTGCCTTTTGTGCATTCTGACGAGCAATTTTAGTTTGTTCAGCAAGTGCTAAATCACTCTGTAAATCTTTAAGTACAGATTTAACGCATCTTTCAGCATACATGTATTTATCTTCATCATATTCAGCATCGGGTAAAAATACATTTCTCTGTATTTCGACTTCATCCTGATTAACTTTTGCATAATATTCTTTAATCCTGGTATGTTTTGCTTTGGATCCTTCAATCCCTCTTTCAAGACCTAAAGATTTTACTTGATTAGCAAAATCACTCTGCATCTGTGACATTTTTGCACGACCACCAAGCCATTTTTTAGCATTTAACTTTCCCGTAGCTTCATCAAGTGGCACGACATATGCGATCAAATGCGGGGTTGTTTCATCTCTATGAATCGAAACCGCTACCACATTTTTAGAACCGTACTGTTTTTCGAGCCATTTTTTCGAATTTTCAAAAAATTCGTGTTCTTTTTCAGTTCCCCAACCACTCCAAGTTGGACTAGCAGTAATCAAATGCTCAATACAAAGCACTGCATCAGATCGTCTTTTTTCAGGCAATCTAAGCTGAATTGCATCCATTACTTCAGCTGAAGATTTTAAGCTGTGAGAGTTCTTTACTGTTCGATCAGCATCAGCATTGGGCGTTTCAATATCACGAAAATTATGTGCAAGTGATCCACCAATATTGCCAAAATTTTTTAGTTTTTCAGTCCGTAAAATCGCAAAATTATTATCCATAAAAAAACCTCATACTCTTGTTAGTACAGTGAAAATTTGCTGTTTTTACAGTTATCTAAGCTACTGATTTTTATGTAATTCAAAAAACGTTAAATAGCTGATGATTTTTTATATTTGAATAAAAGTGTACTCACTACACCTTTATCACAAAAAAACTCCGTATTTTGATGATAAAGGATCGTTCGAAAAGCAACAACGTTTTTCATTTAGATTTTTCAATGAAATTTACAGAGTGAGTGTCTACGAACGACACAATGAAAATTCGCTTATTCCCCCCTCTGAAAAACCGCTTTTAAAAATATTGGCTGCTCGATAATTTTTACTATCGAGGGCTTTTGCTTTTGAAAAAATACGAGCGAAGCGAGTTCATAGTTGCTTTTGCTTTTTTCTGCTTTTGGTTCTCAATCATCATTTGAAAAAAACAGCCCCTCAACCGAGCTTTAGCGAGGTTAAAACGTCCGAGCTTTAGCGAGGGCATAGGGCTGTTTTTCGTGAAAAAACTGCTTTTCTTTTTTTCTTTTT
>NZ_JBGZYM010000119.1:0-13256 GCF_041824135.1 Kaistella sp. | reverse complement strand
GAAGAATTCGAAGACTTACTAAAAAATCAAATTGAAGTGTTGTAATGTCATGTTCTGAACCATTTTTATCAAAGGGTTTTTCGTAAATTTACCTTTTAAAAGTAATAGTATGAAAAAGTTATTTTTCCTTTTCATTTTCACATCTGTCTTCTTTCAGGCGCAAGAAATAGAGGACATGCAAGAAGGATTCTTTTTTTCAGAAACCAGTAAAAATTACTTTAGGGTCGATATTCAAAAACCTTACGATTATTATCAACCTAACTCCTGTTATGTGGATGCTGAATTTAGAAGAGCACAGTTTGAGGGAGGCGACACTGCATTTAATAGAGAACTTTACCGTTATATTTCTGCTTATGTTGATAAAGAAATTTATGTGGTCAATGGAACATTCTTTCTTCAAATGTCTATTGACAGAGAAGGAAAAGTGGTCGATTTAAATGTAATTCCAAAAGTTGAAAACAGCGATGGCTTTTTAAAAGATTTAAAATTTGCCGTTAAAAAAATCAAGAAAAACTGGACACCTTCAAAATGCAATGGAATTCCCGTGAATTCCAAAATAAGAATTAAACTTAACTTTGTAACTGAAAGCATTGATGTTTAAATAAAACGCAAACTATATTTTTAAAACTCTGTGAGAAATCGCAGAGTTTTCTTATTTTTAAAAAAAATATCCGTGCAAAAATATCTACTTTTTCTATTCTGCAGTTCCCTGATGTGCTCCCAAACGATTTACGAAATGTATCCCGATAAGCAAACAGCTTACATTGGCGGAAACGTTCAATTTTACAAGGATTTTCACCACATTTTAAAAGATAAAAACATGGAACCTTGCGCAGACAAAAATGAAACTCTACACTTTCGACTGGTGGTTTATCCTGATAAAAGCATTAAATATGTAAAGTCCGAAGACCCGATCGCAGCAAGCTACAAGTGTACTTCCGAACTTTCAAAACAAGTGGTGAAACATATGAAAGGTTGGAATCCCGCAGAAGTTAATGGAGAAAAGGTGGCGGCAGCAACTACCTTCCTTATAATTCCGAATGAACTCTTTGGTGACTTGCCAGCAGGTTACGACCCGATTAACGATTTACAAATGGCGACTTATGAAGGTGGAATCCAGCAATTCAGAAAAAAAGTTTTCCAAGGAATTGATATTCGTGGTTATAATTTCAAAGCACCAGTTCGAATGGAAGCCACTTTTTATATTGAAATAGATGGAACGATGAGCAACATCGAGTTGGCAGAATCTTCAGGCATAAAAGTTTTCGACGATATGCTCATTACTTCACTCTCAAAAATAAAAAACAAATGGAAACCCGGTACGATTCATGGAATTCCAGTACGCTACAAATTCAGATTGCCGATCGCTTTCGCAAATTAAAAAAGTGCCAATTTAAAGAATTATGAAAAACACCTTTTTGTTTCTCTTGCTTTTTGCCGCTTCATTATTTGGCGCTCAACAAAACACAAATACAGTTTCCAAAGAATGGGAGAAAGATGCTTTTTACAAACTGGGGAAAGAAAAGTTGGATAAAGATTTCAAGCGTGCAATCACTTATACGGTAGCTGAAAACTATGTCATTAATGGCGTCGTTACTTTTGCTCTTTATATTAATGAGAATGGCTTGGCTAAAATCATAGACATGAAACCGAAATTCAAAAATGATCAACTACTATTGGATGATTTGAATTATGTACTGCGCAAAACACATAAAAACTGGCAGCCAGCCCAAAAAGAAAATAAAGCTGTAAACTCTATTTATTACTATAAAATCGATTTTACGACCGAAGTTTACGATCACGATTAATTACTAAAATATCGACCGCATGAGAATATTTTATTTGCTTTCAATACTATTTTCCACCTTAGTTTGTGCTCAATTTTTAGAGCGTTACCCAGAAAATCAAGTTTCCTATACGGGTGGCGATATAGCTTTCTACAAAGATTTCCATCAAATTTTAAAAGATGAGAACATTACTCCGTGTGAAAACAGACAGGAAATGTATGTATTAAAAGTAGTTGTTTACGAAGATGCTTCGGTAAAGATCGTGAAGGAACAGAATGAAGAAAAATTAGAGAGGAACAAATGCACTTACGAAACCATTAAAAAAGTATTGCCCGAAATGACTGGCTGGAATCCCGCAATTTATCAAGATAAAAAAATGCCTGCTGTGGCTGAGATCCCCATTTACTTGGATGATTTATTTGAAAATTTCCCTGATGGTTATGCAGCTGCAAAATACATTACACAACCCGAATTCCCTGGAGGCTTACAGAAATTCAGAAACAAACTTACCGGCGCAATTAGGATCCCAAATTTGGATAACACAAACGGAGAATTCACCCTCAGAATCGCGTTCGAAGTCAATGAAAACGGTCAAATGGAGGACATACGTCTCTTAGATAAAACCGGTTACGAAAGATTTGACACCAGCATTATTAAAGGAATCCAGTATCTAAAATACAGGTGGAAACCAGGAAGTTTTCATGGTGTTCCAATTAAGACTAATCTTAGAATTCCGATTCATTTTACTTTTCACTAATCTGCCATTCTGTCATAGAAATTTGTATATTTGCACTCGTATTTTGAATTTAAAATCTAAAATTCAAAATCTAAAAATTTATTACGGTGCAAGAAAAATATATAGACGAAACTAAACAGGGCGAAGCTTTCGCTATCGCAGAAAAACCAGAAAACGGAAAGAAACTTTTCCTGGAAAGCTACGGCTGCCAGATGAATTTCTCTGATTCTGAGATTGTTGCTTCCATCCTAAACGACCAAGGTTACAATACGACTTTAGTTCCCGAAGAAGCAGATTTAATTTTATTAAATACTTGTTCTATTCGTGACAAAGCTGAACAAACGGTTCGGATGCGACTTTCTCAATTCAAAAATTTGAAAAAAGAAAAACCAAGCTTAACCGTGGGCGTTTTGGGTTGCATGGCTGAACGGTTGAAAACTAAGTTTTTAGAAGAAGAGCAGTTAGTTGATCTGGTTGTTGGACCCGATGCTTACAGAGATTTACCCAATTTATTAAAGGAAACTGAAGGCGGCCGAGATGCGATCAATGTTATACTATCTAAAGAAGAAACCTACGCTGATATCAGTCCGGTTCGTTTAGGCGGAAACGGCGTTACAGCTTTCGTGACGATCACGCGTGGTTGCGATAATATGTGCACCTTCTGCGTTGTTCCATTTACCCGTGGACGTGAACGTAGCCGCGATCCTCATTCTATTATTGAAGAATGTAAAGAACTGTGGAACAACGGTTACAAAGAAATTACCCTACTTGGCCAAAACGTAGATTCTTATCTTTGGTTCGGAGGTGGCGCCAAAAAGGACTTTAAAAAGGCAAGTGAAATTCAGCAATTAACCGCAATTAATTTTGCGCAGTTGATGGAAATGGTGGCGCTTGCAGTTCCGCAAATGAGATTGAGATTCTCCACATCCAATCCGCACGACATGAGCACAGAAGTTTTCAAAGTCATGGCGAAATACGACAATATCTGCAAATATGTTCACCTTCCCGTTCAAAGTGGAAGCGACAGAATGTTGGAGAAAATGAACCGTCAACATACACGCGCAGAATATTTAGCACTTATCAATAAAGCAAAAGAATTGCTTCCTGGAGTTTCATTTTCCCAGGATATGATCATCGGGTTCTGTGGTGAAACCGAAGAAGATCATCAGTTAACTTTAAGCTTAATGCGTGAAGTAGAATACGATTACGGCTACATGTTCTCTTATTCCGAGCGTCCGGGAACTCCGGCAGAAAAGAAAATGGTCGATGATATTCCGGCAGATGTTAAACAAAGAAGATTGGCAGAAGTCATTGCTTTACAAGGTGAACTTTCCCGTAAAAGAATGCAGGGTTACGTGGGTAGAAATCATGAAGTTTTAATCGAAGGAACTTCCAGAAAGAATGAAAACCAATGGAAAGGCCGTAATTCTCAAAATGCAGTTTGCGTTTTCGATAAACTCGAAGGTCAAAAATTAGGTGACCTTGTGACCGTTTTCGTGCATGGAAATACGCAGGGAACACTTTTAGGGAAAACAGTTTAGCTTTTTGAAGCAGACATTTAGTAAAATCAAATGTTTGTTTTGAATTTTTTTTATGGCAGACATTTCCGCGTTCCACTCCCGCTTTTTTGCACTACGCTTCGCTCCGTGCAAAAAGAGCTCCGTTCAAACCTACTGAAATGGTTAGACGATTCAATTAAAAGAAATAAAATAACAGAGTCAAGTCGGGCTGCAAGTAAAGCGAAAAAAAAGAAAATAGTAAAAAGACAAAGGATAATTCTTTAAAATCGAATGAAAGATTTACAAAACATCCAGCTTTTAAAAAACATTTCGGCATTGTTAGAAAATGCAAGGAAGAAAGTTGTTGTGGCAGTAAATCAAACCATGGTCCTTACTTATTTTGAAATCGGTAGA
Organism: Kaistella sp.; assembly: GCF_041824135.1. Taxonomy (GTDB): domain Bacteria; phylum Bacteroidota; class Bacteroidia; order Flavobacteriales; family Weeksellaceae; genus Kaistella. The sequence continues at coordinate 8,820 of NZ_JBGZYM010000119.1, read as the reverse complement.
ATGATTGTAGAAGATGAGCAAGGTGGAGAAAACCGCGCAGAATATGGAAAGAATTTGTTGAAAGATTTATCAGTTCATTTAACTGAAAAATTTGGGAAAGGTTTTTCCGAAACTAATTTGCGACAAATGAGAAATTTTCACATTTTCTATTCCGAACAAATTCAGCAGACACCTTCTGCTGTTTTACAAAATAAAATTCCGCAGACAGTGTCTGTGAAATCTGAAATTGGTCAGACGAAAACAAAACCGTAGGAATTAACTTTTGTCAAGATAAAAGCGAATCGTTTGAAAAAGCTCTTAGAAGAGAATACTTAAAAAAACACTGTAATTTTTACATTGTAAATTATATAAAGAAAAATGACAGACTTACAATCTATAAAAACACGCTTCGGAATCATTGGGAATTATCCGGTTCTCAATCGTGCTTTACAAAAAGCAATTCAGGTTGCTCCAACAGATATTTCTGTTTTGGTAATGGGTGAAAGTGGAGTTGGAAAGGAATTTATTCCTAAAATTATCCACGGAGAATCCAAGAGAAAACACCAACCTTATATCGTCGTCAACTGTGGTGCAATTCCAGAGGGAACCATTGATTCTGAACTTTTTGGTCACGAAAAAGGAGCATTTACCGGAGCAACTTCAACCCGAAAAGGATATTTCGAAGTAGCAGATGGCGGAACTATATTTTTAGATGAAGTTGGAGAATTACCTGTCCAAACGCAAGTTCGTTTACTTCGCGTGTTAGAAAGTGGTGAGTTTATGAAAGTAGGTTCTTCGCAAGTTCAAAAAACAAATGTAAGAATCGTAGCTGCAACCAACGTTAATATGTTACGCGCTATTAATGACGGAAGATTTCGGGAGGATTTATATTATCGACTCAATACGGTGCAAATTGATATGCCCGCTTTGCGTGAGAGAAAAGGAGACATTCATTTGCTCTTCAGAAAATTCGCCATTGATTTTGCCGAAAAATACAGAATGCCCGAATTGGTTTTAAGTGATGATGCCGTTCAGTATTTAGAAAACTATCCCTTTCCTGGAAATATCCGTCAGTTGCGAAATTTAGTAGAACAAATGACGGTTGTTGAACAGGAAAGGTCAGTAAATTCTGTTAAGTTAGCCGAATACATTCCAATGCAGACGCAGCTTCCAGCGGTTATTCAAAAAGGAAGCGGCATTTCTTCCAACGAATTTAATTCAGAAAGAGAGATCATGTATAAAATCCTTTTTGATATGAGAAATGACTTGAATGATTTAAAATCCTTAACTTCCGAATTGATCAAAAATCGCGAAAACAGCGATTTCAGTCATCAGGAAAAGAATCTGATCAACAGAGTTTTTACGCCAGATACGCAAGTTCAGAATCCAGGCTCAATGCTTTATTTTGAAAATCAGAAGCAATATCAAAATTCTGTGATCTCCAAAGCAGATGAAGATTATGAAGATGTAGAAGATATCGAAATTGAAGAAACAAAAGAGGATTCACTATCGCTTCAAAACAACGAAAGAGAATTGATTGTCAGAGCGTTAGACAAACACAAAGGCAGACGAAATAAAGCGGCAGACGAGTTGGGAATTTCTCAAAGAACCTTGTATCGCAAAATCAAACAATATAATTTAGAAGACTAATGAAGAAATTTCAGCTAACAAATCATACGTTGCAGAGAGGACTGAAGGTCTTTTCTCTACTTTCTATATTTTTTCTAATCTTAAATTGTTACAGCTTCACGGGTTCCTCTTTAAGTCCAGAAACGAAGACGATTGAAATTCGCGATTTCCCAAACAATGCACCCCTGATGAATGCGAGTTTGTCACAAGAATTTTCAACAGCGATTCAAAATCGGTTTTTGCAACGAACAACTTTAAAAGGAACGAAGGAAAAACCAGACATTCTGATCGAAGGAGAGATTACAGATTATTCGATCACGCCAACCACCATATCCAGTTCGGTGAACGCGCCAGGTGGAAATATTCAGGCAGCCCAAAATAAACTGACTATTACGGTTAGAGTCCACTACGAAAACAATGTTCCGAATGAGGAAAGTAAAAGTTTCGACCGAACTTATTCTGACGAAGCAGTTTTCAGTAGCGATTTAGACATTAATACTATTGAAACTTCTCAGGTTAAAGTGGTAAATGAAAGAATCATCAATAAAATTTTTAATGATATTGTAGCCAATTGGTAATGAACGGAAGAATTTTAGAATTAGCAAAAAACCCAGAATTATTTCAAATCAAAGATTTGGAATTGCTGAACGGTGAGATCAATAAACATCCCTACATTCAAAGTTTACGTGCGTTGCATTTATTGGGAACGCACCGCTTGAAGCCAGAAAATTACGCCAACGAACTTTCTGTAACCGCAGCATATACGACCGATAAAAAAATTCTTTATCAGTTGATTAATTCAGTAGAAAAATCAAAACCTTCATCTGCTATTGTTGAAGAAACAAAACCCGAAATTGAAACTGCGCCAGAAGTAGTAGCCGAAAATGAAGTTTTATCAGAAGAACCAAAGAATAAATTCACAGAAATTGAGTCTAAAGAAATTGAAGCTCCAAAACCCGTTTTCGTTAATGGTGAATTAAACAGGATTTTATTTGAAGGCGAAGAAGATTTTTTAGAGCGTGAAATTGAAATCATTGATTTAGAATCGACCATCGAATCTGGACAAATTGTAACCCAAAAATCGGAAGTTGCAGTCAATCCAGCAGAAAAACCAGTATTTGTAGAAGCAAAAGATGCCGAAACCTTTAGCAAAGAGACCATTGTTGAAGAGGAAATCATTTCGGAAGAAAAAGATTTAATTGAAAACTCATCTAATGTAAGTCTTCATGAAACCGAAGAATTTTTACCAGAAGTAAAAGTAGAAGCACCGATTGCTGATTCAGCAACAGACGATCTTCCAAAATTTTCGGAAACTGATGATGCTGAAACCTTTAGCAAAGAGATCATTGTTGAAGAGGAAATCATTTCGGAAGAAAAAGATTTAATTGAAAACCCATCTAATGTAAGTTTTTATGAAACCGAAGCGTTTTTACCAAAAGTAGAATCGTCGATTGAAGATGCAGCAACAAACAATCTTCCAAAATTTTCAGAAACTGATGATGCCGAAACCTTTAGCAAAGAGATCATTGTTAAAGAGGAAATCATTTCAGAAGAAAAAGATTTAATTGAAAACCCATCTAATGTAAGTTTTCATGAAACCGAAGCGTTTTTACCAGAAGTAAATGTAGAAACGCCTACCGAAAATCCTGAAACAGAAGATGTCCATAACTTTACCGAAACTACAGACGCTGAAAATTTCAGTAAGGAAGTTATTATTGAAGAAGAGTCCATTTCTGAAGAGGAGACTACGATTGAAGACAGCAGTAAATTGAGTTTTCATGCCACTGCTGAGTTTTTACCGGATGTTAAAATTAGCTCTAACCCTAAGAAAGAAGAATTTAAAGAAGTTGAAAAACCTGCTTTAAATAAACATGAAGCCGAAATGCAACGTCTCATTGCAGAAGTAGAAGCAAAGATGAAAGCTTCAAAATCGCAGAAAAAATCCTCAGCAGAAAAAGACGAGACACCGAAAAGTGCTGAAGTAAATTTTTCTGAAACACAAAGTTTTGATCTTGAAAAAGCAGCAGATAAAAAACCTGCAGTTATTGAAAAAGAAGAAGAAGATCTTGAAGAGGAAATAATCACAGAAGAACAACCATCAACTGAAGAAAAAATAGAGTTACAATCTACCTCAATTGTTGAAGAATCAATTGAGAAGGAAGTAGAAGCAGATCAAGAAAAGAAATCAGAATGGAAGCCAATGTCTTTCGCTTCCAATATTCCAGATGCTTTAATTTCTAAAACGACCGAGGAAACTTCTGTTAAAAAAGAAGAAGTTGAAACGCCAAAACCTTCCATTATTAAGCAAGCTGAAAAGGAAACTTTAAAAGAGGAAACTCCAGCTGCAGAACGTCCAATTTTCAATGTGTCTTTCTTTACTCAAAACGTTTCGGCGCAAGAAAAAGAAAATAAGAAGGAAGAAATCCAACCTTTAGTTGAAGAGAAAAAACCAACTGAAATATTGGAAGACAGCAATGTTCCGAACTTTATCAATACGTGGCAAAGTTGGTTAAAAATCGACCGGACTAAAGAAGTCGCAAAGGAAAAAATTGAAATTTCAATTACAGAAATTAAAAATAAAGTCATTGAAAACTTCATCGAAAAAGAGCCAAGAATCTCAAAATTAAAAGAAGAATCAGATTTCGTTATTAAAGAAAGAAATGACGATATTTCCCATTTGATGACGGAGACATTGGCCAATCTTTACACCGAACAAAAGCTCTACGCGAAAGCAATTAAAGCCTTTGGGATTCTGTCCGAAAAACATCCTGATAAAAAACCTCACTTCGACGATAAGATCAAACAAATCAAAGAATTACGTCAGAATAAATAAAAGAATAACCCACTACAAATAGTGGGTTATTTTCATTCTATATTTTTCCGATTAACGGCTTCAACATTGATAGTTTTTGAATTTCGATCTGTATTAAAATTTCGAAATTTCCGCCAAAGTTTTCTACCTAAAACCAAGACAATAACAATCAAAATAATGGTCGCGATAAAGGCGATTATTGGCGCAGTCATTGCCAAAATGGACATTACTCCTGCGCCGGCAGTTTCCGTTGTCGCAACCACAGAATTCCCCAAACCTCCAGTTGTCGCCGTAGATGCTGCACGCGTTCCAGCAAAACCAGAACTAATTGCAGCGGCAGTGCCACCACCTGCGATCAAAGCCAAAGCCCATTGTGGAAATGTTCCCATGTCAGCGAACTGACTCGCAAACATGACAGAGCCCGCAATAGTAGCTAAGGGAATCGACATCGTATCTAAAAGGTGATCAATAAAAGGAATGTAATAAGCGAGAATTTCAACAACGGTCGCAATTCCGGTGGTAATTAAAACCGGTAAGCCGGCAAGCCAATGAAAATTTTCGTTCATCGGAATCCAACCCATATAAGAAGCAAGACTTACGGCAAACATGGGCAAAAAAACTCGAAAACCAGTTGCGGCAGCTAAACCAATGCCCATAAAAGCACTCAAAACATAAGGCAAATACGGAATATTATCAAACATCTTTGTGAATTTTTAGATTATTAGTAAACCAAATTTACAAAAAACGTGCTATGATTCTGCATTTACTTTATTGATTCACAAAGTTTTAAAAAATTTTCTTCTACCACTTTAAAATGATCTGGCATTTCTTTAGAAACCCAAAAAACCATTGATAATGAGTTCGTCCCAAATTTTTCTACAAAGAGATTTTTATTTAGACGATAACATTCTCGCAATAATCTTTTGATTCTATTACGATCGTGCGCTCTCTTAAAATGTTTTTTAGAAACAGAAACTCCTATTTTTTGATGGTCAAAAGAGAAATCTTCCTGAGGTTTCATATCTAAATTCAGCGTCATAATTCGCAAATTATCGCACGTTTTCCATTTGCCTTTTTCAAAAAGCAAAGCGATATGTTTTTTATGCTTCAATTTTTCTTCTTTCGGAAGTTTGAAATCACTCATCTTTTTTTATTAAATAATTAATGACTTCCGCTGCCGCATACAAACCAAAAATTGCCGGTATATAACTGATCGTTCCGTAGAAAGACCTTTTGAAATTACTACCATCAGTCATTTTCAAACTTTCTTCATCCTGAATTTCTGTCGAGAAAACGCACCGAATTCCCTTGTCAATATTTTCTTTTTTCAAGCGTTTCCGAACCTGTTTCGCAAGATGGCAACTCTGGGTTTTATGAATATCCCGAACCAAAACTTTGGACGGATCCATTTTTCCGCCAGCACCCATGCAGCTGACGATTTTAATTTTTCTTCGGCGGGCATTTAGAATCAAGGTAACCTTCGGTGAAACACTGTCAATACAGTCTAGCACGTAATCATAATGTTGATGATCAAAGATGGTTTCCATGTCTTCAGGATTTAAGAATTGATTGAGTTGAGTCAATTGTAAATCTGGATTAATGTCTAAAAGTCGCTCACCAACTATTTCTACCTTCGGTTTTCCGATCGTTGAGTTCAAGGCTGGAAGTTGCCGATTAATATTTGTTAAGTCAACCGTATCACCATCAACAATCGTCATTTTTCCGATACCTGCTCTCGCTAAAAACTCAGCCGCGAAGGAACCAACGCCGCCCAACCCAATTACCAGAAGATTTGCATTCTGCAGTTTTTCTAAACCTTCCTCTTTAATCAGTAATTCTGTCCGTTCGAGCCAGTCTTTATTTATCATCAATGGGAATATTAAATATTTTTAAGTTTTCTTCAATGTGTTGAACCAGATTTTCAACTTTTATACTTTTTAAATCTGCTACTTTTTGATAGAGCAATTCTATTTCAAAATCTTCAGCATCAGTTTCCAGAAAAAGTTTTTCAGTCGGAAACTGTTTTACAAATTTCTGCAAATTTACATTTTGCAACACAGATTTTCCAAAACTTAAATAAAAATCGTGTTTTTGTAATTCGTCACCGATGGTTTTTCTTTTGTTGAAACCGTGAATAATCATCGGAACTTTTGCTTCTTTTTGAAAGCTAATCAATTGTGAATATCTTCTGACGCAATGAATAATTAAAGGTTTACTGATCTCATTGGCGAGTTCAATTTGACGCTGAAAGACGTTTTCCTGAATTTCATCATCAATATCAATAAGTCCATCTAAACCACATTCCCCAATTGCCAGACAATTTTTATGTTTCGAAATTTTCTGTAACCAATCAAATTTCTGATCAATATTTTCCGCACTAAAATGAGGATGAATTCCAGCCGAAAAAAAACCTTTTGGTATACTTTCCCGAAAACCTAAATTATAAATTCCGGTTTCTTTTTCTAAACGATGATGATGGAAATCGAAATAAGTCATCCTCAAAAATAACAAAAAAGGCATTCCTGTTGATTAAACATTTGTTTTAAATTGTATTATATTTTATTTAACTTTACTAAATACAACCACACCGATGAAAAAAAAATTTACTGAAAAACAAATCCATATACTTAACGTCGCAGAAAAACTCATTGCTAAAAAGGGTTTTGAGGGAACTTCTGTCCGCGATATTTCTACCAGCGCCAACATTAATGTCGCCATGATCTCCTATTATTTTGGGTCAAAAGAAAAAATGATGTCTTATCTCTACAGATATCGAGTACAAAAAACCAGAGAGAGTTTTGCAGAATTTGCGGAAATTATCAGAGAAGGAAAATCTGAAATGCAGATGAAAGAATTGATTAAATATGTAGTAAATCAATTATTTAAATTCAATTATTTTCACGGTTTTGTAACACAAGAACTTCGTCATACCGAACATTTAAAAGAAGATCTACTCGAATTCTACACTACTTTCACGACCAAAATTGATGACGTCATTAAAAAAGGAGTTGCTTCTGGCGTTTTTACAAATGCGCCGAAACCAGAAGATATTCTAACACTAATTGTCGGTTCATCACTCTTCGTGATTCGGAATAAGAACTTCTACGAGCTCTATGTTTCTGGTAAAGAAGAGAACTATCTGGAAGAAGCTGAGAAAAAGATCCTGGCAAACCTTTTAGTGACTGTTTTTTCGCTTTTAGGGTACCAACCGGATTAAAATAATAGTTAAATTATCATAAAAAAATATCTATTGATAAAAAAGTTATATTTTTGCACCCTGAACCGCAGAAATTACATTTAATAATAAGGTCTGCTATATTATATTTATGAAAAAGTATTTGATTATTACACTTGCATTCTTTGCATTATCTGCCTGCAACAGGCAACAGGATTTAGCATTGAAAAGTGCAGATAAAGATTATATCTTAAAAGTAGCGAACGAAAATTTCGAAAAGAAAAAGTGGACCAACGCTTTGGCTCTTTATGAAAGACTTTCCAACTTAGTAGCAGGAACAGATGACGCTGCAAATGTCGTTTATAATTCTGCGTACGCAAATTACTACGATAAGAACTACAAATTGGCTGGGCACCAATTCAAGAATTTCTCAGTAACATTTCCACAGGATGCCCGCGCAGAAGAAGCAGCTTACATGTCGGCATTATGTTACTACGAAGGTAGTATGGATTACAACCTGGATCAAACCAGTACGGATTTAGCGATTAATGAAATGCAAACTTTCCTTAACAACTATCCCGATTCTGAGAGATCGAAGAACATCGATAAATTAATTGATGAGTTGACTTATAAATTAGAATTTAAGGCTTACGAAAACGCGAAGCAATACTACAAGATGGCTGATTATAAAGCTGCAAGTACGGCTTTTGAAAATGTGTTAGATGATTTCCCAAGTACCAAACTGCGTACGAAGATTTACGATTACATGTTGAAATCGAAATATGAATTGGCTGTAAATTCAGTTTATGGTTTGAAAAAAGACCGTATCGAAACTGCTTTATCGTTCACCAAACAAATCGAAAGAGAAGTGCCGGGAACTGATAATGCAAAAACTGCTGCAGATCTTCAAAGCAAATTAGTAAAAGAAAAAGAAACTTTTGCTGAATTGGAGAAGAAAGTAGAAGCCAGGAATAAAGAAATGAAAGACAAACAGCAAGAAGCTGAAGCGGCGATGAACCTGGAAAAAGACAAACGCAGTGCCGAGCAAGGAAGAAGAGACAGCGCAGCGCTGGCAAATCCTACTCCAGCAGCTACTTTCAAAATCAAAAAGTAATCCGTATATTTGCAAACTCAAAATATAACAACCAACTGAAAATGAGCGTAAAAGATTCTAAAGCCGAATTAAGTACAATAACTTACGATAGAGATAAAATCGAAGAAAACG
>NZ_JBGZYM010000118.1:0-35703 GCF_041824135.1 Kaistella sp. | reverse complement strand
TTTCGAATTCCATGATTAATTCTACAGTATCCAAAGAATCAGCTCCTAAATCGTTAGTAAAGCTAGCTTCTGGAGTAACTTCTGTTTCTTCAACGTCGAGTTTATCAGCGATAATCGCTTTAACTCTTGATGCAATGTCTGACATAGTAAATTATTTTTAATTAATTGTTAGTTGCTGCAAAGATATAAAATTCTTTATCATTTGAACTTTTTTTACCAAATTTTAAATAATTAGTAAAAGGCGATTTAATGACGGCGGAACATATCCTTACTCTAATAGCACGATGCTAATGTAATATTATTATCGTAAAAATACGACTGTTTTTATTTATTGTTTTTGAAGAGGTGAAAGTCAATTGGTTATCAAAGTAATAATTTCTGCTTTGCTTCATTAAACTCTTTTAATTCTGATGATTTGATTTGAATCGTGACAAAAGAGAGGTGAATTATAAAGGAGAGAAAATATATCAATTACTTAACATGAACCATTCATTAACGAGTGAAGCGGCTAACCGAGCAGTTATTTCTTTGGTGTCATACGTTGGATTGACCTCAGCCACATCCATCGCAAGTAACTTTTCAGAACCTAAAATAAGTTTAAATAAATGCATGAAAGCAGCGTCTGCAAAAATCCCGTTGTATGCCAGCGCAGAAACGCCCGGTGCGATGGAAACATTGAAAACATCCATGCAGATGGTTAAATAAACAACATCAGATTGCTCAATGAATTCATTGATCTTAGGGTAAAGGTTGGGTAGGTTTTCAAAGAAAAGTTCCTCTGCTAAAATATATTTCATTCCGAACTGATGAGCGGTATCAAAAAGTTTTAAAGTGTTTGAGTTTCTTTGAATTCCGATATGTAAAGAATGAATATCTTTTTCCTGTGCGATTTGCCAAAAGCCTGTGCCGGAACTTGCACCAATGTTGGGATCAATTTCTCGGTTATCGAAATGGGCATCAATATTAATGATGCCAATTTTTTGAGTTGGAAAAGCTTTCTTAATTCCTGAATAGTGAGCAAAAGTAAGTTCATGTCCGCCACCAAATACAACTGATTTCCCGCCTTTTTCTAAAACAATTTGAACTTTGTCGGCAAGTTGAATTTGAGCGTTCTCCAGATCTTCATCTTCGCATTTTATATTTCCAAAATCTCTTAGATTGAATTTCGGATTAATGACGGGAAAGTTGGAGATATTTTTTCGAATGACATCGGGAGCATCTTTTGAACCAACTCTTCCTTTATTTCTTTTCACACCTTCATCGACCGCAAAACCATGTAGAACGAAATCGTTCGTTGAAATGTTGTCATAATTTTCCTCCAAAGAAACTCTTTGAAAAATTCTATGATATAAAGGTTCATCACCATCGAAGCGTCCGGTCCAAATCATGCACAATTTTGTTGTAGGTTTAAAAATCTATTTTGAATTCTTTTCTAATATATTTTAGAATTTCGACGAAAGAACTAAGTTCATCAATTTCGGGGAATTTTTGTAAATAACTTTCTGGATTATTGTAAGTGAACTCATTATATTTTTCATTCGAGTGATAGATTACAGAATATGAAGTTCCATCTAAAATTTCGACTTTTTTTATTTGAAGAAGATATTGGTTTTCATCGTCATCCCAAACGACGCTTTTTTTATCCTTTTTATATTGAAATGCATCTTCCATTGGTAACACTCCAATATTTAATGCATCTAAATTCATAAAAATTAACTCAATATTTCTGTTGAAGGATAAGTCAATCTTATTAGGACGAACAGTTTTAAATTCGTCAGAACTTATTTCAGTTGGTAGAAACCATTGAATAGATTCTGCGTTCCAAACTTTATTTTCCTTGTAAATTCTAAAAATTAATCCACTATTGGTAATTCCTCGGTCTTTATAAATCCTGATTTCCTCTTTTAAATAGTCATTGGATAAACCCGACAATTTGTTGATATCTTGACCTTTGAAAAAAAGTAAGAATAAAAATAGAAATAAGAAAGAAATCTTATTTTTCATTTTATCCTATAACTTCTTCCTCTTTCAAATTCGCAGCAAAAGCAATCGCCGCATCCTTCACCCAAGAATGTTCTTTTTGCGCTTTACGTTTTGTTTCCAAACGCTTTTTATTACACGGTCCGTTTCCTTTCAGAACTTCCATAAATTCATCCCAAGGTAATTCGCCGAAATCGTAATGTTGTGTTTCTTCATTCCATTTTAAATTTTCATCTGGTACTTTTAAACCTAAAAATTCTGCTTGCGACACGGTAACATCTACAAATCTTTGACGAAGAGCATCGTTGCTTTCTCTCTTAACTCGATAATTCATTGATTTCTGAGAGTTGGGAGAGTCAGCGTCATTCGGTCCGAACATCATTAAAGCTGGCCACCAGAAACGGTTCAGTGCTTCTTGTGCTAAATCTTTTTGTTCTTTCGTACCGCGACATAGCGTCATCAAAATTTCATAACCCTGTCTTTGGTGGAAAGATTCTTCTTTACAAATTCTTACCATCGCTCTCGAGTAAGGTCCGTACGAATTCCCCATCAACATCACCTGATTCATAATCGCAGCGCCGTCAACGAGCCAGCCGATCGCACCAATATCTGCCCAAGAAAGTGCAGGATAATTAAAGATGCTGGAGTATTTTGCTTTTCCGGAAAGCATATCATTATAAGTAGAATCACGGTCAGCCGCAATTTCTCCATTGTTCAAAGTTTCTGTGGCCGCATATAAATAAAGTCCGTGTCCGGCTTCGTCCTGAATTTTTGCCAAAAGAGCCATTTTTCTTCTCAAAGTTGGAGCACGAGAAATCCAGTTGGCTTCCGGCAGCATTCCTACAATTTCGGAGTGGGCATGCTGCGAAATCTGGCGAACCAATAATTTTCTGTAATCATCAGGCATTACATCTTTCGGTTCTACTTTATTTTCGGCTTGTACGTATTCTAAAAATTTTTCTTGATTCATGATTTGGCTTTTTAATTAATTAACATTGGAAGACTGGTGTGCAGTAATTGCATCTTCTTCCATTAAATAAAGTCCGATTCGTCCTTCTGAGAATTCACCAACAACAAAGGTGATCGTCTTTTCTGGACTTCTAATTTCGTATTCATTAAATAAGTAGGGATTTCCACTAAGTGGCCCAATTACTTCAATCTTTCGGTTAGAGCAATGCCAATAATGATTCCAAATATTGATTCCTTCTACTTTAAATTCTTTTTCTTCTTCAATTAATGAAGCAAATTTCCAGTTTTTCATGATCGTTAGTTTTTTAAATTAAAGCGGCTTTAAACATCGTAATTCAACATCACCACGTTGGTCGTTGGGTGACATTGGCAGGTCAGAACAAATCCTCGCGCAACTTCATCTTCAGTTAAAGCGAAATTTTTGTCCATAAAAACTTCTCCTTCCATCACCTTAGCTTTACAGGTACAGCATACGCCTCCTTTACAGGCGAACGGAACCGGAAGTTTTTCGGCTATAGCTTGGTCTAAAATACTGTTTTTCTTTGAATTAAGGTGAAATGAATATTCATCATCATCAATAATTAAAGTAACCATGCTTTCTAAATTTGGAATCGCTTTGAATTCCTCACTCATTTCTGCATTCCCTTCTTCATCAGGTGCCGCGTAATATTCGTACATAATTTGCAGCGACGGAACTTTCTTTTCTTTTTTCAAATAATCAGAAATTCCTTTGATCATTTCTGACGGACCGCAAATAAAGTAAGTGCACTCCTGAACTGGAATATCTGTAAATCTTTGAAATAGAAGATCCAGTTTTTCTGCTGAAATGCGTCCTTCAAAAAGTTCATCTTCAAAATGCTTTTCTCTTGATACAAGAAATATTACTTTCAGTCTTCCGTCAAATTTCTCTACCAGTTCATCAATTTCCTTTTTAAAAATGATGTCTACAAAACTTCTATTGCTAAAGAAAAGATAAGCAGAACTTTTTGGTTCTTGATAAAGTGCTTCTTTTATATTTGATAAGACTGGTGAAATTCCACTTCCGGCGGCTAAACCTATATACGTTTTCTGATTGGAAACATGATAGTGCGTGTAGAAATGCCCAGATGGCGCCATGATTTCGACGAGATCACCTTCTTTTAATTCTTGATTCAGATAAGTGGAAACTTTTCCCTGGTCCAGATGTTTGACCAGTATTTCTAATTCCGAATTGTCTTCGCTCGGAGCATTGATGATCGAATAACTTCTGCGAAGATCTTCTTCCCCAAAAACAAACCGTACATTAATATATTGTCCTTGTTTAAATGAAAATTCGTGTTTTAAGTTATCTGGAATTTCGAATCCGATATGAATACAATCGTTGGTCTCCTTAGATACTTTGGTTGCTTTAAGTTGATGAAAATGATGCATATTATTTTAAAATCTCAATAAATGGGTGTTCAACAAATATACTTATTTTTTGAAACTCATGGAAGGGATTTCGCTCATCGTCGGATTCTATTAAGAATCAAATTCAAATGTTGCTTTCCATTTTGTCTTAATTGAATCAATCAAAAAACTTCGAATTCGGAAATAATGACTTGAATTTTATCTGATATTTATTGAATTCGGAAATTTTGACCGCTTTTAATTAATATTGTTGAATAGAATGCTTTTTGAGGATAAGAAATCAGAATTAAAAATAGATTGATAAGGAGGAGTAGGAATTCGTAACTTTATATGGATTCTTACTGTTTCTGAAACCTAAAAAATTATTACTATGAATTTAAATCAATATACCGTAAAATCACAGGAAGCCATTCAGAAAGCGCAACAAATTGCGATGGAGTTTGGTAATCAAAGTATTGAACCACAACATTTGTTGGAAGGCATTTTCCAGATCGATGAAAATATATCTGACTTCTTATTGAAGAAATCAGAAGCGGAATTAACTTTAGTTAGAGAAAGAAACCGCGAAAATATCGAGAAGCTTCCAAAAGTAGAAGGTGGTAATGTGTATCTATCGCAAACTGCAAATAAAGTATTGCTCGATGCACCAAATGTAGCTAAGAAAATGGAGGATGAATTCGTCACCATCGAACATCTTTGGCTTTCTCTTTTTGATGTAAATTCCGACGTTTCCAAAATGCTCAAAGATATGGGCATTACCAAAAATGGTTTAGAAATGGCCATCAAAGAATTGCGAAAAGGGTCGAAGGCTACCTCTGCAAGTTCGGAGGAAACATACCAGAGTTTGAATAAATACGCCAAGAATTTTAATGAACTCGCCGCGGAAGGGAAACTCGATCCCGTAATTGGACGAGATGAAGAAATCCGAAGAGTTTTACAAATTCTTTCCAGAAGAACGAAAAATAATCCAATCTTAATCGGTGAACCTGGCGTAGGTAAAACTGCGATTGCAGAAGGAATCGCACATCGAATTATTTCCGGCGATATTCCCGAAAACTTGCAGGATAAAACTTTGTATTCTTTAGATATGGGCGCTCTGATCGCTGGTGCAAAATACAAAGGTGAATTTGAGGAAAGACTGAAATCTGTCATCAATGAAGTCACTAAGTCTGATGGACAAATCATCTTATTCATCGATGAGATTCATACTCTAGTTGGTGCTGGCGGCGGAGACGGTGCGATGGATGCTGCAAATATTTTAAAACCAGCTTTGGCGAGAGGAGAGCTTAGAGCAATTGGAGCAACCACTTTAAATGAATATCAAAAATATTTTGAAAAAGATAAAGCTTTAGAAAGACGTTTTCAGAAAGTGATGGTTGAAGAGCCGGATACTGAATCCGCCATTTCTATTTTGCGTGGAATTAAAGATAAATATGAAGCACACCACAAAGTTCGCATCAAAGATGAAGCAATTATCGCGGCGGTAGAACAATCGCAACGGTATATTTCTGACCGTTTTTTACCGGATAAAGCGATCGATTTGATTGATGAAGCATCCGCTAAGTTAAGAATGGAAATCAATTCAAAACCTGAAGAGCTTGATGTTTTGGATCGAAGATTAATGCAGATGGAAATTGAATTGGCAGCCATTTCAAGAGAAGGAAATGATATTAAAGTTCAACATTTGAAAGAAGATATTTCTAAAGTTGGTGAACAGAGAAATGAGATCAATGCGAAATGGTTGAAAGAAAAACAAAAATCTGAAGATCTTACCTCTATCAAAAAAGATATTGAAGCCCTGAAATTAGAAGCTGAGCGCGCCTCTAGAATTGGAGATTATGCGAAGGTTGCTGAGATTCAGTACGGTAAAATTAAGGAGAAAGAAGATGATTTGCAGAAGTTAGAATTAGAAATGCAAAACCATCAAAATGAATTAATTAAAGAAGAGGTCACCGCTGAAATGATTTCTGAAGTCATTTCAAAATGGACGGGAATTCCCGTGACTAAATTAATTCAGTCTGAAAGAGAAAAGTTATTGCATTTAGAAGACGAACTTCACAAAAGAGTCGTTGGTCAGGAAGAAGCGATCGAAGCGGTTGCAGATGCCATCAGAAGAAATCGGGCCGGATTAAGTGACGAGAAAAAACCAATCGGCAGTTTCTTGTTCCTCGGAACCACAGGTGTTGGAAAAACGGAATTAGCAAAAGCGTTGGCAGAATATCTCTTCGATGATGAAAATAATATGACCCGAATTGATATGAGTGAATACCAGGAAAGACATTCGGTGTCGCGTTTGGTTGGTGCGCCTCCAGGATATGTCGGTTATGATGAAGGTGGTCAACTAACGGAAGCGGTGAGAAGAAGACCTTATTCAGTCGTACTTTTAGATGAAATTGAAAAAGCGCATCCTGATGTTTTCAATACTTTATTGCAAGTTTTAGATGATGGTCGACTAACAGATAATAAAGGAAGAGTCGTGAATTTCAAAAATTCAATTATCATTATGACTTCTAATTTAGGTTCTCATATTATTCAGGAAAACTTTGAAAAGATTACCGACGAGAATGTGACAGAAATCGTAGACAAAACGAAAGAAGAAGTTTTCACTTTGCTGAAACAAACTTTAAGACCAGAGTTTTTAAATAGAATTGATGAAACCGTCCTCTTTCAACCTTTGAATAAAAAAGAAATTGGTAAAATTGTTAATTATCAACTCAGAGGATTCAATGATATGTTAGCAAAACGTGGAATCATAATGACGGCGACCGAAGATGCACTCACGTATATTACCAACAGAGGTTATGATCCAAGTTTTGGAGCGAGACCTTTAAAACGGGTTTTACAACAAGAGGTTCTAAACAAATTGTCCAAAGAAATACTGGCCGGACATGTAAATGACGGCGATAGAATTACGTTAGATTATTTTGATGAGAGCGGATTGGTTTTCCGACCGACTGATCAATAATAACCAACTAAAGAAAATCCACCGAAGATCTGTTTTGGTGGATTTTTGTATGCAATCTAATTACGATATTATAAAATGTATTATTCATATCTAAAATGTTGATCACTTAATATTTGATTTAAATTAATTTAACTATTTGTACTCAATATTTAATGAATTTAATTTAATATGATGAATTCAGAAAATTAATTTTCAGATTTAATTAATTACGTGTACAAAGCAGTCTAGTGTAAATCTGCTGAATAGTTTTAACCATATTTTCAAATTAAATATTTGGTGGCTAGATATTTGCAACTTTACATTTGAAAATTTTTTTTCATCATTTGTGTTTTGAATCCGTTGAGCAATTAGCGGGTTCTTTTTTTTAAATCATGACTTTTGGTAGTATGCTGAAAAAAAGATCATAAATATTTTGGTATGCGAAAAAAAAAGCTAATATTTGCACCGTTCAATGCTTGTAAAAGCAAAGAATAAATTTTTTTTCATCATTTGTGTTTTTAGAATCCACTTTCATCGGTGGATTCTTTTTTTTGTCTTAAAATGTACAAATGAAAAAAATAGGAAAGTAAAAAAGTTCAATAAACTGACGATTCTTTTTTAAGTGGTTGTACAGCAGCTTTTGTTGATCAAAATTTAATTAATCCTTACATGGATTTTATAATTAAATGCTCTAATTCCAAAATAAAAAGAACTGTAAAATTAAATTTCCACTTTTCAAAGAGTTTTTAAATTTTTAAAAAGGCAGCTTTACATTCGATCCTGCTCCTCCACTTTTTCAATTGTTTTAGCATTTTTTACCGCTTGATTTCCAAAATTAAATTTTATAGAAATGATGAAATTCTGGGTGTCACGATAATCCAGGAAATAGTTATCCTGATTTGAATATTTGGTAGTGACTTGTTCTTGGGAGGTTTTAAAAATATCATTAAAGAAAAGACTTGCTTCTAATTTTTTACTGAAAAACTTCCTGTTCATCACCAAATAAGTAGAGGAGGAGCCAGAAATGGTAAAGGTTCCCTGTATGGAAGGCGAATTATATTGATGGCCGATTTCTAATTTCCAATCACTGTTCTTATCCAGGGTGAAACTTGTGGAAAGATCGGAAGACCAGTTCCAAACTTTATTTTTATACAAAATGGAGTCTATACCAACAAAATAGTTTTCATTGTGCTCTAAATTTTCTGATAAACTGAAACTCCACCAAGGTTTGATTTGAAAGTTTTTATATAAACTCAAACCATAAGCCTGATCTTTTTCAATATTGGTGAAACGGTAGATGAGCGAATTAGTACTTGGTTCCTGAAAACTAATCTCCATGGAAGGATCAATTTCTTTTCGATAATAAAAATCCAGATTCCAGTCTTTGTAAGTATAATTAAAGTTGAGGTTATGAATCATCGTCGCTTTCAGTTTCGGATCACCCTGGAAATAGGAAAACAGATTATAGTAGGACTTTGCGGGATTTAACCAGGAATAAGAAGGTCTGCTGATTCGTTTACCGTAAGACATTCCAAATTGATGATTATTCGTGGTGGTGTATTGTGCATACAAAGTTGGAAACAGTTTCCAGTAATTATTTTTATTGACTTCATAAGGTTCGGAAACAATCCCTTCAAGATCTGTTTTTTCTGCACGCAATCCTGCTTTAAAGTTCCATTTTCCTGGATTATAAGCAAGTGAAGAATAGAGGCCAAAGTTATGCTCGTGATAATCAAAGACATTGCTTTTATCAGGCCGGTATTGAAGTGCTCCATTTTCACTTTCGGAAAATTGAAGAACGCTATTGGTTTTTACTAAACTATATTTTACACCCGATTCAATTTCCCATTTTTCATTTTTCCATTGATAATCTGCGTGGGTTGAATACAGTTGAACATCACTTTTATTATGGGTTATAAAATTATTTTCCTCAGGATCCTGATTCACAAAATCTAAATAAGTGAGCACATTTTGATATTTCTTAGCATTATTTCCGGCGAAATAATTGATCCAGCTGATGTTACTTTTTTCACTTAATTTCCGATCGACTTGAAAACTCAGAACATTATTGATTGAGCGTGAATAATGATCATTAATGGTGGTGTATTTCGATTCTACATTGTTTTGATTATTATAAATTAAAGTGGGCACGTTATAAGTTCCAAACGATTTTGGACTGAACGATCCCGCGTAGTTGAGGCTTAAATTGGTGAGGCTGTCAATTTCATAGTCAATATTAAAGTTGACGGTATTCTGACTTTTATTTTGATCTTTCCGGTCCATAATACTTATCCAGCGCGTCTGATCTTCTACATAATTCACGTAATCTGTTCCCTCTCGGTAATAAGTTCCAGCACCCAAATAGTAACTTGCCATCAACGAAAGTTTATCTTTTTTGTAATATTGAGAAATTCCCGCCACTCCTTTTGCATATTGACTTTGAACGTATTTCGAAGAAATGATTCCGCGGTAACCTTCAATCGTATTCTTCTTCATCATGATATTGAGCACTGCACTTCCTGACGCTTCATATTTTGCGGGTGTATTGGTAATGACTTCCACAGATTTGATCTCTTCGCCCTGGGTGTTTTCTAAAAGACTTTTTAACTCATCACCTGTCAACATTGCTTTTTTATCATTAATGGTTACCAAAATACTTTGACTTCCCTTGATCGACAAGACATCATTGCTGGAAGTTACTCCAGGAGTTTTTTTTAAAATTTCCCAAGCGTTTAATGTCGAGATATTACTGTTCTCTACATTAAATGACAAACGGTCGATTTTTCTTGTCACTACAGGTTTTTGTTTGATCATAACGACTTCCTCAATATCTTTAATGTTTTTTTTGAGCATGATCGTGAGTGGTTTGTTATATTTGACCAAGTCGATCGTTTCTTCAAGCTGGTTGTATTCTAAATCATTAAATATTAATTTAATCGAAGTTTCAGAAATACCGTCGATAGAAAAATCACCATTTTCTCCAGTCATCAATTTTTTAATTAAAGTGTTTTGAGAATCGTAAACTTCAATAGTCACAAGAGGAAGTTTTTCATTCTGAATATTAACAACCGTTCCCTCGATTTTCTGTTTTTGAGAAAATAACATCAGCGGGAAGAATAACAAAAGCAAGAATTTATACATGATCATAAGTTTTTGATTAAGGAGAATTATGTTTTATAAAGTATTGAGACAAAGGTCTTTGATGTCGCTGAGAATTTCGGTTAACGGAAGGTTAATGATGAGTTAATGTTCATTGGGAAGCCATTATTCATTTATCTTTGTTACTATGATTTCGAAAAGTAAAAATCTTGTGGCCGCTTTTACAATCTTATTTCTTCTGTTAATAGGGATTCAAGGCTTTTTTCTAGTCAAGACTTATGAATTAAAGGAAAGAGAGATTTATAGAACAGTTTATGATCAATTAAGCAACTTTACAGATCGTTTAGAAAACCAAGGAGGGATTACTACCATCACCAATGATTCGTTACAACAAAGTTTTATTGAATTCAAAAACAATGAAATTACCAAGACGCAATTTCTAAATGCGTTTGAAGAGAACAGAAAGGTTAATGAAAAATACGTGAGTCAGTTTGTTGATCAGCAATTTGCTAAAGAAAAATATCAGGTAGCTGCCAAAATTGAGTTTTCGTCAATTCTTTTCGTGCCCGATAATATTCACCTGATTGAAAAGCCCGTCGTTCTTTATGAGACCAAAAACAAAGTGAAAAACCCCGGGATTTTAAATACAGGAACTTGGGAAACGTCTTCAAGTTTTGTCTCGGAGAAGGAAAAAGACATTCCCAGAAACAATGTTTTCCTGGTGAAAAGCAAAACGAGTTTCGAAATTCTGAACATTAAAAGTATTATTTTTAAAGAATTGATCGTGCTGATATTTTGCTGTGTTGCTCTTCTGTTTGGCGTTTTACTCTTGTATTTTTTTACTATTAAAAATTTAATCAAACAACAAAAGCAAGTCGAGATCTTGCATACGATCGTTGATAATATTTCACATGAATTCAAAACACCCATTGCAACGTTGAAAATTGCGACCAAAACTTTAAGAAAAGATTGGAATCCTAACACGCTTCCTTTGATTGAAAGACAGGTTTCCCGTTTAGAAAGTCTAATGTTTCAGTTGCATCATAATGAAAGTGATGGAGAAATGATTAAAATAAAACCTGAAGATTGGGATTTTGTTATTCAGGATTTAGCATTTGTGAATCCATCTATTCAATTTACTCTTAAAAATAATACGTCGCATGAACTTCCTTTTGATAAAAATTCGATAGAAACCGTTTTGAAAAATCTTTGCGAAAACAGTGTCAAATATGGCGGGTCGATTATTGAAATCAACATCGATCAAACGCAAGTAAATTTAGATATAGAAGTTTCTGACAATGGTCAAGGAATCGAAAAGAAAGAATTCAAAAATATTTTCGAAAAGTTTTACAGAATACAATCCAATAATATTCATAATATCAAAGGTCTTGGACTTGGACTTTATTTCGTCCAAGAAATCATTAAAAAAAATAATGGGACGATATCCGTAGTGAGTCAGCCGAAAGAAGGAGCCACTTTTAAAATAAATCTGCCGTATGAAAACTAAAATTCTCTTGGTAGAAGACGATGCAGATTTTGGACTTATTCTAAAGCACTATCTGGAATTAAGTGATTTTGAAGTTCTTTGGTTTCAAAATCCAGAAGAGGTGTTGGAAATTTTAAAATCTAATTTCTGTTTTAATATTGGCATTTTAGATATTATGATGCCGAATATCGATGGCTTTTCTTTGGCCAAAATTATTTTGAAAGAGAAACCTGATTTTCCTTTGCTTTTCCTATCGGCCAAAAATCAGAAAATAGACCGATTAACTGGTCTTAAAATTGGAGCTGACGATTACATTGCCAAACCTTGCAATCCTGAGGAACTCATTCTTCGAATCAAAAATATTTTGAAAAGGGTAATTTCTCCAACTTTAGAAACTAACTTCAAAATCGGGGAGTATACTTTAGATTCAGAAAAACTTTTGCTGACTCATTCCAATGAAAAGGTGCGGTTAACCATTCGCGAGAAAGATCTTTTACTTTATCTTTTGAAGCAAAATAAGCAAACCATTAAACGCGATGATATTTTAGATAATTTGTGGGAAACCAACGATTATTTTACCGGCAGAAGTCTGGATGTTTTTATCAGCAGAATCAGAAAGTACTTTCGACATGATGAGCAGATAAAAATTCAGTCAATTAGAGGAGTCGGATTTGAAATCGATTTTCCTGTCGAATAAGGTCATCTTTTATATAGATCGGAATAGAATTAAGTAAGTAGTTGGTTTTTAAAAGCATACCTCATTATAAGTCTGCATGATGATCTGAGCGATTCTAGCCACAAGATAGTCTGTAATTCAATTAGTTTCACTACTTTTGCACCTCGAAAATTCACTCAATAATTAGCACTCAAAAATATGATTTCTGTTCAAAGTTTAGGTCTTCATCACTCTGGAAATTACCTTTTTCAAAATGTAAATTTCACCATCAAAAAAGATGATAAAATCGGTTTGGTGGGTAAAAATGGAGCGGGTAAATCTACTTTGTTAAAGATGCTTACGGGTGAAATTAATTTCTACGAAGGCAGTATTGTTCAGGAAGGAGTCGTGACCATAGGTTTTCTAAAGCAGGATTTAGATTTTGTAAAAGGTCGTACCGTTTGGAATGAAACCCTTCAAGCCTTTGAAGCAATCAACAAGATGAAGGACGAATTGGAAGACGTGAATCATCAGATGGTTACCAGAACTGATTATGAGAGTGATTACTATGAAAATTTGATTCATAGAATGACGGAATTGAATGATCTTTTGATGCATTACGATGCTTATAATCTAGAAGGTGATGTCGAGAAAGTCTTATTGGGATTAGGTTTTAAAGCTGATGATTTTCATAAGATCACCGATGAATTTTCTGGTGGTTGGAGAATGAGAATCGAATTGGCGAAACTCCTTTTGCAGAAAAACGATTTGATGTTACTCGATGAGCCAACCAATCACTTGGATATGGAATCCATCATTTGGCTTGAATCATTTTTAAAAGAATATCCTGGTGCAATTGTGTTGGTGAGTCACGATAAGCAATTTATGACCTCAGTTTGTAACAGAACTTTTGATATTAATAATAAGAAGGTTGACGATTACAAAGCCAACTATACCAAATATTTAGAATTAAGTAAAGAGCGTAAGGAAAAACAGATCCAGGCCAAGAAAAATCAGGATGTCGAGATCAAGCAGATGGAAGATAATATCAACCGTTTCCGTGCTTCTGCAACCAAATCTTCTTTCGCGCAATCTTTGATTAAAAAATTAGATAAACTCGAAAGAATTGAAGTTGATACTGACGATGTTTCCAAATTTAATATTCGTTTTCAACCAGCGGTAACTCCAGGAAAAGTAATTTTCGAAGCGAAGAACCTAGGAAAAGCATATGGTAATAAACAGGTTTTTGATGAGGTTGATTTCTTCATCGAACGTGGACAGCGTATCGCTTTATTAGGCCAAAATGGTCAGGGGAAAACAACCATCGCAAAAATTCTTTCAGGAGAAATTAAGGATTATTCCGGAGAATGGAATCTTGGACATAACGTAAATATTGGCTATTTCGCTCAAAATCAAGAGGAAGTTTTAACACCGAACAAAACCGTTTTAGAGGAAGCTGAAGATGCGGCAACCGAAGAAACCCGTCCGAGAGTTCGTGACTTATTGGGAAGTTTCCTTTTTCAAGGTGATGATGTTACCAAGAAAACAAAAGTGCTTTCGGGTGGTGAACGTAACCGTTTGGCTTTGTGTAAATTATTATTGCGTCCGTTCAACACGTTGATTATGGATGAACCAACGAATCACTTGGATATTCAGTCGAAAGAAATTATCAAACTGGCTTTACAGAAGTTTGAAGGAACTCTAATCGTTATTTCTCACGACCGTGAATTTTTACAAGGTTTGAGCGATAAGATTTTTGAATTCCGTGATGGAAGAATGAAAGAATTCCTGGGTGATGTTAATGATTACTTAGAGTTCCGTCAGAAAGAAAGTATTCGTGAAATTTCTGCTGAGAAATCGAAATTACAGGAATTACGCAGCGAACCAGCTCCAGCGAAAGTAGTTGAAAAGCCGGTTGAGAAAAAACAGGTGATCGTCAGTAAAGAAGAAAAAAACATTCAAAATAAAATCAAGAAAGTTGAAGAGAAAATTTCTGAACTCGAATTAAAAATCGAAGAAATGGAAAAAACTTTTACGACTGAAAATCCATCTGAAGAGACTCTAGAATTGTACAATACAAAAAAGGCAGATTTAGATTTAGCTTTGCAGGAATGGGAATATTTGGGTACACAATTAGAAGGGTAACCGAAAATATAAATTACGCAATCCACATTTAACCGTGTCAAGGTTCTAAACCTTGACACGGTTTTTTATTGCTGAAAATAATTGGGCGGAAATTACTAAGGTCAATGATTAAAAACTTCTAAAATTAGTCGGTTCAAAGAAATATCTCGCTGTTTTCGTTTCAGGAGAATTCACATCCAATTCATACCATGGCGAAATCTTGGGATCAAAAGGGTTTTTCAAAATATGAATCGATTGAGCGGGCGTAAAACCTTCGGCTAGTAAAAACAATTTTTCTCCATTTTGATTTTCCGAAACTCCGGCGATAAAAACAATATGTCCTGGACTACCCGCGGTAATCAGAATGTCTCCAACTTTTAAGTCACTGGTTTTCAAAACAGGTTTAGTTTCTTTGTTTAAAGAAATCGTTCCCGCGTAAGTGAAAATTAAATCTAAATATTTTCGAAAGTTTTCATAAGAATCATCAAAGTTTTCGGTCTTTTTAAATTGGACTGAATTTCCATTGACAAAAGCACGAGTTCCGTTTTTATAATCATTCCACGTCATTAAATCTCCACTTGTAAAATGGAATTTAATGTCATCGAACTTTTTCATTTTAAACAAATGTTCTGCTCGCAATCGAATAATGGCATCTGCGCATTGTTGCAAATCTTTTGTGCCGGTATCAATATCAAAAATCGCTTCGTGAAGATGTTGAGTTCCAATTTCAGTTCCGTCATATTTCAGAATCGGTGAACCGTATTTTTTAAGTGGAAAGTTTTCAATGTATTCTTCAAAGGAGTTTTGGTGTACATTCATATAAGCATAACCTTCTGGAGCTGGAAATCGTCCTTTAATCGTGCTCTGGTCTTTATTTATTTTTAAAGTAGAGTGTGTTGTGGTTTCTTCGGGAATTTCCTCAACGGTTTTTTTCGGTGAAGCAGTGCCACTTTTTTCACAATTTAAAAGTAGAAATAGGAAGGATAAAAGGAATGCTTTTTTCATCTTTAAATATAATTAAATTTCCTCTAAAGAAGCTTTCAAGACCCAACATCCATCACTAAACATCCAACCTAATTTCCTATCTTTGAAATTCAAAATTTTATTTTTATGAATCACCAACCGGTTGAAGGTTTTTCTAAGCTCTCAAAGCAAAGAAAAATAGATTGGCTTATTAAAGAATATTTGAATGAAGACCGCACTTATGAACAGGTTCTTCAGCAATATTGGAACGGCGATCACACTTTGCAAAAACTACACGAAGAGTTCTCAGAAAACACGATTTCTAATTTCTATATGCCTTATGGGATTGCACCTAATTTTCTAATTGATGGGAAATTATTGGCGTTGCCAATGGCGGTGGAGGAAAGTTCAGTCGTGGCAGCCGCTTCAAAAGCTGCAAAATTCTGGATTGACAAAGGTGGTTTTAAAACAACGATTATTAACACCAAAAAATTAGGTCACACCCATTTCATTTTAGATGTTGAACCGCATAAAATATTACACTTTTTCAACTTTAAATTAAAGAAAAGATTATTTGAAGCGACTGAAGATATCACCAAAAATATGCGGAATCGTGGTGGTGGAATTTTGAATATCCATTTGATCGATAAATCTGCCGAGTTAGAAAATTATTTTCAACTGAAAGCAAGTTTTGATACTGTTGATTCGATGGGTGCCAACTTCATTAATTCCTGTTTAGAACAGTTCGGAAAAACATTAAAAGAAGAAGTTGAAAAAGAGGAAAGCTTTACTCAGGAAGAAAAGGATTCTTTGCAAATTGTGATGAATATTCTATCGAACTTTACACCAGACTGTATCGTTAGAGCCGAAGTTTCGTGTAAAATTGAAGATCTGAAAGACGATAGCGGAATTTCTAATGAGGAATTTGCGACCAAATTTAAACGTGCCGTGACCATTGCAGAAATTGAACCTTACCGTGCAACCACGCATAATAAAGGGATCATGAATGGAGTAGATGCAGTCGTAATTGCAACGGGAAACGATTTCCGTGCGACTGCGGCTTGTGCTCATGCTTATGCGGCGAAAGATGGGAAGTATTCGAGTTTAACCCATTGTACGATCGATAATGGAATTTTTAGATTCTGGATCGACTTACCAATTTCTGTCGGTGTGGTAGGTGGTTTAACCAATCTTCATCCGCTCGTGAAATTTTCACTGGCATTATTAGGGAAGCCTTCTGCGCAAGAACTGATGAGTATTTTGGCTGTTTCTGGTCTGGCTCAAAATTTTGGAGCATTGCGTTCTTTAGTCACGACCGGAATTCAGAAAGGTCATATGAAAATGCACTTATTCAATATTTTGAATCAGTTAGGAGCGACGGAAGAAGAGAAAAATCATTTCGTTACTTATTTTAAAGATAAGACCGTGTCGCATCATGAAGTGATTTCTGAGTTTAATTTAATGAGAAATAAATAAATATGTTTCAACTCTTTCTCGGACTTTTAATTTTGGGCTTTGGGATTTTTCTAAAAGTCACCAAAGATCCCGGATTTGAAAAATCTAAGAAATTTTCGTGGATGTTTATCGCCATCGGAATTTTATCCATTATCGGAAAATTATTAATCGCTTATCAAACAGGAAAATTATAAAATGAAAAATACAACATTAATTATCGGAGCCGTTTACGGATTGGTATCTGTAATTTTAGGAGCGTTTGGAGCGCATGCTTTAAAGAAAGTGATTTCAGTTGATAAATTGGCAAGTTTTGAAACTGGAGTGAAATATCAAATGTATTCTGCCTTATTCTTATTGATCGTTGGGTATATTTTAAAATTTGAATCACCTGCTGAAAAATGGATCTCCATTTTAATGATTGCAGGAACTTTTATCTTTTCGGTAAGTATTTATCTATTGGCGTTCAGTGAAGTCGCAGCAATTCCATCCAAATTTATTGGACCGATCACGCCACTTGGTGGTCTGTTGATGATTGTCTCTTGGGCAATGCTTATCTTTTATTTCATTAAAAACGAAGTTCGATAATGAAATCAAAAACGCTACTTTTTGTGGCAATGCTTATTTGCAGTATTTTTTCAGCGCAACAAATGCAGGAATATAACTTTGGCGAACCTTTTAAGATTTCGTATCCAGCTGGGTATGTTAAAAGTTATGATTTAAATGACGTTGCCCCCGCACAGTTTTCTAGTCCTGTCAATGAAAAATATTCAATTGTCATTCAGACTGAAAAAGATCATCTTACCTTTTATCAATTGGCATTTACCGATCTTGTAGAAGCCGGAACATATTATTCTAAAACGATAAAAGACGGTTTAATTGATGATGCTTCTTTGAAATATGTCAGTCCCAAGGAAATAAAGGTGAATGGTCATAATGCCGTAGAGTCAACGATTGAAGGATCATTTGTCGATGAGGAATCCGGTCTTACCACTAAGCTTTTTTATAATGTGACCATTGTAGAAACGGTTAATCATTATTATCAGATTATTTCCTGGTGTGCTGCAAAAGACAAAGACAAGAATTTGGCAGAGTTCAGAAAAATCGCCTCTTCTTTTAAAGAAGGTAAATAAATTTTTTTTTTAAATGTTTTTCATCGCCGGAAATACCAAAAAGTTAGTGGGTAAGGAAACCAGAAAGATCAATAAAAATGGTTTTATGGTGAATTCAGAAATTAAAGTGTTTAAAAACTATATTACCTTATTTTTCATCCCAATTATTCCGTTGGGTAAAAATTACAGCATGTATATTCCGCATTCTGATGAATATTTTGAGAATAATTATTTCTCGAAAATGCCTTCTGAATATTTGGAAATTTGTAAAGACGTCGGCAGGAAATATTAGGATATTTCTATTTTTAATATATAATTGAGTTACATCTTACCATTTTTAAATAAAGTTTTAATCTTCAAAAAAATGAAATACTTATTTCTGGCCTTGGCAATACTGTTTGAAGTCGTAGGTTCAAGTTTCCTGAAAGTTTCTGATGGTTTTTCGAAGGCGATTCCAAGTGCAATTGTTGTTATATCTTATGGAATTTGCTTTTACTTTTTCTCCCTGTCGCTGAAAACGATTAATCTCGGGTTCGCCTATGCAATTTGGGGTGGTTTAGGAATTGTTTTAACGGCCTTAATTTCAGTTTTTATTTTTAAAGAAAAGCTAGATTTAGCGGCAATGGTCGGAATTGCCTTGATTGTTTCTGGGGTGCTGGTGATGAATTTCTTTTCGAAAACAGCCACGCACTGAGTTCGGTCTGAATAATTTTAATGAATCCACAACCTTGCAGATGTTGACCAAACCAAGAATTGCTTTATTGATTGGAATCCTTTGTATTTCAATTTTTCCAGTCATTGTCCGGATGAATTTGACGTCCGGATTAATCTCTGCTTTTTATCGAATGGCGATTGCGACTGTGATCATTTTGCCTTTTGCACTTTACAAGGAAAAACTCAAACTGGAAAATATTAAAATGCTTCTGCCAATGATGGTTTGCGGTATTTTATTTGCGTCTGATATCGCAGTTTGGAATATTTCAATTCAGAATTCTTCGGCTACGCAGGCAACATTGCTCACCAATCTGTCTCCTATTTGGGTAGGTGTTTTCTCGCTATTGTTTCTAAGTTTTCGTCCACGAAAAAGTTTTTGGCTCGGGACGTTGATCGCTCTAATTGGTATGACGGTTTTTGTAGGAGTCGACACGATTCTAAACTTACAGCTGGATTTTGCTTTCTTTCTGGGAGTATTGTCCGGAGTTCTTTATGCCCTGTATATCTTGGTGAGCAAATCGGTTTTAGAAAAATTAGAAGTCATTACTTTTATCACATACAGCATGATTTTTAGTACTATTTTTCTTTTAATCATCAATGTCGCTTTCGGAGAACAGTTTTTTGGATTCTCAAATAAAGCCTGGATCTCCCTTTTTGTTCAGGGAATTGTTTGTCAGTTGATCGCCTGGTTATTGATCAGTTATTCCACACAAAAAATGCGGG
Organism: Kaistella sp.; assembly: GCF_041824135.1. Lineage (GTDB taxonomy): Bacteria > Bacteroidota > Bacteroidia > Flavobacteriales > Weeksellaceae > Kaistella. The sequence goes on along the minus strand of NZ_JBGZYM010000118.1, from coordinate 16,093 downwards.
CAACCAGAGTTTCGTTAAGTTTATTGAGTCAAGCTATATTCGCTACCATCTTGGCAGCTATCTTTGTTAATGAAAAGATCACCAGTGTTCAGATGATTGGCAGTGTAATTATTTTAGCGGGAATCGCTACAACGTTTTATGAGAAAAACGCAACGGTTAAATTGTAATTTATATTGAAAGTAAATAAGCGCTTCTACTATCTAAGATTAGTTTCAGCTTTAATGAATTAAAATTATAATCGCTAAGTTTGATATATTACAATTAGGTTGCTAGAAATAACCACTTGTAGAAGTAAACTGCCTTCTTTCAATGAAATAAATAATGTTTATGTAATTATCTTATCCACTACAATTATGAAAAATAATATGCAGCAGACCTGTTGTTAATGTGGCTTACTCTATCTTTTTTGACAACGTTAAATTCACACTTGCTTTATTCATATTAAATATCTATATTTGTTAAAAATAATTTAATATGATCTATTCTAAAATCAAATCAGCTTTCATGTTGCTAACAATCACGGGAACTCTTTTAGTTTCGTGTAACAAAACTGAAAAAGAAGTGGTAGTAGATACTCCGGTTGAAACTGAAGCTGTCACTCCTGATGTTGCCAAGCAAGACACCATCAAAATCACTTTAAATGGTAATGATAAGATGCAGTACGACCTTTCAGAAATTGATGTTTATGAAGGACAAACTGTTGTTCTAACGCTGAACCATACCGGTACAATGCCTATGGCTTCAATGGGGCATAACTTTGTACTATTGAAAAATGGTACTGATCTCGAAAAATTCGAGGCAGAAGCAGCGAAAGCTCAGAAAGATGGATATATTCCAGCTGACACAAGCGAAATTATCGCACATACCAAACTACTTGGTGGTGGAGAAAGTGACACAATAACTTTCCAGGCGCCAGAAAAAGGAACGTATGATTTCCTTTGTTCATTCCCAGGACATTATTCTATGATGAAAGGGAAATTCAATGTAAAATAATTTTTAGAGATTTGTAATCTCTTGGATTTTTTAAATAAAAGGATTGGTAAGTTTTTACTGATCCTTTTATTTTTTACGCTCAATTCATTAAAGTCGAATTTCTGCCCAGAAATAATTCAAGTTAATTAGTAAATTATTTAAACTTACAAAAAATAAAATTAAATTTTAGAAATGAAAGAAACGATGTTAATTCTTCACTTTATTGGTTTGGCCATGGGCGTAGGAACCAGTTTTGCGCATATGTTTTTAGGACCTACTTTATCTAAATTAACACTAGCCGAAGCCGAGACATTCAAAACTCAAACGAAAGGTTTAAGTCTTATGGGAACGGTGGGGACCGTTGTGCTACTTGGTTCTGGAATCTATCTCATCATTCCCTATTGGCCCGTCATTTTGACCTTGCCACTTTTAATTGCGAAACTGGTATTATTTGTTGTTTTGGTGGTATTGATCATTCTTATCAACCTCGGAGCCCGGAATAATTATCAAAATCAAGACCTTGCAACTCTAAAGCGGATAGAGCTCCTGGGGAAAATTTCCATGGTTATTGGTGTTGCGATCGTGATTCTCGCGGTTAATGTTTTTAATTAAACAGAACTTTTGAAAGACAAGACCTCATTTATATTGCTTTCAAAAAGTAATACGATGTTTGTCCCACTGAAAGTTAGTTGAGAAATGGAGGACGAATATTTTATTCCGAAAAATCTCCACCTTGATCTTTGGTTCCTGTGTACAATAGATTCATAGGATGGTCTAATTCTTTTTGTTTTATATTGATTTCAGTCCACGCTATATTTTTATCACAGGTGTTGATGGTTTCAAATATTACGGCAGAAAATATATTCTGGATAATTTCGAAAATCATGAGCGCTGAATGATGATTTCAATTAATTTCTCAATCTCATGAGATAATCCCTTAGTTCGGTGTAATTATTGCTCTATCAATTCGCTTTGGATATATTATTAAATATCATACTCATAAGATTAATAAATAATTGCTAAAGTTTTTTTTAATTCTAAATTTGTATTTTTGTACTCAATATCAATCAATTGAAAAAGTATCTGGCCATAATGTTTACGTTCTTCTATTTCGGATTTTCATCCGGGATGGTCTATAACGTGCATTATTGTCTGGATCAAATTTTTGTTTCTTCCACTTCTTCCTCTAAAACATGTGAAATGTGTGGAACCAAAAAAGAAAAGGATTGTTGTAAGAGTGAAATTAAGATCTTGAAAACTGACGTTGCTCAGAAAGCCGATATTTCATTTATAAATAACGCTCCTTTAGTAGCAATTGTTCCTGAAGTTATCTACGCGGAGTTTTTGATGCCTATTGTAGAACGGAATCAATTTTCTGTACAGGTTAACGCGCCACCCGACAAAGCAGAACTTCCTCTCTTTATTTCTTATTGTAATTTTAGAATTTAGAATCGATCCATCGTTTTTCACTTGAAGAATGATGCTCAACTGTGTCCAAATATTTTTTTGGACTTACTCTATTTTAAAACAATCTAAAATTTATTACAATGAAAAAGTTAATTTTCACAACCCTATTCTCTGTATTTTCAATTCTAAACCTGTCGGCTCAAAAGAACGATGCTTCGATTTCAAAACTGTATCAAAACTACCTGAATATTAAAACAGCCTTGGTCTCAGATAATTCTGATGACGCTTCTAAAGCAGCCAATGCTTTTGTTAAATCAGCCTCAATGGTTGATTACAAGGTTTTATCGGAAGGCAATCTAGATGTCTTGAGAAAAGGAGCAAGTACGATCGCAGATAGCAGAAGTATTGAAACGCAGAGAGAATCATTCAATGGTCTTTCTAAAAATATGATTGCACTCACGAAAAATTTTAAACTTGCGGACGATACCGTTTTTGTTCAGTACTGCCCAATGGCAGATGCAAGCTGGTTGAGCGCCGAAAAAGCCGTCAAAAATCCTTATTACGGAAAATCCATGTTGACGTGTGGCAGTGTGAAATCTGAAATAAAGTAAACTACTTTAAGGATGCATGTACTGATTTTCAGATTATTGTAAAGTTGAATAGTTAGTTCATGTTCAAAATTTCAACAACCTTTTCTGAGTCCAACAATCAAAGAAATATAAATTTCTCATTGTTGGTCAGAAGGGTTTAAGGATTTCTTTCACGAGCAATTAATTTAAACATTTTTCAATGAAACACATTTATCATATCCATGGAATGACTTGTGGCGGTTGTCGGGGTCATGTAGAAAAAACACTCTCTAATATAGAAGGAGTTTCAAGCGTTTCTGTAGATTTAGAAAAAGCAGAAGCAAGTATCGAAATGGGTTCTCATATTCCCCTCGAAAAATTTCAGGAAGCTCTGAAAAAAGATGGTGATCAATATACCATTCATAATCCCGGTGAACATCACCATATTGAACCGAAACAAGAAAAACCGAAAGTAAAAGGAAACGGAACTTTCTACTGCCCAATGCACTGCGAAGGTGAGAAAACGTACGACAAAGCGGGCGATTGTCCGGTCTGCGGAATGGATCTGGTAGAAGAACAAAAAGTAAGCAGTTCGAATTCGGAACAATGGACTTGTCCAATGCATCCCGAAATTATCAGGGATGAACCTGGAGCATGTCCTATTTGTGGGATGGATCTGGTACCGATGCAACCTGATATTTCTGCGGAAGAAAAGACCTATAAAAAATTACTGAAGAAATTATGGATTGCCAGTATTTTTACTTTACCCATTTTTTTAATGGCAATGAGTGAAATGATTCCAAACAATCCTTTGTACAAGTTGATGGAGCAAAAATACTGGAACTGGGTTCAGTTTGCTTTGTCCATTCCAGTTGTGTTTTATGCAACCTGGATGTTTTTTGAACGTGCTTATAAAAGTATCAAGACCTGGAATCTTAATATGTTTACATTGATTGGAATTGGCGCTGGAGCCGCTTTCCTTTTTAGTGTTTTTGGAATGTTTTTCCCGGATATTTTCCCGCAGCAATTTAAATCGCATACTGGAGCAGTTCACGTTTATTTTGAGGCAGCCACGGTGATTTTGACGTTAGTTTTACTGGGACAGGTATTAGAAGCAAGAGCACACAGCAAAACAAATTCTGCAGTTAAAGAATTATTAAAACTCGCACCGAACCGTGCCATTAGAGTTAAAGACGGAGTTGAAGAAGAAGTGACCATTGAACAAATAGTTTTAGGTGACATCCTTCGGGTAAAACCGGGTGAAAAAATTCCCGTGGATGGTGCCATTACAGAGGGTGAAACTTCGGTGGATGAGTCGATGATCACGGGTGAACCGATTCCTGTAACCAAATCAATAGACGACCAAGTAAGTAGCGGAACCATTAATGGTAACCAATCATTTTTAATGAAAGCCGAGAAAGTGGGATCAGACACTTTACTGTCTCAAATTGTGGAAATGGTCAATAACGCCAGTCGCAGTCGTGCCCCAATCCAGAAATTAGCCGATACCGTTTCGGGTTATTTTGTGCCAATTGTTGTACTAATTTCTGTTATTACTTTCATCGTATGGGCAATCTTTGGTCCACAACCGGTTTATGTTTATGCTTTTGTTAATGCGATTGCAGTTCTTATTATAGCCTGTCCTTGTGCTTTAGGATTAGCAACACCCATGTCTGTAATGGTCGGTGTTGGTAAAGGTGCCCAAAATGGAGTGCTTATCAAAAACGCGGAAGCTTTAGAAAAAATGGATAAGGTGGATACTTTAATCATTGATAAAACAGGAACCATCACGGAGGGAAAACCAACCGTTGAAAAAATAGGAGTTTTCGGAGATCAATTTACAGAAAAAGAGGTTTTACAATTCATTGTTTCTTTGAATAAAATGAGTGAACATCCATTAGCAGATGCTACTGTAAAGTATGGAAAAGAACAAAATATAGAAATTATTAATGCTGAAAATTTTAGTGCAGTTACAGGCAAAGGAGTTGAAGGGAAAGTCAACGACAAAAAAATCGATCTGGGTAATGCCAAGATGATGGAATATGCGAAGGCTGAAATTACCTCTGAAATGGAAACTGAAGCCCAGAATTTTCAGAAGCAGGGTAAAACAGTTTCGTACTTATCTGTAGAGGGAAAAGTTGCCGGATACGTCGTTATTGGTGACAAAATAAAACCAACCAGTGCAAAAGCAATTAAAGAATTAATGGAAAAGGGCATTGATGTCATCATGCTTACGGGTGACAATCATGATACTGCACAAGCGGTTGCAAAAGAACTCAATCTTGTCCATTTTAAAGCCGGAATGTTACCTGAAAATAAACTGCAGGAAGTAGAAAAACTTCAGCAAAGCGGGAAAATTGTAGCAATGGCAGGAGACGGAATTAATGATGCTCCTGCCTTAGCCAAAAGTGATGTCGGAATCGCTATGGGAACCGGAACTGATGTTGCCATTGAAAGCGGGATGATCACATTGGTACAAGGTGATTTGCACGGAATTGTAAAAGCAAGAAACCTAAGTGATGCCGTAATGAAGAATATCAAACAAAACTTATTTTTCGCTTTAGGTTATAATATATTAGGAATCCCAATTGCAGCTGGCGTTTTATTTCCAGTTTTTGGAATCCTTTTATCGCCCATGATTGCAGCGCTGGCGATGAGTTTCAGTTCCGTATCAGTAATCGGCAATTCATTACGTTTAAAAAACATTAAAATTTAAAAATAAAATAATGGAAAATTCAATGGACCACTCAAAAAGTAACGTGTATACCAAATTTGTTTTAATGCTTGCTGCCTCATTTGTAGCGATGTACATTACCATGTATCTCAATACCTATGAACTGGATCATGTTTATTTCAGCATGACCAGATTTTATATGGTATGTCTTGGGATCTCTGCTATGGCTTTGATCATGTTCTTTTTTATGCGAAAAATGTATCAAAATAAGCAGAAAAACCTTGGAATAATAGTGGGAAGTGTAGGTTTGTTTTTCGCTGCACTCGGTTTGGTTCGCGAGCAAAGTCCTGTCGTAGGTGATGTTCTTTGGATGAAAGGAATGATTCCTCACCATTCAATCGCCATACTAACAAGTGAACGTGCAGATATCAAGGATCCTGAAGTTAAAAAACTAGCAGACGATATCATTAAAGCGCAAAGAAAAGAAATAGAAGAAATGAAAACAATGATAAAAAGATTAGAGAATGAAAAATAAGATACCCAACATTTTAAAATTATGCACGCTTCTTTTTCTAGTCGTGTCGGTTCAGGGATTTTCTCAGGACCATACTATGCATATGGAGAAGAAAGCGGATTCAAAAAACGAGGCTACCGGAAAAATTTCTTTTGGTGGAAAAACAGTTCGTTATGATCTGTACGTAAAAGACACGCTTGTTAATTTTAGCGGAAAACCCGCTAGAGCCATTTCGACGAATGGAAAATTGCAGGCACCCACTTTATATTTTAAAGAAGGCGACACGGCAGAAATTTACCTTCACAACCAGTTGAAAGAAAACACAGGTCTTCACTGGCACGGCGTAATTCTTCCCAATGAAATGGATGGGGTTCCCTACTTGACTACGAAAGAAGTGAAACCCGGTGAAACGCATTTGTATAAATTCCGTATTTCTCAAAATGGTACTTATTGGTACCATTCTCATGAGGGAACTCAAGAGCAGATTGGAATGAATGGCATTTTGGTTTTCCAAAAAAGAGATGGTCAGCCCGACAAAAAATTCGATGCTGATATTCCGGTTCTTCTTGGAGAATGGACGGATGAAAATCCAAAACAAATTATGCGTCGTCTGCATATGGATCAGGGAGATTATTGGTCAGTGAAAAAGGGAACAGTTCAAAGCTATTCCGAAGCGGCGAAAGTTGATCATTTCGGCACCAAACTTCTGAATGAATGGAAACGAATGGAAGCCATGGATGTGAGTGATGTTTACTACAATAACTTTCTGATCAATGGTCAAATTTCCTCGGATTATAAAAATTTGAAAGCTGGTGATAAAGTTCATCTGCGCGTTGTTAATGGTGGATCTTCGTCTTATTTCTGGTTAAATTATGGTGGCGGAAAGTTCACTGTAATTGGCAATGACGGGAACGAAGTGGAACCCGTGGAGGTTGACCGATTGATTGTTGGCGTTTCTGAAACCTACGATATTGTAGTGACTATCCCCGAAAATAAAAGTTTTGAATTTCGTGCCACGTCGGAAGATAGGCAAGGTCACGCATCGCTATATTTAGGAGATGGAGAAAAAATTGGTGCACCAAATCTGCCAAAATTAATGCTTTTTGAAGGTATGAAAATGATGAATGGCATGATGAAAATGAGCGGTGATATGAAACCGATGACCATGACGATGGGAAATCAGATGATGGACATGAATGAAGTGATGTATCCCGAAATTCCAGAGAGTCAAAGAATGGAGACCATGAAACACATGAATGAAATGATGGGGATGAAGGAGAAATCTTCAGAGATGGAAATGGATCACAGCAAGATGGATCACGGAGCGATGGATATGAAAGCGGACATGAATAAAGATTCCAAGGAAATAGATCACAGCAAAATGGATCACGGCGAAATGAAAATGGATGCTGACAAAGAAGTTGATCACAGTAAAATGGATCACAGCAAAATGGAGATGAACTCTGATATGAAAATGAAAGATGATAAAATGGATCACAGTATGCATAATATGGATGAGTCTGATTCGAAAACGATCAAACGACTGAGTTACAATATGCTGAAATCTCCATTTAAAACAATCTTGCCTGATGACAATGTCAAAGAATTAAATTTCACTTTAGAAGGAAATATGCGGAACTACCTGTGGACTTTGGATAATAAAACGGTAGCCGAAAGTGACAAAATTTTAATTAAAAAAGGTCAGGTTGTACGAATTACGATGTATAATAATTCGATGATGCGTCATCCGATGCACCTTCACGGCCACGATTTCCGTTTGATAAATTCCAAAGGAGAATATTCGCCGCTGAAAAATGTGGTCGATATGGCGCCCATGGAAACCAATACCATCGAGTTCGCCGCGAATCAGGACGGTGACTGGTTTTTCCATTGTCATATCCTTTATCACATGATGGGCGGAATGGGAAAAGTTTTCGAGTATGAAAATTCAGCACCTAATCCGCAGTTACCAAATAAAGAAGCAGCTTACAGAAAATTTTTGAAAACGAATCAGATGATCAGCACTAAAGCGATGTTGGATGTGGCTTCTAATAAATTACATCTTGAAAATATGACCATGGTTGGTGCGCGTTGGATGAATGTTAATGAGTTTCACAGCAACTACAAATTTGATCATTATGAAGGAAGTGTAAAAGTTGGACGCTTTCTCGGTAAATACCAGTGGGCAATGCCTTACGTCGGTTTCAGAACTCAGAAAACCCACGACCTGGCAAAAACCTGGTTCGGACAAAATGTAATGCCGCAAAATGAAAATGTAGCGATTGCGGGGATTCGGTATATTTTACCATTTTTGGTTACAGCCGATGCTAACGTTGATCACAATGGGAAAGTACGCTTGGAATTAGGCAGAGAAGGAATTCCGATCTCTCCAAGAATTCGCGGAAGTTTTGCCGTCAATTCTGATAAAGAATTTGATTTTGGACTAAAATATATAGTGCAAAAATGGGTTTCAATATCTACAAACTATGATAGTGAGTTTGGGTTTGGAGCAGGTTTGACTTTTATGTATTAAATTCTGCGATCTGCATTATTATCAGCCGCCTTATCGCTAAGGCGGCTTTTATTTTTTAACAGCAATTTGTTCACCCATTTTTATGGTCGTTTCCAGGCCGTTTGCTGTATTGGTCAATAAATCAGCATCAATTTTAATTTGATCTTTTTCAAACAACAGAACTACTGTAGAACCGCCAAATTTGAAATATCCTTTTTCTTGCCCTTTTTTTACCGTCGTACCCGAGTAGGTTTGAACCATGCTTCCAACCATTGTGGCACCAACTTCTACCATAACAACATCGCCGAAAATTGGACTTTTTATAATACCATATTCTCTTTTATTAAGCCAAAAAATTTCCGCTTTTTTACGAAGAGCCAAAGGATTGACCGAGTAGTAATCACCATCGATTTTAAGATTTGAAGATGAGGTCGTCCCACTTACCGGAAAATGATATCGGTGATAATCTGGTGGTGCAAGGCGAAAAACGATCATGGATCCGTCCTTGTATTTTTGAGCTAATTCGGTATTGTCTAAAAATGAGTTAACATTAAACCGAAAACCTTTGATATAAAAATCGGAATTGCTAACGTTCTCGTAGGCTAAAATTTTACCATCGGCCGGAGAAGCTACTGCCAATGAATCTGAAACGATTGGTCTTGCTTCCAGTTTAAGCTGCCGAATAAAAAAGTCATTGAAACTTTTGAAGTTCTGTTTCTGAGCAATAGTAATATCAACATCATACTCTTCTATAAACGGCACGATCTTGTCGGCAGAGGCTGGCTTTTCCATTTGATCACCGTAAAGAGAAGTCACTATTTTTCGTTTTGCGATGGTCCATAAAGTAGCTTCGCCGACAGGATTATGATACAGCCAATCCAGCCATTTTTCGCCGTACACATTTTCAATTTGAACTTGTCCGGTTTCTCTATCAATATATTTGATCGGTTTTTGGGCTGGAACCGGAAAAACAGCGAGCAGGAAAATAAGCGCTAAAATGAACCAGATGATCGTCCATTTCTTATTTGGTTTTTTAAATTTCATCGTATTAAATTACTTGAAGATCAATTTTTTTTCAAATTTAAACCTATTTTCTGTAAACAAAAGATTCTTCTGCATATTGCTAATTAATTAAATTACATTGACTGGCAAATGAAGTAACAAAGACGAGAGTATAAATGAGAAACAAATTGCGCCCCGGATTGAGCGGTTTGTTTGAGCTCTTTTTTTGCAAACCAGCTTTGAATCTAAACGACAATGACTTGCAAAAAAAAGCGAGCCGTGAAAGCCGGAAATGTGCGCCCAAAATAACAGTCAGAAAAATAAGATTCTGTGCGTTTAATGAGGCGTTCAAAAATTTGAAAGGATATGCTTCCTATCTTCTCAAATTTTCTTAAATTTGTCCATCTTTATAAAAAATAAATATCTAATTAAAATATTATGAATCTTCACGAGTACCAATCAAAAGAAATTTTGGCAAAATACGGAGTTAACATCCAAAGAGGTTTTATCGCTAACACTGTGGAAGAAGCAGAAGCAGCAGCGAAAAAACTGACTGAAATGAACGGCAACGAAGGCTGGGTTGTTAAAGCACAGGTTCACGCAGGTGGACGTGGTAAAGGCGGTGGCGTTAAGTTTTCTCCGAACATGGAAAAACTGAAAGAAAATGCTGGAAACATCATTGGAATGCAGTTGGTTACTCCACAAACTTCTGCGGAAGGGAAAAAAGTGAACTTCGTTTTGGTAGCGGAAGATGTTTATTATCCAGGAGAAACTGAAACCAAAGAGTTTTATGTTTCGATCCTTTTAGACAGAGCGCAAGGTAAAAATATGATCGTTTATTCTACCGAAGGTGGAATGGATATTGAGCACGTTGCAGAAGTAACTCCTCATTTAATTCATAACGAAACAGTTGATCCTTCAGTTGGATTGCAAGGTTTTCAGGCGAGAAAGATCGCGTTCAACTTAGGTTTAACGGGAGCTGCTCATAAAGATTTCGTAAAATTTATCGCTTCACTTTACAACGCTTATGTTGGAATCGACGCTTCACTTTTCGAAATCAACCCGGTTTTAAAAACTTCTGACAATAAAATTATCGCTGTTGACGCTAAAGTTTCTTTAGATGATAACGCATTATTTCGTCACAAAGATTTGGCAGAATTAAGAGATACAAGAGAAGAAGATGCTACCGATGTTGAAGCTGGTGAAGCTGGTTTGAACTTCGTGAAGTTGGATGGTGACGTTGCCTGTATGGTCAACGGTGCTGGTCTTGCAATGGCGACGATGGACATCATTAAATTATCTGGTGGTAACCCAGCGAATTTCTTAGACGTTGGTGGTACGGCTGATGCAGAAAGAGTTCAGAAAGCTTTCGGAATTATCCTGAAGGACGAGAACGTAAAAGCAATTTTGATCAACATCTTCGGTGGAATCGTTCGTTGCGACCGCGTGGCTCAAGGGATCGTAGATGCTTACAAAGCAATGGGAAGCCTTCCAGTTCCGTTGATCGTGAGATTGCAAGGAACTAATGCAGTTGAAGCAAAACAATTGATCGATGATTCTGGTTTACCGGTTCATTCAGTGATCACTTTGGAAGAAGCTGCTAATAAAGTAAAAGAAGTTTTAGGTCACTAAGATTTTCAAAATATATTAAGAAACCGTCTCGTCAGATTTTTGACGAGACGGTTTTTTTGTCTAATTATTTATCCTTTAAATTTGAGTAATTTAAATTTTATATAATCAATATAAACCCGTGTGTGATGGTAAATGTAAAAACATTATGGTCTAATTTAATCATAAATTGATCGAAGTTATTGATTCGTTGTGATTTGTGCATTAGCTAGGTTTGGGATTTAACTATCTTTACCAATTAAAGATCGAGATGAAATACACCTTACTATTATTAGTGTTTTCTTTTATTGGATGCACATCACAAGCTTTGAATTCCGGAAAAACGCCGATTGCATTTGAAGATGTTTATCATTATCCGTATCAGTTGATTTCAGAAAAATTTGAAATTATTGAAACTCACGAAAGGATGGATGAAGTTTTCTCAATCATTCATAAAAATTCGGTTGGCAATCGCTTGGCTCCAATTCCAGGCATTACAGACACAGAGTCTTATTTGATTTTTAAATCTGTTTTGAAAAATAGTAATGATGTGGAGATTGAGGAAATGTATCTGCAAAACGATATTCTCTATATTAAGGTAAGGGAGTTTGAAAATCCTCAATTGGCTAACACATACAGAGTAGCACCTGATATTCTGGTCAAATTATTAAAAAAAGTTTCTATAAAAACAATAATCTTTATTAATCTTTAAATCACAAACTCAAATGAAAACAAAATTCCTTACTCTTTTATGCTTATTGATAGCAATGATGGGTTTTGCCCAAAACTACTGGACGAAAACTTCCAATGTGGCCAAAGATAATCTTGCCCAACGATGGGTTCAACCAAAACAATTTTCTGCTTATAAAGTTGATTTGAATAAAATTAAAAGCGATTTGTCTAAAGTTCCACAACGGTTTTCTGAAGATCAAAGTCACACGCTTTCATTTCCGGGAGCCGATGGTCAATACAATCAATACATTATACAGGAAGCGCCAGTGATGTCGGCCGAACTTCAGGCTAAATTCCCTGAGATCAGATCTTATGTTGGATGGCAGAAAAGCAATCCGCAAAATACAATTCGTTTCAGTGTAACCCCTGAAGTTGGAATCAGCGCCATGTTTTTCGATGGCTGGAATGTTAGTTATTTAGATCAACTCACCACCGATAATTCGCAATACATCTTATATAAAAGAGATGATTTACCTGCCAACGACCGAATTTTCTCCTGCGATGTTGAAGGTTTGAAAAATGAATTGCTGGAAGATTTAGGAGGTAAAGTTCCGCTGGTTTCAGATGGACAGTTCCGCACGTACAGACTTGCGTTATCTGGAACTGCAGAATATACCGCCTTTCATGGTGGAACGGTAGCGAAAGCTTTAGCAGCAATGGCGGTGACCATGACTCGCGTGAATGGAATTTATGAAAAAACAATATCGGTGACGATGGTGATGATTCCTAATAATGAACTCATCGTTTATACCGACGCAGAAAAAGATCCATTTACCAACGGAAATCCAAATTCTATGATTACCCAAAATGTGACCAATACCAATGCGGTAATTGGGTCCGCAAATTATGACATTGGGCACGTCTTCGGTACTAATAGTGGCGGACTCGCTGGTTTGGGTGTTGTTTGTACAGCGAATAAAGCAAGAGGCGTTACGGGTTCTGGAGCACCAGTTAATGATCCTTTTGATATTGATTATGTGGCGCATGAAATTGGACATCAGTTTGGGGCGAATCACACTTTTAGAGCGAGTACTGGTTCTTGCGGTGGAAACGCGAACAATGGAACAGCGTATGAAGTGGGAAGTGGAAGTACGATTATGGCATATGCGGGAATTTGTGGAGTTAATAATGTTCAGTTAAATAGTGACGCTTATTTTCATTCAGCAAGCGTCAATGAAATGTACACCGTGATCAGAAGAGCAGCAGACTGCTCCGTGAAATTATCAAATAACAATCAGGTTCCAACGGCTGATGCAGGTTTGGATTATACGATTCCGAAAGGAACTGCTTTTGTTTTGAAGGGCGTTGGGACAGATCCAGACAATGATCCACTTACCTACTTGTGGGAACAGTTAGATAATACGAGCAATACTCAACCGCCAGTTGCGACAGCTACTTCCGGTCCGGTTTACCGCTCCATCACGCCGTCGGTATTGCCTACAAGATATTTCCCAGTATTGAGTTCTGTTTTTGCAAATAACTTGGTTCCGAAATGGGAAGTTACGCCAGGTGTTGCCAGAAATCTTAATTTTTCTCTTTTAGTTAATGATGATAAAGTAACTGGTAATCAGTCTTCCAGAGATCAAACGCTCATCACCGTTTCGAATGCAGGACCTTTCAAAGTAACGTCTCAAACTACTAATACCGAATATGATGGTTCTGTGCCTTTGGCCATAACTTGGGATGTTGCAGGAACAGATCTTGCTCCGGTAAATACTCAAAATGTTCAGGTGCTTTTGACCAGAGATGGCGGAGTGAGTTTTGAAGTTCTGGCAGAAAGTATTCCTAATACAGGTGCAGCAAATGTGGATTTACCTAATGAAAATATAGCGACAGCCAGAATCATGATAAAAGCAGTTGATAATATTTACTTCGCTGTGAATTCTTCTAATTTCAAAGTGAAGCAAGGAGTTTTAGCGACAGTTGAGGGAAAGTTAAAAGGTATTTCAATTTATCCAAACCCCGCTAAGAATGAAGTAAACGTTATATTGAACAAAGGCGAGGCTGCAAAATATATGATTTACGATTTGTCGGGCAGATTGGTGAATTCGGGCAATGTAACCGCAGATGGTAAAATTAATGTCGAGAGATTATCGACGGGCAATTATGTTTTGTCCATCCAGTTGAAGAATGGCGATAAAATGAATGAGAAATTAATGATTAAAAAATAATTTAAAAAAGTAATAATGTGGAAGGGTGTTGATTAATCAGCATCCTTTTCTTATTAAAATTAATATCTTAAACTTTTTCAAAACGGGGTTTAAGTTTTGAAATAAAGACCAAAACGTGCATATTTGTGGGATGATGGGAATATTAAGATTTTTACAATGAAGAAGTATGTTTGGTTGGCGGTAGTTATCGTTATAATTTATAGTGGCCAGTCCTTTTTTCTGTCCGCGGGCGGAATTGGTGCCGACAGTCTTTCTTATTTTGGAATAGCCTCTGACTTTCCCAAATTGATCACCAATCTTTTCCCTTTAGGTTTTCCAGCTTTAATTAAAGTTTTCCATTCTGTTTTTCAGGATTATTTTTGGGCTTCAAAGGTTCTGAACGTTTTGATGGTCATCGGTATTCTTCTGTTTTCTTATTTCAAGCAATTTTATTTTAGAGAAACGGTTCTATTATTCACTGGAAAAACGCTTTTCTTTGCCTTAAATATTGTTTCTTCAGAAGGACCTTTTATTTTTCTGCTTTATTTTTTAATTTATTTCTTTTATGAGAAATTTAAGGAAAAGATCAAATCAGGAACATTTGTTTTTTGTGCGTCCATTTTAATGGTTCTGTTATTCACCGTACGATATTCTGGGATTTATATTTATTTGGGAGTTGGACTTTTCTGGTTGCTTATGGTTATGAGAGGAAAACATTTATCTATTAAGAATGATTTGCTGAAATTTTTAGTCGTTTCTGGAATTGGCATTGCGGGTTATTTAAGTTTTAATTTTTTCACTTTCGGAAGTTTTACCGGTGAGCATCTTCGGGGCGTGCCCGCACAATATTATCCGGTTTATATTTTCCGGGATATCTTGGGAATGACCAATGTTGTCGATCCGTTTATTGGGTTGAAGCCTTCCTCTAATAGTTTTTTCAGCCTCGCTTTTCAGGTGGGTCTCATGATCGTCGATTTCGTTTTGTTGGGTTATTTGATCAGACTGTACCGAAGCAGGAAAGATTTAATTAAGGTAGAATTTCATTATCTCCTTTGGTTAATGGCAGGAACTTACACCATCGCACTTTTTATATCCGGACTTTTTCAACAGATTGAAGAGATGAATGTCAGAATGCTGGCTGCTGCTAATTTTTGTCTGTTCTTTTCATTCCTATTAATTTATTTCAAAGACTTAAAATCTGATCGATTGATCTTTAGACTTGGATGTTTCTTTTTAGGTTTTTTAACTTTATACAGTTTAAAAAGTCCAGACCATTATTTGAAGAATAAAGAGAAGATCGCGCAGCAAATGCCCAAATTCAGTGGTAAGAAATATTTATTTGATAACGAGCAGGATCAAAAAGTAACCACAACTTATCACGTTCCCATTCTTAAAAAATCCTTTCAATATCAACATACCAATGCTCAGCGAGGTTTTATCAAACAAAGCATCGCGGGAACAATAAATCCCAACATCAAATGGTTGAAATACGATACCATTCCAGATAAATCTTTAATTCTCTATACGTCTGAGCTTGTGTTAGAATAGCGATACATTGTAGGATCATTAAGGGTTTGCAGTGATATAGATTTTAATTAATAAATTGCATTTGTGGGTTAAGAAATAATTTCATACTTTTGCCCCCTAAAATAAAAAGCAATTTAATGCCTACTATTCAACAATTAGTAAGAAAAGGAAGAGTCTCGCTTGCCAAGAAGAGCAAATCGGCGGCCCTTGAATCTTGTCCCCAAAGACGAGGTGTATGTACAAGAGTATACACCACAACTCCAAAGAAACCTAACTCTGCACTTAGAAAAGTTGCAAGGGTAAGACTTTCTAATGGTAAAGAAGTTAACGCCTATATCCCGGGCGAAGGACACAATCTTCAAGAGCACTCGATAGTATTGGTTAGAGGCGGAAGGGTGAAAGACCTACCGGGAGTACGTTATCACA
>NZ_JBGZYM010000117.1:0-78043 GCF_041824135.1 Kaistella sp. | reverse complement strand
TTAATTCCTGATAACCCGTCATCCCAGTATTGAATACGACTTCTCCTTGAATGTCCTGATCGGCTCCGAAACCTTTTCCGTGGAAAACTTCGCCGGATTCTAATACTAATTTCTTTTTCATTTTTACTTTTTACTAGATCGTCACTTTTTATTTTTATTGAAAAGACGCAAGGACTTCTTTCATAATCCAGCGTCAATTGTATTTACCAAGGAATCTACCTTGCAATTTCTATAGATTTATTTTATTCGAACTCGAATCCTTTTGCTTCTAAGGATGTTTTCAAAATGGCCATTCTCGCGAAAACGCCGTTTTCCATTTGTTTGAAAATTCTGGAACGTTTGCATTCTACCAATTCATCAGCAATCTCAACTCCTCTATTAATCGGTGCTGGATGCATAATGATGGCCTCTTTCTTCATTGCTTTTTCGCGCTCTTTGGTTAAACCAAATTGTCTGTGGTATTTGTCAGAAGAGAGTTTTAATTTCTCATCGCTTTCATGTCTTTCGTGCTGAATTCTTAATAACATTAAAACATCAACTTCCTTTATCAAATCATCGATTGAAAGGTAAGTTCCGTTGATAATCGTTCCTTCATCAAACCACTGCTCTGGTCCGGAAAAATAAACTTTCGCGCCTAGTTTTCTTAGAACTTCTGCGTTTGAATTTGCGACACGACTGTGTTTTACATCGCCAACAATTCCTACTTTCAATCCTTTAAATTTTCCGAATTCTTGTTGAATCGTCATCAAATCTAAAAGATTTTGAGATGGATGATTTCCGGTTCCATCGCCACCATTAATGATTGCAATATCAATTCCTTTGAACTCATCGTAGAATTTTTCTTTTTTATGACGAATCACACAAAGGTCGATTCCTAAACTTTTCAAAGTTTTTACGGTGTCATAAAGTGATTCTCCTTTATTTACAGAACTTGCGGCGATATCGAACGGAACTACTTTTAAACCTAACTTTCTTTCAGCCACATCGAAACTCGTTTTCGTACGGGTGCTGTCTTCAAAGAAAAGATTGGAGACATAGATTTCAGTTTTGGCTTTCAATGTTTTACCTTTTGAAAACTCATCGGCATCTTGGAGTAATTTATTAATTTTCTCTACGGATAAATCGGCTGTTCTGAGCATAATTTTAGTTTTTAAATCAAAAAAAACGAAGCCAATAGGGCTTCGTTATGTTAATAAATATCGTTAATATCGGCATTGCTGCCTTTGTGTAAATCGTCTAATGGAAATATTCTTTTCATTAGGTGCAAAGATATAATTTTATTTCAAAAGTCACAATAATAAAATAAAACTATATTCCATAATTTCAAAAGTTTGCTAATTTATTATATATTTGCTAAAAAGATATACTTATGCCAAATTCCTGCCCAAAATGTAATCAGAAAAACATTGTTAAAAGTGGTATTATTAAAGATCGCCAAAGGTTTTTGTGCAAAGACTGCAAATACTATTTCACCGTAAAAAAGTTGGGGAAACAGATTGATGATTATGTAGTTACCAAAACGCTTCAACTCTATTTAGAAGGTTTAAGTTACAGAGAAATCGAAAGGATCATAGGCGTTTCACACAATACGGTAAGTTCTTGGGTTAAAAAATATAATATTACACGTCCACCACATTCTGATTTTCACCCTGTATACAAAGTATTTAAGCAAAGCGAATTGATCGAATACATGTCTAAGGAAGAAAATTTAAAAGGTTCAGGGCTTGTTATCACGGAGTTTGGCGATAAATACATGATGATTAAATGGGAAAGATTTAAAAAATAAAATCACTGATTTTCTTCTGTATTTTAAAGTTTTATTCAACAACCTATATCCATTACACTGATATATATTAAATTTCTTCAAGTAAAATTTTAGTTTCAATTTCGTTTCGACAAAAAAACAAACTAAAAATTATTAATCTATGAAGAAATCAACTATTTTTTTAGGAATTGCTTCTTCTCTATTTTTATCAAACCTACTGAGAGCGCAAGAAATTCCCTCTAACGAAGATCTTCTAAAAAGAATTGAAGCTTTGGAAGCCGAAAAAGCCAAACCCAAAGAATGGGACGCTTCCTTATATGGCTGGGTTCGCACCGAATATAATTTCGACAGCAGACAATCTGCTTACTCCCGTGAAATGCATCTTAACCTTTATCCACTTGATGAGAAATTAGACGCCAACGGAAAAGACATTAATGCCGCGGGTGGAAGTAACTTTTTGGCAATTACCTCCAGGGTTGGAATTCGATTTAAAGGTCCAGACGTTTGGGGAGCAAAAGCCAGCGGAAATATTGAAGCTGATTTTTTTGGTAATACTGAACTCAACAAAACCTCAGCTGGAAGCGGAAGTACAGGATTAATGAGACTTCGCCATGCGACCGCTACTTTAGCCTGGCCCAAAACTGCAGTTACTTTCGGACAGACTTGGTATCCATCAGTTGTTCCTGATGTTTTCCCAGGAGTTGCCAACTTTAATAGTGGAATTATTTTCAATCCATTTGGTTGGGCAGGTCAAGTTAAAGTTGCTCAGAAACTGACTCCAGAATTAACTTTAACTCTTGTCGCTTATAAAGACCGGGAATTCCAAACTGCAAATGCTATAGGTGCTTCTGTGAACAGTGCGACATTCAATTCTTCTATTCCGACTTTCCACGGACAATTACAATATAAAACAAAAACAGTAACGGCAGGAGCTGGCGCAGAATATCAGTCTTTGAAACCGGTTATTGAATCAGGAGGATTAGTTTCAGATGAAACGGTAAATTCTGATATGTACTTCGGCTATTTTAAATATGCCAACGACAAAATCATCACCAAATTATATGGAATCACTGGTGGAAACCTTCACCATTTGGTTTTGCTTGGGGGATTCGCAGGATATACAGAACCGAACGGACAGGAATCGTACAAACCAACCAAGACTTCTGCTTTTTGGATAGATGTTGCAAGTGCAAATCCGAAAGTTGCTCCCGGAGTTTTCTTTGGATATACCAAAAATTCCGGTGTTGATGCAGGCTACAAAAACCTTTACATCCGTGGTGCTTCTGGTGCGAGAGTTTTGGATGCGGTTTGGCGTGCTTCCGCAAGGGTTGATTTTAAACAAAATAAATTCAACATTTCTCCAGAACTTGAATATACCGCTGCAAAATGGGGTGATTTAAACACTGAAGGGAAAGCCCAAAATAATATGAAAGATGTTGGTAATTTCCGCGCAATGGTTAGAGTGATGTATTCATTTTAAACACAATCTTACCGATCTACGTTTATCAATTTTAAAAAACAAAAACAAATAAATTATGGCCAAAAAATTTAACACGCAAGAAGAGCATGATGCTTACGTTGCGGAGAGAAAGAAAAACAAAACCATTTGGGGCGTCATCATGGCTTCCTCACTCGGGACACTGATTGAGTGGTATGACTTCTACATTTTCGGAAGTTTAGCCGTGGTTTTAGCCACCAAATTTTTCCCGGCAGATAATCCAACTGCAGCCTTCTTATCAACGCTTGCGACTTTTGCTGCTGGATTTGTAGTAAGGCCTTTCGGAGCCTTATTCTTCGGAAGACTGGGAGATATCATTGGTAGAAAGTACACCTTCTTAGTGACGCTTCTGATCATGGGATTCTCAACCTTCTTAATCGGTTGTGTACCGGAATATGAAACCATTGGTTACGCTGCACCGGTTTTGGTTTTGATCTTAAGACTATTACAAGGTTTGGCTTTAGGTGGAGAATACGGTGGTGCTGCAACGTATGTCGCCGAATATTCCCAACCTCACCGACGAGGATATTG
Organism: Kaistella sp.; assembly: GCF_041824135.1. Lineage (GTDB taxonomy): Bacteria > Bacteroidota > Bacteroidia > Flavobacteriales > Weeksellaceae > Kaistella. The sequence goes on along the minus strand of NZ_JBGZYM010000117.1, from coordinate 74,249 downwards.
GACTTCCTGGATTCAAACCACTGCCACTTCAGGTTTATTTATTTCACTGATCGTAATTTTAGTAACGAAAACTTCACTATCTCCAGAAGAATTCGACAGTTGGGGTTGGAGAATTCCGTTCTGGATCTCCATCTTAATGGTGGGAGTTTCTTACATCATTCGAAGAAATATGGCAGAATCACCTTTGTTTGCCAAAGCGAAAAAAGAAGGAAAAACTTCTAAAAATCCTTTGAAAGAAAGTTTCGGAAACAAATTCAATTTCAAATTCGTTTTGTTAGCTTTATTTGGAGCCGTAATGGGACAAGGGGTGATCTGGTACACGGGTCAATTCTACTCCATGAGTTTTATGCAGAAAGTAATGAATATTGAATCTGCACAAGTGGATACGATGATGGCTTTGGCACTTTTCGTTGCTACTCCATTATTCGTGCTTTTCGGTTGGTTATCTGATAAAATCGGTCGTAAACCAATTATGATGATCGGGATGTTATTAGCGATTATCGCTTACCGACCAATCTATAAAGCAATGTATAACTCAGTTCAAATTGAAAGTAAAGTAATCGCTAAAAATGGGGTAACCGAAAAGAGAACCGTAAAAGTTCACGCAAAAATTCCAACAGATAGTTTGATCACTTTCCACAAGGAAACCGTATTTAGCGACGGTACTTTAATGAAAGAAGACAGTATTGTCCATTGGGCCGCAGCTGGAGTATCGATGGTGAACGGAAAGCCTGAAGCACCGCTTATCAAACAAGCGATCACAGTAAATCCAGACACCAGATGGTTACTCATTGTGTTGGTTTTCATTCAAGTGGTTTTTGTAACCATGGTTTACGGGCCAATCGCAGCTTTCTTAGTTGAAATGTTCCCACTGAAAATTAGATATACCTCAATGTCATTGCCGTACCACATTGGTAATGGAGTGTTTGGAGGATTGCTTCCTGCAGTTGCAACTTATCTCGTCGTCTCCGGAAAAAGCGCCGGACATTCCGAATGGTATCTCGAAGGATTATGGTATCCGATCGTAGTTGCTGGAGTTTGTTTGGTCATCGGAACCCTTTATTTAAAAACAAAAAATAAAAGTTTAGAAGAAGATGAATTGGTAGAAGACGAAGTACCGGTTGAAAATCCAGTAGTTTAAAACGCATCATCTTTCAAATTTTCAGTAACTTTAAAAAACAAAAAAAATGGATCAAGTAAAAAAAATATTAGGAATAGTCTGGATTCTTCTGGCATTGGTAGTCGCCTATTACGGATTAACAGTTTTCGGAATTCCGAAAGTAATGTCTGATAAACAAGAAGACAATGTGTTTGGCTGGATCATCCTCACCGTATTGATGCCCATCATTGTCGGTGGATTAGGAATCTTCGGTTGGTATTCTTTTACGGGAGAATATTCCGACGATAAAGCATAGTACAATTTAAAATTAGGAAACTAACGGGAAATTCGTTTCCCGTTGTTTTCTTTTAATTATCAAAATGAAATCGGCAATTACAAATTTCTAAAAAATTCAAAATGGCGATTAGACGATTCCATATGACTTTTAAAATTAGTAGAAACTACATATGAAAAAGCGACATCAACAAAAACTGGTAATTTTAAGTATCGCATTGTTTATTTTATTCAATGCGCCAGTTTTGCTTTTGTTCAACAGTTCACAGAAATTAATTGGCTTGCCGCTCATATACGTCTATATCTTTTTTGTTTGGGCAGCCTCATGTCTCACTTCATTTATTATTTTTAAAAAATTCCATGAATAGTTATTTGCTTTTTGCACTGGTTGTACTCTATCTGGGTCTTCTGTTCTTCATTGCGTATTTCGCAGAGAAAAGAAGAAGCAGTTTTTGGGTAAACAATCCGTACGTTTATGCATTGTCATTAGCGGTTTACTGCTCGGCATGGACGTATTACGGAAGCATTGGTGTGGCAGCAAATCAAGGTTTAGAGTATATGGCGATTTATATCGGTCCTATCATTATTATTCCGTCCTGGATTTATATCAATTCTAAAATTATCCGGATTTCCCGCGTCAACAAGATCAGTAGTATCGCGGATTTTATTTCTTTAAGATATGGAAACAGTCGTTCGTTAAGTGCGATCATTGCGTTGGTTTGTATGTTTGCAATTATTCCTTATATCGGTTTGCAGATCAAAGCAATTTCAGAAACCTTTCATTTAATTACAGAAACGGATCAAACTTCGAATATGTTTTTTGATTCAGCAACGTATGTTGTTTTAATAATCGCCTTATTTTCATCCTATTACGGAACCAAATATGTAGATGCCTCAGAAAAAAGATTAGGAATTATTTCTGCTATAGCAGTTGAAAGTTTTCTGAAATTAATTTTCTTCATCATCCTGGGAATATTCGTGGTTTATGGAGTATTTAATGGCTTTGAAGATATTTACAAACAGGCTGAAAAACTACCAGACTTCGCAACAAAAAATTCTTTCAACGGTTTAGAAGGTGGTTTCAATTGGTTCTTACTTTCGATGCTTTCAATGTCAGCGATTTTCCTTTTGCCGAGACAGTTTCACACTGCGATCATTGAAAATAGAAAAGAAAAACACATCAGAACGGCGATCTGGCTTTTCCCACTTTACCTTTTAATTTTTAATTTTTTCGTGTTCCCGATTGCTTGGGGCGGAAAGATCTTATTTTTTGGTGAAAACGTAAATCCAGAACTCTACTCTATTCTCATTCCACAAAAATTTGGAAACACAGTCATTTCAACAATGGTCTTTTTTGGAGGTTTGAGCGCTTGTATTTCAATGATTATTATTTCAAGCATTTCACTCTCGATTATGCTTTCAAATAACATTATCATTCCTTACGGATGGTTGGATAAATTCAAGTTTAGTTCAGAAACTGACAACACCAAAAACATCGTTAACATTAGAAAAATTAGTATTTTCTTATTGATTTTAATCAGTTTTATTTTTTATAAATACTACATATTAGGTAAAAGTTTATTCAGTATTGGCTTGGTTTCTTTCGTCCTGATCGCTCAATTGGCTCCTTCTTTTTTCGGCGCAATATTCTGGCGACGCGGAACTTATCTAGGATCCATGACCGGAATTATTGTCGGAGTTGTTATTTGTTATTTAGGATTGGTACTGCCAAGTTTTTCTGAAAATTATCACCAAAGTAATTTCTTCAATCACGCCTTTTTTAGTTTTTTTAATATTCCCTATTTATCACCTATTCCACAAATTTTCTTTTGGAGTGTTTTGGTTAATGGACTTTTATTTACCATCATTTCTGCAAATAAAGTTTCAGATTATCGGGAAAGGAATTATGCTGAAATTTATGTCGATATCAATGATTACATTCAAAATCATGAGAACGCCTACATCTGGAAAGGAACAGCAAACGTCTCCGATATTCAAAGGATCTTAGTAAAATTTCTTGGTGAGAAAAAGACTGAACAAGCCCTGAAAATTTTTAATTTAAAATATAAAATCACTAATGATAGCGACACCGCAGATTCTCGCTTTATTAAGTTCTCAGAAAATCTCTTGAGTGGAAGAATCGGCACTGCATCAGCAAAAATTTTAATTGAAGGCGTGACCAAAGAAGATAAAATTTCACTTCCGGAAGTCTTGAAAATTTTAGAAGAATCTAAGGAAAACATTTCCATCAACAAACAATTAAGTGAGCAATCTTCACAGTTGCTTAAACTATCTGATGATCTTCAAAACGCCAATAAAAATCTGATTGTGAAAGACAAGCAAAAAGATGATTTTCTCGATAGTGTTGCGCATGAACTTCGTACACCGCTTACTGCAATTCGGGCTACGAGTGAAATTCTTTTAGATGATGAAGAAATGCCGGCAGAATTAAAAAAAGACTTTCTGGAAAACATTATCTCAGAATCAGATCGTTTAAGCGAAATTATTAATGATATTCTCTATTTGGATAAATTGGAAACCGGAAATATTCCTTTGAATATTCAGTCCTTTAATATTATTCAAACTTTTCATAAATCGGTGAAACCTTTGCTTCATCTTTTTGAACAAAGGAGTTTGCACCATTCCGAAGTCAATCTGTTAGAAAATGAAATTTTCGAATATGACGAACCGAGAATGATCCAGGTTTTTCAAAACATTTTAGGAAATGCTTTGAAATTCACCAACGAGCAAGGAATGATTCAGACGAAATTTCAGAAACACGAAAACCAGTTAAAAATTTCCATCTTCAATACCGGAAAAATAATTCCAACAGAAGATTTGGCCTACATCTTTGAAAAATTCTATCAGTCTAAAAATCAAAATTTGCAAAAACCAACAGGAAGCGGATTAGGTTTAGCAATTTGTAAAAAAATAATGCTCGCGCATGGCGGCGACATTCTAGTAAAAAACAAAGAAATTGGGGTGACGTTTGAGATTTTCTTACCCACATATATTTCTAAAGAAAATGATGGATTGATCACTGAAGACAACACCAATAAAGAACCCGAAGGGTTCAACAACAATAGCCGTATGTGAAACGTACGGAAAAATGATAAAAAAACAAGTGAGAACCCGAAGGGTTCAACAACGGAATGAATAAAAAAAATGTCAACCTACACCCAAATATATTATCACATCGTATTTTCTACAAAACATAGAAAACCAACCCTCAATTCTAATCATGAAGAAGAATTGTATAAATATATCTGGGGAATTATTAAAAACAAAAAATGCACTCTATACAGAATTAATGGAATGCCGGATCATCTGCATATATTCACCAGTTTGCATCCAACCGTTCGACTGAGCGAATTGGTAAAAGATATTAAAGTCGCCAGTAACTTATGGATGAAACAAAGTGGTTTATTTCCCGAATTTGAAGAATGGCAGGAAGGTTATGGCGCATTTACGTACTGTATCAGAGATAAAGAGATGATCATTAATTATATTAAAAATCAAAAAAAGCATCATCATATTGAGAATTTTGAATCTGAATACCGGCGACTATTAGTCGAAAATGAAATTGAATTTGATGAAAAATACTTTTTATAAAAGTTGTCCGTAAGTTTCACATACGGCAAAGAAATTCGACCGCTTCGCGGTCGCTCAAAATAGTTAAGAACGCTAAACGTTCAACAAAAGCCCAGGATAAACCTACGGCATAAAAGAAGAAATGATATGAAAAAAATATTAATCGCAGACGACGAACATAAAATAATTATGACCCTGGAATATGCTTTTCGCAAAGTGGGTTATGAAGTATTTATCGCAAGAGACGGTTCCGAAGTTTTGGAATTGCTGAAAACCGAAATCCCGGATATGATCCTGCTGGATATCATGATGCCCAAAGTTGATGGATTTACGACGCTGCAGGAAATTAAAAGTCAGGATAATTTAAAAGATATCAAAGTGATTTTCCTGAGTGCAAAAAACAATCCTGCTGATATTGAAAAAGGATTAAAAATGGGTGCAGACGATTATATCACCAAACCCTACTCGATTAAAAAGTTAACAGAAAGAGTGGAAGAACTTTTAAAATAGTTGATAGTTGATAGTTGATAGTTGATAGTTGATAGTTGAAAATTAACAATAGATTTTAGATTTAAGAAATAATCTTCGAACTCAAACCTTGAACCTTGGACAAAAAAAAATAGAAATCATGATGAAAGCAGATGAAATGTTTAAAGAAAGTATCGCTCACAAAGAAAAATTTTGGGCGAAGCAGGCAGAACAAATTGAATGGTTTAAAAAACCAATCCACATCCTAACCGATGATGGTGAAACATATCCAACGTGGTTTGCAGATGGTGAACTCAACACTTGTTTTCTGGCAGTTGACAAACATGTTAATGATGGTTTTGGTGATCAAACTGCGATCATCTACGACTCACCAGTGACGAATAGAATCATTAAATACAGTTACAGTCAAGTTTTAGAACACGTTTCAAAATTTGCGGGCGGACTGAAAAAATTGGGTTTAGAAAAAGGAGACACGGCCATTATTTACATGCCGATGATTCCGGAATCTGTATTTGCTATGTTGGCTTGTGCAAGATTAGGGGTTACGCATTCCGTAGTTTTCGGTGGATTTGCCCCACAAGAATTAGCGATCAGAATTGATGACTGCAAACCAAAAGCGATCTTAACGGCCAGTTCGGGAATGGAAGTTTCCCGCAGAATTCCGTATTTGCCTTTTGTAAAAGAAGCGATCACCATGTCCGAACATCAACCGGAACATATTGTGGCGTTTGATAGAAAATTATTAGGAAATCGGGTTGATTTTAAGAACGATTCGTCATTGGTTGACTTTGAAAAATTGATGACCGAATCATATCCAACCGATTGCGTTCCCGTAGAATCAACGCATCCACTCTACATTCTTTACACTTCTGGAACGACCGGAAAACCAAAAGGCGTTGTTCGCGATAATGGCGGACATGCCGTTGCGATGAAGTTTTCGATGCAGAATATTTATGGCGTAAAAGAAGGCGAAACCTTTTGGGCAGCTTCCGATATTGGTTGGGCAGTTGGACACAGTTATTCGGTTTATGGTCCATTAATTAACAGAAATACAACGATCATCTTTGAAGGAAAACCAGTTGGAACTCCAGATGCCGGAACATTTTGGAGAGTTATTGAAGAGCATAAAGTAGTGGCAATGTTTACAGCTCCAACCGCCATTCGTGCCATTAAAAAAGAAGATCCGGAAGGAAAATTTATTAAAAAATATGATCTCTCATCTTTGAGAACGCAGTTCTTAGCGGGCGAAAGATGTGATGTTGCAACGCTCGATTGGTATGATGAATTTGTGGGAGTTCCTGCAATCGATCATTGGTGGCAAACCGAATCTGGTTGGGCAATGTTAGGATTAATGCCGGGAGTTGAAGACGTAAAAATTAAAAGAGCTTCAGCTGGAAAGCCTATTCCAGGATATGATATTAAGGTTTTCAGTGAAGAAGGTTATGAGTTGGAAGCACATCACGAAGGGTATTTGGTCATTAAACTTCCGCTGGCACCAGGAGCGATGATGGGAATTTGGGGTGATCCGGAACGTTTTAAATTTGGCTATTTAGCAAAATTCCCGGGATATTATTTCTCAGGTGACGGCGCAATTAAAGATGAAGACGGTTATGTTTTCGTGACCGGCAGAGTTGATGATGTGATCAATGTTGCAGGACATCGACTTTCTACGGCGGAAATGGAAGAGGTTGTAGCGGCTCATAAAGAAGTTGCAGAATGCTGCGTGGTTGGAATTGATGATGATTTGAAAGGTCAAATTCCGTTTGCAATCGCAGTTTTAAAATCAGGTTCAGACGCAGATGAAAAGACTTTGGAAAAAGAACTTGTTGTATTGATTCGGGAAAAAATTGGTCCTGTCGCAAGTATGAAAAATGCTTTGGTGGTGAATCGATTACCGAAAACACGTTCTGGGAAAATATTGAGGAAATTGATTAGAACGATGTTGGATGGAAAGGAATATCAAATGCCTTCTACTATTGATGATGAAAGTGTTGTGGAAGAATTGCAGTTGAAAATGAATGAGTATAAAAAGAAGTATTTGTAAATTGTTGTGTCATTTCGCATAAAATATTTTAACGCAATCCCGATAGCTATCGGGACGCAAAGAAATAATTAATAATGCTGCAGAAAATTACGGACGCAAAGGCGTTTCACTCAGCAAAGTTTAAAAGTTATTAACTCAGCCACGAAGTGGCATAATCAATAGCATAGGGTGAAGCCCTATGAATCTGTGAATGAAAAAAATGAAATTATATTTAAACCAAAATTGGAATAAATAAAATCGGGTCGTAGCTAGCCCTGATAGAAGCGGTTACCCCGGAACAGGCGTTGGGAAAAGCTTTGGTGTGAGGAGTATGAGCGGATAGCATCTCGTCTGAATGACGAGACTGGCTCCTGAATAAAATTAGAATTAAAAAAAATAAAATATTATGAAAAATTATGTGATAGACGATTTGCCGGACTATTTTAAACAGTACAAAAAATCGATCAAAAACCCGAAAAAATTCTGGGATAAAGTGGCGGATGAGAATTTTGTTTGGTATCAACGCTGGTCGAAAGTGGTTTCGTACGATATGGAAAATGCGAAAATTGAGTGGTTTAAAAATGCCAAACTGAATATCACCAAAAACTGTATTGATCGGCATTTGAATGAACGTGGCGATAAAACGGCGATTATTTTTGAACCGAATGATCCGAAAGAAGAGGCGCAACATATTTCGTACAGAGAGTTGCGCGATCGGGTTTGCAAGATGGCCAACGTGCTGCGTGATTTAGGCGTGGAGAAAGGCGATCGGGTTTGTATTTATCTGCCGATGATTCCGGAATTGGCGGTTACCATGTTGGCCTGTGCGAGATTGGGTGCGATTCATTCCGTAATTTTTGCGGGATTTTCGGCCAATGCGGTTGAATCGAGAGTGAATGATTGTGGTGCGAAAGTAATTATTTGTTCTGATGGAAGTTTCCGTGGTGCAAAATCGATCGATTTGAAAGGAATCATCGATGAAGCTGTAGAAAAATGTCCGACTGTTGAAAAAGTTTTAGTGGTGAAAAGAACGGGTGGCGAAGTGAAAATGAGGGAAGGAAGAGATGTTTGGTTAGCGCCTCTTTATGACAAAGCACCTGCTGATTTTATTTCGGTGATCATGGATGCGGAGGATCCTCTGTTTATTTTATATACTTCTGGCTCGACTGGAAAACCGAAAGGAATGTTGCATACCACGGCAGGTTTTATGGTTTTCACGGCGTATACTTTTAAGAATGTTTTCAATTATAAAGAAAATGATATTTATTGGTGTACGGCGGATATCGGTTGGATCACTGGACATTCTTACATTTTATACGGACCGTTGGCGAATGGTGCGACGACCGTAATTTTCGAAGGAGTGCCGACTTATCCTGAACCAGATCGTTTCTGGGAAGTGATCGAAAAACATAAAGTCACTCAATTTTACACCGCTCCGACTGCGATTCGGGCCTTAGCAAAAGAATCTTACGAATGGGTGGAAAAACATGACTTGTCGAGTTTGAGAGTCATTGGTTCTGTGGGTGAACCCATCAATGATGAAGCGTGGCATTGGTATAACGATCATGTTGGCAAGAAAAAATGCCCGATCGTGGATACTTGGTGGCAGACAGAAACCGGTGGAATTATGATCTCGCCCTTACCATTTATCACGCCAACCAAGCCGACTTATGCGACTTTGCCTTTACCGGGAATTCAGCCCGTTTTGATGGATGACAAACGAAACGAAATTACCGGAAACCAAGTGGATGGAAATCTCTGTATCCGTTTTCCGTGGCCCGGAATTGCCCGAACAATTTGGGGCGATCACCAAAGATATAAGGAAACTTATTTCACGGCTTTTCCAGGTAAATATTTTACTGGAGATGGCGCATTGAGAGACGAAGTTGGTTACTACAGAATCACCGGACGTGTCGATGATGTGATCATTGTTTCTGGACATAACCTCGGAACTGCACCAATTGAGGATAGTGTAAATCAGCATCCAGCCGTGGCGGAATCTGCAATTGTTGGTTATCCGCACGATGTGAAAGGAAGTGCTTTATATGGATTTGTAATGTTGAAAGACAGTGGTGAAGAACGTGATAGAGATAATTTGAGAAAAGAAATAAACGGAGTGATTTCAGATACGATAGGACCGATCGCAAAACTGGATAAAATTCAGTTTGTGTCCGCCTTGCCAAAAACCCGTTCCGGTAAAATTATACGTCGTATTTTGAGAAAAATTGCAGAAGGTGATTTCGCGAATTTCGGTGATACTTCGACATTGTTGAATCCGGAGATTGTGGAGGAGATTAAGAATGAGAAGATTTGATGTGTTAATGTGTTGATGTGTTGAAGAAATACATCCAGTAATTTTAATTAAACCTTGCGGAAACGCGAGGTTTTTGTTTTGTGAAAATTTGTATCTTTCTTTTTTACTATTAAACTATGAAATTCATTATTCTGTTTTTGGGTCTCTTTCTGATCTTATCGTGTGAGAAAAAAGATCTGACAGACCAACAAATATTAGAAATTATTTATGCGGATAAAAATTACGAGGACCTGGTATTAAAAACAGATTTTTGGACCGGTGAAAACTTCATTGATTCGATCAAATCTTTTAGAAAAATAATTGCGAAAGAAAATCTAAAGCCAATTTACAAAGCCGATTTCAATCAGGATGGAAAACAGGATTATCTAGTCAATCTGGAATATAAAAAAGACAGTTTGAATGCAAATTTAGTAAGATTTATTGACGAAGAAGGTGATACCTGGAATTGTGTTATTTTATTAAGTTCATTAAACGGGTATAAAATTGTAAATCCTGGACGAAAAGGCGTGTATGGGATCTTTGCTGCAAAAACAATAAATTACAACGATCAGAATTTAATTAAACTTCTAAATTTTAGAATTGAATTTGATGATAAAAATGATGTTTTAAAGTATGACACCTTAATGATCAGAAATAATGAACTTACAGAATTTGTAAAAACAAAAAGTAATCAACAAATCTCGGAAATTATTTTCACTCAGTTTGGTGGTTATTCACCCGGCGTATACTACACTTTATCTTTAAAAAAAGATTCAACTCTTTTAAATTCTCGTTTTTATAAAAAATTGGATGGTAAATATTTCGGAAATAACAATCAGAATTTTAAAAACTTCTCTTCATATCTAAATAATATAGATTTCAAAAACTTACAGGATAGATACTCTGATGGTTGTTGTGATCATAGTGCGATTGAAACTAAAATCGTGTATGCTAACGGAAAAACTAAAACCATCTACGATTATGGCGAGCGCGGTTCTCTCGGGCTTGTAAAGTTTTACGCAGCCGTTCGCGCTATAATGGAAAAGGAGAAATGGCAAAAAATTAAGTAGAAGTTCTATGTTCTTTTTAAAAATGATTTTTAGACCAATAAAACTTTTGCCTTTTGTGGTTTAAAAATTACTACATTTAAATAAAAAAATTGGAAGGTTCGAAATATGATTCCGATGTCATCATTATTGGTGGCGGTTTGGCAGGTTTAACAAGCGCGATTCACCTTTCCAAAATGGGAGTTGAAGTGATTGTTATTGAAAAGAATCACTATCCAAAACACAAAGTCTGCGGCGAGTATATTTCCAATGAAGTCCTGCCCTATTTCAAATGGCTTAACGTCGATATTGAGGAATTAAAACCGACCCACATTTCTACCTTGCAATTTTCATCAGAGTCCGGACGAACGATTGAAACTAAACTTCCACTCGGTGGTTTTGGGGTCAGCCGTTATACTTTGGATCATGCCCTTTATTTAAAAGCGCTATCTCAAGACTGTGAAATTATCGAAGATCAAGTGAATGAGGTTATTTTTAAAGATGATTATTTTGAAGTTCATCTGGCGTCCGGCAAAACTTTGACATCGAAAGTCGTTTTGGGTGGATTTGGAAAAAGATCCAATATAGATGTAAAAATGAAACGGGATTTCATCGAGCAGAAATCGCCTTGGTTAGCGGTCAAGTCTCATTATAACGGAGAATTTCCAAATGATGTTGTTGGCTTACATAATTTTAAAGGCGGCTATTGTGGCGTTTCCAAAGTTGAAGATGATTTGCTCAATATCTGTTATTTAGCAAATTTTAAATCGTTCAAGAAATACAAAAATATTGAAGAATTTCAGCAAAAAATAGTTGGACAAAATCCACATTTAAAAAATATTTTAGAAAATTCTAAATCAGTTTTTGAAAAACCTTTGACTATCAGTCAGATCTGTTTTGAGAAAAAAGAAAACGTCCTAGATCATATTTTAATGATGGGCGATACGGCAGGTTTGATTCATCCATTGTGCGGAAACGGAATGGCCATGGCGATTCACAGTGCAAAACTGGCTTCAGACCAAACCATCGATTTTTTGTCGGGAAAAATATCACGACAAGAAATGGAGCAGAATTATTCTCAAAACTGGAACAAAAATTTCAGACAAAGATTATGGTATGGCCGAATTTTAGGTAGTATTTTAGAACATTCAAAACTCTCCGAAGTTTTGACTAACTTAATAACTTATCTCCCGTTCCTACTTCCGATCATTATAAGAAAAACACACGGAAAAGAAATCAAAATGACTCAAAATTAATGGCTTTAGATACCACGTATAGGACAGATCTTGAAGAATCGATGGATGATTTTTCAATGGATAATAATGGATTAGTTACCGCTTTGGATGACATTGCGCGAATTAATCAGTTGCTCGGCGGAAACTCAGTAACTTTAGATGGCGTTCAGCATTTAATAAAAGATCTTCCAAAAGACCAAACCATTACCATTATGGATTTCGGGTGTGGAAGTGGTGATATGCTTCGAATGCTGTCAAAATTTGGAGCTAAAAATAATCTGAAATTTCAGTTGATAGGCATCGATGCCAACGAAGCAACCATTCGTCACGCTGAAAAATGTTCGACCGATTTTAAAAATATCACCTATCTCGCAGAAGACATTTTTTTGTACGATTTTTCAAAATATAACATCGATATCGCTTTGATTACTTTGACTTTACATCATTTCAAAGATGATGAAATTCGAAAAATCATGCGAGTTATTTTAAATTTGGTCCAAAAAGGGATTGTGGTTAATGATTTACAGCGAAGTAAATTAGCCTATCGCTTGTTTCAAATGATTATCTTTATTTTCAGATTAGAAAAAATGACCGCAAATGACGGTCTGATTTCTATTTTAAGAGGCTTCAAAAAAAAAGACCTGGTAAAATATTCGAAAGAATTAGGGTTAAAAAAACACAGCATCAAATGGAAGTGGGCGTTCCGCTACCAATGGATCATTACAAAAACAAATTAATAATAGTTACGGATTGCTCCGTACCTCAAAAGACATATGAGTGTAAAAATAGTTACGGTTGCCAAGCAACTGCCAAAATATTCCCGAAAAACTTCCGAAGTTTTGCCGTTCCTCGATCTTTGGTTAGAAGGTCAGGAAAGCCGTTTTGTACGTAAAGTAAAAAAAATATTCGAAGGTGCAGCTGTCGATGAACGCTACTCCATCATGGATCCGGCAGAAGTTTTCACCGCAACTTCTTTCGAAGATAAAAATAACATTTATGCTCGAGAAGTTGTTTTATTAGGTGAACAGGTTTTAGATAAAACACTAAAAAAAGCCAATTGGGATCCGAAATCGTTGGATTATATAATCACCGTAAGTTGCACTGGAATTATGATTCCTTCGCTTGATGCTTATCTCATCAATAAATTAAATTTACGCCAGGACATCGTCCGCTTACCGGTGACCGAAATGGGTTGCGCAGCCGGAGTTTCCGGAATTATTTATGCCAAAAATTTCCTTCAGGCAAATCCTGGAAGACGTGCTGCCGTAATCGCAGTAGAAAGTCCAACAGCGACTTTTCAACTGGAAGACTTCTCCATGGCGAACATTGTGAGTGCAGCGATTTTTGGTGACGGTGCAGCGTGTGTTCTGCTTTCCTCCGATAAAGATGCGGAAGGTCCAGAAATTCTCGCAGAAGAAATGTATCATTTTTATAATAATGAACACATGATGGGTTTCAAACTCACCAATTCTGGTTTACAAATGATTTTGGATATCGAAGTTCCCGATACAATTGGGGAACATTTCCCGAATATTATCCATCCATTTTTAGCCAAACAAAATTTAGAAATTAAAGATATCGATCACTTAATTTTCCACCCGGGTGGAAAAAAGATCGTTCAAATGGTCGAAGGATTATTTTCTGATTTGGGTAAAAATATCGATATGACGAAAGAAGTTTTACGCCTTTATGGAAACATGTCAAGCGCAACGGTTTTGTATGTTTTAGAAGAAATCATGAATCAAAAACCGAAGAAAGGAGAAAAAGGTTTGATGCTCAGTTTCGGTCCTGGGTTTTCGGCACAAAGAGTTTTACTGCAATGGTAAGAAGATTTGAAAATACAAACTATTGGGCAGTTATTCTGGGCGGAAGTTCAGGATTAGGCTTAGCTTCTGCAAAAAAACTAGCAAGCGAAGGAATGAATATCTGTATTATTCATCGGAATTCCCGCGCTGAAATGGAAGTAATTAATAAAGAATTTTTATTTTTTGAAGATCAGAACGTTCAATATTTAACTTTAAATAAAGACATCTTAAATCCTACCATACAGCAAGATATAATTTCAAAACTAAAAATTACTTTAGGTGAGAATGGAAAAATCCGTTGTCTTCTGCACAGCATCGCCAAAGGAAATTTGAAACCAATGATTGGAACTGAAAGCGAAAGTCTTTCTACAGATGATTTTTCAATTACGCTTCAAGCGATGGCCACGAGTTTGTACGACTGGACAAAACTATTATTCAACGAAAGCTTATTTGCTGCAGATGCACGAATTCTTGCTTTTACCAGTGAAGGAAGCACAAAACCTATTAATAATTACGGTGCAGTTTCAGCGGCAAAAGCAGCTTTAGAAGCCATCTCACGAAATATAGCTTTAGAATTTGCGCCATTCGGTTTAAGGTCAAATTGTATTCAGGCCGGAGTTACAGATACACGATCATTGCAAATGATTCCGGGAAGTGAAGAAATAAAAGAATACACCAAAAAGCGCAATCCTTTTAAGCGGTTAACCACGCCAGAAGATGTAGCGAATGTCGTCAGTTTATTATGTCAGGACGAAGCTTCCTGGATCAATGGTTGTGTAATTCCCGTCGATGGCGGCGAACATTTAGGTTAAATGAATACCACAGAAATTTTACAAAAATTACCTTACACTACTCCATTTTTATTTGTGGATGATTTGGTAAGCGTTGATGAAAATGGCGTGACTGGGATTTTTACATTTAAAGAAAATTTAGATTTTTACAAAGGTCATTTTAAAAACAATCCTGTAACTCCTGGCGTTATTTTAACTGAATGTATGGCGCAGATCGGATTGGTTTGTTTGGGGATTTTTCTGCTTGGAGATGATCTTACTGAAGAAAATCAGATTGGATTAACTTCAACAGATATCGAATTTTTAAAACCAGTTTTTCCGGGTGAAAAAGTCACTGTGATCTCAGAGAAAATTTACTTTAGATTTAATAAATTAAAATGCAAAGTAAAGATGCTGAATGAAAGATCAGAAGCAGTGTGTGAAGGAACCATCGCAGGAATTATTAAAGTCAATTAAAATGGAAAGAAGAGTTGTCATTACTGGTTTAGGAGTTGTTGCACCAAATGGTATTGGATTAGAAAATTTCCGTTCTGCTTTGAAGGAAGGTCGTTCTGGAATTCAGTTTGATCAGCAATTAGCCGATTTGCAATTTTCTTGTCAGGTTTCCGGAACCCCGCCCATTGACAAAGATAATTTACACCAATATTTCACCGATTTAGAATTGCGAAATTTCAATTCGACCGGAATTATGTACGGCGTTATTGCAGGTTTAGATGCCTGGAAAGATGCGGGTTTAGAACCATCTCAAAATGAAAATCCGGATTGGGACAGCGGAACGATTTTCGGCGCTGGAACTTCTGGGATTGAAAAATTCCGGGAAAGCATTTATAAAATTGATGCGCTTCAAACAAGAAGATTAGGAAGTACGGCGGTTTCTCAAACAATGAACAGCGGAATCAGCGCTTATTTGGGTGGGAAATTAGGTTTAGGAAATCAGGTTACAACGAATTCTTCTGCTTGTACAACAGGCACAGAAAGTATTTTAATGGCGTTTGACCGAATTAAAGCCGGCAAAGCAAAACGAATTTTGGCTGGAAGCACGAGTGATTCCGGGCCGTATATTTGGGCGGGTTTTGATGCCATCAAAGTCTGTAATTTTAAATCGAATGATCATCCAGCAAAAGCTTCTCGTCCGATGAGTGCTTCAGCAGCAGGATTTGTTCCCGGAAGTGGAGCCGGAGCTTTGGTTATCGAAGATCTGGAATCTGCTTTAGAAAGAAATGCAAAAATCTATTGCGAAATTTTAGGAGGAAATCTAAACAGCGGCGGACAGCGCGGCGGCGGAAGTATGACGGCTCCGAATTCCACTGCGGTTCAAAAATGTGTGAAAGATGCAGTTTCAGACGCGGGAATTGAAGCAAAAGATATTGATTACATAAGCGGACATTTAACTGCAACTTCAAAAGATTCCACAGAAATCCAGAATTTATCATCGGCATTAAACCGTTCCGGAAAAGATTTCCCTTACATCAATTCATTGAAAGCTTTAACTGGTCATTGTCTTTCGGCCGCCGCAAGTGTTGAATGCGTGGCGACTATTTTACAATTGTCTGAAAACTTTGTCGCTCCCACTATCAATTGTGAAGACTTGAATCCGGAGATTTCAGTGATCATTGATGCTGATTGTATTCCGCAAAAGTTGATTGAAAAAGAAATTAATATTGCTGCAAAAGTAAGTTTTGGCTTTGGCGATGTGAACGGATGTGTTATCTTTAAAAAATATTCTTAATAAATTTCAATATAAAATATGGACAAGGACGAGGCAATTCAAAAGTTGAAAGAGATCGTAAAACCTTACGTTAAAAATGAGGAAGCTTTAAATAACATTAGCGAAGACACTGATTTCATCAATGATCTCAACATCAATTCGGCTAATTTGGTTGATGTGGTTTTAGATGTAGAAGAAGTTTTTGATATTGAAATCGATGCTGATTCTATGGAGAAAATGCGCGACGTAAAATCTGCTTTGGCGGTGATTGAGGAGAAATTGACTCAGAAATAATATTCAAATTTTCAACTACTTTTTTGATGTTTGCACAGCTCCATATTTTTTGAGTTGGTTATTATAATTCAACGGTAAAGTCAAACTATTTTGAGTTTAATTAAAAGTTATCCACATTTCCACAAGGAACAAATAAACTTGTATAAGCAATAACTTTTCTTTATTTTCGTTGATTAAATGTGGAAAGCATTATCAGGATTCTTACTCTGATCAATCTTCCTAAAACTCTCCGAAAATAAGGATTAAATGAATTCAAAAAAAATATTAATTGCTACGGCAATTTTCTATTTCGGCTTATCCGAGGCGCAACAATCTCAATTCTTCAGCGACCGCGAAAATTACCGGTTTAACCTCGCAGAAAACCTTTACCAAAATAAAATTTACAATGCTTCCCAATTTGAATATGCCCGACAGTATTTTTACAACGAAACACTTTCAAATTCAAAAAAAGAAGCAGCTCAGTTTTTCGATAATGTAATAGGCGTTATTTTACGTAAGAATCACGCGGAACAAGGACTTGACGCGTTCATCAAAGAATATCCGAACTCTGCGTATTTCGCACAGGCCAATTTACCGTTGGCTGATTTCTATTTGGCTCAAAAGGATTTTGATAAGGCGCTGGAAACTTTACAAAACGTTAATCAATACCAACTTTCCAAAGAAGAAAACACGCAGTATATCATGAAACTTGGTTATGCCAAATTCATGACCGGCGATTCTCAGGGCGCGATCGAAGCTTTAGATGAAGCTTATAAATCGGCAGAAGGTTCCGACAAAAATGACATCGGTTATATGTTGGGACATTTGTATTACGCTGATGGACAGAACGATAAAGCGTTTAATTATTTTGATGAAATTAAAGATAACGAAAAATATGCCCGGGTTGTAAAACCGTATTATGTTCAGTTATACTTCAATGACAAAGACTATGACAAGGCAATTGTAGAAGGAAATTCATTATTAAATGAAAATATTTCTGCAGATTACAAGGCCGAAGTTCACAAGATGATCGGCGAAAGTTATTTCATGAAAGGTGATTATGACTCTGCCTATCCGCATTTGAAAATCTATTTAGACAGCAAAGCCAATCCTTCTGAAAGTGATCTGTATGAAATGGGATTTGTTTCCGCACATCTGAAAAAATATGATGAAGCGGTTTCTTATTATAATCAATTATTAAACAGCAATTCTGCAACGTCTCAAAATGCTTATTACCAGTTAGGTAACGCTTATTTAGAAGTTGGTAAAAAGCAGGAAGCGCTTTCTGCGTTTCGGTCAGCTTATCAAATGACTTATGATGCGAAAGTTCAGCAACTCGCTCATTTACAATACGCTAAACTAAGTTACGAACTTGGAAATCCGTTTGAATCGGCTTCGAATGTGATCCAAAATTATATTTCAAAATATCCAAACAGTCCAGAGACGAAAGAGATGAAATCTCTTTTGGTGAAATCGTATTTGTACTCAGGTGACTATAAAGGAACATTGGCAGCCATTGATAAGATGCCGAATTCCACTCCTGAAACCGATAAAGTAGATCAGGAAGTTTCTTATTTAATTGGAACGGAAGAATTTAATAAAGGAAATTTAGACGCTGCCGAAAAGTATTTTCTTCGAAGTTTAGAATTCAATATTAATAAAGAATTCAATTCCAGAGCGCTGTATTGGTTGGCCCAAACCTACTATCTGAAGTCGAATTATCCTTCTGCGATTGTCCGTTTTGAGAAATTACAATCTGAGAATTTCCCGGAAAAACAACAATTGAATTATGATTTAGGATACGCCTACTTTAAATCAAAGAAATTTGACAAAGCAAAACAGTACTTTTTAGCGTATCTAAAAGATCCACAACCGGAATTTAAAAATGATGCAGAACTTCGTTTGGCAGATACCTATTACGCCAATAACGAACTGAATGAAGCAATCGCCATTTATGACAAATCGGAAAGTGCCGATGATTACACGATGTTTCAGAAAGCGATGGCTTTAGGTTTTAAAGGAGATACTGTAGCTAAAATTTCAGAACTGAAAAAGTTGTTGACGCAATATAAAAATTCAGAATATTTTGATGATGCGCAATATGAGATCGCAACGGCTTATGCGGCAAACGATGATTATAAAAACTCCAACGATTATTTTAGCCAAGTCATTAAAACGAGCAGCGATAAAGATTTAGTCGCGAATGCACAGATATACCGCGCTCAAAATTACATCGATCAAAACGATGATGCCAAAGCTTTAACAGAATTAAAGTCTCTTGGGAATCAATATAAAAATACCGCCTTTGCAAGTAAAGTAGTTTTGGCTGCAAAACCTATTTTCATTAAAAAAGGAGATGTTTCTGGTTATGAAAGTTTTGCCCAAAGCTTAGGCGTAAGAATCGACGCTTCTGAAATTGATGAAATTAATGTGAATCGTGCAAAAATGCTTTATGCCAACAAGGATTTTAAAAATGCCATTCCACTTTTTGAGAAATATTTAACACAGAATCCAACGGGTGATGGTTTGTATCAAGCTCAATATGAATTGGGTGAAAGTTATTTCCAGACTCAGAATCTAACGAAGGCATTATTGGTTTTACAGGAAGTTGCGCAAGTTCAGAACGATTATCAGGAAGATGCACAAACCAGAATCGCGCAGATTTATTTAGCACAGAACAATTCTAACGAAGCTAAAAAATATTTGGTTTCACTTTCAAACTCAACGAGCATCAATGTAAAAAACTTTGCTAATGTAGAATTAATGAAGATTTATGCTGATGAAAAAGATTTCAGAAAGGCAGAAACATTAGCGGACTTAGTGATTCAAAATCCAAAAAATTCAGCTTCAGTTAATGAACTGGCGAGAGTCATTAAAGCCAGAAGTCTGATGAATAATGGAAAAGACAGTGAAGCAAAAACAGCGTATACTTCTTTAGAAAAATCATCAAACACGGAGGTTGCAGCCGAAGCTTTGTATGCAAAAGCCTTCTATCAAAACAAAGGAAAAGCCTTTAAATCGTCTAACGAAACTATTTTCAAACTGGCGAACAATTATGCTTCCGAGGAATATTGGGGCGCAAAATCTTTAATTTTAATGGTCAGAAATTACATTGGTCTGAAAGATAATTACCAGGCGAGTTACACCGCGGATCAGATTATCGCCAACTATGGAGATTTTCCTGAGATTGTGTCAGAAGCAAAGGATTTAAAAAAGCAGATCAAGAAATAAATCCACAGAGCCACGAAGTGGCGACATCAATAGCAACGGGTGTAGCCATTGAAAAGAACAAAAGAAACGGGTGAAACCCATTTAGCGTCATAAAACAAACGCAAAAAATTAAATTAATGAACAAAAGAATTCAACATATATTTTTAGTCGGTCTGCTATTTTCTTCGACCGCAGTTTTTTCACAAATCAAAGATGAAACATTGATTTTGGACCGTAAACGCGAACCAGAAGTAAAGAAAATTGAGAAGAAGAAAACTTCTATCGAAGCGGAAAAAAACTATCCGCCCGAAGAAAAGTCTGCAAATCCGCCCGCTTACAATATCACGAATGTTCCGGCATCCTCTGACTTTAAAACTTCGCTGATTCAGGGAGAAGATATTTCGCCCAAATTTGAAGCAGAGAATCAGAACAACTATTTCCAGTTAGGAATGGGAAATTACGGGAAAATTTTAGCTGATGGATTAATTTCAACCACTTTAGAAAACGATATGGAAGTTGGTGCAGATGTACATTTCCTTTCAACCAATGGTTTGAAAAAAGTGTATGATTGGGATTCAAAACAAAGTTCCGCGAATGTTGGGGCGTTTTTAAATTCTTACGGAGAATTAGGAAAGTTCAGTGTGAATGCTGATTACGGTTTAAACGACTATAATTATTATGGGATTTATGCTTTGACGCCGTCATTTTCAAATGTTGATTTACAGCAGAAAACAAATCGTTTTAAAGTCAATGGATATTATGATTTCTATTCGAACGAAATACTGAATGATGTCCGACTTAAATCTTCTTTCTTGAGTGATCATTTTGGTGCGAAGGAAAGTCAGGCTGAAGTTTTAGTGAATCTTTCTAAACATGGCGTAGAATTTCCAAGTATGGATGATATTCGTTTTAATGCTGATTTTGGAATTAATTTAGAGACTGTAAAATCAGAATTTGATTTGCTCGATAAAAATTCTTCCCAATTTTTGAATGCTACTTTAGCACCTAAAATGACTTTTTTTAAAGGCGATTCTTATTTGATGATCGGTTCAGATTTTTCATTTTTAAATGCTAAAAATTCAAATTTACTTTTAACAGACCAACAGAAAAATAATAAAACGTATTGGTTTCCAAAAGCAGAAGTCCAGTTTGCAGCTGCGGATGAATTCAAATTTTATGGTGGAATTACAGGCGGTTTGCATTTGAATTCTTACGCTAATTTACTGGAGCAGAATCCATATTTGGTTTCAGATCAGGAATTACGTGCAACAGAGACGAAATATAAATTCTACTTTGGATTGCGTGGTGATATTGACCAGCAAATTAAATACGATTTCAGTGCAGGTTTTGGAAAGATGAATGATATTCTTTTCTTTAAGGCCAATGATTTATTTAATTACGATGTCGATTATAACCGTCCGGCTTATGATTTTGCGAATACCTTCTCTTCCGTTTACGATAATGGAACGGTGAGTGAAGCAAAAGCGAGTATTCAGTATTTCCCACTAGCAAATCTTTCTTTGGATGCTGAAGTTAATTTTGAAAAATATAACTTAGATACCAATGATGACATTTACAACAAACCTCTAATAAAAGCGAGTTTAGGTGGTAAATATTCGATGTTGGACAAAAAATTGAACGTGGGTGCGAAAGCAATATTTGGTTCGGATCAAACAACCAATTCATTTGAAGTGAATAATGATGGTTTTAATCCCAATAGTTTTATCTCCACTCAGAACACAAATGACAAAGTTGGTGGATTTGCTGATTTAAATTTGTCTGCAGAGTACAAAGTTCACAAAAATTTCAGTATTTTCGCACTCGGAAATAATTTACTCAACACCCAGTATCAAACTTACAAAGGTTATAAAGTTTTGGGAGCACAGATTTTGGGAGGTGTGAAGATTAGTTTCTAAATATAAGCAATGAGTAATAAATAATGAGTAATTTAAGATTGCTTATTAATGGTTATTCATTTAAGAAATGGCTGCGTAGTTCAACTGGATAGAATATCAGATTTCGGCTCTGATGGTTGCAGGTTCGAACCCTGCCGCGGTCACCACAAAAGGATAAAATTAGTTTTTTATCCTTTTCTGTTTTTTAGTTAGAGTTAAAAACTAAATGATTATAATAATTATGTAGTAATATCGGATATTTACCTTTTAAAATATCACAATAAAATGGAGTATTTTGTATATGTTTTAAAGAGTCAGAAAGATGGAAGGCTGTATAAAGGTCAAACATCAGATCTTAATGAACGGGTAAAACAACATAATTCTGGCAAAACAAAATCGACTAAAGGTTTTATGCCTTGGGAATTGGTTTATTTCGAAACATTTCAAACAAGAGAAGAAGCAGTTCTTCGTGAAAAGTATTTAAAGACAGGAAGCGGAAGAGAGTTTTTAAAGAAGATATTAGGTTATTGAATTTATTACCAATGAGCTAAATGATATTAATAAATGGGAAATATCAGACCTGCCTGCCGGCAGGCAGGTTTCGGCTCTGATGGTTGCAGGTTCGAACCCTGCCGCGGTCACCACAAAAGGATAAAATTAGTTTTTTATCCTTTTTTGTATTTAGGTTGAAAAGAGTTTTAAACTTAAGAAAGAATATTCTCAGATCTAGCAATAAAAATAACGGCAAAGCGTATTGAAGCTTTGCCGTTTTTTACTTTGATTAAATCTCAGAATCGATTTAATCTTCTATATAATTGATGTGTTTCTATTAATCCGAAATTTAGTTGTTCGTCACAGCAAGCTGAACTTCAATATTATTTCGGGTGGCGTTGGAGTAAGGACAAACTTGATGCGCTTGTTCTACCAATGATTGAGCTTCTTCTAAAGAAACGCCCGGAACATTAACATCTAATTCCACAGCTAGGCCGAAACCGCCGTTTTCAAGTTGACCGATGCTCACTTTTGCAGTTACTGTAGTTTCTCCTGTTTCCATCTTTGATCTTTTAATAACCAAATTCAAAGCGCTATCAAAACAAGCTGAATAACCTGCTGCAAAAAGCATTTCTGGGTTTGTAAAGTCATCGCTGCCTCCACCTAAAGCTTTTGGAGTTCTTACATCCAATTCTAAAATTCCGTTTTCACTTTTAACGTGCCCGTCTCTTCCTCCTTTTGCTGTTACGCTTGTTGTATATAATATTTTCATTTCTTATTTTTTATTTTCTATGATGTTTAATATTTTATCGACGGTCGATTTAAGTCCCACCAGATCATCTTCTGATAGATTGAGTTTCTCCGCCATTTTACCCGGAATTGCACAGGATAATTTCTGCAGATCTCGCCCAACTTCCGTTAAAAAAACCTGTACGACGCGTTCATCTTCTTTTTTTCTTTTTCTTTCTAAATAGGATTTGGCTTCTAATCTTTTTAATAAAGGAGTCAAAGTTCCACTGTCAAGAAATAATTTTTCACCAATTTGATTAACGGTCAATCCTTCATTTTCCCAAAGTACCATCATCACCAGATACTGAGAATAGGTAATATCTAATTCTTCTAAAAACGGACGGTACATTCCCGTAATTTCTTTCGATATTACATAAAGCGGGAAACATATTTGATTGTCTAATTTGGGAGTATCTTGATTGTCCATCATTTAAAATCAACTGATTAATTGAAATAATTATTTACTGATAATAAATTCCTCCATCGGAATTCTTACTTTTTTCATATGAGACAAATAATCTTTTTCCAGATCTCTGTACCCAAGATATAGCAAGGTTACACTCTTTAGACCTAGTTCTTTCAAGCCTAACATTTCATCTACCACTTCATTGCTGAAACCTTCAGCTGGTGTGCTGTCAATCTTCAATTCCGCAGCTTGTGCCATGGCTAAACCTAATGCGATGTATGTTTGACGAGCGGTGTGTGCAAAATGTTCATCAGCAGTCTGACCGTTGTACAAAGTTTTAATTTGATCTGTATAACTTCCGAAGCGACCTCTTGGCAACTCTCTTACATCGGTGTGATGATCGTAAACTTTATCGATCTTCGCATCTGAATAACTATCCCAAGCGGCAAAAACCAAAACTTGTGAACAATCCTTCATGACTTCGGGATTTAAAGCACCTTTGATCATCTGCTCTTTTAATTCTTGATTTTCAACAACAATTACTCTGAAAGGTTGCAGTCCCGAAGAAGTTGGAGCCAATCTCGCTGCTTCTAGTATTTTATTAAGATCTTCTTGTGAAACTTTTTTTGAGGAGTCATACGCTTTTACAGCGTGTCTCCATTTTAAATCTTCTATTAATGACATCTTCTTTTATTTTAATTGATCTAATTTGAATTGCAAAGATAGTAAACAATTAAATTGTACGCAATTTAATTGCGTATTATTTTAAATTTTATCAATTATACGGAAGAAAAAAATTGAACATTTGAAAATAAGTACGTTTTAATTAAAGACCAATATCCTATCTACCAGTCATTTCCTGGAGAATTCAAAACACTTTCTAAAATAGGTTTATTAACCCCCACTTTCATCTAATTAAATTTCTAAATTTGCCTACACACAAATGATATGAAAAAACTTTACTTTTTTCTGATTGCCCTATGCGGTATTCAGGCCTTTTCGCAGATTGCCATAACGAGAGATAATACTTTTGGAAACAACGGTAATTACACGACAAGCTTTAGCGCTACTCAACAGATTCTTCACAGCAACACCATTATCTTAGCTGATCATTCTATCTTACAGATTGTAATCTTAGCCGATAACAACTATATTTTTAAGCTAAAACCAAATGGAACTTTAGATGCCACCTTCGCCAATAATGGAAAGTTAGAATTAGGCGTCAATAATGTGATGAATGCTGTTTTACAAAACGATAAAATCATCGTTTATTTCGGTTCGAAATCTGTGGATTACAGCGATTACACCGATTCAAAGATTGTACGGTATAATAGTAATGGAACCTTGGACACTACTTTTGGAACGAACGGTATTTTAAATGAAGTTACAGAAAGCACAGACCCACAAGCATTGAGCGTTTTAGTTTTGAAAGATCAAAGCTTATTGGTAACTAACTCCGCCGAAACTTATCCTAAAAAATTTACAAGCAATGGACAACTTGATTCCGCTGCCGGCAATAACGGGATCATCCAATATAATTATCATTTCCCGATCGGGCAGTTTCCAAATGGGAAAATCGCTACTTGTGATGTGAGTTCGACGTCATCCTCGCTATTTTCATTCTTTGATTTAAATTCTTTGTCTACCAATACGGTCATTGATTTAAATAATCATTCCTGCCATCAAAACAACGGCTTCACCATTCAGAATAAGACCAATGTGTCGACAAGAACAACAAAAGATGGTTTGGTTTACTCCGTATTTAACTATACTAATTATCCACTACCCAATTTTAGCAGATTGATCGTCATGAAAAATGAACAATTAGATTCGCAGTTTAATGGAGCTGGTTTTGCAACTTCTGAAGATGGGGAAAACTTTTTGGACGCTGGTTTTTCGAACAACCTATTTATCGTTTTAAATGAGAAAGGAAATCAAAAAGCATTGAATGCCTACTCCACTGCAGGAATCTCTTTAAACATCAATAATGTCCGAGATTTCAGTTTGAACTCTGGCCATGAAATTGAAGTGAAAGATAATTACATTTTAATAAAATCATTGTTGCAGGATGAAAACCAAAACGTGGTGAACGTAAAAATTGTAAAGTTTCTCATCACCGATGGAAGATTAGCAACCAGCAATAATCCTTTGAAACAAATTAAAGTTGAGAATCCGGTAAAAGATTTTTTAAATATTAAGAATGCTGAAAACGCAGTTCAATTTGACCTTTACGATATGAATGGTAGAATGATCTTAACTTCTACAAGTCCAAAAAGCATTAACACGAGTAATCTTTCAAAAGGAATTTATATTCTGAAAATTAATTTAAAAAATGGAGAGGTCTTTTCGCAAAAACTCATTAAGAATTAATCAATACGATTTCCATGAAAAAACCGTCTGAAATATTCAGACGGTTTTTTTGATATTTAAAAGAAAACTTCTTATTATCCTAACTTTTTAGCATCAGCTACAAATTGTGCTAAGCCTTTATCAGTCAAAGGATGATTCAATAAGTTAAGAATCGAATCCAGTGGTGACGTAATAACATCTGCACCGATTTTTGCACAGTTGATGATATGCATCGGCGAACGAATAGACGCTGCCAGGATTTCTGTTTCAAACATGTAGTTATCAAAAATAATTCTGATCTCTTCGATTAAATTCATTCCGTCAACAGAAATATCATCTAATCTTCCCAAGAACGGAGAAACGTAATTAGCACCAGCTTTCGCCGCCAATAAAGCTTGACCAGCTGAGAAAATCAAAGTACAGTTGGTTTTAATTCCTTTATTAGAAAAGTATTTTAAGGCTTTGATACCATCTTTGATCATCGGGATTTTCACCACGATATTAGGATGAATTGCTGCTAATTCTTCACCTTCCTTGATCATTTCTTCATAAGTAGTACTAAGAACTTCGGCAGAAATATCGCCATCAGCAATTTCGCAAATGGTTTTGTAATGGTTCAGAATTGCTTCTTTTCCACTAATTCCTTCTTTAGCCATTAACGATGGATTGGTGGTAACTCCATCTAAAATTCCTAAATCCTGCGCTTCTTTAATTTGCTCCAGATTAGCCGTGTCGATAAAAAATTTCATATTACTTTTTGTTTTTGCAAAGATAAGATTTTCGAATTCAACTAAAAAGTTTTATAAAAGACAAAAATAAAAATATCGCTCAAAGTCAATGTTACTTTGCATTAGAAATCTTTTTCTAATTTCTATTTTTCATTAAGATCCAGCCTTGTCGCTGTTCAGCTTTGAGCGAAACCGGATCATACCAGGAAACGACATACCAATACGTAGAAGTCGGTAAAGCTCTATTATTATGTTTTCCG
Source organism: Kaistella sp. (assembly GCF_041824135.1). Taxonomy (GTDB): domain Bacteria; phylum Bacteroidota; class Bacteroidia; order Flavobacteriales; family Weeksellaceae; genus Kaistella. The sequence continues at coordinate 47,473 of NZ_JBGZYM010000117.1, read as the reverse complement.
TCCCATTCATTTTTACTTGGAGTATTGGATTCAAAAACTTTGGCTCCATTTCTGTCTGCAATGACAATAGAAACCTGCTCCATTCTGTCTAAATTTTCGATTCTCCAAACATCATTAATTCCATCTGCATTTGGACTGAAAGCATTATTAATTTTAATAAAATAAACCGTTTTTGGTGGCCCAATACAAGCAGTTGCCGATTCTACCTGAATCACATATGAACTGCCAGTCGGATTAAATAAAATATTGGAAGATTGTGGAACTCCATTGAAATAATATAAATACGGTTTCACGCCACCTTCAGCAATCACCTCAATCGAATTGTTGGTTTGATTAATCACCTGAATTTTGGGTTGGTTTTCATCAGAAATACTGAAATTATGCGTGTAAGTACAGTTATTAGAATTCATCAATTCAACCGAATAAGTTCCAGCATTTGTGAAAGAGGCAGTCCGCGTAGTTTCACCTGTACTCCATTTCCACGAAGTGTTTTCTGAGCCGGCATCAATCACCAAAGTATCACCGTAACAAATAAAATATTTGTCAAGCAACGTGGTAGATTTAGTTGGCGTGTTTACTTTTAAATTAATTTTCGCTGTAGATGGACAGAATCCAGGAATCGTAATCCGAACATAAACAGTTTGCTCAAAAGCAGTTTCATTGGTATAATTTGAATTGATGGATTGCGTAAGATTGGCATCTTTAAAATATTCAAAAACCGCAAAAGCATCATTGGTAAATACCGATTTTTTTGAATCCAAATTAAAGGAAGTTTTACCATCGAAGTCTGTATCACACAGAGTATAATCAGTTTCTGTTACATTTAAAGCGGAACTTACACCCTGCACAAAGGTAAGTAGTTGCGGATCTGAAATACATCCTGTTGCATTATCCTTTATTAAGTAATTCACGGTTAAAGGCAAGGTTGACAAATTGAAATTTGCTGGCAATGGATTTCCCGAAAGATCGGTAAATGCATAATTCGCGGAATTATTAATTACTTCATTTTTAAAGTTTTGAAGCGAATAATTAAGTTCTGAACACACTTTGATCTCTCCTTTTACTGCCGCAGGTTTTGGATAATATCCTAAATCAAAGAGTACAATATCACTGCACGAAATATTATAAATCACCTTAATGTATGGTGTCATACCAAGAACACTGGCGTCATATTGACTCACCTCTGCATTTGAAAGCAATACATTGGAGCCCGAATAATATTCAAGTTTTACATTAATGCCTGGACCTGCATTGGTTATCGTACTTGGATCCTGACTTAAATTGAAAACAGGATTTCCCAGACAGTTTTTAAGGGAGATCGGATTTGAAACTTGCAACCTCGGTTTATTATAGACTCTTAATAAAATATCATTTGAAATTGAAAAACAGCTAGGATCTGCCCTATCAATCACTTTAGCGTAAATTTCATAATCACCATTGATGGCAGACCAAAAATAACCTGACAAATTAAGATTTGCACCTGCAACCGGACCAGCCACGGGAACTATTTCTTGATTGGTTGATTTAGAATAAAACTTAATATCATATTGATTGCTTGGATCAAGTGTAGCTTTGAGAAGGTTAAAATCAAAACGATTCGCATTGGTATCGTTACCAGCACATCTCTCCTGCCCCGGAACACTGGGCAAAGTCACCGTAGCACCTAAAACAAAATTAACTACGGTATTGGTAGAACAGTTTGCCGCACTCGTTTTTACATTGACTGATCTGGTAACATCAATGGCATCTCTATCTGCGATCGATCCATCATCAACATAAGTATAGTAATACGCATACGCAAGTGGATAAGCTGGATTTTGAAAACCCGCTCTCAAATTATAATTCGTAACCGAAGCACACAGGGAAATAGTTTTGGTTGGTGGCATGCTCAAATAATAGAGTGTCAATCCGCCCTCATAACAGGTGTAAGTTCCCGTAATTTCCTGCACCGCGAATCTCAAATTAAGTTCAGTATTGGCTGGCACTACAAAATTTGCAGCATCAGCGTCAGAAACTACTCCTGCATTGGTATAAAATAAAATTTTATACGGTTCCAAACCAGAAGCCGCATTATATTTAGGATAAAATTGATCGTATAAATTAATGGTTTTCGAAGCAGGACTTGATAAAGTATTATCAGTTAAACAATAACTATTCTTCACCAGATCCGGAAATCTTTGCTTGCTGAAATTTAAGCGGTTACTCTCATTGGACCCGGCACAAAGCGTAGAACCATCTAAATTCGAAATTTTAACATAGTAATCTCCAATAGTACTTCCTTTCCTGTGAAGCGATAAATTACGACCGGATCCCACAGGTGAAGTTTCACCGACTCTGTACCAGGTGTAAAGTAAATTAGAATCAAACGTGGCATCATTAACCTTCATATCATAAGCGCAATTAAGCGTCCCTTCTATGATTGGAGTAATAATTTTTTTAAACTTTACTTGATCGGTCGCAATGATCGAGGCATCTTCCAAATAAGTAACTTCTACTTTTAAAACATCATTATTGGCTGGTGCAAAGTTATTTAAGGTATCCGAATTCGTTCCCACCGGATTACCGTTATTCGTCCATTTAAAAACGGGTGTCAAATTTTGATTGGGTGTAAAAAGCCAGGCTTTACCTTCACTTGTCCAGGGACCATTATTATAATCCTGTCCACTAGTGCTATGATCAGGAACTTTAGATTTAGTAGCGTCGTCATTTTGGATTCCCAGGATTGCATTATAATTGACTTCGGATTTGTCATTAACATAAATGACCACTCTACCATCCTCTAAAAGCAACACATTGCTGTTATATCTGGCGCTTGAAATACCACCAAGCCCATCAGTTCTAATCTGATTTTGAAAAGAAACCATTAAACCATTGACGCCGTCAACAACGACATTTTTGTATAAATACGCTACCGAACCATTCGCAGATTTGGGAACAAGATCAGTGTATCCAAAAAATATTTGCGCTAAATTTAATTCCTGCGTTTGACTACCGCTGAAAACTTTATTATAGTCGGTAGAAGGCAATTTGGTGTAACTATTATAACCTGTCACTCCGCTGAAAGTCCGGTCGGTATAAATGGCATTGTTTTTAAGATTTTCTAATACTGGATCATTCGTAAAAACCAAACGGCCATTACTTCCCATAACGACCTTAGTATAGGTTTTTCCATAAAAGCTAAAACTAAATCCAATGGGAAAAGCTTCACTGAACTTATTGCTACCCGAAGAAGGAAAGATAATTGGCGTTGATCCTGCCGAAAATCCGTAACCAGCAGGACTAACTCCTGTATATGCATAATCCCCAGTAGAACTCGCAACCGCATCAACTTTTAAATTAAATTGTTCGCCAGTGCAAAAATTCTGTTCGTTCGGATATACGCTGTTATTGTCGGGATTATGGAGCTGAACAGACTGTCCGTAGCCAAGGATGAATAAACAGAAAGACACTAAAAAATAAAACTTCTTCATCAAATCATTTTTTTTCAAAAATACGTTATTTATTAAAACATATTTTCGACCTATTTTAGTATAAATGTTATGAAAAATTAACTTTTTTAAAATTTTCTGTTACATTTGTGTAAATTAAAGATTTACGATGAACCAACTATTCAGAAGAAAACAATATTCAGCAAGCGAAAAACCCTCTGGATTACTGCGTGTTTTAGGCGTTTGGGATATCGTATTTTTCGGTATTGCTGCCATTATCGGGGCCGGAAGTTTTAGCTCTTTGGGAGAAGCCGTATTTCGTGGCGGTCCCGGAGTGATCATTTTATACATCATTTGTGGTTTTGCCTGTGGCTTTACAGCGTTGTGTTATGCGGAGTTTGCAAGTCGTATTCCGACCGCAGGTTCGGCTTACACTTACGCTTATGCAAGTTTTGGTGAACTCATTGCCTGGATTATCGGTTGGGCATTGATCATGGAATATTCTTTTGGAAACATTTACGTTGCGTTTTCGTGGTCAGATTACTTCACCAGTTTTATGGGAAGAATCGGAGTTCATATCCCAGAATTTTTAACCTGTAGTTATCCTGAAGCTAAAAAAGCCTTCTTTGGTACGTCTGAAAATCAAGAACTTTTGAATGCCTGGAAAAATGCGCCCATCGTTGGAAACCTAAAGATCATTTTAGATCTCCCAGCTTTAGTAATCAACGGATTAATTACCTGGTTGGTTTACCGTGGCGTTCGTGAAAGTAAAAACTTCAACAATGTTTTGGTTTTAATGAAATTGGCGGTTATTGTTTTAATCATTTTAGTAGGAGTCGCCTATGTAAATGTAGATAACTGGATGCCGATCAATCCAACAACACAGGTTGCGTCTTTTATGCCTAATGGATTTACGGGAGTGATGACGGCTGTGTCAGGCGTTTTCTTTGCCTACATCGGTTTTGATGCTTTGAGTGTCTTGTCTGAAGAAACCAAAGATCCACAAAAAAATCTACCACGCGGAATGATCATATCTCTTGTTTTATGCACCGTGATTTATATTATTCTCACTTTGGTTCTAACGGGAATGGTTGATTATAGAAAGTTTGATGGCGTTGGTGACCCACTCGCTTTCATCTTTGAAAAATCAAATGCCAATCTTCCTTGGATGGAACTAACGGTTTCTTTTGTTGCGATTATTGCAATCACCACCGTATTATTAGTTTTCCAAATGGGACAACCGAGAATCTGGTATGCAATGAGCCGTGACGGATTGATGCCAAAGAAATTCATGACCATTCACCCAAAATACAATACTCCGTCTTATGCAACCGTCATCACTGGAATCGTAGTCGGAATCCCAATTTTATTTACCGATAAATCTTTCATTTTAGACTTTACCAGTATCGGAACTATTTTCGCTTTCGTACTGGTTTGTGGTGGAGTGCTTTTGCTTCCTGCCAAGAAAAAATTGCCTGGTAGATTTCATATGCCTTATATCAATTCCAAAATTATATTCCCGATTATTTTCTTGGGAGGATTAGCATTTTTCTACTTTTGGCAACCTACCTTTTTCCAAAATTTAATGGATTGGAGAGATCCCGCCGAAGGTGAATTCAGAATCTCGATGTTCTTTTTCATCGTCATTAATCTGATTCTTTGTGTTCTGGCTTTTGTTAAAAATTTATCGCTGATCCCATTGATGGGCTTAAGTTCTTGTCTTTATCTTTTAACAGGAATGACGCATAACAACTGGTTCTGGTTCGCCGTTTGGTTTGCCATCGGATTGGTGATTTATTTCTCGTATGGGTATAGAAACAGCAAATTGCAAAAAGAACTAAATGGAGATCTAGATTAGAATTACTTTCTAACTCAGCAAAACTTTTCTTAAAACTTTAGCATTTAATTAATCATAAAAAAATCCGTCTCGTTATACAACAAGACGGATTTTTATTCAACTGAATATCTTAGTTAATATAAATCTGTTTATAATATTCATCTGCCATTCGGTCAGAATTAAAGGCAACTTTCACATCATCCATCGCGTTATGCTGTACTTGACGCCATTCATCCGGACGGTCATAATACATTGGAATAATTTCGTTTTCTAAAATTTCATACAATTTATTAAGGTCATAATTATCCTGATCATAAACGCTCATGTTGTCGTAATCTGCTTTTGGAACCACGAAAGAGTTTTCACCATGTTTCGCAAACTCAGGAATCCAACCATCGTCGGTGGATAAGTTGACGGAACCGTTCATCGCGGCACTCATTCCAGATGTTCCAGACGCTTCTCTTGGAACTCTTGGATTGTTTAACCATAAGTCAGAACCTTGCTTCATTGATTTACTCAACGCCAATTCATAACCGGTAAGAACTGCTACGTTTTTATAATTCTTGCTGGCTTCTACCAAACCATTAAAGGTAGAAATCGCCGCATAATCCATTGGATATGGTTTTCCTGCCCAAACAATCTGAACTGGATATTTCGGATTATTCAGCAATCTTTCAAATCGTTCTTTGTCATGAAGCAATAGATCTGCTCTTTTATAACCTGCAAATCTTCTTGCCCAAACAATCGTAAACACATTTGAATCAAATAAGTTCCCCGTTTGATCAGCTACGATTTTGAAAAACCTTTTCTTTAAATGTTTCTTTCTGAAATCAAATAAAGTAGCATCGTCTTCATCTTTCGACTGGTACAAAGGTTTGTCTGCCCAATACTTATATTCCTGTGCGTTGGTAATTGCTTTAATTTCACAGATACGGGAATATTTACTCCACATTTGATTCGATACCACTCCATGTAATTGCGAAACGCCATTGGCAATTCTCGCCATACGCAAAGCACAAAGCGAATGGTTAAAACGGTCATCTTCTACACCTTCAATCGACTTCACTTCATCAATTGACAAGCCTGAAAAGTAAGACATATCGTGACACATAAAAATATTGTGTTTCTCATTTCCTGCTTCTTCCGGAGTATGCGTGGTGAATACTAATTTCTCTTTCACTTTCGCTAAATCACCATCGAATTTTTTTAAGAGGTAAAATGCTGCGGGCAGTCCGTGTGCTTCATTTAAATGATAAACATCTCTTTCAAAATTCATCATGTCTAATAATTTCGCACCACCTTTTCCAAGTAAAATATATTGTGCGATTTTAGTAGATTCATTGGCATCGTACAAACGGTGACAAATTGTTTTTGAAATATGATCGTTTTCCGGAACGTCGGTTGATAAGAAAAACATCGGTGCTGTATGGAAAGTTTCTGGTGCCAGATAAAAAACCTTTACCCAGACTGGTGCAGAATGAATTTCAATTTGAAACTTAATGCCGGTATCTTCTAAAAAAGAATACATTTTTCGCGTCCAGGTCGGTTGTAAAGTCTGATCATGATTTCTGGCTTGATCGTAATAACCGAACTTCCATAAAATACCAATCCCTACTAAATCCTGTTTGAGATTAAAAGCACTTTTCATATGAGAACCGGCTAGAAAACCTAATCCTCCAGAGTATATTTTGAGGGCTTGATCAATGGCAAATTCCATTGAAAAGTAGGCCACTTTTTTTGAGTAAACGGGGTTGATGCTGTATGGCATCGAAAAGTTTTTAAAGTCCATTGTTATATATTAAAAATGAAGTGCAAATGTATTGATTTTAAGTTTTGTAGGAAATGTTTGCACCTTAATATTTAGAAATACTGTCTTATCTCATCTTAGCTTCATTCCGTTGTAATTGAAATAAAAAATCTTTATTTTATATTCTGAAACTGACAAATTCAATTTTGTTAATCTTAAGAATAATTTTTAAAAAGTTCAGATCGATTTTTGTAAATTTGAGTAGTTCTATTTCCTTTAAAAATTTCAAAATGAAAGATCTCTTCATCACAAGGTTTCAATACTATAAAGAACTGACTGAAAAAACATTCGATCAACTTTCGGAAGAACAGCTTTTTTGGAAATACAATGATGAAAGCAATTCCATCGGAACTTTGGTTAAACATTTATCCGGAAATATGCAATCTCGCTGGACCAATTTTCTAACGGAAGACGGCGAAAAAAGCTCGAGAAACCGCGATTCTGAATTTGAAAATGATATTCAGTCGAAAGCTGAAATGATGGAAATCTGGAACCAAGGTTGGCAAGTTTTATTTAACGCGTTAAATCAAATTAAAGAAGAAAACTGGAACGACGCGATTGCCATTTGCGGAGAAAAACACACTGTTTTAGATGCAGTTTTAAGACAGCTTGCGCATTATCCTTATCATATTGGCCAAATTGTTTTTATAGGCAAAATGCTGAAAAATGATAATTGGAAGACTTTATCCATCGCAAAAAATAAATCTATTCCTTTTGATATTGCGAAACTTAAAAGTCTCGAACCTTCTGAAATTCAGGAAAATGCTTCACCAGTTTGTTATGCGAAAAGCGATGAAGTTCGCGATGATTATAAAATTTAAGAATTCTGACATAAATCACTTCTGATAAAAGTCACCACCGTTTATAAAATCCTGTAGGTGGTTGTGACTAATTTTACACCATCAAACTAAAAGACATGAGAACAGATGGTGGAATGCAAAATCTCGAGCAGGTTTTAATAGATTTAAAAACGAAGAAGAGCTTAAGTTTCGAAGATGTTTGCGACTTGCTATTCACTTTTCAGTTCAAAGATTTCGATGAGCTTTTTCAAATATCGCCGTTAGAAGTTCCGAACGAAACTTTTATGAGAATTCCGGTTTACCATGATGAATTTGTAGCAGCGCTAAAGATTTGGGGAACCAATAACAATTCCGCGATCCGCGACCATTCTAATTACGACGCAAAAATTAAAGTCTTAAAAGGAAGTTTAACCGAAGTAAGTTATCGTGAAAATTCCAATTTTATCGAGTACGACTCCAAAGCGACGGCGAGAACTGGCGATTTATTAATGGAGCAACAAAGCGACATCAACTCCATCATCAACAATTCACAAGGAATTTCCGTCAGCATTCATGTTTACAGAACTCCAAAATTAAAGTTAGAAGGTGTTAGAATTTTTGATACCGAAAAACGCAGAATAGCGATTCTTTCTGCCGAAGCCAAAGCATGTTCGTGGAGCTTGCCCGAAAATAATTATCAAAAAATCATTCAAATATAAGATTACAAAATTTCATTTAAATTAAATTTTATTCATTGAAAAAATCACAACTCGTTGTGGTTTTTTTTTGACTTTCAAATGAAGATGTTAGAAAAAAAATAATCTTTAAATTTGCACCATTCAATTATGGAACACTTACACTCAAAAACCGCCGCTTTTCATACTTTAGGATGCAAACTTAATTTTGCAGAAACCTCAACGATTGCCCGCCAGCTTACTGGTGCTGGTTATCAGAAAGTCAGTTTTGATGAGCCAGCGCATGTTTACATTATCAACACCTGTTCGGTTACAGAAAATGCAGATCGGGAATGTAAGTTTCATGTAAAGCGCGCTATGAAAGCTAATCCCGATGGTTTGGTCGTTATTTTGGGTTGTTATGCACAATTAAAACCGGAAGAAATTTCGGCGATTACAGGAGTAGATTTGGTTTTAGGAGCAAAGGAGAAATTTAATATTTTAAGTTATCTCGATGATTTGGAAAAATCAGAAAGCCATGGAATTATTCATTCTTGCGAGATTGATGAAGCAGATTTCTTTATCGGAAGTTATTCTATTGGAGATCGAACACGCGCTTTTTTAAAAGTTCAGGATGGTTGCGATTATAAATGCACGTATTGCACGATTCCTTTGGCAAGAGGGATTTCCCGCTCCGACACCATAGAAAGTGTGGTTAAAAATGCAACTGAAATTTCACAAAAAGGAATTAAAGAAATCGTTCTGACAGGTGTAAATATTGGTGATTACGGTAAAGGTGAATTCGGAAATAAAAAACATGAACATACTTTTCTGGATTTAATTTCAGAATTGGATCAAATAGAAGGAATTGAAAGAATCCGTATTTCTTCGATCGAACCCAACTTATTAAAAAACGAAAGCATCGAATTGGTGGCGAGAAGCAAACGTTTTGTACCGCATTTTCATATTCCGTTACAAAGCGGAAGCGATGATTTATTGAAGAAAATGAAGCGCCGTTACATGAGCGGTTTGTATGCTGACCGAGTTGCAAAGATTCGGGAAGTGATGCCGGACTCCTGTATTGGAGTTGATGTAATTGTAGGTTTCCCTGGTGAAACGGAAGAAAAGTTTTTAGAAACTTATAACTTCCTGAACGAATTACCGATCTCCTATTTGCACGTGTTCACTTATTCTGAAAGAGAAAATACCGAAGCGGTAGAAATGAAGGGCGTAATTCCAATCCCTGAAAGAAAACGTAGAAATAAAATGTTGCGAATTCTTTCGGAGAAAAAGAAAATGGCGTTTTACCAAATCCAGTTAGGGAAAACACTTCCAGTATTGTGGGAACATGAAAACAAAAATGGGCTGATGTTCGGCTTTACCGAAAATTACGTGCGCGTTCAAAAACCTTTCGATATTAATTCCGTAAATGAAATTGAATATCTGAAACTCCATAAAATACAAAGCGACGGAACCGTTTCTGTGCTCGCCGCTTTTGAAAATTTTCTTGCGAAAGTTTAATTAATTCGTCACTGGTTGTGCTTCTCCTGTAGGCAGACTTTGAAATAAGTCAGGGAAAAACGCGAGCAATACGAAGTAAGAAATAATGGCAATTACAACTGCTGCAATTCCGATAATTACAATTGGTGCGGGTTTATTTTTCTTTGAAGGTTCCATAACTTTTATTTTTTATGTTCGGAATTACTTCAACAAAATTTAAACCGTTTTAGGTCGGACTTTCGGTTTGTGCTTGTACCATTTTCATTTCCGTAAAGCGAGGCTGCAAAATTTTCGCGATCAAACCAGTCCAGCCAGTCTGATGAGAAGCGCCTACTCCACGCCCATTATCTCCGTGGAAATATTCGTAAAATAAAATATAATCCTTGAAATCTTCATCTTCCTGAAATCTTGGATATTGTCCATTGAAAGGGCGTTTTCCGTTTTCATCTTCCAGGAAAATATTGGCCAGACGTTTGCCCAGAAACTCTGCAATTTCATTTAAATTTAAATAGGTTCCGCTTCCGGTTGGACATTCCACTTTAAAATCAGGACTGTAATAGAAGAAGAACCGTTGCAAACTTTCGATGATCAGAAAATTAATCGGAAACCAGATCGGTCCACGCCAGTTGCTGTTTCCGCCAAACATATAGCTGTCACTTTCTGCCGGAAGATATTTTACCGTGTAATCTGTACCGCCTAAATTAATTTTAAAAGGATTCTCTTCATATTCTTTTGATAAAGCCCGAACGCCGAAATCGCTCAGAAATTCAGTTTCATTCAACATTCTTTCTAATAGCTTTTTCAAGCGATGACCTCTTAGCAAAGAAAGCAAATGCTTAGAATCTTCTCCTTTCGTTTCCCAGTGCGAAACAAGAGAGGCGAGCTTTGGTTTATTTTTTAAAACCCAACTCATTCTTTCTTTGAACGCCGGTAATTTATCGAGCATTTCTTCATCGATCACCTCTACCGCAAACATTGGAATTAAGCCTACAATCGTGCGAATTCTCATGAACATACTGCTACAATCTTTCAGCTGTAAAGCATCGTAGAAAAACTCGTCCTGATCATCCCACAATGAAAAATCATTTTCACCCATATTGTCCAGCGCGTTGGCGATATGTAAAAAATGTTCAAAGAATTTGGTTGCTAAATCTTCATAGACTTTATTATACAGCGCCAGCTCCAACGCAATACGCATCATGTTTAAAGAAAACATCGCCATCCAACTTGTACCGTCTGCCTGCTCTAAATGCTCACCATAAGGCAACTTTTCATTTCGGTCAAAAATTCCAATATTGTCTAAACCCAAAAATCCACCTTCGAAAATATTATTACCGTTATTGTCCTTTTTATTAACCCACCAAGTGAAGTTCATCAATAGTTTTTGAAAAACGCCTTCCAGAAACTGAAGATCTGGTTTTCCTTTTTCTACCTCATCAATCTTAAAAACCCTAAAAGCCGCCCAAGCATGAACAGGCGGATTAACATCGCTGAAATCCCATTCATAAGCCGGAAGTTGACCATTGGGATGCATGAACCATTCAAGCGTTAATAATTTTAGTTGCTGCTTTGCAAAATCGGAGTCTAAAATGGCAAAACTTAAAGTATGAAAGGCCAAATCCCACGTTGCAAACCACGGATATTCCCACTTATCCGGCATCGAAATAATGTTCATGGAATTAAAATTTTCCCATTCTTCATTTCGAATACGTTTTCTGGATTTTGGCGGCGTAATCTCAGCGGGATCGCCTTCTAACCATTTTGCAATATTGTAGTGATAGAATTGTTTACTCCACAACATTCCAGCAAAAGCTTGTCGCTGAACTAACTTTTCGTCATCACTTTTAATGCCTTGTTGTAATTCTTTGTAAAACTCATCGGCTTCCGTTTTTCGAGTATTAAAAATTTCATCAAAATCTTCAAATGGCTGATTTAGATCCTGATCACACAATCTGAATTCAAAAACCTGAGTTTCTTTTGCCTGAATCATTTCCTCAATGACGAATGACGCTTTCGTTCCTTTCTTTTCGGGATTTACCGCGTTTTTATTTCCATTAATAATGAAATCGTTGATGCCATCTTTACAAAACTTTCCAGAATTTTTCGATTTAAATAAACGCTCGTTACTAGTTTCGTTATCGCAAAAAAGAACCTGATCCGCTTGTTTTGCGTACAGGTTTTTAATGGTCAATTTTTGGTGATCTATTTTAATTTGGTTAGAGTCAGAATCATTTAATTGAGGACGATAATCATCATAACCCCAACTCCAGGTATTTCTAAACCAAATTGTGGGCAAAAGAATAAGGGGTGCTTCAGTGGAAGATTTGTTGGTGACTGTTATTCTAATCAGAATATCTTCCTGTGAAGATTTCACATATTCAATGAAAATATCGAAGTATTCATTCTGATCAAAAATGCCTGTATCAATGAGTTCATATTCTGGATTAAGCTTTCCGGCTTCTGCATTTTTAGTAATTAAATCTTCATAAGGAAAAGCATTCTGTGGATATTTATAAAGCATCTTCATGTAAGAATGCGTGGGCGTATTGTCTAAATAATAGTAATATTCCTTCACATCTTCCCCATGATTTCCCTGACCGTTCGTAAGACCAAAGAAACGCTCCTTAACCATTTTGTCTTTTTTATTCCAAACGCCTAAAGAAAATGACAGCAGCTGTTCATCATCCGAGATCCCACAAATTCCTTCTTCGCCCCAACGGTAAGTTTTCGCTTCTGCAGTATCGTGGTTGGTGTAATTCCAGGCATCACCGTTTGCGCTGTAATCCTCACGAACTACGCCCCATTCCCGATTGCTGACATACGGACCCCATTTTTTCCAGGTAATATCGGGTAATCTTTTATTTTCTTCTGTCATCTTATTTGAATTTTAAGACCAATTAAAAATTTTGAAATCGAAAACGAATTTTTATACTTTGTGCGAACCGCGCCCCGACTTGAGTGGAGCTCATTTTTCTGTCTTTATTTTATTTAAACTATTTCTGCCTTTCAATGGAACTCGGTTCTTCAATATACACCAATCTTAATGACAGAAAAATAGCGGGAACGGAAGGCGGAAATAGGCGTCCAAATAATACTCAGCAAAAACGTCATCTGTTTTAAGATTTTATCACATTTCTAAAACAGAAACTTATCCGCCTGTAGAAAATGATTCGAATGTGGTCATGCCACCATCGATAAACATACTTGCGCCTGTAATGTAGTCCGCCATATCACTTGCTAAGAAAACCGCTAAGTTTCCGATATCTTCTGGCTGACCAATTCTGTTGTATGGAATTAAAGTGAGTAAAGAATTTAATTCTTCAGGAGTTTGCCACGCATTTTTATTGATCGAAGTTTGAATGGCACCCGGACAAATGGAGTTGACCCTGATCTTGTCAGCACCATATTCCTGCGCTAAAGTCTGCATCAACATTCTGATCGCACCTTTGCTCGACGCATAATTCGCATGTCCGGCCCACGGAATAATTTCGTGCACCGAAGAAATATGAATAATTTTTCCGCAGGCGACAGATCGGGATGGATCAATTCCCCGTCTTAGAAATTCTTTAATTGCTTCTCGGGCACAGAGAAATTGACCGTTTAGATTTACGCCTATCACAGCGTTCCATTGATCTAAAGTCATGTCCGTAAACTTTGCATCTTTTTGAATTCCCGCATTGTTCACCAAAATATCAACCGTTCCTAATTCTTTGACAACGTCCTGAAACATTTGGATCACTTCCTCTTCTTTGGAAACATCGCATTGATAAACAATCCCTTTTCCGCCCTGATCAGTAATTTCTTTTAAGACTGCTTTTGCTTTTTCGATGGAGTTTTCTGAGGGATAATTAATAACGACCGTAGCTCCAGATTCTGCCATTGATTTTGCGATTCCAGCTCCGATTCCACTCGAAGATCCTGTAATAATAGCGACCTGGTTTTTGAGAGAGATTTTCATGTAATGACTTTATTTTTAAACAAAGAGAAAGTATCACGCCAAAAGAAGCACTGCTTCGTTAAAATTTTCAGAAAGTTTATTGATGATAAACATCTTCATACATCACTCCGGCTTCAATTCGTACTGGTAGAAAATTTTCGCGAGGAACAATTGGACAACTATAATCAAACGCATTGTAAGCACAAAGTGGATGATAGGATTTATTAAAATCTAAAATAATGGTATTTCCCGTTGGAATTTTTAAATCCATGTATTTTCCACCGCCATAAGTTTCGATCTCATTAGTCGCGTCCCGGAATGGAAGGAAAAGATAATCTTCGTAACCTTCTTGTTTGCTTAATGCTAAGCTTTGATACAATGTTAATGTTAATTCTTTACCATCTAAAACAAAAGAAGCTTTGCCATATTCCTGGTACGTTTTCGTTTTCCCCGAAGAAGTTGGAAGCTCAAAAGGTTCTGCATTTTCAGTTTTCGTCACTTTCGCAGAAATCCTGTATTTTAAGTTGATCGGAAAAAATGGATGTTCTTTGAAATTGGTAAAATGGTCTCCGCGCAAAGGTGTTTTCTTGGGACTTTTGTATTCAGTATTTAATTCCTGCTGAAATTTTTGGATGTCAGCAATTTCTTTTTTTTGAATTTGTGAAACGCAGGAAGTCAGCAGCAAGGAGATTATTAGAACGAGAAAGTTTTTCATTTTTAGTGCAATTTTTTTTGATGGTTTTTATTGAAAGACTTTCTGAATTTTAAGTAATATTTACTTTATAAACATCAGTGCTATTTCTCTTGATATCCTTGATCCAAAAGCCACCTTCCTGCGGAATCTCCTCTTTCAGATCAAACGTTTTACATTCTTTTGGCAAGCCGGAAAAAATTAAGGTAAACCAGTAATCTTTCATCGGTGGAACTTCCGTCCAATAAGGAAAAAGCGAAATATTTTCATGATGAATCAACGTACTTTTATGTGCCAAGCTTTCATCAATTAAAAACGTAGATGACCAGATACGAATAAGCATATCGGCAATCGGACTTCGCGGAAAACAACAATGAACGATCACTTGTTTTTCTACTTCAACCTTTGGCTGAAGCGCTTCCAAGAGTTCAGGCGAGATTTTCGGTTTAGTTATAGTGGTCATTTTTAAATTAATAAAAAGCAGTGAGTAAGACGCAATATCGACTAACGTTCCCTAATAATGAAGTTCGAGTTTTTCTTTGGTGTACTTCCTGATCTGCTCTGTAAGGTCGGGATTATCCGCCAATTTCTGACCATAGGTTGGAACCATTTCCAGTAGTTTTTCATTCCATTCCCCTTTAACCTGATCGGGGAAACATTTTTCCAAAACTTGAAGCATTGCCCAGACTGCGGTTGAAGCACCTGGCGAGGCGCCTAATAAGGAAGCAATCGTTCCATTTTCGTTTACAACGACTTCAGTTCCAAATTCTAACTTTCCACCTTCTTCTTCATTTTTCTTAATGATTTGAACTCTTTGTCCCGCAACTTTTAAATGCCAGTCCTCTTCTTTTGCATCCTTTACAAACTCCCGTAAATGCTGCATTCTTTGATCTTTGGTCATGGCAACCTGTCGAACCAGATATTGCGTTAAAGGTAGATTATGCCACCACGCCCCAAACAATGATCTGATGTTTTTTAAATTAACACTTTCAGGTAGATCCAAATAACTTCCTTCTTTTAAGAACTTGGTTGAAAAGCCAGCAAACGGTCCAAATAGTAAGGCTTTTTCTCCGTCGATAATCCTTAAGTCTAAATGCGGAACACTCATTGGTGGTGCATCTACAGTCGCTTGCGTGTAAACTTTTGTTTGATGCTTGGCTACTAACCCAGGATTGTGCGTAACCAACCACTGACCAGAAACTGGGAATCCACCGTAACCTTCACTTTCGGGAATATCGGAACTATCAAGAAGCGGTAAGGCATAACCACCAGCACCGATGAAGACGAAATCAGCCGTTAATTCAGAAGAATTTTGATGCAATCTATCTTTAACTTTCAACCACCATTTCCCATTCTCTCTCGGATCAATATCTTTTACATCATGGTATAAATAAACATCGACGTTGGAATCTTCTGCTAAAAAGCGACCTAATTTCCGGGTCAACGTTCCGAAATTCACATCAGTTCCCAGATCCATTTTAGTTGCTGCCAGAACTTCTTTGTCTTTTCTTTTGCTCATGATCAAAGGAATCCATTCGCGAAGTTTGTCGTGATCAACGGTAAATTCCATTCCTTTAAAAAGATGAGACTGAATCATTTTTTCATGACGTTTACGTAAAAACTCAGCATCCCCTTTTCCAAACACCAAACTCATGTGCGGACAGGAGTTGATGAAATCTTTCGGGTTTTCAATATATTTTTTAGAAAGCAGATAAGACCAAAACTGCTTTGAAATTTCAAACTGTTCAGCGATACTTTCAGCTTTAGAAATATCAATCGAACCATCTTCTTGTTGCGGCGTATAATTCAATTCACAAAAAGCAGAATGTCCCGTCCCAGCGTTATTCCAGGCGGCAGAACTTTCGCGCGCAAACCGACCAAGTCTTTCGAAAATTACAATTTTAAGATCAGGATTCAGTTCATGAAGCATTGTACCGAGCGTGGCACTCATGATTCCGCCACCGATTAAGACGACATCGTAATGAGCTTGAAGAGGTTTGTGATTGGCTGATGTAGGCATATTTAATATTTTAGTTCAACGAATTTCGTTAAAAGTTTTGTTTTAGAGGGAAGAAGAATTGTTAAATTTTATTTAAAACGCCTACTCTGATTAATTTTAAAGTCAATGTTG
This sequence comes from Kaistella sp., assembly GCF_041824135.1. Lineage (GTDB taxonomy): Bacteria > Bacteroidota > Bacteroidia > Flavobacteriales > Weeksellaceae > Kaistella. The sequence continues at coordinate 30,689 of NZ_JBGZYM010000117.1, read as the reverse complement.
TAAAAGTTTTTTAGCTAGAAAAATGAACGCTTTTGGAAAAGAATCAGAGCTCCATTAAAAATGCAAACGTAAAAATAGGATAATTAAGATGAAATTTTAAATACTGGAAACGGGAATCACATAGAAGTAAATCGCAACGAAATGACAGAAAGTCCCCAGCAAAACAAAGAGGTGGAAAATGAAATGATGGAATTTCAATTTATGAATGCTGTACAAAACGGCGCCCAGCGTATAGGAAATCCCACCGGCAATTAACCAGACCAGTCCGTGAAAATCCAAATTATACATCAGACTTTTAAAACTGAAAATAATTAACCAACCCATTCCGACATAGAGAATGGTAGATAAAATATCAAATCTACCGGTGAAGAAAAGCTTAAAAACAATGCCAATAATGGCAATACTCCAAACGACAGCGAAAATGATGTGACCTTCCCGACCATTCAATGAAACCAATGCAAACGGTGAGTAAGTGCCTGCAATTAAAACATAAATAGCGGCATGATCAAAGATATTCAGTCGGTATCTTAATAATGGATTTTTTGAGGAATGATATAAAGTGGAAGCCAGATAAAGGATAATCATGCTCACTCCAAAAATTGAAAAACTAAGTAGTGCACGATCACTTTTCAATTCCAGCGCACGAAATATTAAAAGAACCAATCCGCCAATACTCAACAGCAAACCAAAAAAATGAGACCAAACATTGAGCTGCTCTTCTACAACCGAATAGGTATGAACAGGATATTTAGTCTTGGTTTTCACTAATTTAAGAGTAAGGTTAATTTTTTAAATTCAGTTTCCGCGTTTTTTTCTTTGTATAGAATTCCATAAATGGTATCGATAATTGGCGTATTGAGTTTTTTCGATTTTGACGTGTGATAGACTGAATCTGCTGCATAATAGCCTTCCGCGATCATATTCATCGATTGAATGGCAGACTTTACCGTATATCCTTTTCCAATTAGATTTCCGAGATTTCGGTTTCGTGAAAACAGCGAGTAAGCTGTTACTAGTAAATCGCCTAAGTAAGCACTTTCATTTACATCTCTTGGAACTTCATAAACTGATTCTAAGAAGATTTCCATTTCGCGTACAGCGTTCGAAACAAAAACCGCAGTGAAATTATCTCCGTAGCCTAAACCACTTGAAATCCCCGCTCCGACCGCATAAATATTTTTTAAAATTGCGCTGAATTCATTTCCTAAAATATCTTTGGTACAATGAACATTAATGAAATCAGATGAAAATAAATCATATAATTTTTTAGCAACATCATCTTCTGCAACTGCTATGGTAAGGTAAGAAAGTCTTTCCATCGCTACTTCTTCCGCGTGACAAGGTCCGGCAATAACTGCTTGATTCCGGAAACCGATCTTAAATTCGTCGCGAAGATAATGCGCAACAACATCATTTACTTTCGGTACAATTCCCTTAATCGCAGACACAAAAATTTTGTTTTCATAATTGCAGGTCATTTTATCCATGGCATCCGAAAGATAAATAGACGGCGTTGCCAAAACAACCACTTCACACGCTGAAACCAACTCATTAATATCTGTTGTTACTTTCAAATTTTTAGGATCAAAAGAAACGGAAGTAAGATAATTAGGATTGTGACCACGCTGCTCGATCGCACCTTTCACATATTCATTTCGCACACACCAGTGAACCAGTTTGTTATTTTCTACCAGCATTTTTACGATTGCCGTAGCAAAACTTCCACTTCCCACTACTCCAACAGTTGTAGTTTGTGTTTGCGATTTGGGGGATTTCTTTTTTGTCATAATTAAAAAATTAAGTCCTATTGAAAGGTTTCTGAGCAGATCAGCATCTGTTCTACAAATATATTAAAGGTTTCTGAGATACTGCAAACAAATGTTTTCTAATCACCGAAAGAAGATTCTTAACATACTTTTATTTAAATAAAAACGTTTTTAAAAATATTTTATAAATTTGCACTCTCAATTTTTTGAAACCCAAGACTTTAAAAATGAAAAATTTCTTAAGTAGTAAAAAAAACACTAGTTTAATTCTCGGAATACTTGCGGCGATTATCTTCGTTCAGGCTTTATTTATTGGTAAGCTTTACGCTGAAAAAGATGACAAATCGTATCAGGTTAATTTAGTTCCGATAAAAACTGAAAAAGACAGCATCGATTATTTGGAGATGAAAAACAATCTAACGCTCGTGGATAATACCGTTCGAGAATTAAATTCTTTTTTAGCTTCAAAAAACTTATCTGATGGAAAGATTGAAATGCTCGCTAAAGACAGTATTTCTAACGCTGTTTATTTAGCAAAGCAAACGAATCGTTACAGCAAATACCTGGTTGATTTACAGATTAAACTTCAACAGGTTCCTCTGGGAATTCCGACAAACGGCTATATTTCTTCTCAGTTTGGAAAGCGGGTTAATCCTATTCCGACCAAAATCATGTTAGCTTCAATTTCGTCTCCGAAAGCAGAACCGAAAGTTGTTGAAGAGAAAGACAGTTTAGGAAATGTGATTAAAAGAACGGTGACTCCAATAGTTGCCAGTCAGAATAATATGCCTGCAGAAAAAGATCAAATCCAGTTTCATAAAGGTTTAGACATTGCGGTGGCGTACGGAACTGATGTTCGCAGTGCAGCTGCTGGAAAAGTAATCTTCGCCGGAGCTAAAGGCGGTTACGGAAACTGCGTCATTATTTCTCATGGAAATGGTCTCGACACTTTGTATGGTCATTTATCAACCATCGCCGTGAAAGCGAATGATTTGGTAAACGTTAATGATGTCATTGCCAAATCGGGTAATTCTGGTCGCTCAACAGGTCCTCACCTTCATTATGAAGTTCATAAAAATAATACGCCGGTCAATCCGAAACTTTTCATGAATTTTTAATGATCATCGATTTAAAATAGAAACGCTCCTGAATACTCGGGAGCGTTTTTTTTAGAATCTTCAATAAGAACGAGAAATTTAAATCTTTTCGTAACCGAAGGATTTTATTTTCGTTTTATTTCAACCCTTTGTTTAGAAAAAATTACTCAAATTTGCAGCTCGTCCAAAAAATGAAGTTGACCTATGATTTTATGTATTGCTGAAAAGCCAAGTGTTGCCAGAGATATTGCCAAAGTTTTGGGAGCAAACATGCCCAAACAAGGCTACTTTGAAGGCAACGGCTATTGGGTAACATGGACTTTTGGACATCTCTGTACGCTGAAAGAACCGCATGATTACAGTCCGCATCTAAAATCATGGAACCTTATTTTCCTGCCGATTATTCCAGAACCTTTTGGAATTAAACTGATTGACAATCCTGGTGTTGAGCGGCAATTTAAAACCATTGAGAAGTTAGTTGCTGATTGCGAAGAAGTTATCAATTGCGGTGATGCTGGACAAGAAGGAGAAGTGATTCAACGGTGGGTATTGCACAAAGCGAAATGTAAAAAACCCATTAAAAGACTTTGGATTTCTTCCCTAACCGAATCCGCGATTAAGGAAGGATTTGCTCATTTAAAACCATCTGAAGATTATCAAAATCTCTATCAGGCCGGAAATGCACGGGCAATTGGCGACTGGCTTTTAGGAATTAATGCAACCCGATTATTTACCAGAAAATATGGTGGAAACAAAAGTGTTTTATCGGTTGGACGTGTTCAAACTCCTACGTTGGCGATGATTGTGCAGCGACAAAAAGAAATCGATGCATTTTCGACGGAAGAATATTGGGAACTGAAAACCAAATACCGTGACGTCATTTTCAGTGCGGCAATCGACCGTTTAAAAACGAAAGAAAAAGCAGAAAAGGGACTTGAATATTTAAAACAAAATCTTTTCGAAATCATCTCTTTTGAAATTAAAGAAGGCAAAGAAAAAAATCCACGCCTTTTTGATCTGACCGCTTTACAAGTTGAAGCGAATAGAAAATTTGGTTTTTCAGCTGAGAATACTTTAAAATATATTCAAAGTTTATACGAAAAGAAACATACGACTTATCCGCGTGTTGACACCACTTATCTTTCCGAGAGTTTGTATCCGCAGATCAGCGGAATTTTACAGTCAATAAATTTTTATAAAGAATTGACCGCGCCACTTTTAGCTCAACCGATTCCAAAATCGAAAACGGTTTTCGATGATACCAAAGTGACCGATCACCACGCCATTATTCCAACTGAAATTCCTCCTTCTTCCAGTTTAAGCAGAGAAGAAAAACTCATTTATGATTTGGTAGCGAAAAGGTTTATTGCGGTTTTTTATCCGGAATGTAAAATCTCCAATACTTTAGTTGAAGGTCAAGTTGGGACGATTCCTTTTAAAACAACAGGACGTCAAATTCTGGAACTGGGTTGGCGTGAAGTTTACATAAAAGAAAAAGACGATACCGAAAAAAAGGATAAAGATGAAGAGCAGACCATTCCAGAATTTAAAGCCGGAGAAAAAGGTCCGCACAAACCATTAATTCATCAGGGGAAAACCAGTCCGCCAAAAGCTTATACAGAAGCTACTTTACTTCGAGCTATGGAAACCGCCGGAAAACAAGTGGATGATGAAGAACTGCGTGAGATGATGAAAGGAAACGGTATTGGACGGCCTTCGACGCGGGCCAATATTATTGAAACTCTGTTCAGACGAAAATATATCGAGCGAAAAAAGAAAAATATTTTCGCGACCACAACTGGTGTGGAACTGATTGATACCATTCAGGATGAATTATTGAAAAGTCCAGAATTAACGGGAGAATGGGAATTTAAATTAAGAAAAATTGAGCGTGGAGAATATGACGCAACTCAATTTAAAGAAGAGCTGATCGCAATGGTGACGGAGCTTACCAGAAAAGTGATCAACGAAAAAGCCAAAGTCATTTCTTTTCAGGAAGAAGAGAAACCGAAAGAAAAGAAAGAGCCCACTCCGAGAAAAATCACTACAATAATTTGGGAAGAGCAAGATTGTCCAAAGTGTAAAGAAAGCAAACTGATGAAAGGTAAAACTGCTATCGGCTGTTCCAATTACAAAGGTTGTGGATTTAAAGTTCCATTTTTAGTCTTTGGAAAAAAACTGACCGAGAAACAGATTCAGGATATGATCATTAAAGGAAAATCTTCTAAGCTGAAAGGTTTCACAGAACATCCCCAAACTTTGACTGAAGGAATTTTACGCCTGACAGATGATTTTAGAGTTGAATTGAAAGCTGAGTAAATTATTTCCAAAAAGTATTCTGATTTTAATTTTTGGCTATTTAAAATTGAATTTTACTATTAGGGTTTTGATTGAGAAGTTAAGGTGATTAAGGTTTCCTACGGAAACTTTGTAGAAGAGAATTTTTCATATTTTTGGATTGAGCTGTAAAGTAAATATTATTTTTGAATTCTTTAATTTTCAAGTTAATTTTCAAGTTAATTGAAAATATTATCTTTGCACCTAAATAGGTTTAACCTAGCGTTACCCATTAAAACATACAATTTTAATAAGAGGATCTACAAATCCTTGATAACATTTATCTCATGACAATAGACAAAAATCACGTAGTAGCATTACATTACACGTTAAACGCCATCGAAGAAAATGGTGAAAAAACTTTCATTGAAAAAACAGAAACTGACAATCCTTTCACCTTCTTATATGGTGTAGGAATGATGTTGCCTAAATTTGAAGAAGAACTTCAAGGGATGGTTGTAGGTGATAAAAAATCATTTACCATTACGCCGGAAGAAGGATATGGCGAAAAAATAGGAGAAGCAACTACTCAATTGCCGATCGCAATGTTCGAGCAATCAGGAATGCCACCAATCGGTGCGATGTTGCCTTTACAAGATGCACAAGGAAATCATGTGAGCGGTATTGTTTTAGAAGTTTCTGAAGAGTTTGTAACCGTTGACTTGAACCATCCAATGGCTGGGAAAACGTTACACTTTGATATTGAACTATCTTCAACAAGATCTGCAACAGAAGAAGAACTGGAGCATGGTCACGCTCATGGCGTTGACGGGACAGAAGCTCATTAATTAGAATTTTTTCTTAAGATAAAAGCTACGAATCTATCGTAGTTTTTTTTGTTTCGAAAACCAAACCGTTACAACATTACAATTATTAATTCTACTATGTATTGCAGAATAGTTATAATAATAGCACTTATTTTAAATAATGAACAATAAAGTAATTTTTAATTTCTACAACCCTAACAACGAAAATGTTATTGTTTTAATTATTTAATACCGAAAAAACTGCAAATTAAAAGAAATAAAATTTAAAAAATTATCGTATTGACAATTACAGCAAGTTCTTATCATTTTTTTCGGACTGACATTTGTAAGGTCTAAGCCTAAATGCGAACATCCTTCCATGCTTTCTTTAATAGAACATTTTCAGATGAAGATCGTATTTTCAAAATAAAATTTTAACTACTAAAATAAAACAATATGAAAACAGTACTAGCTTTAGCTCTTGCAGCAATCGTAACAAGTTGCGCACCAGTATCAAACGCAGTGACTCCAACTGCAGAAACCATCAATAAGAAATGGGAACTGATCTCCTTAGAAGGAAATGAAATCATGACCAGCAAACCTGTGTTTATCGATTTCGACGCCAATAACAGAATTACTGGATTTGCTGGCTGTAACACCATTAACGGAAATTACGCCGTAAAGAATGGAACACAGATTAACTTTACGCAAGTTTCAAGTACCAGAATGATGTGTGCACCGTATGATATGAATGTTGAAAAAGAGGTAATGGAAGTATTGAAAACGGCGGATAACTTTACTATGAATAACGGACAGTTAATGTTGAACGTAGGAAGAAGAGCACCTCTAGCGGTATTCGCAGAGATGAGTAAAAACCCTGCTTTGAACACTTACTGGAGCTTGAAAGAATTGAATGGTAAAAAAGTAATGATGACTCCTAACCAAGAAAAAGAACAAGGTTTCATGTTGAGAAGCGGTGGTAAAATCACAGGTTTTGCAGGTTGTAATTCTTTTAATGGTACCTATTCTATGTCTTGAAAAAACACGATTAATTTCGATTCAAATATGGTCATGACTAAGAGAGCTTGTCCGGATGTTAAATTAAATGAGCAAACTTTTGTAAACATTTTTAAAACTGCGAATAATTATCAAGTAAAAGATAACACGTTGATTTTAAAAGATGCTGCTAATAAAGTATTTGCTGTTTTTGAATCAATGTAAATTGTACTAAAAACTTAATTTTTTAAGTTGAACTTATATAAACCTTGGACTTAATTGTTCAAGGTTTTTTAGTTTTAAAATCATATTATAGATGTAACTATTTATTCAATTAAATCTGGATTATTTCTTTAAAAATTCAAACCAGATCCATCTAAAACTCGTATTTTTAATTATGCGAAAAATTATTTATTTAGGAGTGGGTTTATTCATTTTGGCGAGTTGCCAATCTGTAAAATATAAAGATGTGGTTTATGGACAATCAGCGACTAAAGAAGATCTAAAACTGAATATCTTCGTTCCTAAAAATTCTGAAAACAAAAAGTTGCCAGTTCTTCTTTTTGTTCACGGTGGAAACTGGAACAGTGGAAATAAAGACCAATACGGATTTTTCGGACGAAACTTTGCGAAGAAAGAGGTCATCACTGTTATTCCAGCCTATACTTTGAGTCCGAAAGCTAATGTTGATCAAATGACGGCTGAAATTGCGCAGGCAATCACATGGGTTCAAAAGAATATAGAAACTTACCATGGCGATGAAAAGAATCTCTTTGTAACGGGACATTCTGCTGGTGCACAGTTGGTCGCTTCAGCGGTTTTAAATCCGAAATTTAAGATTTCTCTAAAGTCAGTTGCCGGAATCATTTTGAATGACGGTGCCGGAATTGACATGAAAGATTACTTAGAGAAATATCCTCCCACCTCGGAAGATAACTATATCGCAACCTGGAGTAAGAATCCCGATAACTGGTATCAAGCCTCTCCTATTAATTTTCTGGATAAAAATTCACCGCCGTTTTTAATTTATGTTGGAAGTAAAACCTATCCATCGATTACCACTGCGAACGACCATTTCATTAAAAAGCTACACGAATTTCAACCAGAGGTAGCACCTATTGTATTAAATAAGAAACACATCCCAATGATTCTGCAATATTTTTGGCCATGGAGCGACCGCTTTATAGAAACCAAAAACTTTATGGAGCAAAACAGCAAATAGTTATTTGTTTTTTTATCTTTAGGTTAAATTTCAGTCTATGAAAGATAATCCTATTGGTTTTATTCCGGGTTTACAAAATTCCATTATCAACTATTGGAACAGTTTGGTAGAATCTTTACCGCGCATTGTGCTGGCACTAATTATTTTAGTGGTGTTTTATTATATCGCCCAATACCTTTCCAAATTAATTAAAAGAAGATTTCTAAATGCTGATCACGATCCTCTTTTCGTCAATTTTCTGAGCAAGACTTCTAAAGTGATCCTCATCATTATCGGAATTATTTTTGCCATGCAAACGATGGGTTTAAGCGGTGTTGCTAAAGGTTTACTCGCAGGTGCCGGAATTTCGGCTTTCATTTTTGGATTTGCCTTTAAAGATATTGCTGAGAATTTTTTGGGCGGATTAATTTTGGCTTTCAACAGACCGTTCAGTTTAGATGACACCATTCAGATTCGGGATTTTACAGGTCATGTTAAAGCTTTAAACTTTAGAACCACGCATATTAAAACTTTTGATGAGAAAGATGTTTTTCTGCCCAATTCTATCGTTGTCAAAGAACCAGTAACCAATTTCACACGCGACGGACAAATACGGCTCGACTTTGTCGTTGGGATTGCCTACGAAGATAATATCACCGAAGCAATTTCGCTGATTTTTAAAACCATCAAACCGACAGCAACCATGATTAAAGAAAAGGAACCCTTTACCGTCGTCGAAGAATTGGCAACAAGTACGGTAAACCTTCGCACCTATTTCTGGGCAGATACTTTGGATTATAAAAAAGGCGTGCTCGAAATTAAAAGTGAAATCATCAGACTCGTGAAAGAAGTTTTGATGAAAGAAGGTTTCTCACTTCCGTCTGATATTCAGGAAATCAAATGGTACGATTCTAAAAAGCCTTTCCCAATCGATATTTTAAATACGAAAGACGACTATCCTCTTAACAGATAATCCATAGAAAATGAGTTTCAGTAAAGGCATCCGAATTTATTACAATAAAATGATCGAAAGCATTGCTTTCTATCCCGCATTGATCGCTGTTGGCTTTCTGGCGCTGTCCTGGGGAATGTTGGTTTTTGATTTTTCAGATTATGGCAAAGAAATAAAATCAGGATTGAGTTGGTTGAGTTTAAAAGATGCCAGCACAGCGAGAACTATTATCTCCACCGTAGCTGGAGCAATAATTTCATTGACGGTTTTTAGTTTTTCGATGGTGATGATTGTATTAAATCAGGCCGCCTCGCAAATGAGCAACCGCGTGTTGAACAGCATGATCGAGAATCGGTTTCAGCAAGTTATTTTAGGGATTTATATCGGTACTATTGTTTACGCTTTGTTTTTATTGAGTACTATTCGTGACATTTCAAGTGGGATCTATGTACCGGCTTTTAGTATTTATGTCCTGATTTTATTAACGGTAATTGATATCTTTTTGTTCATTTATTTTTTAGATTATGTCACGCAAACCGTAAAGTACGAAACTGTTATTGATCGTGTTCGCTTACAAACTTTTAAAAACATGGAGGCTGATTTTAAAGAAGTTCAGTCCGAGAAACCAGCGTGGTTAAGTTCACCATCAAAAATTATATCTGCTCAAAAATCAGATTATTTTCAAGGATTTAATGAAAAACGATTATTGGAACTGGCGACAAAACATGAAGTTCAGGTTAGCTTTCTAATTCCGCCGGGACAGTTTGTAATTAAAGGAACTGCTTGCATGAAAATCCATAGCAACGAAATAATTAGCGACGACGCTCTTAAAGAAATCGCAGATTGTGCAGACTTCTACACTGGACAACCGATTGACCGAAATCCTGATTATGGTTTTCGACAGTTGTCAGAAGTCGCCATCAAAGCACTAAGTCCTGGAATTAATGATCCCGGAACAGCCGTTTTGGCGCTGCATGCACTTTTCGCCTTATTCGATTACCGATTGTATCAACAGTTACCGCAACTCATTGAAAATTCTGATAATATGGTGGTCATCTATTTACCGACCTCAGATTTTATTGAATTATTTGAACGCTGTCTCCAACCAATTTGGAATTACGGAAAAGATGACGGAGCCATTCAAGCGACTTTTTTAGATATGCTGACCCAAATTAAAACTCAGGATGATCGACATCTTTTTAGTGTTCTGTTCGATGAATGGATTCTTAAGATCAAACAGCATCAAACATCATTAATTTGATGAAATTGAAATCGTCATTATTGCAATGATTTCTCTTCAGTTTTAAAGTGGTATCGCTATTAAAATTGATTAACTTTTTTCTTCTGCCTTTGATGATCTGACGAAATTACTGCTTTTCAGTTCATCTTAAAGTTCTTATTTTAGCGCTTCCAAAAATCCCTTATGACTCCAACTGATTTTATTAAAAGATCCCTTTCTATTTCTGATAAAAGCATTCATTCTACTCTAAAACTTTTGGGTGAAGATTGTACCATTCCATTTATTTCAAGATATCGGAAAGATGCCACCGGAAATTTAGATGAAGTTCAGATCGAACAGATTTCAAAACTAAATAAACAGTTTGAGGAAATTGTAAAAAGGAAAGAAAGCATTCTAAAATCAATCGAAGAACAGAATGCTTTAACACCAGAATTTAAAAAAAGAATTGAGGACAGTTTTGATCTTCAGGAACTGGAAGATTTGTATTTGCCTTGCAAGAAACGCAGAAAAACAAAAGCGGATTCCGCGAAAGAAAAAGGTTTAGAACCTTTGGCTAAAATTATAATGAGCCAGAACGCTAATAACCTTGAAAGTTTAGCTTCTAAATATTTAAATGATCAGGTTGCCAGTGAAGAGGAAGCTTTGCAGGGAGCGCGAGATATTATGGCGGAATGGATCAATGAAAACATGTATGTACGGCAAAATCTTCGTCGATTATTTCAAAGAAAAGCCATCATCACTTCAAAAGTAGTCAAAGCTAAAAAAGAGGAAGAAGCTGCGCAGAAATTTTCGCAATATTTTGACTGGCAAGAAAGTTTGAACAGAATACCGTCGCACCGATTATTGGCGATGCTGCGTGCAGAAACAGAAGGCTTTGTAAAAACGAAGATCGAAATTGATAAAGACGAAGCGCTTGACTTTATTGAAAATTCCATCATTAAATCGAATAATGAATATGCAGATCAGATTGCTTTGGCCATAAAAGATTCTTACAAGAGATTGCTGGAACCTGCGATCTCCAATGAAACTTTACAGGAAGCCAAAGAAAAGGCAGACCATAAAGCCATCGAAATATTTGCAGAGAATTTGCGTCAACTTTTGCTCGCTCCACCTTTGGGTGAAAAAAGAATTTTGGCGATTGACCCCGGATTTAAAAGTGGCTGTAAAGTAGTTTGTATTGATGAGAAAGGAGATCTACTACACAACGAAACTATTTACCCGCATGCTCCCCAAAATGAAACCGGAATGGCGATGAAGAAAATTCGCTCTCTTGTCAATTCATTTAATATTGAAGCGATCTCGATTGGAAACGGAACGGCAAGTCGGGAAACAGAATTCTTTATTAAGAAAATTGCTTTTGATAAACCACCATTGGTTTTCATCGTTTCAGAAGCTGGAGCTTCGGTTTATTCGGCGAGTAAAATTGCGAGAGATGAATTTCCGAGTTTTGATGTTACCGTTCGTGGTGCAATTTCGATTGGAAGGAGATTGTCGGATCCTTTGGCAGAACTCGTAAAGATCGATGCGAAGTCAATTGGTGTTGGACAATATCAACATGATGTCGACCAAACACAACTCAAAAACGAACTCGATTCTACGGTGATGAAATGCGTAAATTCAGTTGGAATTAATTTGAATACGGCGAGTAAATCTTTGCTAAGTTATGTTTCCGGGATCGGAGAAAAGATGGCAGAAAACATCGTGAATTATCGTGCAGAAAATGGTGCTTTTGAAAATCGAAAACAATTAAAAAAAGTACCAAGATTGGGTGAAAAAGCGTTTCAACAAGCGGCTGCATTTATTAGAATTTCAAATAGTGAAAATCCTTTAGATAATTCCGCAGTTCATCCGGAAGCTTATGCTATTGTGGAAAAAATGGCGAAAGATCTAGGTACTAAAACGAACGACCTCATCGCCAATAAAGAACTGATAAAATCCATCAATCCAGAAAAATATATTACGGAGACGGTTGGTATTTTAGGAATTAAAGATATTCTCAAAGAACTGGAAAAACCGGGTTTGGATCCGAGAAAAGCAGCGAAAGTTTTTGAATTTGATCCGACCGTTAAATCCATTAAAAATTTAAAAGCAGGAATGATTCTTCCGGGAATCGTCAATAATATTACGGCGTTTGGCTGTTTCGTAGATGTCGGAATTAAAGAAAGCGGACTCGTTCATATTTCCCAACTGAAAGAAGGTTTTGTATCTGATGTGAACGAAGTGGTAAAACTGCATCAGCATGTCCAGGTAAAAGTGACCGAAGTGGATGAAGCGAGAAAGCGGATTCAGTTGAGTATGATTTTGTAATATGTACTCGCAAAGACTCAAAGTTTTTTAACGCAAAGAACGCGAAGGATTTTGATTTATTGACTATGAAAAATTGAGGACGCAAAGGCGCTTCGCTCAGCAAAGGGATTTTGTTAAAATAGTCGGAAAAATATGGAGAAAATTCTGATGATTATTAATTTGAATGGTTTTCATCTCGTCTAACGAAAAGGCAATAATTTTAACGTAAAGAACGCGAAGGATTTGCACTAATTGTTGCCAATCAATTTGCAGAAAATTGTTCTATGGACTGATTAAAGTAATTTTTGCATCGGTGAAAGTGGATTGTTTTTTCTGTGGGAAAAGGAAATGCCTGAAGTTATAGCCGCGATGGCAGCGGCATCCTTTTGCAGAACGAAGTGGTGCAAAAGATATAGTGGACAGCGGGACGGGTTTTATTAAAAGCGATTATTTTGTTGCTTCTCAATGAAAATTTAATGTTTACCATTTTTCTATAAATCGTTTGATTATTTCTTACTCATGTGATTGAATGTGATACAACTTTACGCCAATAAAAAAAAGCCGTTTCAATCACTGAAACGGCTTTCATAACCAAACTAACTAAATATAATTAAAGCTGATGTTTCGGAGTGAATCCGTCGTCGCTTAATTCTTTGTGTTCATAATCGGCTACCATGGCGCCTTCGTAATCTACTTTTTCGTGTTTACCCATTCTTCTGAGCATAGAGTCAAAAAGTGAATATACTACGGGAACAATAATTAGCGTCAGGAATAACGAGGAGGTTAATCCACCAATTACTACCCAAGCTAAACCGTTGTTCATTTCGGCTCCGGCTCCTTTTGCCAAAGCAATTGGTAGCATCCCGAAAATCATGGCAATCGTGGTCATCAAAATCGGACGAAGCCTGGCGTGGTTGGCCTGAATTAAGGCATCGTGGGTATTTTCACCTGCCGCTTTACGCATATTGGTAAAATCGACAATCATAATTGCGTTCTTCGCCACCAAACCAATCAACATGATCATCCCCAACATCGTAAAGATATTAATGGAATTGTTCGTTAAAGCCAGAATCACCATTACTCCAATTAAGGCCAAAGGAATCGAAAACAAGACCACAAAAGGATAAACGAAACTGTCATACAGCGATACCATCACCAAATAAACCAAGACAATCGCAGCTAATAAAGCCAGTCCTAAAGTACCGAATCCTTCCGTCTGGTTTTCCATATCACCACTCCAGATGTAGTTGACACCAGCTGGTTTTGTTTTTTCGTTTTCCATGAACTGGTCTGCCCATTCGTTGGCAACATCTCCGGCCGGACGACCGACCACTTTTGACATTACTTTTACAGAAGGCGATTTATCTCTACGCTGAAGTAAACTCGGTCCTGAACTCATGTCTACATTGGCAAACTGGGTTAATCTGATCTGCTCTCCATTATTGTTCGTAAACATTAAGTTTCTTACGTCATCGATTGACTTTCTGTTGTTGTCTGCAAAACGAATGTTGATATCATATTCATATTCTCCAGCTCGGAATTTTCCGTCGGTATTCCCGTTAAAAGCTGTTTGCATTGCCTGACCAACACTGGAAAGGTTAAGACCTAAAGTCGCCATTTTATCACGATCGATATTCACCCGAACTTCGGGACTTCCTGTATCAGTTGATAATTCTGCATCTACAGATCCTGGAACTTTCTTCAATAACTCTAAGATTCTGTTGGCTTCTTTGTTGGCTGTTTCATTATCCGCCGCCGTTACCACCATTTCGATTGGTGCATTATCTGCTCCCATCAATCCGATCGGTGCGGTTTTAAATTCTACGCCGGTGAATTTTTCTTCAAGATCTCTCTTGAATTTTGCCGCTAAGATATCGGTACTTTGAGCACGTTCTGATTTATCAATTAAGTTCACCTGAACCTCAGCTTGATAAACAGTTGCCTGAGACGCTCCAAAACCTGTAGATTGCTGACCAACCGTAGTAATCATATCAACTACATTTTTATTGTCTCTTAAATATTTTTCAACATTTAAAGTAACCTGATTTGTTTTTTCAACGGTTGCATCTTTCGGTAATTCGATCTGTACTAAGAATTGTCCACGATCCATCTTTGGAAAAAATTCTCCACCGATGAAACCGAAATAAACCAACAACATGGAAGAGATCAAAATAAGGAAGGTTACCACGACGGTCATTACTCTTCTTAAACCTGATTTCAAACACCATTCTAAAATATTAGTGATCCAGTGGGTGAATTTATCCAATTGCCCTTCAAACCAAAGAATGAATTTTTCAAATGGATTTTTACCGGTAAGATGGACTACTTTTCCGAATCTTGAAGACAACCAAGGAATGATGGTAAATGAAGCTAACAATGAGAACAAAGTCGCCATAACGACCGTCACACAAAACTGCGCTAAAATATCGGATACCAAACCTGAACTCATCGCAATGGGTAAGAATACCACTACAATAACCAAGGTAATTGCTGTTACGGTAAATCCGATTTCTGAGGCACCATCGTATGCGGCACGAATTCTACTCTTGCCCATTTCCATGTGTCGATACACATTTTCGAGGACCACAATAGCATCATCCACCAGAATACCAACTACCAATGAAAGTCCTAGTAAACTCATTAAGTTTAAGGTATAGCCCATTAAATACATTCCGATGAAAGTTGCAATCAATGATAACGGAATAGAAACCATTACGATAAATGCATTTCTAATATTATGAAGGAAAAGCAACATTACGATGGCCACCAAGATGACGGCAATCACCAAATCAACGATCACGTGATCGGCTGCTGCTAAGGTAAAATCCGTACTGTCATCAACAATTTTCACGTTAACACCTTGCACTGCATAATTTTTCATCACGTCCTCAATGGTCTTCCGAACATTTTCAGAAACGGCAACGGCATTGGCATCAGACTGTTTTTTGACTTGCATCAAAATCGTTGGATTCTGATTATATCTTGCAATTTTTTCTACATCCTGGGTGGTATCAAAAACGTTTGCCACATCTGAAAGTCTAACTTGGGCTCCATTTTTGCTGGAGATCACCAAATTGCTCATTTCTTCAATTGACTTGTACTTTCCAGATAATCGAATGGTTGATTTGGACGTTCTTGATTTTAAACTTCCCGTTGGAAAATCTAAGTTAGAAGAAAGGATGGCTTGCTGAACTTCTCCGATAGAAATATTGTAGCCCTGCAATTTACTTTCATCAATATTCACCTGAATTTCGCGCTCCTGTCCACCGATGAGGTCAACTTGGGCAACACCGCTCACACGGGAAAAGATAGGTTCTATTTTTTTGTCTAAGAGGTCAAAAAGTTCTCTGTTATTCAACTTCTCACTGGAGATACTCATCGTCATGATCGGCAGATCATCCAGGGAGAATTTGTTGAGTGACGGTGCATCTACATCATCCGGAAGTTGCGATAAAATAGCATTCACTTTCCGTTGCGCATCATTCAGAGCATAATTCACATCAGCACCTGTACTCAGCTGAACCATAATTACGGAAAGACTTTCGTAAGAAGATGATTCTACTTTTTTTACATTTTCTAAAGATCCTACGGCATCTTCAATTTTTCTGGTGACCGAAGTTTCTACCTCACTTGGCGACGCTCCCGGATATACCGTAGAAATCGTTACCACATTGGTTTCAAACTTTGGGATCAATTCGTACCCCATCATCGAGTAACTCAATATACCACCTAAAGTAAGTATCGTAAATAAAACGATGACTAACGAGGGTCTTTTAATTGATATTTCTGCTAATTTCATCTTTCTACTTTACGATGTTTATTTTTGATCCGTTCTCCAGGTTGATCTGTCCGCTGGTAATTACTTGCTCTCCTCCATTCAATCCGCTCACGATCTGTACTTTGTTACCGTACACTTTTCCTGTTTTCACACTGATCATTTTAGCTTTTCCGTTCTCTACGATGAACAATTGTCCTGAACTCACGCCATTGACAAAAGCTTCTGCAGGAACCGTTAACATATTTTGATTTTCAGCTCCGTAATTGGTTTTAAACAAAGCGGTACCGTACATACCTGCTTTTAAACTTCCGTTGTTGGCTACTTCAATTTCTACTGGGAAATTTAAAGACGCGTCACTTTTGGGAGCGATAAAGGTAATTCTTCCACCGAAGGACTCATCAGGTAAAACGTTTACCGTGATTGGAACGGTCTGTCCCATCTGAATTTTTCCGATTTGGCTTTCATCCACCAAAACAGATAATTTCAAACTGTTGATGTTCACGATTTCAAATAAAGCAGTTCCCGGTGCAACGACCATTCCTGGCTCTACCATTTTCTTATTAATGATTCCGCTGATTCCTGCTCTTACGCTGGTATCATTGACCCTCACGTTTTGGGCACGAACTGAAGACTGCATATTTTTCAACTGTAATCTGGAATTATCTAACTGCTGCTTGGTAACTCCACCTGTTTTATAAGCATTCTCATACCGTTGGTTGTCGATGATGGCATTCTGTAAATTGTTCTGTGCCTGACTAACATCAACTTCAATCGCATCTCTTTTGATGGTTGCTAAAACCTGACCTGCTCCTACTCTGGATCCTTCTCTCACCAATACATTTACAATGCGTCCAGAGATTTCAGAAGACTGATTCGTTTCCTGTTTCGGGATAAAAGTTCCGTTGGCAGAATAATCAGTGTTGATATTTTCTCTGCTTGCGGTCACCACATTCACATTGATCTTATCAACCTGTTTAGCTACTTCCGCTACTTCTTTCTTTTGAGTTGCTTTATTACTGGCAATTTTGTACGCTCCTAAACCGATGAGTACGACTGCTACGATAATATATATTAAAGTTTTTTTCATTTGGAATAATTATTTTTTAATGTCAAAAGGAAACTTTTAACACGATTTTAGTTTTAGTTTATTTTAGATACGTTTTAAGTTCACCTTTTGATTTATAGTACTGGATCTCTGCAATTTTATAATCCAGGATCGCATTGCTATAATTATTTTTCGCTTCTACCAAAGCATTTTCAGCCTCCAGTAAATCAGTAAGCGTTGCTAAACCGTATTGGTAATTACTTTTGGTATTGGCAGCTACTGTTTCGGCAAGTCCAACATTTGCTTTTTGACTGTCTAAAGCCAAAAGACTGTTTTCAATTTGCGACTTCGCATTTTGATAAGATAAGTCTAAACCGAGTTTGGTATCTTTAATATCAACCTCTAATTTGTCGAGTTCTATCTGCGCCATGGCCACTCTTGCTTTCGTTGCAAAACCATTAAAAATTGGAATATTAACGCCTAAAGTAATGGCAGAATAATCGGACCAGAAAACGCCGCTTTTTTCACCATGAGTCAACGGAAACTTATCTCCCAGTCCTTGATAACTGTAATTCGCATTTAAGCTGACCGTCGGATAATATGCAGCTTCAACTGCCTGTTTATTGAATTCTAATAATTCTCTTTGTTTTGAAAGTAGCTGCACTTCAGTTCTGGAATCCGTCGCTGCAGTGTTATCCAATAAATGTGGAGTGATTTCCATATCTGCTTTTACCAACTCGATATCAGTTTCGATCGGCATTCCCATGTAAAACTTCAAGGCATTTTCAGCTTGGTTAATTCCGTTTTGCTGCTGGGTTAAAATCGTGCTGATGTTGGTAAGATTCACGTTTGTTCGATCCAGATCTACTTTTTTAGCCAAACCATTATCAAACAAACTTTTGATTACATTTCTGGCTTTTTCCGTACTGGTGAAACTGCTTTCTAAAGTTTCTCTTTTTTGCTGAATCGTAAAAACTTCGAAGTATGCGTTGGAAACTCTTTCTATAATTTGCTCTTCCGTTAACTGTGAATTAAGCTGGTAAAATTCTTTGGTCGACTTTGCCGCTTTCAGTCCGATAAATACTTTCTGGTTAAAAACGGCCTGAGACAATTGCAAACCTGCACCTGCATTCCATTTCTGTCCGAAAGAGATCAGTTGAATATTACTTGGTCCACCACTAAATGCACCTACATCCAAGGCAGATTTTTGCAACAATGGATTATAGGTAAGATTGGCGACACCCGAAATTTGAGGCAAAGCGTTTGATTTCGCTTCCATGATCTGGTAATCGGAATTCCGAACATCCAGTTTTGCCTTCAACGCTTCGGCTTTATTTTGAAGCGCGTACTCTATGGCTTGTTTTAAAGTCACCGTCTCCTGCGCCTTCAATCCGGTGATCGAAACTGCAAAGAGGGCAACGAAAGCCATTTTTCTCCAATTGGTCATTTTATATTTTTGTTATTTATTACAGATTATTATTGAGTTTACTTGCTTTAAAAGGAAATCATCCTAAGACAAGATTGTACTCTATTTTTGCTGAAGACTTTTAAGAACTTCTTTCCCCTTTTCATTCGTGATCGCGTTGATGTAAAGCATGAGTGCTTCCTGTACGAAATATTCCCGTTCGATCACTTCCGTATCAAAAAAAGTCGAACTGTCATACGACATCACAAGTTGGAAGAAAATTTTCGCATAAATTTCTGGGTTAAAATCTTCGCGGTAAAGACCCTGTTTTCTTCCTTTTTCAATATTGTGAACTAATACTTCTGAAAACTTTGCAGAAAAATTCAGCATGTGTTTATGGAAAATGCCGGGATAATATTTCAACAATTGGCGGATCAGGATATTATTGTTAGAGTGCGAAACCTTGTCGATTTCCTCATCTCTGCAAAACATTCTTTCAATGGCATTTTCGATATTATCATCCAAATACTGAAGTCGGTTAATAACCTCTTCCAATTTATGTTTCAACACTTCTTCTAATAATTCCTCTTTATTTTTATACTTCTGATAAAGGGTTTTCTTAGATATTCCAAACTCTTTTGCAATCTCATCCATCGTCACAGATTTCGCTCCGTTTTCAATGAAAAGTTCTGCTGCTTTGCTTAAAAAAATTGTTTTTTCGTCCATATTTCGGCGGCAAAGATACAAAAGAAAACTTAAAAACAAAATTAGTTTCCAAGTTTTCATATATAATGGTTCCGATAGATGAAATTAATAATGATGACTGTAAGGTTGATTAATACGCAAAATTTAAAAAATAATTCTGACAGGTTTTAGCGTATTTCGTTGAGAACTAATCCTCTTTAAGTTTTATTGAAATAAAATAGACTGATTTTTTAGCACGATTCACCAAAGTTGAGCACGGACCACTATTATAGATTTAATAACAGATCGGGAATATCTGTGGTGACGAATTCAATTCCTTGTTTTCTCAGCTGCTTAAAAATTTCAATATCATTGACCGTCCAGGAATTGGTAATTAATCCTATACTTTGTGCCTGTGAAATCCAAGTCGGATTTTTTAGGAAAATAGAATAATGATAATCTATTCCATCAAATCCTTTTTCTTTTATTTGTGAAGGTGACAGGTCACCGTTCAGATAGTGTATTTTAAACACAAGCTCTTCTTTTTTAAGATGTTCACAGATATTTAAACTGAATGAAATAAATTCAGTTTGTGCTTCCAGTTGCAGCTCTTTAACCAATTGACTTGTTTTTTTTACCAACTCATTTTCCTTAGCTTTTGAACTAATTGGTTTCAGTTCTATCATCAGTTTTAAGAAGTGATTCTTCTTCCCTTTTTCTAGAAATTCCTTTAAAGTCGGAACGTTCTCGCCGTTTTCTAGTTTAAGTTTATCTAAATCTGCAAATTTGGTTTCCGAAATTTCCATGGTTCCATGATACTCGTCATGATAAACGATCAGCACACCATCTTTTGACATTCGAACATCGCACTCTGTTCCGTAAATATTTAATTTCTGAGCATTTTCTAAAGCTTGAAGGGAATTTTCTGCGGTTGGAGGATTCGTTTGCCAATAACCTCGATGCGCGATGATTTTAGTTTTTGCTTGCATTATGAATGAATTTTGAGTCTGTTAAATGTTTTTTTTAACCGCAAAAGAGACCAAAGATAAATGCAAAAATAAAGATTTTCAAAAGAAGGCAAAATGTAAAAACCTTATTTCATGGTGATTTTGAAGACTGCTGAAATGCAATAATTTTAAACATATTAGTCCCATTAGTTTTAGGAAAAAAATACTTTTAAAAGTTCACTTTAGTTTCGAAAATCAAAGATTTTCAAAATGATATTCTAAATATTTATAAAGTGAGAACGAATTCTTAGGTGACTAATGTGGGTTTATTAAAAAAACAAAAGCAGGAAAATCCCGCTTTTGTTGTCAAGTAATGAAACTCTTTATTAATAAATTAAAGACCCACAATTACGGATTCGTAGAAAAAATAGAACCGTTTGCAATCAAGGCTCTTCTGTTCATTTTCAAAATATCACGAACCCATTCTGCAAAATCCTCTGGCTGTAAAACTGTATCTGGATTTCCGTCGGTCAATCCACCTTGAATAGACATGTCTGAAGCAATAGTGCTCGGCGTTAAAGTGATCACACGGATATTTTCTTTTCTCCATTCTGCCATCATCGATTGTGATAAAGACACGACTGCCGCTTTTGAAGCTGCATACGCTGACATATTTGGTCCGCCTTTTAATCCGGCTGTAGAAGCAACATTGACGATATCGCCCGCGCCTTTTTCTTTTAAAAATGGATAAACTGCTTTTGCTGCATAATAAACTCCGAAAAGATTGGTCTTGATGACCTGCTCCCAGGTTTCTGACGGCATTTGTTCAATGCTTCCAAAATCACCGATTCCAGCATTGTTGATGAGGATATCGACTCCACCCAGATCTTTTGCCAAGTCTGAAATTCCTTTTTGAACCGCCCTTTCTTCGTCCATACTGAAAATCGAATACGCAGCCTGAACTCCTAAACCTTTCAATTCTTCAACGGTTGATTTTAGGTTTTCTTCATTGCGTCCTGTGATTCCGATATTGACTCCTTCTTTTGCTAATATCAAGGCTACGGCTTTACCGAGACCTCGTCCACCACCTGTAACGATGGCACTTTTTCCTTTTAAATTCATTTTAGTTATTTTTTATGTTCGTGCAGAATACTATGTTTTTTGTTTCTGATTGAACGATTAATATTCCTTCAATATCATTTTTAAATCACACTGCCTTTTTTAACGCAATCCCGATAGCCATCGGGACGCTAAGCTTTTCCTTAAATGCTGCTTAAATTACGGGCGCAAACCTGCCTTCCGGCAGACAGGGGCGTTACACTTAGCAAAGGCTAGAAGACCAAAATCTTTGTGCTTTTGTGGTTTAAAAAATTTACCGACTAATTAAACTGTTTCAATTCTTACTTGCATTTCGTTTTAATAAACTGATATAATAATCTTACGGCAACGCCGGTTCCGCCACTTTGTCGGTATCCTTTTGCATCTTTGACGAAAGAGGCTCCGGCAATATCCAAGTGGATCCATGGGTAATCGGTGAAATGTTCCAGGAATTTGCCCGCAGTTGTAGCACCACCAATTGGTCCGCCGATATTTTTTAGATCTGCAATATCAGATTTGAGCAGATCTTCAAACTCTGTCCAGAATGGCAACTGGATGAGTCTTTCGTAAGTCTCTTCCCCAGACACTTTCAATTGATCCATGTAATCCTGATTATTCCCGGCCATTGCAATTCCGAACGGTCCTGTGATTGCTACAGATGCACCTGTCAATGTTGCCATATCGACCACCAATTCAGGATTGAAACGTTTTGCATACGTTAAGGCATCCGCCAAAACCAATCGTCCTTCGGCGTCGGTATTCTGCACTTCTACCGTTGTTCCGTCCATCATGGTAATGATATCATCGACCACCAAAGCGTCAGACGAGATTTTATTGTCTGTCGCAGAAACCAAACCAATAATATGGTATGGTAACTTATTCGCTGCCGCTGCAGAAACAATTCCTAAAACTGCAGCACCACCAGCCATATCAGATTTCATGGAAGTCATATTTCCACCCACTTTTATGGAATAACCACCGGTATCAAAAGTGACTCCTTTACCTACCAAAACCAAAGGTTTTTCATTGACCGCATTCTCCGGCTTATAATGAAGAATATTGAAGGTCGGCGGAACAGAAGATCCTCTGTTGACCGCGAGAATTCCGCCCATACCTAGTTTTTCTATTTCTGCTTTACCGAGTATTTCAGTTACAAAACCGAATTTTTTGCCCGCTTCTACCGCGTAGTCAGCGAATCTCACCGCATCCATAAATTGGGGCGGTTCATTCACCATTGTTTTAGTGAGCGATACTACTTCTACAAGTTTTTGTAATTCAGCCAAAGATTGGTCATCAATGAAATTCGAAGTACAGGAAACTTTAATTTGAAGTTCTGATTTCTCTTTTTTATATTTTGAAAAACTATAACTGCTCAAAAGCAAACCTTCTAAAAAAGCAAACCGTTGAAGTTCAGTTAAATCTTTTACCTCATCAATCGTCACTTCTTTACAGTTTTCATTTTTCAAGGTTTGAAAAACGGAGGCGCCGGCAAGTCTTAAACTTTCAGGATCGGTCTTGGGAAGGGCGATCAGGAATAGCTGCTCCTCTCCATTGAGAACGGTCACTTTGTTTTTCTTTTTTTCAAAGGCTTCTTTCATCGATTCCGCAACCGATTTTGGATACTGATTCAAAACTTCATCGGTCGCATTGATCAGCAAGTGTAACTGACTGCTTTTTGAAGTATTACTATCGTTTTGAGTAGAGGATACTAACGTTGCATTTAAATAATGATCTGTCATTTTTACTATTTTATTTTACTTTTATAAAGACGCTGCAGAGCAGCAATTATCATTCCTTAGTGAAGGAAAACGATCTGAATTAATTTGAATACTATTTAGACGCCCAATAACTGTTCGAGTTGCCGAACGATATCTCTCGGATGGGCGCCTTGCTGTAAAGAATCCGCTGCGATCTTAAAAGCCAGAATCTCAGGTCCTAGTTCTTTTCCTTTCTCCTGAATCATTTGGATGAGATCATTCACCTCAATTTGATATCCCAACATCATAAAAGAGGATAGCATTTTTTCGGCAATTTCGGTATCGGTTTCACCGAAGGCTTTTCCGGCGATGACGGGTAAAAGGAATTCTCCATCAACAAAAACCTCATCTCCCTCCGGGAAATCCTGAACAAACAGCGGGAAATTAAATCTTGTTTTGGCACTGGAAAGAATAAAATCTTCGATGAGGTCCAGTTCTTCATCAGAGAGATGACTGAAGGCGTCTTCATCACCTTCCTCTTCATCATCATCGTCTTCATCAAAATCGTACAGATCTTCTTCGTCTTCATCAAAAGTTTCTTCGTCATCTTCGGCGAAAATATCATCGTCCTCCTCGTAGTCGTCGTCTTCCAAAGGATCATTTTCGATAAGATCGCTACCGGCGTTGGACTGGATCTTCTTCATTTCCTGCTGCACGAGTTTGTAAAACTCGTCAAAACCGAATTCATATTTCTGGTCGAGTTCTTTGAGTTCCTCTTCCACCTCTTCCAAAAGCTCAGCGTCTTCTTCAAAGATCTCCTCTTCGGTAGCGACGTCACGCAGCCAGATCTTATCCCGCTGCAGCATGCTGAATACCCGATAAATTACCGCTTCCGCCTGTTTGCGGTCCTCATCTTCAATGAGAATATCAAAAGCAGAAAGGTTTTCGAGGTAAAAATTTTTATCGATCATTATGGTAGGGTTTGGTGGTTGAAATTGAAGATGCAAATTTAAGTAAAAAGCCTTTAAAAGTTCTGTTAAAAACATTTTTTATAAAGGGAAATTACTTATAATTCGCGCTTCAGTCAATTGAAGAAGTATTGTGGAAAAAGTGTTTTGGGTTGAAGTTAAGTCTTATAAAAAAATGTAACTTTATTAGTGCAATAACTAACCTACATTTAGTTTCGCACTTTCTTGCCAGAGGAAATGTGGTAGATTTTTCTGCAGTTTCCATTTTATCGACATTGGTTTTGAGCCCGAAAATTCAACGAAATTTACAGGGCCCAAAAACACATAGCCTCTGGTAAATCCATCAGCGTCACTTTTTGATTCGCGCACAAAGAGTAAAATAGTTTTTTTTCTTTCCAATTGTTTGATGTAAGATTTGCCTTTTTCAGATGTAGAAGCAGTTTGATTTTGCGATTGCCAATGAAACAAAGAATCATTAATCGCATAATCATCATACATTGTAGTTGGTGAGAAATCTTCCTCAGACTTTTTTAAATTCACAAATAATGCTTCGCAATTAAGAGCTTTATTCTCCGCAACTCCTTCCCGACTTGAACTTTTCTTTTCTAGAGTACTTAAACGTAGTGCCACTAAAATCTGATCTCTTGTATATCTAGAATGCAGTTTTAGCGGGAATCCAAATGCAATATCTTCAAGTTGGAATTCCTCATAATTAATTTGGTCAATTTTTAAGGTGAGAAAATCCCTCACTTCTTTAACCATAGATTTATTTTCTCCGATTTTTCTTAATCCATCTTCCAATGTTAAATCATTTGATGCCGTTTGGTAAAAGTCATAAAAAAGCATGATACCCATCAATGTATTATTCTCTGTCTTTTGTAACTTTTCTAATTCAAAATTTTGATCTGCCAACTCTAAAATAAAATTAAAATAGGATAACGATTCTGTTGCAATCATTTTTTTTGAAAGCATCGATTTATAACTTGCATAATTATCCTTGTTGAATCTAATACGCAAAGCTTCTTCTAAAAGCTCATTGAATGTATAGTTTTTATATATCTGTTGGAATTTTAAATTATAGATTTTCAAAAAATTACTTAGAGTTAAATCCAGATTAGTATGATTATGAAAATTTTGAATCTTTAATACCAATTGTCTTTTATTAACCGATGTCGCCTTTCTAATATTTTCTATAATAAAATCTTTAGCTTTTTTCTCTAGTACTATTGAGCAACCTAAAGGTAAATGCGGAAAATCCTGTTCAATTTCTTTTAGAACTGTTGTATTTGTCTTTCCAATTAAAGCGCGGAATTTACTTTCGAAATCATATTCATCTCTTGCCTGACCTACAAAATCTAATACGGTAAGAACATCTTTTCCATCTGCTAATCTTAACCCTCTCCCGAGTTGTTGCAAAAAAATAGTTAAACTTTCTGTAGGTCTTAGAAATAATACGGTATCGATTTGTGGTATATCAATACCTTCATTAAAAATATCTACTACAAACAGATAGTTTATTTTTTTTGTGGAAAATTGATAAATAATTTCCTCACGTTTAGATGAATTTTCGGAAACTAAATATTCAGCTGCTAATCCTACTTCTTCAAATTTACGTTTCATAAATTTCGCGTGCTCGATACTAATACAAAAACCAACAGCAGAAACTAACTTAAAATCTTTTGTATAATTATTTAAATTCTTAATAATATCTCCAACTCTAATATCATTTTGAGTAAAAATTTTAGTCAGTTCCTCCGAATCATACTTTCCGTTGGTCCATTTAACCCGTGAATAATCGATCGAATCGGAAATTCCAAAATATTGAAAAGGACAAAGAAGTTTATTATTGAGTGCATCAGGAAGACGAATTTCTGCGGCAATTCTATCATTAAAGTCTGGCAAAATACTTTTACCATCCATCCTTTCGGGAGTCGCGGTAAGACCTAAAAGAATAGTTGGTTTAAAATAGTTTAGAATTTTTTGATAGGTTGAAGCTTGACCATGATGTGCTTCATCAAGAATTATATAATCAAAATAATTTGTGGTGCAAAAATTTTCAAATTCTAATTTACTTAAAGTCTGAACAGTTGCAAAGACTGAATTTTTTGACGTAGGATAGTATCCGCTTCCATACAGTTCACCGAAATTTTGATCTTTAAGTACATTTCTGAATGTATGAAGAGATTGTTTTAGGATTTCGATTCGATGGGCAATAAACAGAAATTTAGTCTTCGGGTTTTCACGTAAATAATTTTTAAAATCAAAAGCAGCAATCATTGTCTTTCCAGTTCCTGTTGCTGCGACAATCAGATTTTTAAATGAATGATGAACCGTTCTTTCAACCTTTAACTTTTCTAAAATTTCTGACTGATAATGATAAGGTTTCAAATCAAAAAATCTCACGATTTCTAAAGTTGCCTTCCCCAGTTTATTATTTTGAAGTGCATTATCTAAAAGCTCTAACTTAGACTTATCATACAACTCAAACTCTGCGTTGTTCCAATAAGATTCAAATGTTTTTTGAAATTTGTCAATAATATGTGGAATTTCTTTGGTCGTTACTTTTACATTCCATTCTAATCCATCTGTTAAGGCTGATCTGGAAAAATTTGAGGACCCAATATAACCTGTATGAAAGCCTGAATTTCTAAAAAACAAATAAGCTTTAGCATGTAAACGTTCATTGGAGTTGTTGTAAGAAACTTTTATTTCAGTATTGGGAAGCTTAGATAATTCATGAATTGCCTTTGCATCTGTGGCGCCCATATAGGTAGTTGTAATTACGCGTAATTTTCCACCTCTTTTTGTAAATTCTTCAAACGCATCGCGCAAAATAACTATTGCCTTCCATTTAATAAAAGAGACCAATAAATCTATTCTATCAGAAGATCGAATTTCCTTTTTTAATTCTCCATCCAATGATAATCCTACATTTCCGCCGGTGAATAATTCACTTTGAGTCAATCGGGTTAGTGGCATTATCTCTTTTAAATGAAGCTTGACATCAGTATAATCAGAATTCAATTTTTCAAGAACACCTTCTAGAATTAGACCATCTGCATGTACTAAATCTTCCTTAAATTCATAACTTGAAATCTCTTGCGTAAGATATTTCAGAATTTTGTTTGTAATTTCAATTTGTTTTGAAACCAACAAATTTTTTTTTTCAGACTTAATTAAGTTCAGTGCATTTTTGATCGCATTCCCTAAATGCATCGTAAGAAAATGAACTGCTTCATTCGTATCTAGTTTTTTTTGATCAGCAATGTAAAATTCATTTCTATCAATTACGTCAAGACGCTCTTTTAGAGCATCAGTTATAAGACTTTCATATATCCCTAAATTCATAGTGTCTTTTTATCCCGTTTTACATATCTGAACCTTAAAGAAAATAAAAATTTAGGAAAATTATTTTCCATTTTAATTGATTCCATGTTCGAAGCTGTAGAAAAGCCCGTCACTACATTTCATTATTTTAGTTAAGGATTATAAATATATAAAACATTCTTCATTGTGCAATATAATGAACAAGAATACATCCGGACTATAGGACTTCAGATTATAAAAAGGACCTATAGATGAATCAACCACAAATTGATTTTAACAACGAAAATTATTTAATGAAGAGATAAAAAAAACAACTACCTCAAGGTAGGTGCTTCTAAAGTTTACAAAAGAACTACAACTATTAAGAAAAAATTTATAGTTGAAAAAATTCAGCTTCAATTTTATCAATCTCTTTTTGTGGAATGTTTTATTTTTCTGAAAATGATCTAAATAACTGAGTTGCCGAAAATACACCCATCATCCCAAAAGAGCTCAGAACATGTTGTCTTTTTATAATTTAAAACTTTCATATTACAATGCTGTAGGCGAAATTCTATTCCTGGATAAATATAATAACTTTCCTTATCATTGCACGAATTAACTTTTAGTTTTACATTAATGAAATTTCCAGAAACTATTTTGAGAGGCATAGGCCAAGTCATGTTTCAAAACAATTGGTTATCAGGTCTTATATTTTTAGTTGGGATTTTTTACAATTCGTGGATGTTGGGACTTGCAGCAATCGCCGGAACATGTATCAGTACAATATCTGCGGAGATTTTGAAATATTCAAAAGAGGATATTAGAAATGGGTTGTATGGTTTTAATGGCACTCTAACTGGAATTGCAGTCCTAATTTTTTTCCAATTTAATTTATACTCCATCATAGCTTTGATCCTCGGATCTTTTCTTTCCACGATCGTTATGAAGCTCTTGAAAAAAATGGTTCCACCTTTTACTGCGCCATTTGTATTAGTTACTTGGTCCGTAATTTATTCGCTTTTATTTGTTTTTAAAACTCCACTTGAAACCACAACTACCACTGCTAAAAATTCTTTAAATCTAATAAGTACCTTCGGCAAAAGTTTTGGTCAGGTCATGTTTCAGGATAATACGGTTACTGGTTTATTTTTTCTGCTGGCTATCTTTATCAATCGTAAATTAACAGCGGTGTACGCAATATACGCTGCCGTTTTAGGCTCCTTGATCGGCTGGCTTTTATCGGAATCATTTTCCAGCATCAATGCCGGCTTGATGGGTTATAATGCCATACTTTGCGCTATCGCACTGAGCGCACAACAAAAGAAAGATCTGATGTGGGTCACCTTCGCAATTATTTTGTCGACTGGACTTACCGTTGGCTTAGGTAGAACAGGTATTATTACCTTGACCGCACCGTTTGTAATCGCTACATGGATTATTTTGGGGTTAAAGGCAATCCTACTAAAAAATAGTTAGCAGCTGCCTCTCGGTAAATGCTTCAAGCCAAATCTACAAAACATTTTAAAGCAACCTATTTCTCAGATTGAGCGATCTTAAAACAAGCATGTTTTCCAAAAAAAAGGCTGCACTTTCCGCGCAACCTTTGATATTAGAAATTGATTATTTAATCTTCATTTTCCTCCAAACTTTCGAATTTTCGGTAAGAAGCTCGCAGTTCATGAAGTTGATCCTGAACAACTTTGCTGCTTTCCGGACAAAGATCGCCACTGTCCAGCGCTTTTTCAAAAGCTTTGATCGCAGCGCCTTCACCGAAAAGAACATTCTCCAGGGTTGCTTCGCCTTTATCGAAAGAAAGTGAATTTTTCACATCGATCCAGGTTCTGTGTAAACCGCCGGCAACTGTTGTAGTATCGTTTGGATCTCCGCCTCTTTCCTGAATAAGAGCTGAAAGTTCTGTCCTCATACGGTTGGATGCAATAACACCGTGATCATACTCGTCGCGAAGCTTAGGATAAGAAGAGATCATCTTAGCATCTACATTCTTAAATCCTTCTAATCGGTCGTTGGTGATCTGTAATAGATTGTTGAGAACATCTACTGTTTTATTATTTTCCATGTCAAAACATTTTGGGATTAATGTCTTCTCGAAGTACAATTTAAAGACCGTTACAGATATCTTCAAAGATTATTACTGTAAAAAAATAATTCATAATGTTCGAAAAATAAAAACTTAAGTAGTTTTAAGATATAAAGAAATGCACTGCGGTGCTTTTAAAATAGGAGTCTTAGCAAAATATTTGTGAGAACATTTTGTTATACCAATGTTGTATCTAAAAGAAATTTGAACCCATAAAAAAAGCACCTACATCGCTGTAAGTGCTTCAATTCCAATGTTGTGGCCCCACCTGGGCTCGAACCAGGGACTTGCTGATTATGAGTCAGCTACTCTAACCAGCTGAGTTATAGGGCCTAACTTTATTTCCGAAGAAATACCGTCTCAATTGGTTTGCAAAAATAGCGTTTTTTTGAAATAATCAAAATTTATTTGACGTTTTTCCTGAGAAAATTAAGTTATCGTTCAGTTTGCAGAATTATTTTAACGCAAAGACACAAAGAATTCTTTTTCTATTCGAATGTTTTTGATGAAACTTTTAAGAACGCAAAGGCGTAAACTTAGCAATGGTCGCAAGGAATTTCCTTGGCTCTTTTTACTTTTTACTTGGCTCTTTAAACCGCAGGTTTTTCCTGACACAATTCGATTAAGATTCCATTAGTGGATTTTGGGTGGAGGAAAACGATGAGTTTATTGTCGGCTCCGTCTTTGGGTTCTTCGGAGATGAAGAGGAAACCGGCTTTTTTTAGTCTTTCAATTTCATTATAAATATTTTCGACACCGAAAGCGATGTGGTGAATTCCTTCGCCACGTTTGTCCAAGAATTTAGCGACTGGACTTTCGGGATTGGTGGCTTCGAGGAGTTCGATCTTGGATTCTCCGAGGTCATAGAATGAAGTTGTCACTCCTTCTCTTTCGACGGTTTCCTGTTTATAGTTTTCTTTGCCTAATAGTTTGGCGAATAAGTCATCGGAAGTTCCGAGAGATTTTACGGCGATACCGAGGTGTTCGATTTTCATGGTTGATGGGTGTTGGATGTTAGGTGATGGATGATGGATGATGT
>NZ_JBGZYM010000116.1:0-14647 GCF_041824135.1 Kaistella sp. | reverse complement strand
TTTCCTATGCTACCAATAAAGACAAAGTTTTTTGTTATTTTTGCTAAATATTTCCAACAAACATAAAATCGAGAGATGATATGTTGTTTCAAAAAAAAAAGCAAAAGTTAGCACATGAAAGAATTTTCGCAAGAGGTATACCTTAAATGGTATGAAGAAATGACAATGTGGAGAAGGTTTGAAGACAAATGCCGTTCTCTTTATCTTAAACAAAAAATCAGAGGATTTTTACATTTATATAACGGTCAGGAAGCAATTCCTGCTGGTTTTACGCATGCTATGGATTTATCCAAAGACAGTATGATTACAGCTTATCGTTGTCACGTTCATCCGATGGCCATGGGTGTAGATCCGAAAAGAATTCTTGCAGAATTGTGTGGTAAAGCTACCGGAACCTCTGGTGGAATGGGTGGTTCTATGCATATCTTCAGCAAAGAGCACCGTTTTTATGGTGGTCACGGAATTGTGGGAGGACAGATTCCATTGGGAGCGGGAATTGCTTTTGGTGATAAATATTTTGACAGAAAAGCCGTAAATATTTGTTTCTTCGGAGATGGAGCTGCCAGACAAGGATCTCTGCATGAAACTTTCAACATGGCAATGAACTGGAAACTTCCAGTAGTTTTCGTTGTAGAGAATAATGGATATGCAATGGGAACTTCTGTAAAAAGAACAGCAAACCACGAAGATATTTATAAATTAGGGTTGGGCTATGAAATGCCTTGTCTTGCTGTAGATGCAATGGATCCTGAAAAAGTAGCTGAAGCAGCGTTTGAAGCCATCGAAAGAGCAAGAAGAGGAGACGGACCAACATTTATCGAAGCGAGAACTTATCGCTACAGAGGACACTCAATGTCTGATGCAGAACCTTATAGAAGTAAAGATGAAGTTGCCGAACGTAAAAAAGACGATCCAATTGAAATCGTAAAACAAAGAATTTTAGATCATAACTGGGCAACGCCGGACGAATTAACAGCCATTGAAGAAAAATCAAGAGAGTTCGTTGAAGAATGTGTTGACTTTATGGAAAATTCTCCGTACCCAGATTTGGATAAAGTGTATGACTATGTCTATGCTCAGGAAGATTATCCTTTCATTAATAAATTAGAAAATAACTAAAAATAATTCATTTGAAATCTGATTTTTTATTAAAGTCAGATTTCATTTATTGAATCAAAAAAATAACAGAATATTATGGCAGAAGTAATAACAATGCCCCGTCTTTCTGATACGATGACAGACGGTAAAGTGGCGAAATGGCACAAGAAAGTAGGAGATACAGTAAAGGAAGGTGATATCTTGGCCGAGATCGAAACTGACAAAGCCGTACAGGATTTTGAATCAGAATTTAACGGAACTTTATTATACATCGGTACAGAAGAAGGTGGTTCATCACCGGTAGATTCTGTACTGGCAATTATCGGTCAGGAAGGTGAAGACATTTCAGCCTTAAAAGGTGGAGATTCTACCGAGAAAAATGCTGACGCTGATATTCCCGAAGAAAATAAAACGGAAGGAAAAGTGACCGATATTGAAACCACTGAACCGGTAGAAAAGGAATCTGGAGAGAATGCCGAAATTCCTGCCGATGTTGAAGTTATTACAATGCCGAGACTTTCGGATACAATGACTGAAGGAAAAGTAGCCAAATGGCATTTCAAAGTTGGAGATACGGTAAAAGAAGGCGATGTTTTAGCAGAAATTGAAACCGATAAAGCCGTTCAGGATTTTGAATCAGAAGTAAATGGAACTTTATTGTACACTAGCGTTGGCGAAGGTGAAGCGAGTCCCGTGGATACGGTTTTAGCAATCATCGGACCTGCAGGAACTGATGTTTCTGGACTAACTTCTGGTGGCGCAAAAAAAGCAGACTCAAAACCTGCTGCTGAAAAACCTTCAGAAAATGTTACTGCTTCAGAGAACACTTCAGCTTCAGAAAATAAAAAAGAGCAACCTCTTGCAAATTCATCCACCGAGAGATTGGCAATTTCTCCTTTGGCTAAAAAAATGGCTGAAGACAAAGGAATAGATGTTCACTCTTTAAAAGGAAGTGGTGAAAATGGAAGAATTGTAAGAAAAGATATTGAGAATTATCAGCCAAGTGCTGCTGCTTCGACACCAGCGAAACAAGAAGTCTCTACACCTGCTGCAGTTGCTGCTCCGGCGCAAGTTGCCGTGAATTTCGTTCAGGGTGAAGATTCTGAAACACCAAATTCGCAAGTAAGAAATATCATTGCAAAACGTCTTGCTGAAAGTAAATTTACAGCTCCGCATTATTATTTGATCGTAGAAATCAACATGGATAAAGCGATTGAAGCGAGAAAAGAAATCAACTCTTTGCCAGATACCAAAATTTCATTTAACGATATGATCATTAAAGCTACCGCGATGGCTTTAAGAAAACATCCGCAAGTGAATTCGACTTGGAAAGAAGATAAAATCATTCACCACGGAAATATCAATGTTGGTGTTGCTGTTGCAATCCCTGATGGATTGGTAGTTCCTGTATTGAAAAATGCAGATCAAATGAATTACAATCAAATTTCTGCAGGCGTAAAAGATATGGCCGGAAGAGCGAAATCAAAAGGTTTAAAAGCCAACGAAATGGAAGGGTCTACTTTCTCAGTTTCCAACTTAGGAATGTTTGGGATCGAAACTTTTACATCGATTATCAATCAGCCGAATTCTGCGATTCTTTCCGTAGGTGCGATTGTTGAAAAACCTATCGTAAAAGACGGACAGATCGTTGTTGGGAATACCATGAAACTTTCTTTGGCATGTGACCATAGAGTAGTTGATGGTGCTACTGGAGCGCAATTTTTACAGACATTGAGAACGTATTTAGAGCAACCTTTATCATTGTTACTCTAAGTTTTTAACTTTAATTATACCAATCCTTTCAATTAATTTTGGAAGGATTTTTATTTGGGCGCAACCCTCGCCAATGCTTTAGCAACACCTCGGGTCGGTCTGCGTGCAGTCGTTCTTTTTATTTTTTTACAAAAACAAAAAGGAACTCCAACAATGCACTTCGCCCTTGCGCAAAAACTCGCAAAAATTCACTATTTTTGAAACCATGATTAAAGCGATTAATATTCATAAATCCTACGGCGATTTAGAAGTGTTGAAAGGAGTTGATATCCATATCAAAGAAGGTGAAGTAGTTTCTATCGTTGGCGAATCCGGCGCTGGAAAATCGACCTTATTACAAATTCTGGGAACCCTAGATAAACCAAGTAATCCTAAGAAATACAATACCATACTTGAATTAGCCGGACAATCATTCGTGAATATGAGTGACCGACAATTGTCAAGATTTCGTAATGAAAATATCGGATTTGTATTTCAGTATCATCAACTTTTACCCGAGTTTTCAGCTTTAGAAAATGTTCTTTTACCAACCAAAATTGCAGGTAAAAATGAGAAGGAATCCATTGACAAAGCCTATTCTCTTTTTGAGGATCTGAATATCGCACATAGAATCCACCACAAACCTAACGAAATGTCGGGTGGAGAAGCGCAAAGAACCGCCGTTGCAAGAGCTTTAATAAATTCACCAAAAATTATTTTTGCGGATGAACCAACCGGGAATTTAGACTCAAAAAATGCCGATGATTTGCATCAACTCTTTTTTGATTTGCGGGATAAGTATCATCAAACATTCGTGATTGTTACGCATAACACTCTTTTGGCAGATACCACTGACCGTAAGTTAGTGATGAAAGACGGGCAAATAATCCAAGGCTTGTAATTTTAATTGAAGGTACATCAGGTAATTTTCTTAAATTTATAAGTTAATTCTGACAATCAGTTAATATGTCCATTAAATTTCTTGCAGAAGACGATAGACCGAGAGAGAAATTTTTATTAAAAGGTAAAAATTCACTTTCCGATGCGGAATTGTTGGCTATAATTATGGGCAGTGGAAACCGAGAAGAATCGGCCGTTGAATTAGGTCGAAAAATTCTACATTCTGTCGGAAATAACTGGCATAATCTATCGCTTTTACAAATTTCAGATTTAATGAAATTTAAAGGAATAGGCGAGGCGAAAGCCATTTCGATTGCAGTGGCTTTGGAAATTGGTAGAAGAAGAGCTTCACAAGAAGTTCCGGAGAAAGTGCAAATTACCAATAGCCAGGAAAGTTATAAAGTTTTACTTCCCTATTTATCCGATCTGCAAACCGAAGAGTTTTGGGCCATTTATCTCAATCAAAATAATCGCATTTTAGGAAAAGGAAAATTATCTTCTGGAGGAATCAACCAATCGGTTGTTGATATACGAATTCTTTTTAAAACCGCCTTGGAGCATCTCGCTACTGGAATTATCATCGCACACAATCATCCGTCTGGAAATTTAAAACCCAGTTCAGAAGATTTAAAAATCACCAAGCAAATTGCCGAAGCAGGAAAAATTTTGAATATCCAATTGTTGGATCATTTGATTATTGCTCAAAATTCTTACTTAAGTTTTGCCGACGAAAATTTATTATGATTAAAATAGTTAAGTACGAAGAAATTGATTTTGATCGTTATTCTGAATGTTTAAAGAACGCTTGTCAAAATACAGATTACGCCGATAAGCAATTTTTGGATATCGTATCTAAGCGACAATGGTTTCTTTTGGTTGATGGAGATTATGACGCGGTAATGCCCGTTTCATATGTTCGCAAATATGGCTTGACTTTTATTCTGATGCCAAAACTCTGTCAGCAACTAGGCGTGTTTTCGAAAAAAGAAGATCCAGAAATCAACCAACAATTTTATGGTTTTTTAAACCAGAATTTCTTGGTTTCGATTTATGCATTTAATGGTGATAATCAATTTAGTCATTCCGTTGAAAGGAAAACATCTTATTTAATAAAGAAGAACAGCTATTCAACCACTAAAAAAAATTACAGCAGTCATCGAAGAAGGAATGTACGTATCATCGGTGATCTGGTTGGAAATATACGCTTAAAAAAAGCCTGGCAGGAACGAGATAAGCAATTCTTTTTAAAAAACATAAAAGGAACCAATAAAGAAAAAGACAATAACCAATACTTTGAAATTTTCGAAGAACTTTTACAAAAAAATATTGGCCACCTTAGAATTCTTGAGTTTAAAGATGAAATTCAATCTTTCGTTTATTTGTTTGAAGGAAAAAATCGCAGATATTTGAGTTTGTTTATCAATGGATACCCTTTAATCAATCCAAATTTCCCTTCGATTATGATTGACCAATGTTTACAAGACTTTATTGAAGACAAGGATTTCGACTTTATGGGTAGCGAAGTGGAAAATGTAGCTAAGTTTAACGAGCGTTTCGGAGCTGTTTCCTACCAATATCCACTTTTGACCAATGACAAGATTACTTTATTGAAAAATTTATGGAAGAAATACAGAATTATCACTAATTTTGCACCGTAGAAAAAACCAATGATAGAATCGCCTTATTTTCCCTACGCTTTTGCGTTATTGATTGCTGCTCCTTTCTTGATATATACCAGACAATTTGTTTACTCGTATATCAAACTCAAAAATCAGGAACTCAATTTCATGACCGTAAAAGGACAATCGGAGCAAAGGATTTATGCTTACGAAAGAATTACCCTATTTTTAGAGAGAATAAAACCAGCGAATTTAGTAACTAAATTTGACCAAGATTTAGCAGCACACGAATATCTGTTTTTGATTGAAAAAACCATCAATGAAGAGTTTGATTATAATGCGTCACAACAGCTTTATTTAACCAAAAACTCTTGGAATAAAGTAGTGAATTGTAAAAATAATATTTTGCATCTGCTGCATAAAACGTACGAAAATTTGAGTAATGAGAGCACATTACAAGATTTCAAAACCGTTTTTTTAATGAATTACATCAACGAGCAAGATCATATTTCAGCTTGCATTGAAGATCTTAGAAAAGAAAACTTAATTATAAATTAAAATAAAATAAAATAATGATACCTAATTTTAAAGCACATCCGTGGCACGGGATTCCAGTAGGAGATGAAGCACCAGATGTTGTCAATGTCTTTGTGGAAATTGTACCAAGTGATACTATTAAATATGAAATCGATAAACAGAGTGGTTATTTAAAGGTTGATAGACCACAACAATTCTCGAATATTATTCCGGCTTTGTACGGATTTATTCCAAGAACTTATTGTCATGACGAAGTTTTAAGATTAGCGATCGAGAGTGGAGCAGAAAATGTTGATACCGGCGATTTAGATCCGTTGGACATTTGCGTATTGAGTTCTCACAATATTCAATCCGGAGGAATGATTATGGAAGCTTTACCCATCGGTGGTTTTAAGATGATCGATAAAGGAGAAGCTGATGACAAGATTGTTGCAGTGATGAAAGGCGATCACGCTTTTGGACATTTCAGAGATATTACCGAATTACCACAAGCGGAAGTAAAACGTTTGATGCACTATTTCCTTACTTACAAAAATCTTCCGGATGAACCAGCAAAATGTACCATTCATGAAGTTTATGGCGCCGAGCATGCTAAAAAAGTAATCAAAGCATCACAGACTGATTACGCTAATAAATTTGGCGGATAGGCCGATTAGCATATTTTAATTCCTACTAGACAAATGTTTTCATTTGTCTATTTTTTTTTGTTAAAAAATAGTTAAAGCTTAAAAAAAAGACGTATTTTCGATTTTCGTTTTAATTAACAAAAATTTAACATTATTAAAATTAACATTAAAAAGTAGTTTATGGATTTATTTTATTTAGTACCAATCTTTGGTATTATTGCTCTAATCTACACTTTTGTTCAAAGCTCTTGGGTGAGTAAACAAAATGCAGGTAATGACCGCATGAAAGAAATTAGCGGTTATATTTCAGATGGTGCGATGGCTTTCTTAAAAGCAGAGTACAAGGTGATGGGCTACTTCGTGGTGGTCGTTGCAATTTTATTAGCGATAATGGGTGGATCAAGTGCTAATTCTCACTGGAGTATCGGTATTTCATTCGTTCTGGGTGCGATACTTTCTGCGCTTGCAGGATTTATCGGAATGAAGATTGCGACCAAATCTAACGTTAGAACAGCAGAAGCAGCGAAAACTTCATTGTCAAAAGCATTGAAAGTTTCTTTTACTGGAGGTTCCGTAATGGGAATGGGTGTGGCTGGTTTAGCAGTTTTAGGTTTAGGTGGATTGTATATCATCATTAAACAAATTTTTGCGCCAGGTGCGGGAGTTGATTCTCATGAAATGGAAAGAACCATTGAGATTCTTACTGGATTCTCTTTAGGTGCTGAATCTATTGCCCTTTTCGCCAGAGTTGGTGGTGGTATTTATACCAAAGCAGCTGACGTTGGTGCTGACTTAGTTGGTAAAGTAGAAGCAGGAATTCCTGAAGATGATCCAAGAAACCCAGCGACGATTGCTGATAATGTTGGAGATAACGTTGGAGATGTTGCGGGAATGGGTGCCGATTTATTTGGATCTTATGTAGCAACCGTTTTAGCAACAATGGTTTTAGGTAGAGAAACTTTATCTATCGATGCTTTTGGAGGTTTTGCTCCGATTCTTTTACCAATGTTAATCGCAGGAACAGGAATTATCTATTCCATGATTGGAACTTTATTTGTAAAAATTGGTGAAACTACAAGTTTAGATATTGCTCCCGTACAAAATGCGTTGAACCTAGGAAACTGGGGAAGTATTGTCTTAACGGCGATTTCTTCATATTTCTTAGTAAACTATCTAATGCCAGAAACCATGGTCTTAAGAGGTCACGAGTTTACAAAAATGGGTGTTTTTGGAGCAATCATCGTAGGTTTAGTGGTTGGAACTTTAATGAGTATCATCACTGAATACTACACAGCGATGGGTAAAAAACCAGTAAAAAGTATTATTAAACAATCATCTACAGGTCACGCAACCAATATTATTGGTGGACTTGCAGTTGGAATGGAATCGACCATGTTACCAATTATTGTTTTGGCAGGTGGTATTTATGGTTCTTATTTTTGTGCAGGACTTTATGGGGTAGCGATCGCTGCAGCAGGAATGATGGCAACTACTGCAATGCAGTTAGCGATTGATGCTTTCGGACCGATTGCTGATAACGCTGGTGGAATTGCAGAAATGAGTGAATTACCAAAAGAAGTTCGTGAGAGAACAGATGTTCTTGATGCCGTAGGAAATACAACAGCAGCTACCGGAAAAG
This sequence comes from Kaistella sp., assembly GCF_041824135.1. Taxonomy (GTDB): domain Bacteria; phylum Bacteroidota; class Bacteroidia; order Flavobacteriales; family Weeksellaceae; genus Kaistella. The sequence continues at coordinate 6,476 of NZ_JBGZYM010000116.1, read as the reverse complement.
GTTTTGCAATTGCTTCTGCAGCTTTAACAGCCTTGGCATTATTTGCAGCTTTTGTGGGAATTGCAGGTATTGATGGAATCGACATTTACAGAGCCGATGTATTGGCAGGATTATTTATTGGAGCGATGATTCCATTTATCTTCTCTTCATTAGCGATCAGAGCGGTAGGTACTGCAGCGATGGCGATGGTAGAAGAAGTTCGCCGACAGTTCCGTGAGATTCCTGGAATCTTAGAAGGAAAAGCGGTTCCTGAATACGAAAAATGTGTAGCGATCTCTACAGATGCATCGCTTAAAAAAATGATGCTTCCTGGAGCAATTGCTCTGATATCTCCATTAATCATGGGATTCATTTTTGGACCAGAAGTATTAGGAGGATTTTTAGCAGGTGCTACGGTATCTGGAGTGTTAATGGGAATCTTCCAAAACAACGCTGGAGGTGCTTGGGATAACGCTAAAAAATCTTTTGAACAAGGAGTTGAAATCAATGGTGAGATGCATTACAAAGGTTCTGAAGCGCACAAAGCATCAGTTACCGGTGATACGGTTGGAGATCCATTCAAGGACACGTCTGGACCATCGATGAATATTTTAATTAAATTAATGTCGATTATTTCTTTGGTAATTGCACCAACTTTAGCGGTGATGCATAAAGATAAAATTGATCAAAATAGAAGAGAGAAATTAGAATCTTTACAGAAAATGACAGGAATCACTACATCAACAACTTCCGTTGAAGGTGGAAATGTATTTGTTCCAGTTCCGGTAGTGAAAGGAATGCTGAATTCAGATGGTGACTTTGTTTATGACACTGGAAATATTCAGGAAATTAAACTGAGCAACAAATCAATCGCACTTGGTGAAAACAGCCAGTTGTATGCTTTATACAATGGACTGAAATTAGAAGATGCAAAAGTTCTGGATAAAAACCAGTGGTACACGCTTGAAAATCTTTATTTTCAAACTGGTAGCAGCGATTTAAAACCAGGTTCTGAAGATCAACTTAATAACTTAGCTGAAATCTTAAATGCCTATCCAAATTCAAAAGTAAAATTAGGTGGTTATACCGATAATACTGGAAGTGAAGAAGGTAATCTAAAACTTTCTAACTTACGTGCTCAGGCTGCAAAACTAAAATTGCTGGAAATGGGAATTGCTGCTGATAGAGTAGAAGCAGAAGGTTACGGTTCTCAGTTTCCTGTTTGTGAAGCTAATGATACCGACGAATGTAAAGCACAAAACAGAAGAATTGATGTTCGTGTTTTAAACTTTTAAATCGAAGAAGGTTTTTAAAAATAGTAAATCCCAACTGAAAGGTTGGGATTTTTTTGTTGCAGAATTTTATTTTTTAAATGATCTTTTTAATTTCCAACTTATGGTCTATCATCTATTTTCTCAAAGCGAAGCGGTCTATCATCTGTGACAATTACCAACCTTTTTTCCTTACATACAAGAAAGTAATTGAAGAAATAATCGCCATTAAACCAAGCGTAATATAATACCCGTATTTCAAATTAAGTTCCGGCATAAAGACGAAATTCATTCCATAAATTCCAGCGATAAAGGTGATCGGGAAAAAGTACATCGAATAAATTGCAAGGACTTTCATAACCTGATTCGCCTTTTGATCACTCATGGCTAGAAACATTGAAATTAAACTCGCAACCTGCGTGTTCAGATGTTCAAAATCTGCGATTACATCTTTGTGTTTATCTTTCAAATCCGTCACTGCAGTGTCTTCTAGCGTAAGCAATTTAAACTTGTCAACCCAAACCGTAGAAATATTGAGAATTCTGGTGTTCAAACCGGATTTTCTTTTTAGTCGATACAATCTTCGGATATGATTAGAGTGATTGGTTGTTTTCAAGAAAATTTCACTTTCGATCTGATCCATTATTTCTAACAAATTTTGAGATTCGTCATCATAAGATTTCATTACTTTCAAGGCTAAATTTAAAGCAATTTGATCGCGGCTGATTTCTGTATTAGTGGGAAGTAGAATCTCTTTTTTGAATTCGTAGATGCTTCGGTTTTTTAATCGGTGAATGGTAATGATCACATTGTCAATTAAGAAAATGCCGAGTTTGGTAGAAATATCGCTTATTGTATTTAAATTTGACCGCTCTAATTGGGTATTCTCGCGCATCAGGAAAAAATTAACATTCCCGTCTTGCTCATATTTCGGCAGGTGATTTGCGTCAATCGTGTCTTCTAAAAGAAGAGAATTGATATCGTACCGCTGATGCAAAAAAGCCAAATCTTCTTCACTTGGACTTTCTACATCAATCCATTCGCAATGGTCATTTTTATAAATAATTTCAATAGGCATTCCGCAAATTTAAGTTATAATTAACATTCAAATATATAAAAGAGTAAGAAACACATTAATTTTATTGCTTTGCTAATGGCGACGAATTCATCAATTAATTATTGAAATACCTGTTTATTATTTCTATAATATAATTTCAAATGATACCTTTTAAAATTGCTGTTTTAAAACTAATTCGTGAATTAATGGAAGAAAACTTTAACAAAATTGCTTAAATACATTACTTCCTATGTGTCGAATAAAATTTATCTTTGTTTAAATTACAAATTACATGCTTAAAAGTTATATCAAAGGAGTTGGCCATTACGTGCCCGAAAATATTGTCACCAACGATGATTTGTCTAAACTGATGACCACCAACGACGAGTGGATTACAGAGAGAACAGGCATCAGAGAACGTCATCACCGAAAGAACAGAAACGATTCAGAAGAAACCACAGCGTATCTTGGATTTAAAGCAGCCGAATCTGCTTTAAAAATGGCTGGAATGACCGGAAAAGATATTGACTACATCGTATTTGCAACACTTTCCCCTGATTACTATTTCCCAGGTTGTGGAGTTTTGTTACAGGAAATGTTGGGTTGCGAAACTGTAGGAGCGTTAGATGTGAGAAACCAATGTTCAGGATTTGTTTATGCGATGAGCGTTGCCAATGCTTTCATTAAAGCGGGTCAGTATAAAAATATTTTGGTTGTGGGCGCCGAAATTCATTCATTTGGATTAGACTTCTCAGATGCCGGACGTGGTGTTTCCGTTATTTTTGGAGATGGAGCCGGAGCGATCATTTTATCAGCAACAGAGGATGAAAATGCTGGTGATATTTTAGCAACCAACATGCACTCAGAAGGAAAACACGCTGAAGAATTATGCACCAAATTCCCAGGCTCTAAATTTGGTTGGAGCGATAGAATGCGTCTGGAACCAGAAAGCGTAACCGATGCAGAAATCTATCCAATCATGAATGGAAACTTTGTTTTCAAACATGCCGTGACCAGATTTCCGGAAACCATGATGGAAGCATTAGAAAAAGCGGGTAAAAAGCCCGAAGATTTGGATATGTTTATTCCGCACCAGGCGAATTTAAGAATTGCACAGTTTGTGCAAAGTCGTTTCGGTTTGCCCGATGAGAAGGTTTATAATAATATCCAACGCTTTGGAAATACCACTGCAGCTTCAATTCCTTTAGCCTTAAGCGAAGCTATTGAAAATGGTAAAATTAAACGAGGTGATTTAGTTCTTCTTTCCGCTTTTGGTAGTGGATTTACTTGGGGTTCTGTTTTATTTAATTATTAAAATGTTTTTTAATGATGAATCTTTTGCTTCTACAATTTCTCCAAAAGAATTCAATTAAATATAAAAAAAAAATGCGTCAATCGACGCATTTTTTTTATTGTACAGAAAGAGAATCTTTCACTTGACCTTCATCATTAAAAGCAGCAGAATCAATACCTGCATTTCGCTTTTCGCTGACACTGTGTTCATCTTTGTATTCTTCTCTTTTCTCTTCTTTTTGGGCGCAACTTGCGAAACATAAGGTTCCTAAAACGGCTAGAGCAAATAACTTTTTCATCTTATTTTTTTTAATGTTAAAAACGATAAAAGCAAATAGTGTGCAAGCGCTACAATTTATTTTTGCAGTTTATTCAAATACCTCGAAATCTGTTCCGTCATAACTGGCAAAAACCATGGTCGGATGAGAGTCTTGATGGGCGAGATTTCCATTTTTATCGATCGCAATTGCTCCTGCAAATCCATCAATTTCTTTTAATTCTGTAAAGGTTTTTTCTATTGCGTCATTTAACGAGAAACCGTCGGTTACTCTGATCACTATTTTAGCTGCAGTCGCGTTACTCACGATATCTTCACCAACTCCCGTACAACTTACGGCACAGTATTCATTAGCGAAATTTCCAGCAACTGTGGCAGAATCAGAAATTCTTCCCACCAGTTCAAAGCCTTTTCCACCCGTGGAAGTTGCTGCAGCAAGTCGACCTTCGCTATCTAAAGCCACACAACCAACCGTTCCTTTTCCACCATTTTTTAATTTCGCTTCGTATTCTTTTCTTCGTTGTGGAATTTCAGTAGAGAAATCTTCAAAATCATTTTCGGTAGCATATTTCTTTGCGCCATTTCCGCCCAGAACCCGATCATCTTCTTTCATTAAGACTTGAGCGACTTCAATAGGATTTTTTACATTTTCAATATTGATGACGCCAGAAAATTTCTGAGTTTTTCCATTCATTAAAGAAGCACTCATTCTTATTTTTCCGTCGCTTTGAATTTGCGAACCCATTCCAGCGTTGTAGAGCAAATCATCCTCTAACAATTTAACCGCATGAACTACAGTTTCTTCCGCAGAATGATTTTCTAAAAATTCAAAAGATGTTTTTGCTATTTCTTTTAATGAATTTTGCTTGGCAATTTTTACGTCGTGACTTTGGTCGCTTTCGGAGAAAAATCCACCGTGAATGATTATTTTCATTTTTAATACTAAAATTTATTTTGTTGAGCCTGCGGAATAGGACTGTATTGCGAGTTAACGATGGTTAAATCCTTTTCTTTTAAATTGTAAAAGTCATTTTGTGATAGGACGTGAACGATTAAATTATCGATAGAAATTGGTTTGCCTAATTCGATGTTGGTTAAATTAGTATCTTTTATAAAACGGCCATCAACCAGAATAACCAAACCAGATCCAATCGCGGTCATAATATCATTATCAATAAAAAGTCCGGTATCTTCACCTAAGCCGATTCCTAAAGTTCGGGGATTATTTACAACCGCTTGAAATAACCTTCCGATTCTTCCGCGCTGAACAAAGTGGGTGTCTACAATTACGTTTTCTATGAAACCTAAACCTTGCGTTGTTTTTATTTCTCCTTTTAGAAGAGCCTCACTGCTTGAACCTTGATAAATCATATTTTCAGAAGCAGCAGCCGCGCCAGCAGATGTTCCGGCATAAATAAAATTTTCTTCTCGGTATTTTTGTAGAATGATATCGTGAAATCTTGTTCCACCCAAGATTGAAGTCAAGCGAAGTTGATCACCACCCGTAAACATAACTACATCTGCCGCAGATGCACGAGCAGTAATTTCATCACTATTGCCTTGTTCGCGATTGGTGATGTCTAAAATATTGACATGCTTAGCGCCCAGAAATTCGAATGCTTTCTTGTATTCAGGTCCTACAATTTGTGGAATCTGAGAAGCGGTGGTAATAATTTCGATCACCGAATCTTCTTTCAAACGGGATTCATCAATAATTTTTCTTAAAATTCCCCGTTCAAAAAAATTCAGATTTTTCTCTATATTTTGATCATAATCGGTTTCCGCAAAACTACCTTTGTTAACTGCGCCACCAATAATCATTAATTTTCCAACTGCTTTCATAGCTTGCAAATTTAAAAAAATATTTTTTGCTACTTCTATAAAAAACGATTCATCTTCATTAAGAGTCCATATTGTCTATGAGTGATCAACCGAAAAAATACCGCTAATTTTTATTATTTTTTCTTAATTATTAAGGTTTTCGTTTATCTTTGATAATCAAATAAAATTTACCGACTAAAAAAAGACCTCAATTACCTATGAAAATTGATAAAATACAAGTTTTGCGTGGCCCGAATATTTGGAGCATCAAAAGAAAAAAACTCATTCAAATGCGTTTGGACCTCGAGGAATTGGAGGATTACCCAACGAATAAAATTGACGGTTTTAGAGATAGATTACAATTATTAATGCCATCACTAATTACACACCGTTGTTCGGAAGGTGTAGAAGGTGGTTTTTTCCAAAGGGTCGAAATGGGAACTTGGATGGGTCATGTTATTGAACATATCGCTTTAGAAATTCAAACTTTAGCCGGAATGGATACTGGTTTTGGTAGAACACGGGAAACAAAAACTCCTGGTGTCTATAATGTGGTCTTTAGTTATTTAGAGGAAAATTCTGGAATTTACGCGGCCGAGCAATCGGTAGAGATCGCCAGATGTTTAATCGAAGCTCGTGATTACAGTCTTGTAGATTGCATCAGAAATTTAAAAGAAACGCGCGAGCGTGAAAGATTAGGACCATCTACTGGAAGCATTGTTCAGGAAGCGGTTGCTAGAAATATCCCTTGGATTAGATTGGGAAGAAATTCACTGGT
>NZ_JBGZYM010000115.1:0-13136 GCF_041824135.1 Kaistella sp. | reverse complement strand
TCATCCAACACCCAACAACCCATGAACTCCAGACAAGACCAACTCGACGCTTTCAATCGCTTACTCGATATTATGAATGATCTGCGGGAGAAATGTCCGTGGGATCAAAAGCAAACTTTACAAACCCTTCGGCATTTGACTCTGGAGGAAGTCTATGAACTTTCTGATGCTTTGCTCGAAGAAGATCTACAGGAGATCAAAAAAGAGTTGGGAGACGTTTTACTGCATTTAGTTTTCTATGCGAAGATTGGGTCTGAAAAAGGCAGTTTCGATATTGCTGATGTCATCAATTCTTTAAATGAAAAGTTGATTTTCCGTCATCCACATATTTATGGCGATGTTGAAGTGAAAGATGAAGAAGAAGTTAAACAGAACTGGGAAAAGCTAAAACTGAAAGAAGGCAATAAATCTGTACTTTCTGGCGTGACCAAAGGAACGCCGAGTTTAATAAAAGCTTTTAGAATTCAGGATAAAGTAAAAGGAATCGGGTTCGAATTTGCCAACGCCGAAGATGCCTGGAAAAAAGTAGATGAAGAATTAGCCGAGTTTCACGCCGAAACCGACTTGGATAAAAAAGAACAAGAATTGGGCGACGTCTTTTTCTCTCTTGTTAATTACGCTCGTATTTCCGGCATCAATCCCGACACCGCTTTAGAACGAACCAATAATAAATTCATCAATCGTTTTCAAAAAATGGAAAATTTAGCTTTAACAAAGAATCTTGTTTTAGCAGATTTAAGTTTGGAAGAAATGGATGAATTGTGGGAAGAAGCCAAGAAAAACGAATAAACCTCCAGATTTCTGAAGGTTTATGAATAAATTTATTAGTTAAAATACTCGTGGTATTTCTCCATCGATTCTTTTAATTCTCCCACGATATGATTCGCATCATCTCTGTTTTCTGCTTTTTTCAATTGGTCGATTTCCTGCATGTGAGGCATTAACCAAGCATGCAAAACATCGTGTGGTGTTCCTTTGATCGTACAACTTTTTATTAAATTGTCATTAGTATCACTTAGATTTTTGCCCAGCATTTTAAAATCGCCGTTTACAGGATCATACGCTTTTACTTGACTTTCCATTTCATTGATGAATGGTTTCATCTCTGCATTCATCGCCCATTTTTCGCCGTTATTGAGTTCCAGTTTCACGGATTCATCGTGCTCATCAGATTTTTCTTCATCTTCATGATTTGCGTTATCTTCCACTGCAGTTTGTTCTGTAGTTGAAAGTTCAGTTTGTGATTCTTGTTTTTTATCACAAGAAACGATGATCGCTAAACCCAGTAGCGCTGATAAAATAATCTTTTTCATTTCTTAAAAATTTTTGTTGTTATAAGTAAAAATAGTGCGGTTACTCCAATTCTGAAAGCCATAGCTCCCACGGTTTTTGTTTCATATAAGCCACCATTATTGATGTGAATAAATAATCCAATATAGGCGATAATTAATATGATTACAGAAATAGTTAAAGGGAATCTTGACCAGGTTTGATTCTTTAAAATTCCGTACGCAGCAACCAAATAGAGAATTCCGCAAACAAAATTTGCCCACACAATTCCGGGAACATAATTGCCTTCTTTTTCACGGATGCCAAACCAATCGAATAGAACCGAGCTGCTCATGAAAACCGTCACCATTCCGAAGAGGATGAGGACGAGAAGGAGTATTGTTTTTTTCATAATTGTAAGTATTTAAAGGTAATGTTTATAATTTTCATTTTCTTATGATTTGGATCAGTGTGATGATTATTGGATTTTCACTTTGAAGAGTATTTTATTATTTCCTTTAGTTTTAATTTCTTCACCATTAATTTTTCTGTTAAGAGGTTAAGGTCATCAAGAAAAATATCTAAACACCCATTTTTGGCCTGTTCAATTCATCTTTGATGAATCTTAATTGTCTTAATTCCTTCATAAACCTTAATGGTTAAATTTTACACATTCTAACTTTTAACTCGTTTTTTGATACCGCAAAACAGACCAGGTGATCACTACAAAAGCCAATAAACTGATGAATCCAAAGTGCGGCAACAGATCCATAAAACCGCTGTCTTTCAACATAATTAAACGAACGCCATCGACACCATAAGTCACCGGATTTAAATACGCTATATATTTCGCCCAGTCGGTCATACTTTCTGTCGGAGTGAAAAGTCCGCTCATTAAAATGAAAACCATCATAAAGAAGAAAACCATAAACATCGACTGCTGCTGCGTATCGCTATAAACTGAAGCCAAAAGTCCCATGCCCAAAATCGCGATGAGATAGACAGAAATAAAGGCGTAAAGCAATAGATAACTTCCCTGCATCTGAATTTTGTAAACGAAGATGGTGACCAAAAGCCCGATGGTGAAAGCGACCATCGACAAGATCCAAAATGGAATGAGTTTTCCTAAAATGAAATCTCTTTTCTTAATTGGTGATACATTGATCTGTTCGATGGTTCCGATCTCTTTTTCTTCAACAATGTTTAATGCGGTCAAATAGCCACCGATTAAGGTGACTAGAAATGCCAGGATCCCGGGAACCAGAGAAAGACGGTAATTGTAAGTTTCATTAAACCAGAAGTTCGATATGATTTCTACACCCGAAATTTTCTTGGCACTTTCTAACTCTGGATTCATTTCTAATTGAACTTGTTGATTATAGTTCTGTAAAATTTGACCCAGGTAACTTGCCGAAAGTCCAGCTTTTGTTCCGTTGATGGCGTTGATAGCGATTAAGACTTTCTCTTTTTTTTCTTTAATTAAATTTTTCTCGAAATTATTGGGGATTTCAAGAATTAAATCGATTTTGTCATTTTCAACTTCATGGTAGGCGTCATTATAATTCTCGCCATAATTCATTATTTTAAAATAACCTGAAGCTGTTATTTTACGGATCAGTTCTCTGGATTCAGTTGATTTATCATGATCAACAACTGCGATTTTAATATCTTTAATTTCATAGTTTGCGGCTAAGGGAAGAATCACCAGTTGAATCACCGGCATCACGAAAATGATGGCCAATATGGATTTATTCCTGAAGATCTGCAGGAATTCTTTTTTGATCAGTATGAATAATGTTCTAAACATTTTATTTTTCTTATAGTTTTTTACCGCAAAGTCACAAAAGTTTTATTTTTAAACGCAATCCCGATAGCCATCGGGACGCAAAGTTTTCTTTTTTAAAATGCTTCTTTCTGTCTGCTTTTAAGTTCGTAAACCTGCCTGCCGGCAGGCAGGGACGCTCTGCTTAGCAAAGGGAAGGTTTAAATTTCTTTCGTTTTAATCTAATATTATATTTTATCTAAAATCTGCAGCCCGACTTGAGCGGAGCTCTTTTTGCCAGACGAAAAATTCTAATTATTACTAAATCTTTAAAAGCAAAAAAGCGGGAGCGGAAGGCGGAAATGTCTGCCCAAATAATCATTCCCATTTTCGTTCATTTTACAATCATATCTATTATCTAAAAGCGAAGCGGTCTATTATCTTAGAATTATTCTAATCTTATTTTAAATTTTTTCACGGCGATGACGAATAAAAACAGCATCATTCCGGTAAGGACTAAAACGTGTCTCCAGATGACTTCCAGGCCGGTTCCTTTGATCATTATGTTTTTGACGATTTCATAATACCATTTGGCGGGAATTGCTTTACCGATGATCTGTAAAGGCGCTGGCATGTTTTCTACTGGGAACATAAAACCGCTCAACATCAGCGTTGGCAACATGGTTCCGACGAGCGCAATAAGCATTGCGGTTTGTTGACTATCGGTGAGAATTGAAATTACAATTCCGAATAATAAGTTGGTGATGATGAAGATAATGCTGATTCCGAAGAGTAAAAGGATACTTCCTTTGATGGGTAAATCGAGAACGGTGACGCTTAAGATCAGGATTGAAATCAAGATGATCATTGATAATATGAAGTACGGAATTGCTTTGGCTAAAATGATAATGTACGGTTTCATCGGCGATACAAGCAGTATTTCCATGGTGCCCATTTCTTTTTCTCGAACAATTGCGATGGCGGTCATCAACACGCAAATAATGAGGAGAATTAAAGCCATAACACCCGGAACGAAATTCGGTGCGCCTTTCAATTGCGGATTGTAGAGCATTCTTATTTCTGGTTGTACGCCAGAGCTGTGTTGCAATGTTTGTTGCCCATAAAAATCCAGGATAATATTCGACATGAAATTATAGATCTGGTTCGCCATATTGAGGTCGGTTCCATCGGTGATGAGTTGGAGTTGGGCTCTTTTGCCACTGTTCATATTTTGAGCAAACTGAGCTGGAATCACCAGGATCATTTTTATTTTTCCTTCTTTGAAAGCGTCTTCGGCTTGGTTGATGGAAGTCAAATCTTTGTCGAGATCGAAATATTGATTGGCTGCTATTTTTGAAATAAGTTCAATTGAATTTTGGGATTTATCGTGATCGATCACGCCGATTCTGGTATATTTCACTTCGGTACTCAAAGCAAAACCAAAGAGCAGAACCTGCACGATTGGCATTCCGAAGAGAACCAATAATGTTCTTTTGTCACGCAGAACGTGCCAGAATTCTTTTTTCACAAAAGTTAGAAGTTGCTTCATTTTTTATTTAAATATTTGAAACCAAAAAAATCCCAATTTTTTTTATCATTCAAAATTTTCGCTCAATCATTAATATGATTATAAGGATAAATTTACTGTCTTTAGATTGCGTTCCTACGGAATGCTTTTTTTATAATTTAACCTTTCTACACAGATTCTGCTCCTCTGGAGCATTTTAATTTTTAAACTGTTTTTAAAACTCAAACACTCAAACACTCAAACACTCAAGCACTCAAACACTCATTCATTATTCTACGCGTTTCGCGCCTCTTGCTAATTCATAAAAAACATCGTCCATGGTTTTTGCGCTGAATTGTATTTTCAAATTGGCGGGTGTATCTAAAGCCGCAATTTTCCCGTCAACCATAATGGAGACCCGGTCGCAATATTCGGCTTCATCCATATAATGCGTGGTTACAAATAGGGTAATTCCCCGATCTGATGCATCATAAATCATATTCCAAAACTGCCGTCTGGTCACAGGATCAACGCCGCCAGTTGGTTCATCCAGAAACACAATTTGCGGTTCATGAAAAATGGCAACCGAGAAAGCTAATTTCTGTTTCCATCCTAAAGGAAGTTCGGAAACCAGTTTGTTTTTCTCATTTTCAAGTCCGAGTTCCTGGATCAGTTGGTCCCGTTTTATTTTTAAATTTTTTCTTGGGATTCCATAGATTCCACCGAAGAAATTCAGGTTTTCTTTAACGGTCAGATTTCCGTACAAAGAAAATTTCTGACTCATATAGCCGATGTTCTTTTTAATTTTTTCCGTTTCTGTATACACATCAAAACCCGCCACGGTAGCAGTTCCAGAACTTGGAATTGAAAGTCCGCTTAACATTCGCATGGCGGTAGTTTTTCCAGCACCATTTGCACCCAGGAAACCGAAGATCTCTCCTTTCTTCACCTCAAAACTGATGTGATCCACAGCGGTAAAATCTCCAAAAGTTTTGGTGATATTGTCTGCTTTAATGGCTATATTTTGATGGTCTGAAGTCATTTTAAAGGGTGTTGGTTTTCAGTGATACAGTTAATTTTAACGCAAAGTTTCGCAAAGTTTTATTATCAAGGTGCTTGCTATATAGCGTTTTTAAGTCCGCAAAGGCGTTCCACTTAGCAAAGTTTGCAAGAAGTCCAAAGTTGCGATAGGTCATTAGAATTATATTCATTTTAATGATTGGATAATAAACGGATGAAACTATCTTCGATACTGGCTTTTATGGGATTGATTTCAACATTTTCAAAGCCTTCTTTCTGTAAGTATTTTTCAATAACTGAAGGATTGAAATTTTCTTTTTCATCCATCGTCAAATGCACAAATTCTCCATACGCATATACATTTTTCTTTTGGTCGAAATTTTCTAAAGCGCGTAATACATTTGCAGTTCGTCCGGCTTTTACTTCGAACAGTAAATCAGGATAAGCGTTGCTGATATTCTCCGGAGTTTCAATTGAAAGGATTTTACCGTTTTGAATTAACGCAATTCGATCACACAGTGCAGCTTCATCCATATAAGGAGTCGCCACGACCATTGTGATTCCCTGTAACTTTAACCTTTGCAACATTTCCCAGAATTCTTTTCTCGAAACAGGGTCAACTCCTGTTGTTGGTTCGTCCAGAAATAAAACTTTTGGTTTGTGAATTAAAGCACAACATAAAGCCAGTTTCTGTTTCATTCCACCCGATAGTTTCCCAGCGCGACGATCCTTAAAAGGTTCAATTTGAATATAAATATCTTTAATTAAATCGTAGTTTTCTGCAATGGTCGTATTAAAAACGCTGGCAAAAAACTCCAGGTTTTCTTCGATGGTTAAATCTTGATAAAGCGAAAATCTGCCCGGCATATATCCTAAGATCTTCCTGATTTCTTTGTAATCTTTCACCATATCCAAATTTTCAATTGATGCGGATCCAGAATCGGGTAGAAGTACGGTAGTCAACATTCTAAAGATTGAAGTTTTTCCAGCACCGTCGGGACCGATCAAGCCGAAGATCTCTCCTGGGTTGACCTCAAAACTCACGTCATCAACAGCAAGTACTTTGTTTTTTGCTTTGCCGTAGCTCTTGGTGAGATTTTGAACGGTGATTGATTTCATTTTTAAAGTGGATAATTGATAGTTGAAAGTTGACGGTTAACGGTTAACAATTGCAGGTTTTTTATCGCAAAAGAGAAAAAAGTTAAACGCTTTTTTTAGCTAGTCAAAAGACGATAAAAGTTTAAGTTTTTATGTTTCTTCATATTGTGATCTTTTATTTTCCAATAATTTCCCTTAAACTTTTGTGGTTTAAGAATTTAAAATTTCACGTCGCCGTACATTCCGATTTTAAGGTAGCCATCGTTTTTCACATGGATTTTTACGGCATAAACCAGGTTTGCTCTTTCGTTTTTCGTTTGAATGGTTTTTGGAGTGAACTCAGCTTTTGGACTGATCCAGTAAACGATTCCGGGAAGTTCTTTGGTTTTTCCTTCACCTGCATCGATCAGAACGGTAACTTTTTGTCCAACTTTTAACTGTGGCAATTGATCTCCGGTGATGAAAGTTTTTAAAATCATTAAATCTAAATTCGCCATTTTGAAAATTGGTTTTCCAACAAAAGCAAATTCACCCTGATTCAAATATTTGGTTAAAACCATTCCAGAAATCGGACTTTCAATCGTGTTATTTTTTAACTGTTCATCGATTTGCTCTACCTTTTTTTCTGTCGGTTTTCTTTCACTTAAAATTGCACGGTTTTGAATAGAGACATTTTCTTTGGTCGTAGAGATCTGTTGTTGTAAAACACTCAACTGACTTTGAGCCGCAATAATTTGCTTTTGAATTACTTTAATTTGTCCGTTTGCATCATCGAGTTGCTTTTTTGTGGCAGCATCTTTTGCTACCAAATTTGCAGTTCTGTTTCTTTCTCGAACTGCATTTTGAAGTTGTTCCTGTAAAATAGAAACGTTGGCAGATTGCCCGGAAATCTGTGATTGTATAACCTGAATTTGGGGAAGTGCAGAATTGGTTTTTTGCTCGATTGCATCCATGGTAGCGAGAACCTGTTCCTTTTGAAGCTCTACATTTTTCGGATCAATTTCGCCGACTTTTTCATTAAGTGTTAATTGCTGACCTTCTTCTACATTGAGTTGTAGGATCGTTCCATTTGCTTTTGCAGTTACCATCAATTCATCTGCTTCGAAAGTGCCGGAAGCATCGTAAGAATTATCTGAATTGTTGCAGGAGAACAAGGTGAATGCAGTTAATAAAAAGATATATTTTTTCATCGTATGATTGTTTTTTTTATTGAATGTCACGCTTTCAGCGTTGTCACCGAGCTTTGATTTTGGATTAGAATAATTTCATTCCTTCGGAATTTTTTAAATTATAAATGCTTGTAATATTTTGCTTTTTTGAAACCTCAAAATTTAACTTTTCTACTTTTCTACTTTCCACTTTCCACTTTCCACTTTCCACTATCAACTATTAACTATCAACTATCAACTATTGATTCAGTTGTGCTCTGAGATTGTATTGCGTTAAAAGATATTGTATCTCGTGGGTGATTTTTTGATTTTTGGCGCGATCTAGTTCATTCACTTCGCGTAGATAATCATTCGTTGTAATGACGCCGTTCTCCAATTGTGCTAATGAAGCATTCCTAATGCTTTCCCGCAATTCGACCAATTCATTGCCTTTATTAATGAGTTGTTGGATTTTATCGAGGTCGTTGTTGTTCTGAATCGTTTGAAACTGCTGATTGAAAAGAAAGTTCTCTTTCTGAACGTCGATTTCCTGTTGTTGGGTTGTGACTAAATCCAAATCATTTTTCTTGGTATAAAAACCAGAGATGGGAATGTTTAACCGTAATCCGCCGATATAAAAGAGGTCGAATTCATTTTTCAACATATTGAAACCTGGTTTTCCATAACCACCTTGAAAAAATGCTCCTAATTTTGGGAGGTTTTTGGAATTGATGTTTGCTTTCTGCTGCTCTAAACCGAGTTTTTGTAAGTCGAATAATTTCAGTTCTGCACGTTTATTTTCATCTTGAATTAGAATTTTTTCTGGTTTTACAAGTGTGGTATTCTCATCAATATTTTTTTGAATGAAAAGAGAAAGCATCTGAACGAAACTTTTCTTCATCGATTGCAGTTCCATCTGTTTCTGGTCAATATTCACCAATTGTGCTTTTAGAACATCCACATTACTTCTGAAGATAACGCCGTTTTCTAACTGTGCTTCGGCTTTTTTTAAGCCATTTGATAAATCGGATTTAGTGAGTTCTGTCTGTTGAAGTTGTTCATTGGTCTGAAGAATACCGAAATAGATCTGGTTGATTCGCATTTCTAACTGATCGGTTTCAACTTCGGTTTTTTGCAGTTCTATTTCAGAATTGAGGGTTGCCATTTTCTTTTGATTGGCAATCATTCCGCCATCATAAATATTCTGCTGAACATCGGCATAGACTTTATACTGGTCTTTGCTCACTGGTTCGATGGTCATATTTGGCAATTGAATAGGGAATTGAATCACGTCATTTTGATAAGTTGCCTGTCCGACGATCTGGATCTGGGGAAGCCAACCTTTTGCAGCATTTTGCAGATTGTATTCTTTGGTCTTCGCAATGAGATCGTGTCTTTTAATGAGCGGATAATTTTGTTTTGCCAAATCGTAACATTCTTCCAAAGTCAATGTTTGCGCATTGACAGAGAAGAAGAGTAGGAGGAAGAGGTATTTTAAAATTTTCATTTTTATTATTTTTTAACAACAAAGATTTTTTCAACCACAAAGTCACAAAGAGCACTTTAAAATTGTAATTAATAAAAGTTCATGAAGTGATAATCTATAGATTTTCAAAAGTTTTGTGTTCTTTATTGAGCTGTCTTTTATCAAATTAACTTTTGTGACTTTTGTGGTTTACAATTTTAATTATTCAGCATCGTCTTAATCCACATCGGAACCATTGTTTTTCGTTCTTCTACAAATTGCTGAAATTCTTTATCAGTCATCAAATCGAAAGATTGCAAAATTGGTTTTCCTAAAAACGGAAAAACGGTCATGCTCAAAAAGTTGAACAGAAAGTGAAAAGGATTGATATCTGGTTTTCTTTCTTTGATCTGTTTCATCAGAAAGGAATTATTCAGCACTTTCTCAAAAGGAAGAATCGACTTGACATCTGACGTTTTTTTCTGAATTTCACTTAAAACAAAAATCGGAAGGTTTGGATTCTTGGTTAGAATATCAAAATATTTCACGCTTGCTAAATCTATTTTCTCCTCTAAAGAAGTTTTCTCATTGGTAACGATGGGAATGATCTGGCCAAACAGCAATACGATCTTCACTTTCATCACCTGTTCGAACAGTTTTTCTTTGGTTCGAAAATAGTAATTCAAGAGCGCCAAATTAATTCCAGCTTCTTCCGCAATGTCTCGTGTTCGCGTTCCTGAGAAGCCTTTTTCGGTAAATACTTTTGAGGCTGCAAGTAAAATTTTGTCTTCTGTAAAAAGTTCTGTTTTGGTCATAGTCAGTAATTCTTTAACAAAGATAGAATTAATTTTTTGATTTAAACAAATGAATTAATCAAATGATTAACTTTTTTAAATAAAAAAACGCAAATCGATGAAATGCGTTTAGTTATATTTTTTGATCAAGGTTTACGAACCGAACTGTTTCGCAAACAAATCTGGGAAAACTCCCATCGCTACTAAAGCGAAGATGATGAAAACGGCTACAATATTATAAGTTAAAGAAACTTTTTCTGAAGTTTTGAAACTGCTTTCTTTCGGGAAGAACATCGCCATAATTAAACGAAGATAGTAAGCAATTGAAATTGCAGAACCTAAAACAGCCACTAAAACTAAGAATGGTGATTTGTCAATCGCTTGTGCAAAGATTGCAAATTTCCCCATGAAACCTGCGGTTAATGGAATACCAGCCATTGATAACAAGGAAACTGTCGCCGTTACCGCCAAAATCGGTTCGGTGTGTGCTAAACCTTTGAAGGCGTTGTAAGAAGTTTCTCTTTTTAATTTTTCTACCCAGATCAAACACATCATTACTCCAACTGTTGCCAATGAATAAGCGAATAAATAGAAAGCCAGGTTATAACTTGACAAGCTATTCATTCCGTAAAAAATCAGGGAAATATATCCAACATGAGAAACGGAAGAGTAGGCCAACATTCGTTTTGCATTGCTTTGAGCTAATCCCATTACATTCGCCAGGAATAAAGTAATGATGATTAAAACGCCCATAATGTTGATCCATTCTGAGTTGATCCCAATAAAGCCAATCGTCATTAATTTAAAGAAAGCGAAGAAGGCAGAAATCTTCACCACCGACATCATAAACGCGGTGATCAGTGAAGGTGAACCTTGGTAAACATCTGGACTCCACATGTGGAATGGTGCTAAAGAAACTTTAAAGGATAAAGCAACCAACATTAAGATCGCACCCAAATTGAACATTAAGTTCTTTGGATTGTTTATTGCGAATTCGTGAATGGTATATAAATCAAAGCTCCCGCTGCTTCCGTAGATCAAGGCAACTCCGAATAAAAGGAATCCTGTTGCGAAAGCTCCCATTAGGAAATACTTGATTGAAGCTTCGTTGGAACGCAGATCTGTTTTGTTACTTCCTGCTAAAACGTACAATGGAATAGACAGGATTTCAATCCCTAAAAATAAAGTCACTAAGTTTTGGAAACCAAATAATATAACGCCTCCACATAAGGAGAATAACATTAAAGAATATAATTCTGATTGGTGATTCCGGTGATTGCTGAACGAAAAACCTCCTAAGAAAAATAATAGGATGGTGATGACGATACTTATTTTGGTAAATAAAGCTGCATTGGCTCCAAATTCATACATGTGCTGAAATTGGTTGAAGAACGAAAGTTCCGGTAAGAAACTAACGTAAAACGCAATCATCAGTCCCAAAATACCAATGTATCTGGAGAATTTTCCCTGTTCAAAAACACCCGCAAATAATGCGATAATGGCAGTAAGGAATATAATTATTAAAACGCTCATTTATTTATAGATTTGAGTTTTGGAGATTGTTCAACGGTTTACGAAAACACAATTTTGAATCTCTAAATTTCTTAATTACTTATTTTATTAATTCATCATTGAAGTGAAGATAAACTTCAACGAACTGTTCACCATATCAAGAATCGGCTGTGGAAATATTCCTAAAAATATTACAAATACAACTAAACTTGCTAATACTGTAAATTCAACTCCGGATAGATCTCCAGCGCTTGCCAAAACTTCTTCGTCACCTCCTCCAAGCATTGCTTTCGCATAAAATCTGAAAAGATAAACGGAAGAGAAGATCATCGTTGTTCCAGCAATCACGGCAGCGAGAATACTGTAATCAAAAATCGATTTAATCAAGATGAATTCTCCCACAAAACCATTGGTTAAAGGAAGTGCGATTGATCCTAATATGATGATTAAAAAGAACACCGCAAATTTCGGAGCGACTCTTGCCAAACCTCCCATTTTTCGGATGTCTCTGGTTTTGAATTTTTTATAAAGAATATCAGCACAGTAGAATAAACCTACTACGTTAATACCGTGAGCAAAAGCTTGAACTAACGCGCCTTCACCACCTTCAATCATTAAAGTTCCTTTCATTGTTAAGATTGCAGAAGCCATAATTCCGGCCGTCATTAATCCAACGTGAGATAAAGAAGAATAGGCAATGATCCGTTTTGAGTCATTTTGACTAATGGCAATTAGAGCACCGTGAACGACGCCAATAATTGCGAGTACCAATACGATCTGTCCTGAAATTCCTAAAATAGGATCCGGCGTAATCGGCAGTAACCATCTTAATAAACCATAGACTGCCATCTTCAACATAATTCCCGACAATAACATCGAACCTTGTGTTGGTGAATAGGTATAAGTATCTGGTTGCCAAGAATGGAAAGGGAATATCGGTAACTTCACGGCAAAGGCAAAGAAGATAAACCAGAAGATCACTGTTTGGGCGCCACCCGTTAAATCTGCATTATACAAATCGGTCAACGCAAATGAAGCGGAGTGATTGTAAACGTAAATTAAACCAATCAACATAAATAGGGAACCGACAAAAGTGTACACAAAGAACCTGGTGGTAAACTGTATTTTTTTGTCTTCCTGTCCCCAGATTCCGGCGATCAACCAAATTGGAATTAAGGTTACTTCCCAGAATATGTAAAATAATAAACCATCTAAAGAAGTGAAAACTCCTATCAATCCGAATTGCATTAATAAAATTAATCCGTAGAATGTATTTTTATATCCAGGCTTTTCATTAAAGGCAGAAAGAATAATCAGTGGTGTTAAAATGTTGGTTAACAACAACATCAGCATGCTCATTCCATCAATACCGAAATGAAGATTACTTTTGATATAATTGGACCAGGGATAATTAATCTCGTATTGCAAAACTCCGTCAACGGTAGGTTTGAAATCGAAATTAGACAGCATATAAAAGGTCAATAACATTTGTGCAAATGCAATTCCTAATGCGAGATATTTACTGGCGGGATTTTTCCACGCGAACACCAAGACTGAACCT
>NZ_JBGZYM010000114.1:0-6696 GCF_041824135.1 Kaistella sp. | reverse complement strand
AAGAAAGTTTCCTCCTTACCAACTTCATCCACAAATGCTGATACTAAAATAGCGTTTTCTGTTCTTTTCTTTTCTGTAAATACTTCAATTGTTTTCATAATAGTAAATTTAGATATATAAAAATAACTGATTTTTATACGATTATATTGTATTCGATTAGTTGTTTAGTTGTTTATTGATTTCGTTTTATAATTGTTTAGTTTTTCCCTTTATAATATAATTAGTTATTACCTTAATAATATATTTAGTTATTTCGTTAAAATAACGTGAGCTGTTCTCCTTGTACCTTACTATAGTAGTTGATAAAATCTTCAAGTTTAATAGGAGTAAGATCTACTTCATTTTCCGAATAAATAACATCACAAAGATTTTGTTCTTTTCCTTCAATTTGGAGTATTTTGCATCGGTAATCAAACCTTCCTCGAAATCGTTCAATAGAATAAATAATCAATGGGGTTTTTGTTTTTTTATGACAGCCGAGATAACCACGCTGTAAAACCCTATAATTTTTCAAGTCTTGTTCCAGTGCTTTGTACATTGCAAAATCCATATTTTATTTATTTAGTTATTTAAGTGTTTATTGCTTACGTTATTTAATTAATAGTATTAACGCTCACTGGGAAAATATAATGTTGTATTTTCCAACCAAACAGTAAGTTCAAATATTTCGATTGAAGCAGGCTGAAAGTAATGCAATAAAATTATATTCAGATTTCCATCTTGAAGTTCAATTGAAAATGTAATTTCATCAATCTTTGTAATTTTCCAAACTTGAAAATCTTCATTAAAGACGTTAGGATTTTTTTGTAGTTGGATGATTTGGTCAACAATTGTAAAGGCGTTTTTTGACTGTAAGTAATGATCTAGCGTAGTGGTGATAAATAGATTTTTCATGATGATATTTTTTAAGTTTATTATTTGTTTAGTTATTACGCTATATATTTGATTAGTTATTTATTTGATAATGAGGACACTTTTCTTATTTCTTAAAATATTCTGGAAATTAGCATTGTCAAAGGAGTTTTTGGAATTGTGAAAATATAAATGAACGCAGCGCTTTTATCTTTATTCGTATAATTGAGGTGTCTTTTTCTTTGCTAAATGACTTTAAAAAAGGAATGATTTCTAAAACTGAAACAACGTGGCAGCCCGAAATGAATTTGCCTGGAAGGGTAGGTGGGTTCGTCAATATTTAAATTTGTTTTAGAATAAATATTGATGGATTCCCAAATTCATTTTTTTAGGAAGACTTCCATTTTTAATTTTGCATACAGAAAAACACCAGAGATAGGAGGAAAGGATAAGAGCTTCCGATTTATGATATTTTAAACCTTAATGGCTGATATAAAATTTGGTTTTTAGTTTTACTTACCTACGATGAAAATAAATTTCCGAAACGTTGAACAACATTCATCTCAATTGACCCCAAAAATTGATTACCATATATAATCACGTGGTGGTCAAATTTTGATTATCTTTATTTCTTAAAATCAGAGCATTATGATTTGGTCTGCAAAATTAATCAACCATAGAAATGAGGATCGAATTGGTGTAAAGTTCGAGAAAGATAAAGAGTTGATCCAACGGATAAAACTAATTAGTGGAGCGCGATGGAGTCAGCAGAAAAAACTATGGCATATTCCGGACACGCGAGAAAATAGAGAACGGTTCAAAATCATACAAAAACAAGACACCACACTTTCCGAAGATGGACAACAACATCTTAATCAATTCGTTCGCTGGCTCTCTTCGAAAAGATATAGCCAAAATACAATCAAAACTTATTCGGAGGCACTAAGATCATTTCTGGTTTATAATCAGGCAAATGATATTTGTGAACTCACCAATGCAGATGTACTTGACTTTAATAATGATTATATTTTGAAAAAGAAATTATCAGCATCATACCAAAACCAAATCACTAGTGCTATAAAATTATACTTTAGAATTATTCGCGAAACTAAAATAGAAGTAGATAAAATTGAACGTCCCAAAAAGCCTAAAACATTACCAAATGTTTTGAGCAAAGAAGAAGTAAAGAATATCCTGGAGGCACATGCCAATATAAAACACAAAATGATGCTTTCATTGATTTATAGTTGTGGTTTGCGATGCAGTGAATTACTCCAGCTACGACCACTTGACATTGATTCTAAAAGGAATATTGTTCTGATTAAGCAAGCAAAAGGTAAAAAAGACAGAATTACGCCATTATCTCCGAAGATTTTAGAATTATTAAGGGTATATTACCAGCTTTACAAACCGAAAACTTATTTATTTGAAGGCCAAGAACCGGGTATTATTTATTCAGCAAAAAGCCTTCAAAGTGTATTAAAACAAGCATTAGAAAAATGCAACATAAAAAAGCCAGTTACCTTACATTGGCTTCGGCACAGTTACGCTACTCATTTATTAGAAAGCGGAACTGATTTGCGTTACATTCAAGAATTACTTGGACATAACAGCAGCAGAACAACTGAAATTTACACGCATGTGAGCACCAAAAGTTTACAACAGATAAAAAGTCCCTTTGATGATTTATAACAATAAAAAAAAATATATCTTAGTGATCAGAAATATGTCGTATAAATATCAGACAAATCCCTACCAAATACGTTGTATTTGTCTGACGAAGTAAGACATATAAACAAGTTAGCTGTAATGCAACAAAAATCTCGTCAAGTAACATGTAATTGAAATTTTATTATTCTCTGAAAAAATTAGGAATGAATTAAAAATTTTAAAACGTTCCTAACGATGTGTTAGCATTAAAAACTCAAAATACTTGAACTTATTTATGAATGAAAATGTACAAATAATTTTAATTATTCTTTCTTCCATACTTCTAATTAGTTGGACAATTTTTGACGGTCTAAAATTAGGTCGAAAAATCAAACGCAAAAAAGCAGGTGATAAAAAAGATGAAATCAAAGCACTTAGAAATTACGGGAGCGAAAATATGCTAATAAGCTCATTAGAAATTATCGGTAGTTTTTTGAAGAAAATATTTTAAAAAGCACTACAGCTAACAGTGTATTTGCAAAAAACGGGGTTAACGGTTTCTTTGAGAATTTATTTAATAAAACACGCAAAAATGCTTTTCATCTTTCAATTTTCGCTAATTTAGAAATCTGAAAAAGCATTTTGCTTCGGGCGATTTTTCTTACCACATTTGGTTTGCAGTAGCCCGTTCTTCGCAAATACTTTTACGTTATATGCCATTTTATAGAACGAACAGCTAACAATACACAAATGAGATTAAAAAATATTTTCACAATTGCAACAACAATTTTATTCCTAAATGCAAACGCTCAAAATAGATCAAACTACATAAAAAAAGAAAATCTTAATAAAGATTTTGATTTTTTGGTCAGTGCCATAACTGAAACTCATCCAGATCCTTATTCTGTAATTTCAAAAAATGAATTTGATAGCAAGGTTGCAAAAATAAAGGCAAATTTTAAAGATTCTTTGACACTGAAAGAATATTATCGAATGATTGCTCCATTGGTTGCCTCATTGAAAGACGGACATACATCACTAAAATTTCCTGGAAGAAAACTCTATAATGAAACCGACAACCTTTTTCCGTTTATTATAAAATCAAGTTTAGAAAAACCTTTTTTATCTGTTACTGAAAATTTAAACAGCGATTATTCACAAATTCCTGTGGGAGCGGAAATTTTAAAAATCAATGATATTCCAGCAGAAAAAATCATTCAAAAAATCATTGAGAACACAAGCGGAGAAAGCAATGATTATCGACTCAAAATGGGAGCAGATTTTTATTTTTTTGGGTTTGTATTTGGAGCTTTCTATGATTTGAAAGATATTGCTCTTGTGGAATACATATTTGAAAACAAAATTTACAAAAAATCTATCCCAACTGTAACACTTTCTAATTTAATGGAAATTATAAAGAAAAAGCAAAGCCAATCTTCCAATCAACCGCAAAATGTTGCAATTCAAGATTTTTCTTTAATCCTAAAACCCGAGATAAAAACTGCCATTTTAGATATTAGATATTTCAATGATGAAACCAAATTTCAATATTTTTTAAGCCAAAGTTTTAAGAAAATAAAAATACAAAAGATTAATAAAATCGTTATTGATGTTCGTGAAAATGGTGGGGGAAATTCAACTTTAGGCGACGAACTTCTAAAATATATAACTTCCAAACCTTTCAAGCAATTTGATAATACGACAATTAAATACAGCCAATTACAGAAAGATTATTATAAAGATTATTGTGAAACTGATACTTTAAAAAACTGTGATACTTACAATTACATAAAAACAAAAAAGAATGGCGAAATGGAAACATTTCCTATAGAAAAGTTAACCGAACCATATCCTAAGTCAGAACGCTTTGATGGAAAAGTTTACTTATTAACAAGTGTAAGGACATTTTCTTCAGCTTCAAGTTTTACACAAGCATTTAAGCATTATAAAATTGGAAAAATAGTTGGACAAGAAACAGGAGGTTGGATTGTATCTTACGGCGACAAAATAATGTCAGAATTACCAATAACCAAAATTCCGCTTTCAATTTCTACGAAGAAATTTTATACTGTTGGAGCAACAGACGAAGATTTGCACGGAGTAAAACCTGACATTGAAATGAAAGCAGAAAATGCTTTGGATTTTATAATAAAAAAATAAATAAACGGCATATAACAAAGGGTTTTGCAATAGTGGGGCGAAACTGCAAGGTGCAACGATAGTTCTTCGATTGAGCTTTTGCGCAAAATTGAAGATTTGTGCTTCGATAGCCCCACCATCGCAAAGCCCCGACCGTTATCTGTCATTCTAAAAGCGAGAGCGTAAAACAAAAACGGATTTGAAAAAGATATTTCACCACTTTATTTTTAGAATTCAACAAGGTTTCAGAATATTTAATTGGAATCCTAAAATCAGTCTTCCAATTTTGCTTGTTTTAGGCGCTTTGATTGCGGTAAAACTTCCTTTAAATTATTATTATCCCGCAATTTTCTTTGCTTTAACTCTAACTTTTCACATCAATAGAAAAGACATTCCATTTTTAAAAAAAGTTTTTGTAAAAAATTGGAGGTTAATAATTTACATTGAATCTGCAATTATTTATGTGTTATTTATTTTGGGAAATATAAATTACAAAATTGATAAATTGGGTATTTCGCTATTTTTTGCGATAATATTATTTTCTTTTTTTTACCCAAAAGCAAAACCAAATTTATCGCTTAAATGGAATTTTATTCCCGATTCATTGTTTGAATTTAGAAGTTTTTTAAGGAAAAACACTTGGTTTGCAATTATCGGTTATGTAATTATAGTTTTATCTGCGTATCAAACTGCATTATTAATTTTTGTAGGTATTTTCATTTTAGATTACTTTTCAAACATTTACGAACACAATGAAAATAAAGAAATGTTGGAAATATATTTTAAAAAGCATTCTTTTGAGCAAAAGTTGAAATCAAATCTGAACTTCTTCAACCTTTTACTTTTGCCAACTTATGTAGGATTTTTAATAATGAATTACAAAGACAGTATTTTCTTAATCTATTATTTTGTCTTTATGAACCTTTATTTTTTACTTATTTTAACAAGAAAATATAAAATTTACAACCATAAGGAAAAAACAAACTATTACAATATGGGAGTTTTTTTGGAATACTTTTTTTGCAGTATTACTATAATTCCCGCTATTTTTGTGTTGAGAGAAAATATAAAAACAGCCAAAAAAAATATTAAACTTTATGTTGGAAGTTAAGAATTTGAATGTTAGTTTTAAAAAACAAAAAGTTTTAGATGATTTCAATTTGAATATTGACAATGGAGAAATTCTAGGATTATTGGGAAAAAATGGAGCAGGAAAAACAACTTTCTTTGAATCGCTGTTTCAAAATGTGAAATTTTCAGGAGAAATTTCTTGGAAAAACAAACATTTAAAAAGAGAGCAAATCTCTTATTTAGAAACCGAAAATTATTTTTATCCTTACATTACAGGAAAAGAATATCTTTCCTATTTTTCAGAAAGTAAAAACTTGAAAAAAAGTGAACTAATTGAAAAATTTAAACTTCCATTAGGAAAGTTTGTGCAAGATTATTCTAGTGGAATGAAGAAAAAATTAGCACTTATTGGAATGTTATTATTAGATAAACCAATTAATATTTTAGACGAGCCTTTTAACGGAGTGGATTTTGAGGGCGTTCACATTTTATATGATATAATTAGAAACCTAAAATCGGAAAATAAGATTGTAATTGTTAGTTCGCACATTATTGAAACATTATTTCATACTTGCGACAAAATTGCAATTCTACAAAATGGGAAAATTGAGAAAATATATGAAAAAGCTGAATATGAGCAACTTAAAAACTTTAAATTCTGAGAAAAAGAAGAACGACAGATAACATGGGTTTTGCAAGATGCGGGTTTGAAGGAATCCCCAGGAAGTACTGAATTAGTATAACTTTTGGTTTTCCCCTTGAAACTTTGGTTGCAGTAGCTCGCACCTCGCAAATCCCCCTTCCGTTGCCTGCTATGTTATGAAAATTGTGTTTCAAATATTTTTTTTAGTTTTTATTTTAAGTTCTTACCAAAGTAAAGGACAAAAAATCCCTGTGAATATGGAGATAAAGTTAGAAAACGCAAATCCTATTGCTCAAAAAATAATGTCGGAAGATTTCTTTTATGATGTAACCGACGAATTT
>NZ_JBGZYM010000113.1:0-58685 GCF_041824135.1 Kaistella sp. | reverse complement strand
GCACGCTTTCCGGTTATTTGGCAAATTCTTGACATATCTCGATGTTCTTATTTCTGAATGAATATTTGAGAGTGCAAAATAACGAAGAATATTTTAGTTAGACAAATATTATTGTAAATTATTTTAAAGAAAATTCAATCTTCTGCACTGCTGTTATTTAAAAAGGTCAATTCCTTTTTTCTTAAATGATATTAACTTCCCTTTCCAACTCAATTCCAAACTTTTCTTTCACTGATTCAATAATCATGGTCGAAAAATCATAAATTTCTTTTCCTGAAGCCAAACCTGTTTTGTTGACGATCACTAAACTTTGAAGTTCATGCGACGCTACATTTCCGATCTGTTTTCCTTTCCAGCCACATTGTTCGATGAGCCAACCTGCCGGAACTTTTACCAATTCTCCCTGAGGATAATTCGGCATTTCGGGATGTGTTTTCTGAACTTCTAAAAACTGCTCCACTGAAATCGATGGATTCTTAAAAAAACTACCCGCATTTCCGATTACTTTTGGATCTGGCAATTTGCTTTGTCTGATATTAATAACGGCTTTAGAAATATCTTGAATGGTCGCGTGTTCAATTCCCAAATTCTTTAATTCTGATTGAATAGCGCCGTATTCAGTTTTAATTAAATGATCCTTTCGCGTCAACTTAAAAGTCACTTCCAGAATTACATATTTTCCTTTTCCTTCTCTTTTGAAAATTGATTCCCTATATCCAAAATTACATTTTTCGTGATTAAATTCTTCAACGACCAACGTTTCCAAATTCAATACTTTACAGCTCACAAAAGTGTCTTTAATCTCCGTTCCGTATGCACCGATATTTTGCATTGGTGATGTTCCTACGTTCCCTGGAATAAGTGATAAATTCTCTAAACCACCGTAATTTTTGTCCAAGCAAAATTGAACAAATTCATGCCAGTTTTCACCTGCTTGAGAAGTGACCAAAACCTCATTATCACTAACAATCTTTTCCGAAATACCTTTTAAATTTAATTGAAGAACGACTCCATCAAAATCTTGAGTAAATAAAACGTTACTGCCGCCGCCTAAGAATAACATTTTAAATTTCTGAACAGAAGTATTTCTAAGAATTTGAGTCAATTGATCCAAAGATTTAATTTCTGCAAAATATTTAGCGGACACCTCAACACCGAACGTATTGTGATTTTTAAGAGAATAATTTTCTTGAATATTCATTTTTTATGGAGCAATGTTTGAGAGCATATTGTGAATTCTTTTTTCGGCTTCCTCTTTGGTAATTCCGTGATAGAAATCAACCACGAACGGATGACTAAAATCCAGTTGAGGATAAACTTCGGGTCGTTCATTCCCCGGTTTTGTTTTAACATCCAGAGCGATACTTTTTTCAAATTGATAATCCGGCAGCGCATTGCTCAACCAACCAAAATAAACGGTTTCGTGATTTTCGTTATTAAAACCAGCCTTATAATCTTCGAAATCCTCTTCATTTAGATAAACCCAGAGTCCGTATTCCAAATACAGAGAAGATTTTGCAATCTTTTGCCTTAAAACGACCCGAATAAACCAGTCTGTTCGATCTGGATATTCAATCGTACAAAAATCACTATCAACATGAATTTTGTACGTGTTTTTTTGTTCTTCGGTCAACCAATAATAAGAATTGGGATAGGCAAAAGTGAGCGCGGGATAATCAGCATGAACTTCACCGCAAATCGAACATTTATTTTCTAAACTCATTTATTAAATTTATTCAAAAATTTTATTTTATGTAAATAGCAAGAATCTACTCTTCGCTAAGTGAAACGCCTTTGCGTACGTAATTTTAGCAATATTAAGAACTAAACCTTTGCATCTTTGCGTTAAAACAAATCACTAAAGACAAAATAAAAAGCGGGCAAAAAACCCGCTCTCAATTAATTAAAGACCAAATTCAATCTTATATTTTTGCAGTGCATCATTCAATAATTCCACACTTCTTCTTAAATCATCTTCCTTCAAAACGTAAGCAATTCTTACTTGTTTTCTACCCAATTCTGGATTGCTGTAAAAACCACTCATTGGCGCAACCATAATGGTTTCGTTGTTATGAGAATAACTTTCTAATAACCATTGCGCAAACTTATCAGTATCATCAACCGGAAGTTCTACCGCGCAATAAAATGCCCCTTTTGGTTTTGGACAGATCACTCCCGGAATTCCGTTCAGTAAATCGACCAAAACATTTCTACGATGTGTATATTCCGCACGAACAGTCAAAATATAATCGGCATCATTTTGGTGTGCCGCAGCCGCTGCGATTTGTCCCAAAAGAACCGGACTCAATCTCGCCTGTGCAAAGAGCATCGCTGCATCGTGAATTGATTTCGAACGCGTCACCATGAAACCAATTCTCACGCCACACATCGAGTAACGTTTTGATTCCGAATCGATGATGATACAGTTTTCAGCAATTTCTGGGAAATCAACCATCGAAACTGCCTGCTTTCCATCATATACATATTCTCTGTAAACCTCATCAGAAATGATGACGATATCGTGTCTCAAAGCAATATCTGCCAACTTCTGCAACTCTTCTCTGGTATATAAATAACCAGTTGGATTTCCTGGATTACAAATTAAAATCGCTTTGGTTTTCGGCGTAATTTTTTTCTCGAAATCTTCGATCGGAGGCAAAGCAAAGCCAGAATCAATAGTAGAACTTACCGCTACAACATTGATATTGAAAGTGCTTGCAAAACCATTATAATTCGCATAATAAGGCTCCGGAATAATTACTTCATCACCATCATCGCACAAAGTGGAAAGCGCAAAATTTAAGGCTTCCGATCCACCATTGGTTACAATGAAATTATCGGTCGTAAGATCCGCAAAACCCAGCGTGTGATAATAATCTTTCAACGCAGTTCTGTAATCCAGATTACCTTCTGATAACGCATATTCAAAGATTTTTAAATCATTATTTTTCACAGCATCTAAAGCAGATTGCGGAGTTTCAATATCGGGCTGACCAATATTCAAATGATAAACTTTAATTCCTCTTTGTTTCGCTTGTAGTGCGTAAGGAACCAATTTTCTTACCGGCGATGCAGGCATCTGTTGTGCTCTGTGTGAAATTTTTGGCATTATTTAAATTTTTCACAAAATTAAGAATTTTTTTGAAGCAAAACGGTTTTCGCTTCTTCGAAAAATCAGTCCGGCTGTCCATTGCAATCTTTTTTTTGCAATACCTTACTCCAGCGCTAAAAAAAAGGATTTTCATTTCCATCCGGGCTAGAAATTCAGGTAGTTTTTATTTTCAATATTTTTAAACGCAAATGGCGCGAATGAATTGGAATACCACCACCAATAGTTTACATTGAAAATAAACTATTCAGCATTTTTGAAATTGGTGAAACTATTAATGCAATTTGTGTCTACGAAAAACAAAAAAACCGCAGAAAGCTCTGCGGTTAACTGTTATTTATGGTCTAAAATCTACGACCTATTTAATAAATCCTTTATCCTTCAACAACGGTTTCAAATCAGGATTTCTTCCGGTAAAGTTTTTAAATGCTTCATTCAAATCAACAGAGTTTCCTACGGATAAAATATATTTACGGAAGCGGTCACCATTTTCACGGGTCATTCCACCGTTGCTGGAAATCCAGTCCCAAGCATCAGAATTCAACATATCACTCCACATGTAAGCGTAATACCCGGCTGAATATCCACCTCCCCAAATGTGAGCAAAATACGGAGAATGATATCTTGGGGGAACTTCTTTCAAATTAAATCCGTATTTCGCCAACACGTCTTTTTCAAATTCTAAAGTTGGTTTAAACTGAGACGCATCGGTTACTGAATGCCAGTTCATATCAATCGTTGCTGCAGAAACCAATTCTGTGGTAGAATATCCTTGATTAAATGTTCCGGCTTTTTTAATTTTATCAACTAACG
Source organism: Kaistella sp. (assembly GCF_041824135.1). Classification (GTDB taxonomy): domain Bacteria; phylum Bacteroidota; class Bacteroidia; order Flavobacteriales; family Weeksellaceae; genus Kaistella. Next base: position 54,763 of record NZ_JBGZYM010000113.1, on the reverse strand, counting down.
CTTGTGGCATCGGCTTTTTCGTCTGATAATGCAAAGCATAATTTTTCAATACGGAAGGTTCCAAAGCGAAAAACTCATTAATTTGAGACGGAAATTCTACAAAGTCACGCTGCACATTGGTTCCTGAAATAGACAAGTATTTTTGATCAGCAAATAATCCGTGTAAAGTATGTCCAAACTCATGGAACATAGTTGTTACATCATCATACGAAATTAAAGAAGGCTTTCCTTCAGCTGGCTTTTGATAATTGAAGACATTTACAATGACTGGTTTTTGACCTAATAAATGAGATTGCTCCACAAAGTTGCTCATCCAGGCTCCACCATTTTTATTATTTCTGGTATAGAAATCCAGGTAGTAAATCGCTAAAGATTTTCCATCACGATCAAAAACTTCATAAGCTACAACGTCTGGATGATAGACTGGTAAATCGTTTCTTTCTTTAAAGGTAATTCCGTAGAATTTTTCCGCAGCGTAAAAAACTCCTTTTTCTAAAACGGTTTTCACTTCAAAATATGGTTTGATCTGATTTTCATCTAAATCGTATTTTTCTTTTCTAACTTGTTCTGCATAGAAATTCCAATCCCACGGCTCAACGGTAAATCCACCTTTTTGTTTATCGATCAACGCTTGAATTTCATTGCTTTCTCTCTTCGCTGTTTCAACGGCTGGAGTTACCAGTTTAGCTAAAAGGTCAATTGCATTCTCCGGAGTTTTTGCCATTTGATCCTGAAGTTTCCATTCAGCGAACGATTTTTTGCCCATTAAATGCGCTTTCTCCATTCTTAATTTCGCCTCTCTTTCCAAAATGCTTCTGGTGTCGTCTGCATTTCCTTTTTCTGCTCTGTACCAAGAAGCTTTGAATAACTTTTCTCTGGTGGCTCTATTTTTTAAATTCTGGAGCAAAGGCTGTTGAGTTGTATTTTGTAACGCCAGTAAATACCCTTGTTTTCCGTCAGCTTTTGCATCTGCCGCTGCTGCTGCAATTTCATCTGCAGAAAGTCCATCTAGTTCTTTTACATCGGTAATTAGAAGTGCACCATTTTTTCTGGCATCTAATAATTTATTAGAAAACTGCGTAGAAAGAGTAGCTAATTCTTCATTAATTTTCTTAACCTTCCCTTTATTTTCTGCCGTCAAATTAGCACCAGCTATTTCGAAGTTCGTTGTATAAAGTTCTAAAACTCTTTTTTCTTCCGAACCTAAATTGTTTGTTTTTATGGCTTTAATTCTAGAGAACAATTTTTCATTCAAATAAATTTTATCAGAAAGTCCCGCAAAAATCGGCGCGTATTCTACTTCAATTTTTTGAAGTTCCGGATTGGTATTTGAACCTGTAAGATTATAAAAAACAATTTGAGCACGTCTCAAAACTTCACCACTGTTCTCTAAAGCGAGTATGGTATTTTCAAAAGTCGGCGCTGCGGTATTATTCGCTATTTGGTCTAATTCTACCAACTGAACTTTAATGCCATATTTAAAAGCAGGAACAAAATGCTCGTCTTTAATCTTATTGAATTCTGGTGCCTGATACTGCAAAGAACTTTTCTGTAAAAAAGGATTATTTGCCATTGAAGCATCAGGTGCAGGCATTTCCGTAGAAGTATTTTCTGTGGTTTTCATAGTGGTACAGGCGGTTGTCATCGCCAGAGATGAAATTAAAAAAACTGATGTAATATTTTTCATTCGTAAATTGTTATTAAGGTATAAAGATATTCATTTTAATTTTATCTTTAACATCACCAATAATAACACCAACTAAACTATGAAAACATTATCGATCTCTATTTTATCCACTTTTTTACTTTTATCGTCTTGTAACGTTAAATCCGACGGAGGATTTCCTTTTAATATGACGCCAAAAGAAGGAACGGGAATTATCAAAACAAAAACTTTTAATATATCATTCGACGAAATTAAAGTAGCTCAGTCGATCGACACCGAAGTGGTAAAATCTGACGAGGAAAAGGTAGTCGTTACAGCTCCATCAGATATTTTAGATGATATATTGGTCGAAAATAATAATGGAGAATTGTATATCCACTTTAAACCAAACCTCAATATTTCAGCCCGAAATGTGGCGGTGAAAATTTTTGCTAAAGATTTCTCCTCTGTTAAAGCGAGTTCGTCTGCCTCGATAACTATTAAGGACACTTTCACCCAAGACCGAACTGCTATCGCGGCTTCAAGCTCCGGAAGCATTTCAGGAAATCTCGAAGCCAACGATTTATCAATTGACGTATCCAGTTCTGGAACTTATTCGGGTAAAATTTGGGCAGTTAATTTAGACAGTCAAGTTTCTTCCTCTGGCGACATTATTATTTCAGGTAAAACAAAAAATGCTACAATGAAATCTTCTTCGTCTGGAACGTTGAACGCGAAAAATGTAGTTGCTGAAAATGCTGACTTGAGCGCCTCAAGTAGTGGTGACATCAGCTTATCGGTTTCCAACCAGTTGAATGCCTCTGCAAGTTCTTCGGGTGACATCAATATTTATAGAAAAGGAAATCTTAATGTGATCAGCCAAAAAGAAAGCAGTGGCGGAAGCGTTTCGATTCAATAAAAATAATACCTATTTAGTACGAGACAAAATCAGTCCAAATTTGGACTGATTTTTTTTGACAAAGATTCAGAAACAGATTAAGTCTTTAGCTCTATTAATACTGAAAATAAGTTTTGGCTAAAGCCGACAGTAACATCCAATAAAAAAACGGGCTGAAGCCCGTTCCTATTGATTTGTTAAATATCCATAGACATAAATAAGTCTTAATTACGACGCTTCCCACTTTTTTCTTTTGGTTATTGCGAGGCTCTTTTTACTTGGCTTTTTTCAACTTACCAACCGCCAGATGCACCACCGCCGCCAAAACTTCCGCCGCCACCAAAGCCACCGAATCCGCCGCCGCCTCCTGAACCGCCGCCAAATCCTCCACCGCCGAAACTACCGGGGAATGGAAAGAATCCGCCTGGATAGGTTCTTCTACCTCTGCGGGAAAGAATAACATCTTCATCATCGTCGTACCTTCCACCACTGCCACCGCCACCTTTAAATAAGAAACTGATAATGATGAAAACAAAAAAGGCAATCATTAAAATTTGAGCAGAACTTAAACCTTCTTGACTGGAATCCTTAGCAATAGGTTTAAACTTTCCCTGCACGGCTTCCATCAAAGCGTCGGTGCCTCGGTTAATTCCGTCGTACCATAATCCTTGTTTAAAATTTGGCGTTACGATGTAATCCAATATTTGTCCAGCTACAGAAGCTGTCAAATAACGTTCGACACCTCTACCCTGTTGTATGGCAAACTTCCGATCTTCGGTCGCGATCAGAAAAACAATTCCGTTATCCTGTTCCTTTTCACCAATTCCCCATTTCTCACCGTACATCGTCGCGAGATAATTAATATCTTCTCCACTTGTGGTTGGAACAATAATTACTGCGATTTCTGTAGACGTCGAATCGTAAAACTTAATGAGTTTTTGATTGATTTGATCTTTCTCGGTCTGTGTTAACATTCCAACATTATCCGTAACAGGAAATATCTTTACCGGCTTTTTAGGAATTAATTGGGCAAAAACAAGAATGTTTAAACCTAACAAAAGAAATGTGAAAAAGTATTTACGAGAACGTAATCTCATTAGGAAGTTCATTAGGATTTTCTCCCACGATTGGGAAATGATTTTTTAGTTCGATACCAGTTTCCATGATGGCTTTCTTCAACCCATCATGGTATTTTCCTTTGGAAAATGCGGTTGTAATTTCATCGTGCATTTTATCCCAGAAACTTTGGTGAACTTTCTTATGAATGCCTTCGTCACCAATAATGGTGAGATATTGCTGTTCGAAATTAACATGAAAAAGCACGGCATTTTGTTCTTCCGTTTTATCCTTGCATAATGTTTTGAAAACTTCAAAAGCAATTTCTGCATTGTGACCTTCTGTTGTAGAATCAATGTGCACGCGAATCTCTCCAGTGGAATGATTTTCTGCTGTTTGAATGGCTTCTACAAGAGAAGCCATTTGATAATCTGTTAGAAAGTTATTCATTACTTGGTAAAGACTTCTGGCGCTTTTTCTGCACCTACTGCGGCCTTGAAATATGGTTTTTCTTTAAAGTTCGTAATGTTTGCCAAAATATTATTTGGGAACGTTTTAATAGAAGTATTATAATCTTGTGCGGCTTCGTTATAATAAACGGTTTCGCTTCGGATGCTGTTTTCAATCGCGGTATATTCTCTCTGGAAATTGAGGTATTGTTGATCTGCTTTCAAATTCGGATAACTTTCAACAACTGCCATTAATCTGCTTAATGCTCCACTCAATTCGCCTTGTGCCGCCTGGAACTTCGCCAAGTCTGCCTCAGTCATGTTGGTAGGATCAATATTAATTGACGTTGCTTTTGATCTTGCCTCAATCACTTTAGTTAAGGTTTCCTGCTCGAATTGCGAATACGATTTTACGGTACGTTCCAGGTTTGGAATTAGGTTCGCACGTTTTTGATAAACCGTTTCTACATTCGACCATTTTGTATTGACCGTCTGTTCTTTCGCAACGAAATTATTATAGCCATTTTTACCCCAGAAAAAAACCAATACGGCAATTACAAGCAGAGCAATACCGATGGTACCAGCGCTCATGCATCCTTTATTTCTCATAGTTTATTATTTTTAAATTTAAATTTGCAACCCAAATATACAAATTATGTGCTAAATTTGTTAAAATTTAATAAAAATGATTACAATCGTAGTGGCAATGGGTTTAAACAATGAAATTGGTGCTGACAATCAATTACTTTGGCATCTTCCCAAAGATTTAAAACATTTTAAAGAACTTACGTCTGAACACCCAATTATTATGGGTCGCAAAACCTATGAGAGTATCGGCAAACCACTTCCTAATCGAACCAATATTGTGATAAGCAGAAAAAAAGATTGGTTTGAAGAAGGGATTTTAATAGTAGGAAGTGTAAAAGAAGCCATAAAGTTTGCAAAGAAAATAGATGAACAAGTTTTCATTCTTGGCGGGGGTAATATCTACGAACAAACTTTAGATTTGACTGATCAATTAAAAGTGACTTTGGTTCAAACCAAATTAGAAGCAGACACTTTTTTCCCAAAAATAAGTCCTAAAATTTGGAATAAAACCGAAGAAATTTGTCATGAAAAAGATATGAACAATGAGTTCGATTTTTGTTTTCAAACCTATGAGCGAAAGGTAAAATTAGTATAAAAATTAGACTTCAAAACTGGGCTTCCATTTTCGACTCAAATTATTATCTTTGCACCATTAAAATTAAACAATGAATAAATACATAAAATTCGTCATCACTGCAGCAATGATTGCTTTTGGAATTTACCTGATGATGAACAGAAATATCGGTTGGGGAATCGTCGTGGTTATTTTGTCTGCTATTCCTATTTTTCTTTTCTTCAAAAACGAATATATCTTATTGGCATTTTGGTTTTTAAGAAAACAAAACATGGTGAAAGCTGCGAGCTGGTTGACTAAAATTACCAATTATACAGCTCAGTTACACAAGACTCAGTTTGGGTATTTCCATTACTTGCAAGGATTAACTTTAGCTCAGGACAATCCGAGTAAAGTGGAACCTTTTATGAGAAAAGCGCTGGATTATGGTTTGAATATGAAACATGACCGCGCCATGGCAACCCTAAATATTGCTGCTGGAGCGATGCAAAAAGGCAGACGCCAGGAAGCGAAAAATTTATTGGAAGAAGCGAAGAAATTAGATTCTGCCGGAATGATGACCGATCAAATTAAGATGCTGAAAGATCAGCTAAAAATGCCTTCCATGCAAAAGCACATGCACAATCCAAATATGAGAAACAGAGGTAAATTCTCTTAACCTTTTTTTGTAAATAGATATAAAGTCCGACTGAGTTCGGGCTTTTTTTGTGGAGATAAACGAGCGTTGAAAAAGATTATGGCTGAGTTGATGATGTGCCCTAAATGAGCTTCTATTTTTTATTAGAATTACAAGAATCGCTTTAACAGTTTTGAAATAACAAACTCAATGATATTTTTAGTCCCGATCGAAACGGCATCCTTTTTTGAGGAGGAACGATGTGAACTTCTAAGAAGCAGAATCTAGTTGCTCCTACAAATCACCACTTTTTACATTTCCGTATTATTATCAACTCCGTAGAATTTCGGAATCTGCCATTGGTATTTTACCGCAAATGTTCGGATGGCAACGATAAGAAGAATCGTGGAAATCTGAACCAAAGCGTAGGAAAGTGTAGTGTATTTTACCAAAACTAAGAAAATTCCGCCACCGACAATACAAGCGGTTGCATAAATTTCTTTTCTGAAAATTAGCGGAATTCTGTTCAGTAAAATATCTCTGCTAATCCCACCAAAACAGCCTGTGATGGTCCCTAAAGTAATACAGATCAAAGGATGTAAATTGGCATCCATTCCTTTCTGAATTCCGATAATGGTGAATAATCCCAAGCCGAAACTATCAAATAGAAACATGGTGACTTTGAACTTTTTCTCAAATGATTTAAAGATCATAGAGAAAATGCAGGTGATGAAAATGACCGTGCAGATCAACATGTCGTGCATCCAAAAAACGGGAACATCAAGTAGTAAATCACGAATTGTTCCGCCTCCAACAGAGGTTACAAAAGCGATAATTAAAACACCAAATGGATCCAACCGTTTTTGCATCGCGGCAAAACTGCCCGACATTGCAAAAGCAATCGTACCCAAAATTTCAATGGCTAGCGTAAAGTTTTCTTGAACCATATTTTAATAAGTAATGAATGATAAGTAATGAGTAATGAGTAATATAAAAAATTCTTACTTCGGAAAATTATCCGCAAGTTTTTTTTGTAGCTGGTCATTACCTTCACAATTTCATCACATTCTATTTTTAAATAATTTAATTTTTCTGAGGGCAAATAACATAGTTCCTCAATAATTTCTAACCAAAACTGAGTTTCATCTGCTTCTTATACAACAATGCAAAGTTTAGCAAATTTTTCTTTTTCAGATCTTGCTCGCCCAACTGCTCTGTACTTTGCAGCAATCGACGTTGAAGATCGATAAATCTGCTTTCTAATGACGGATAAATCTTCAGAATAAGGCAGTACGGAAAGAGTTCTTATTATAGAAACGCAAGTTTTTTTGTCCTGTCCCTAAAGATTTGATTATAATCAAGATTGCTCATAAGTTATTGTTTATAATAAAAAAAACTAATTTTAAGGAGCAATCTAAATTACCAATTGCTCATTACTTATTGCTCATTGGAAGAACTCGAACAGCTTCGGGAACTAAGATTTCGTAATTCCCTCCGAAGGTGATAATCTCCCGTACAATACTGCTGCTGATAAATGACTTGCCAGAAGAAGTTAATAGAAATATGGTTTCTATTTCATTATTTTTCGTCAGTTCTCTATTGGTCTGTGCAATGGCTTTTTCAAACTCAAAATCGGCTGGATTGCGCAGTCCACGCAAAATGAAATTTACATTTTTACTGTGGCAGTAATCAATGGTTAAACCTTCAAAATGATCCACTTCAATATTCGGGAATTTCGCAAATGATTTTTGAATAAATTCCATTCTTTGTTCCAAAGAAAACATGTATTTCTTCTGTGAATTTTGCCCAATTGCGATAATGATTTTATCGAATAAAGGATAAGCTCTTTCGACAATATCATAGTGACCAAGCGTTATAGGATCAAATGAACCTGGGAAAACTGCAACTCTCATAAACTGATTTTAGATTGTAAATTTTAGATGAAAATAATTTTAAATCTAAAACAAAATTTATTTTTTATTTTTTAGCTAAGGCTTTTTCGACTTCATTTCCACATAGATCCATGATTGAAATCCCATAAATTTTTGCCTGCTGTGGAAGAATGGAAGCTGGTGAAAAACCTGGATTGGTATTCATTTCCAACATATAAGGAGTGCCGTTCATAATGATGAATTCACTTCTGGAGAATCCGCTCATTCCTAAAGCTTCATACGCTCGCTTAGAAATTTCCTCCACTCTTTTACGAGTTTCATCGTCGATTCTTGCCGGCGTAATTTCTTCTGAAGCGCCTTCATATTTTGCTTCATAATCGAAAAATTCCTTGTCAGGAACAATTTCAGTGATTCCTAAAACGACTGTTTCATTATTAAAATCGACAACTCCCACGGAAACTTCCATTCCATCGAGGAAACTTTCAATTAAAATTTCTTCGTCTTCTGCAAAGGCAAACTTTAACGCTTCTTTCAATTCTGACTGCGCTTTCACTTTAGTAATTCCTAAAGAAGATCCTGATTGATTGGGTTTTACAAAAAGAGGCAAACCTAATTTTTCAACAATTTCATTTTCGTCAATCTCTTCACCTAATCTTAAATAAATACTTTTTGCGGATGGAATTCCATATTTTGAAAGTACGGCTAAAGTATCTTTTTTATTAAAAGTTAAAGCACTTTGATAAAAATCACAACCTGTATATTTTTGTCCGATGGTATTCCAATACGCCTGAAGCTCACCATTTTCACCCGGTCTCCCATGGATAATATTAAAGCAGACGTCAAATTTAACTTTAAAGCCGCTGGTTAAACTTACGGAAAAATCGGCTTTATCAAGCGGTGATTTTTCGCCGCGATCATCCACAAAATACCATTCTTCCTTTAGAATGACTACTTTGTAAACATTATAGAGATCACGATCCAAAGAATCGAAAATCAATTGACCACTTTTCAGGGAGACTTTATACTCATCAGAATATCCTCCCATAACTACGGCTATATTTTTTTTGCTCATCAGTTAAAACTATAAAAGCAAAATTAAACAAATTGTTTAAAAACCACGGCTATAATTAGGAAATTTATATCATGAAGCTCAATCATCAAATAAAAAATCGGAAGTGATAAAAATGAGCTTTTTACTGTTTCCTTTACTGTTAAAAATTCGTAATTTTGGCGACTATGAAAAGATGGTATCTCTACCCTTTTTCCCTGGGTTATCATTTGGTAACTGCTGTTAGAAACACAATGTATGACTGGGGAATTTATAAATCGAAAACATTTAAAACACCGATAATCAATGTCGGAAACCTCTCCGTTGGTGGCAGTGGAAAATCGCCAATGGTGATGTACATCGCTGATCTTTTATCCAAACATTACCGAACTGGCGTTCTCTCCCGAGGTTACGGAAGAGTGACCAAAGGTTATGGAATCACTAATTACGACAGCAATTACAAAACCGTGGGTGATGAAGCGATGCAGCTATTTGAAAGATTTAAAAATCGATTTGTGATTGGCGTTTCTGAAGAAAGAGTTCCTGGAGCAAAAAAGATGATCCAGGATATGGATCTAAATGCGTTGGTTTTGGATGACGCTTATCAACACAGAGCCATTAAACCAGGCTTTAATGTTCTGATGACGGATTATAATGATCCTTATTTTAAAGATTTTATTTTGCCAGCGGGAGATTTACGGGAAAGCAGAAGCGGTGCAAAACGGGCTCAAATTATTATGGTTTCTAAATGTCCGGAAGATTTAACCGACGAGAAAAAGCAATACTACATTTCTAGAATTAAACCTCAGCATTATCAAAAAGTATTTTTTTCGAGTATTGGTTATGACGAGAATGTATATTCGAGAGATAAAATGCTTCCTGATAACAATCTTGATTACTATGATATTTTATTAATTACTGGAATTGCCAATCCGAAACCTTTACTAAAACATCTCGCTCGTTTCTCCCAAAAAGTAAAACATTTAAAGTTTCGCGATCATCACAATTTCAGCGATCAGGATATTAAAAATATTGTGGCTGAGTATAAAAAACTGGGCGAATACAAACTCATCCTTACTACCGAAAAAGACTATGTAAGACTGAAAACTTTTGATTATCTTAGAGATCTTGTTTACTATTGGCCCATCAATGTGAACATCGATAGGAAGGAAGATTTTAATCAAATTATATTAGATTATGTTAGAAAAAATTAAAGAGACGGCAAATTTTATTAAAAACATCATTCAGGACACGCCTGATTTTGCCATCGTTTTAGGTTCAGGTTTAGGAAAACTAAAAGATGAAGTAGAAGCGATAGACGTTTTAGAATATTCCCAAATCCCAAATTTTCCTCAGACGACTGTTGCTGGACATGGAGGAGAACTGATTTACGGAACACTTGAAGGCAAAAAAGTGTTGATGATGAGTGGCAGATTTCATTATTATGAAGGTCACGATATTCAAACTATCGTTTTTCCTTTTCGGGTTTTTCATTTGTTAGGAATTAAAAATTTGATTTTATCAAATGCTGCCGGTGGCGTAAATCCTACGTTCAATGTTGCCGATGTGATGATTATTGATGATCATATCAACATGATGCCGGAACATCCGCTTCGTGGAAAAAACTTAGACGAACTCGGTCCTCGATTTGTGGACATGAGCGAACCGTACAATAAAAAAATGATTGAAGTCGCTGCCAAGGTTGCAGATGACTTAGGAATCAAAGCTCACCAAGGTTGTTATGTTGCTTTACAAGGTCCAACTTTTGAAACGCCCGCTGAATACGGAATGATCAAAGCAATCGGCGGCGATGCGGTTGGAATGAGCACTGTTCCAGAAGTGATTGTAGCAAAACATCAAGGAATGGAGTGTTTTGGAATCTCCATTATTACTGATGTTGGTGGACCAGATATCGCGTTCACGGTTTCTCACGAAGAAGTTTTACAGGCTGCTGATAAAGCGATGCCGAATGTGATTAAAATAGTAAAAGGTTTGGTGAAGAATTATAACGCTTAATTTCCATCAAGAATATAAATAGAGAAACGCATCTTTTCGGGATGCGTTTTTTTATTTTAAAGAATTCGTAACGATTTTGAAAATTGAAATTAAAACTGAACCATTAAGATTTTGATTAAGAAATTTAGAGAATTAAGATTTCCTACGGTACAAAAAGGGAGCCTAAAATTCTTTTGAACTTGTAAAAATTTATTCCCGCAGATTTAGGTGATTTCGCAGATTTCTAATTACACATTATCTCCTGCACAAATCTGCTTAATCTGTAAAATCCGCAGGAGTAAAAATTAAAAATGGTAAGAACAATTATGCGAAAGATTATATTTCTTTTATTTCACTTTCACATAAATGTGTCTGATATTATTCACACCCGTTTCGCGTTCATCAATTTCAATCTTTCCGATGCTTCTAATTAAAGGTAAGAGTTTTGCAAAACCAAAGTTTCGCGGATCGAAGTCAGGTTTCTTTTTAATGATGAAACTGCCAAGATTTCCGAGGAATGTCCAGCCATCTTCGTCACCTAAGTCATTGATACTTTCAGTGATCAGTTTTATAGTTCTACCATCAACTTTACTTAATGGTTCTTTTTTACGTTTAGGCTTCTCCGTTTTTTTAGTGACTGTATTTCCTGAATCTTTATCAGAATCCTTATCAGAATCGTCGGTATCATTTAAGATTTCCAGATAAATAAATTTATCACAGGCAGAGATAAACGGTTTCGGTGTTTTCTTTTCACCAAATCCCATCACCATCATACCGGCTTCACGAAGTCTCGTTGCCAATCTCGTAAAATCACTATCGCTGGAAACAATACAAAATCCGGTTACTTTTTCAGAATACAAAATATCCATCGCATCAATAATCAGTGCGCTGTCACTAGAGTTTTTCCCGGTGGTATAACTGTATTGTTGAATCGGTGTAATTGCATTTTCGAGCAAAACGTTTTTCCAACCTGAAACAGTCGGTTTGGTCCAGTCGGCATATATTCTTTTAATAGTTGGAGTTCCATTTTTAGAAATCTCCTCTAACATTTCTTTTACATTTTTATACGGAACATTGTCCGCATCAATGAGGACTGCTAATTTATCGTCGGTCATATTTATTTTATTATGGATTATTTTATATTATTCAATTTTACACCCATAATATAAATTTAGGTAAAGAATCAGGATAAATTAATTTCAAGCCTCAGCAGAAAATTCCAATTTCTGCAAAATATTTATAAATTAACGTAACCGTCCATTCACCAAAAAGCGCGAATTGTTATCTGTTAATATTTTATTATTTTCCTTTAATACAAGATTTTTTACACAGCCTCCGGACGACGGTCCATATCCGAAAACGTCAACATTATGAGCATCCTTTAAAGATTTATAAATTCCAAAATCATTATTAGAGATCTCAATATTTGACATGTCCATTTTTTTGCCCCAATAAATCAGAATTCCATCTCCTAAACCCCGCCCAATGTTATTTTGTATGATTAAATTTTCGAGTGGCTTTTCTTGATTTTCCAAGATCACAACAACTGCAAAAGCAGTATTCTGTGTTTTACTTTCCCCTATAACCGTATTGTTATAAACATTTACATTTAAAGGATGAATTTTTGAAGCGATTCTTACAAAATGTTTCGTAGCATCGTTCACCGCATCATCCGTAATTGTCACTATATTCCTATATATATCCACTCCATTAATATCGATAGGATAAAATGGAGCTTTTTCTAGATTAGCATTATAAAATTCGGCGAACATAGCTGAAACTTTTGCTTTATTATCATATATCTGAGTTCCTTGAATTGCAGGTTGACTATTATTAGTAGTAATCCATAAACCCTGATAATAATTGCTAATAACATTATTATAAAAGTGTTGGTTAGAGCCGTGAATTTCGTACGCAACCAAGCCTCCTGTATTGTTTTTACTGCTAAACATCGAAGGATTAGCAAAGTTATTATCATAACACTCCACATTATTTGCCCATGCGTATATTGAAGAGTGATCAGATGAATTAAATCCATTATTAAAGAATCTATTCTTTCTAATTACCCAGTTCTTACCAACCATCACATTAGGTTTGTTACTTTGAGCAAAACAGATGCAAGATACTCCGGCATTATTGATAAATCCGCAGTTTTCAATTAATACATTGTTTGCGCCCGCAGCAATATTAGCCTTTGTACCACTAAAAATTATTTGAGATTGAGTAAAATTATTAGAAGACTTTGGTAAATTGGGACTTATCAAATTATTTTGCCCGTTCATATCCAAAATTAAACCATTAAATGAAATATTTTCTAAAAAATCATTACTAAAAAACATTCTCATTGGTACTGGATTTTTTGCCGAAGAAATACCACTCTTAATTTTCAAAGTTGCACCATTTGAGAAAATATGCATATCACTTCTCATTTCCAAAGCTACTTTTACAGTCGGTGCCATCATTGTACTTTCATCTCCAAAGAGTTGTTTGCAATCGAGTAGGTAAAAAGCCGCTGTTTTTGGAATGAACACCATCTTCTTATTTGCAGCGCAATAGTTAATGCAATCTTGGATAGCACGGGAATCATCTGTAATACCGTCACCTTTAGCACCAAAACGCAGTACGCTTACCTGCACCTTATCAATATTTTCTGTCGGTGTGAAATTTTCATTTATAACTTTGCCATAAATACCTGTTCCGCAGGATAAAAACTGGCACATCACTAAAAAAATTAATATTTCTTTTGCTTTATTCATGGCTTTCTAAACTAAAACGATTATATACATCCAAATATATAAATAATTTGAGTGCTTTATACTATAAGATCACCTGACCGTGAATACAAACGACTGGATTTAAGTAAAGGCCAATAAATTTATTATTTCTGGGAACTTTTTATTTTCGCCTAGGCTCCAGGCAAATAATGATGAAGCTTTTAAATACTTTTTAGTGTAAACAATATGCTCATTTAATAAAAAATTTCACTCAGATCAATACTCAACAAAAAGTCGTAAAAGCAACTATGATCACTAAACTACATTAACTTCCATTTCCCTAATTTTACGCCATGCAATCTGACCGAAAAATAATTCATGTTGATATGGATGCGTTTTACGCTTCTGTGGAGCAACATGACAATCCTGAACTGCGAGGAAAACCTTTGGCAGTTGGAGGAGGAATGTACGGCGTGGTTGCAGCCGCAAGTTACGAAGCGAGAAAATTCGGAGTTCGTTCTGCAATGCCCGGGAGAATTGCGATGGAAAAATGTCCGCATTTAATTGTTGTAAAACCGCGATTCAATCGGTATAAAGAAATTTCGCAGCAGATCAGAAAAATCTTTTATGACTTCACTGATCTGGTCGAGCCACTTTCTTTAGATGAAGCGTACTTGGATGTGACTGAAAATAAAAAAGACATTGAGTCTGCTCAGGAAATTGCCCGACAAATTAGAAGTCGGATTTTCGCAGAAACCGGATTGACCGCTTCTGCCGGAATTTCGGTGAACAAATTTTTGGCAAAGGTCGCTTCTGATTATCGAAAACCTAATGGACAAAAAACCATTCATCCAACCCAGATAGTGGATTTTATGGAAGAACTTCCGATTGAGAAATTTTATGGAATCGGAAAAGTCACGGCCAATAAAATGCATGAACTTCATATTTTTAAAGGGTTAGATTTAAAGAAGAAATCATTAGAAGAACTCGTGAGCTTGTTTGGCAAATCTGGAAGTTATTATTACAATGTAGTTCGCGGAATTCACAACAGCGAAGTAAAACCGAACCGCATTCAAAAAAGCGTCGGCGTCGAAGAAACCTTCTGGGAAAACCTGGCCGATGAAGAAGCGGTTTTCAAACAGTTAGAAATCATCAGCGAAGATTTAGACACGAGACTTTCTAAAAAAGAAATTAAAGGGAAATCTTTAACCTTGAAAATCAAATATAAAGATTTCACCGTTTATACCCGAAGCAAAACACAAGAAGTATATTACGAGAACGCACAAGACTTCTACAAAACGGCCATCAAACTTTGGGAACTTCGCCCGTTCGATAAACCCGTCCGACTTTTGGGTTTGTCACTTTCTAATTTGAATACGCAGGAGAAAAAACAAATCTCGGTGCAGTTGAAAATTCCGTTTGAGGAGTTTAAATAATCGCTTTCTATTATCGATAAAATACAGCAAATTAATGTTTACTTTTACTTTAAAATTAATTTATGCTAGAGAACTTTGCATTTTACCTTTCACTGGTTTTGCTGATTACGATCCTTCTCATTGTAGCAAAAAAAATTAAAGTTGCGTACCCCGTTTTATTAGTGCTCGCAGGACTTGCAGTAAGTTTCATTCCAGGAACTCCGACCATTAAAGTAGAGCCGGAACTCATTTTCTTAATTTTTTTACCACCATTATTATATGAAGCTGCCTGGACCACTTCCTGGAAAGAATTATGGAGATGGCGACGAATCATCTTTAGTTTCGCTTTTGTCGTCGTATTTCTAACCGCTTTATCTGTAGCTATATTCGCTAATCATTTCATCCCGGGTTTCTCTTTAGCTTTAGGATTTTTATTAGGCGGAATCGTATCGCCACCAGATGCCGTAAGCTCTGGCGCTATTTTAAAATTTGTAAAAGTTCCGAAAAGATTCGCCTCCATTTTACAGGGAGAAAGTTTGCTTAATGATGCATCGTCTCTGATCATTTTCAGATTTGCAATGATTGCGGCTGCAACAGGTCAATTTGTCTGGCAAGACGCGGCCGGCAGTTTTTTGTGGATGTGTATTGGCGGTGCCGGACTGGGATTAATAATCGGCTATCTGTTTTTGAAACTGCATAAACTTTTACCAACGGATGCCAACACTGATATGTTACTCAGTCTGGTTGCGCCTTTTGTGATGTACTTATCGGCAGAAGAACTTCATGCTTCCGGTGTATTGGCCGTAGTGTGCGGAGGTTTGTTTTTATCTTACCGAAATCAGGATTTTCTAAGCAGCGCCTCTCGTCTTCGAACGGTTACTGTTTGGGAAAGTTTTTGTTTTTTACTCAATGGAATCGTATTCATGATGATTGGTTTAGAATTACCAGAAATTGTGTCTGGTTTAGGAAACACCAACATTTACACTGCCATCGGATATGGCGCCGCCGTAACTTTAGTATTGGTAGTTGTTCGAATTCTGGCAGTTTATGGCGCCGTCATTACCACCTTAATTATGCGAAATTATATTAAAGTAGCAGATCCCGAAAGTCCCAATTGGAAATCGCCGTTATTATTAGGTTGGACCGGAATGAGAGGCGTCGTTTCTTTAGCGGCAGCATTATCGATCCCATTAACTTTGGCAGATGGAACACCCTTTCCCCAAAGAAATTTAATTTTATTCATCACATTCGTAGTCATACTTCTAACCCTTGTTGTTCAAGGTTTAACACTTCCTATTTTACTTAAAAAATTTCCACCAGAAGATCGAGATTACATCAAAAGTGAGAAAGAAATTGATTATGAAATTCGTACTGGACTCGCCCAAGTTGCCATCGACAAAATTCGCACTGATTATTCGGATAAAATAGAATCTTTTCCCGACTTGAAAGATCAACTCACCAAATGGGAAACCAGATTGAACAGTTCAGAAATTATTATTAATTATAAAGAATACCAAAACATTTATTCTGAAGTAATCAATACGCAGAAAAAATGGCTCATCAATAAAAATCGAAAAGAACTTTTACTGGATGAAGAAATCATTAGAAAACATTTGCGTCTGCTCGATCTTCAAGAAGAGAAGATGAATATAATGAGGTAAGAAAAGGAGAAATTATTTATGGGATACTTTTTGCTACTCCACTTTAAAAATTAAGAACAATGAACCCAACCATGATTCAATTTTTCCATTGGTACTCCGATGGAAATTCGCAGCTATATGATCAAATTAAAGATTCTGCAACTTATTTAAAAGAATTAGGAATTTCTGCGGTATGGTTTCCGCCCGCGTATAAAAGTGCTGGTGGCGGCTATTCTGTCGGTTATGATCCTTATGATTTATTTGATTTAGGTGAATTCGACCAAAAAGGAACCACTCCTACAAAATACGGAAGCAAAGAACAATACCTTAATTCCTGCAAGACTTTACAGGAAAATGGAATTTCGGTCATCGCAGATATTGTTCTGAATCATAAGGCAGGTGGTGACGAATTAGAAAAATTTCATGCCGTAAAAGTGAATCCTGAAAACCGTCAGGAAAACTTATCAGAATCTTTTGAAATAGAATCTTATACCAAATTTACCTTTCCGGGAAGAGGCGAAAAGTATTCTGACTTTAAATGGAATTTCCAGTGTTTCACAGGAGTTGATTACGCAGAAGGTCAGGAAGAAGGAATTTATCAAATCATTAACGATCACGGTGATGGCTGGGAAGAAATGGTTTCTGACGAAAAAGGAAACTATGATTATCTAATGTATAACGATATCGATCAGCGAAATCCTTTCGTGCGAGAAGAATTGAATAATTGGGGAAAATGGTATCATGACGAAATTCAGTTTGATGGCGTTCGTTTAGATGCTGTAAAACATCAGTCACCCGAATTTTATCAAGAATGGTTATACACTTTGAGAGCCAACACCGGAAAAAACATTTTTGCAGTAGGTGAATATTGGGCACCGGGAGAATTGCCTCTTTTAGAAAAATACATCGAAGCCACGGAAGGTTCGATGAGTCTGTTTGATTCTTCTTTGCATCACAATTTCCATGAAGCTTCGTTGGCTGGTTCAGAATATGATCTGCGACACATATTTGATGGAACTTTAACTTTAAGCAATCCGCTTTTATCAGTTACTCTTGTTGATAATCACGATACGCAACCTTTGCAAGACTTAGAGGCGCCGGTCGAAAAATGGTTTAAACCTTTGGCGTATGCTTTAATTTTATTGAGGCAAGATGGTTATCCTTGTATTTTCTATCCTGATTTATTTGGGGCAAACTACACCGACAAAGACAAAGAAGGAAATGATCAGGAAATATTTTTAGATAAAGTAGAAGAAATTGAAGAGTTATTGAAAGCAAGACAATTATTTGCGTACGGAAATCAGCGCGACTATTTCGAGGATGCTAACTGTTTGGGTTGGGTTCGTGAAGGTGATGAAGACCACAAAGGTTGTGCAGTGGTGCTGAGTAATAAAGACGCGTACCAAAAACCTATGGAAATGGGAGCGCAATATACAGGACAAATTTTTTACGATTTCCTAGGCTGGTTCGAAGAAAAAGTAACCATCGATGAAAACGGATTTGGAAACTTCCCGGTGCCGGCTGGAAATGTTTCTGTCTGGGTTCCATCAGAATAAATTTTATGAGATAGTGACGATTTATTTAGTACTTCATTAACATAAATTTGATCAACAAGAAACTATCTTTGTTTTTACTAAAAATAACATACATGAGCGATAATTGGAATATAAAAGCTTTCGGAACGGCTTCTAAAGACGATGATTTAAAAGAAATGATCATCGACCGCAGAGAAGTTAAACCGACTGATATTGAAATAGAAATTTTATATTGTGGCGTTTGTCACAGCGACTTGCATACTGCCAGAAACGATTGGGGCGGCACCAAATATCCAGCAGTTCCGGGACATGAAATTGTAGGACGAATTACGAAAGTCGGTGCAGAGGTTACTAAATTTAAAGTTGGTGATTTAGCAGGAGTAGGTTGTCTGGTAGATTCTTGTAAAGAATGCGAAAGCTGCAAACAGGATCTGGAACAATATTGTTTGAATGGTTCAACCGGAACGTATAACGGAAATGATAAACATTTAAATCAACAGACCTTCGGTGGCTACTCAGAAAAAATCGTGGTTACGGAAGATTTTGTTTTAAAAATTCCAGAAAATTTAGATTTAAAAGCAGTTGCTCCTTTGCTTTGTGCCGGAATTACAACTTGGTCTCCGCTAAAACACTGGAATGTAAAAGAAGGAAGTAAAGTTGCAGTCGTTGGTTTGGGTGGATTAGGTCACATGGCGATTAAACTGGCTAAAGGATTAGGTGCAGAAGTTACTTTAATTTCCAGAAGTCCGGATAAAATTCAGGATGCTTTAGATCTAGGTGCACATGCCGTTGTTATTTCGACTTACGAAAATGAGATGAAAGCTGCGGCGGGAAAATTCGATTTAATTATTGACACTGTTCCTTACGATCATGATATTAATCCTTACATGGCTACTTTAAACATCAGTGGAACATTAGTTTTGGTAGGTTTTATTGGTCAAATGGAAGATGCTCTATCTACACCACCAATGATTTTGGGACGAAGATCAGTGGCGGGTTCTGTGATCGGTGGAATTAAAGAAACTCAGGAAATGCTTGACTTCTGTGGCGAAAATAACATCTTGCCAGAAATAGAGATGATCAATATGCAGGACATTAACAAAGCGTATGAGCGAATGTTGAAAAGCGATGTCCGGTACCGATTTGTGATTGACATGCAGTCTTTGAAAAATTAAGCTTTATTATAAAATTAAAATATCCGGTTGAATTTTCAGCCAGATATTTTTTTATTTCTGAAGAATTTCTTTGGCGATCTTTTGAGTTCCGTCAATTGGTTCGGTCACTTTCAGATTTAAAATATCAGCCACGATTGGATAAATATTCACATTTTGAAATTCACCGATTTTTTTATTCTGTTTAAAAGTGGGACCCGAAGCGATAAAGGTCGCTTTCATTTCAGGAACTTCATACGGGCTATAACCGTGCTTACCTAAAGACGTTTTCTTCCCTTTCTCTAAAAATATTTTCGGAGCTTTTGGAACCAGAAGAATTTGTCCGATTCGATTGTAACGATCATTTTTCGGTGAGAAATGTAATTTTTTTGGAAATCTCTTATCAAGGAAAACGTCGTAATCTGCGGTCTTATTTTTCTTTAATTCTTTATAAACCGATTTTACTTCCGCTGGATTTTTAACAACCACTCTCATTAAGGTTTGCGCGTTATAAAAATCAAATCGTTTTTTATCGAATAGCATTTCTGGAATTTCAAGCGGATTTTCTACATCTACTTTAACCATTCCGTGATCTGCAACGAAAATGAAGTTCACGTTTTTTAATCCTAGTTCGTTTACTTTTTTAATTAAAAGTCCAACGGCGTCATCAACCAGATGAACCGACTTCTCCGCTTCCGGACTATCCGGACCGAACCGATGTCCTGCTCCATCAACTTCCGGGAAATACAAACTAATGAAATGAGGGCGACGATCTTCGGGCAATTGGAGCCAATCGATTACTTTTTCAACTTTTTCATCAGGAGAAAACTTTTCGTGATAATGGTAATAATAAGTTGGTCTAATTCCACTCGCATCACTAGCAGAACCCACCCACATCATCGACGCAGAAAGAGTTCCTTGTTTTTCGGCTAAACTCCAAAGTGGTGTTCCGCCATACCAGGTTCCGTCTTCTGCATTTTCCTGGCTGCTCATTTTGTAGAATTCTTGCTTTTTATAATCGTAGAAAAAATTATCGATCAAACCATGATGAGCAGGATATAATCCGGTAATTAAACTCCAGTGATTCGGGAAAGTGATCGTGGGAAAACTGGGAATTAAGGCTTTTGCAGAAACTCCATCTTCGGCTATTTTCAACAGGTTTTTTGCGTTATATTTTTTAGCATAATCGTAGCGGAAACCATCTGCTGAAATTAAAATTACGTAAGGTTTTGAAATCGCTTCAACAGAATTAATTCGATTTGGAACAATAACCTGAGCTGTATCAGCTTGCGAAAACGCACTTATACAAAAGAAAATGAAGAGAAGGGAAACTATTTTTTTCATACTATTAATAATAAATACAAAGTTAATCTTAAAATTATCGTCGAGGTTGATCTCCAATATTAAATTAAAGAAATGTAAAACTTTAGAAATGCCATTTTAATATGAACCTAGAAAAATAGTTATGAATATGCTAATGTTTATTAAAATTTGTTAAAAGAATATTACATTTGCAGAGAAACTCAATAACGAATGAAAAAACTTTTACTCTTTATATTCTCTTTTATATTCTTCAGTTCTTTTGCACAGCTCGACCGGGAGCACTGGTTTGCACCTATGGTTGATCGTACCACGAATAACTCGCAATACCAATCAATCTACATGTCAACCAACGAAATAACACCTTTCAAAGTTGACATTTACAGTAATAACATTGTTATAGGCTCAGTTACCATCAGCAAAAACAATCCTGTTAAATACAGCATACAAAACTCTGTTCGTGGAAAGATTATTACCAATTCACAATCAGATTTATTTAAACCTGTCCCGATGGGCTTTTATATAAAGGGAGACAAACCATTTTTTGCGAGTTTACGATTTTCAATTTTAAATCACGGTGAAATACAAACTTCGAAAGGAACTGCTGCCCTAGGAACTGAGTTTCGAGCAGTCATGGCACCAATAACAGTTGGCAGTTCAATTCTTAATTTCATGAATAGCATTATGGCGACGGAGGATAATACCAAAGTCACCATCACAGATTTTAGTCCGACTGTTCAATTTTCAGATTACATATCCAGATCTCAAATTACATTTACGCTTAACAAGGGACAATCTTATATTATCGATGGAACAGGCGACAATTCACAAAATTATACGGGCTATATCGGAGCGAAAATAATTGCTGATAAACCTATCGTTATTGCCAATGGCAACTTTAATGGCCAATATGCAGGGAATTATCCTAATTCATCAGATATTTTGATGGACCAAGGAGTTCCAATTGACAAATTAGGGCAAGATTTCGTATTAATGAAAGGAAATGGCACCACCATTTCTAATATGGAAAAAGGATTAATACTCGCAACCGAAAATAACACCGAGATCTATATCAACAACGGCACAACACCTGTTATTACTTTGAATGCTGGTGAATATTTTCTTACTGATAATTCCGCCTTTATTAACCAAACTTTTAATCATTATAATATGTTCATTAAAGCAACAAAGAACATATATGTCTATCAATTATTGGCAGGGGATTCGGGAAGTTCAATGGTGGCAACAGGAGGTTTTAATTATATCCCACCATTGAACTGTTATCTCCCTAAAAAAATTGATGAAATCGGAAAGATTGAAGAAAATGAATATTCTTCAAATAATGTGTACTACAGTTTAACAGTACCAACTAAACTTAACATTATTACAGAAAGAGATGCAACTGTTGATGTAAAACGAAACGGAGTTTCTTTAACCTTAAATGCAAGCAACGGACCTTTCAATGTTACAGGAAATAATGCTTGGGTTACGTATTCTATTCCAGATATTACGGGAAACATCGCAGTATTCTCTTCAAATGCTGTTACTGCAGGTATTTCTTCGGGAAACGATGCGATGGGATATGGCGGGTATTTTGCTGGTTTTTCTTCAATCCCATTAATTTTAAAGACCGAAGGTGACTGCCTTCCAGGTGTAAAGCTAGAGGTTACAGAAGGTTTTAATTCTTACGAGTGGTTAATTAGGGTTGGTCCTACTTACATTCCTGCACCAGGAATTAATAATACTTATAAATACGAACCAACACAAGCCGGAATTTATGCGGTGAAAGTAAAGCAGGGTTCTTGTGAGGAAATACAAACAAGAGATTTCAAATTTTACAATTGTACCACCTTTACTAATTACGATTATACCACTTGTACGGAACAAGTGATCACTCCCATCTTTGCTCTAAGTTCTCAGGGTGTAAATATTCCTACCATTAAAATTGATACTCCGCCCACAAAAGGAACTGCAGTAATCAACGCTGACGGAACCATTACCTACACCGCTAATCCAAATGCAACAGGAACAGATACTTTCAAATTTTCATTTTGCGGAGATGGTGCCATTGCAGATTGCGAAACTGTACAGGCAACCATTAACCTGAATCAAATTGAAAAGTATGATGTTGTATTGAACGAATGTACGCTGACTGGAATTGCAACCTACAACCTAAGTTTAGCAGCAGTCACACCTGATACGACTGTAACGAAAGTATATTATGAAACCTTAAACGGCGCACAAAATCAGATTGCCACGGAAGTCATCAGCAACTTTACGAATCTTACGACAGCAGACCGTTTTGTTTGGGTGAGAATGGTTAACACTTATGGATGTATCGCCATTGCAAAAATCGAATTGAAATCTAAACTGGCGGCTGAAGTTAAAGCTGAATTATATACTAAAACCCATTGCGACGAAGATGTGGATGGCGTGCTTGACGGAATATATAAAGTGGATGTCATTTCGATTACGCCGATTGTTTTACAAACTCCAGCCGATCATGTTGTTAAATATTATCAAGACGAAGCTAGAGCGATTGCCAACGGAACAGACAATATCACGGGGATTTTCAGCTTTACTGCAAACCGTTCCATCTGGATCAGAGTGGAACCGAAAAATGGTTGCCCTGTTATTATCAAAGAAATTCTTTTAACCACCGGAATAAAGTTGGCGATTGCCAGTCCGATAAACAAAGATGTTTGCGATACCAATATTGATGATACAGAAAATATTGACCTTGGTACTTACCTAACTTCCTTTACTACCAACCCATACGATTCGGTAAAATATTTCGATGATTTAACCAAAGCTCAAAATAATCTGCCAGGTCAAAATATTTCCGCGGCTCAGACAATCACTGCTAATAAAACCTTCTATTATCGATTTACAAAAGCCGGAGTTTGTGATGCACTCGGAATTTTAAATATTTCATTTAAAGTTGCTACGCCTTCAGCGACACTTCCAGCGTCAGTAACGATTTGTCAGGGAACTACAACTCCTTTAAATGTCGGAACTGGTTATTCCAGTATTCTTTGGAGTACAGGTTCTACCGCTACCACCATTAATGTTGGCGTCGGAAATTACTTTGTAGATCTCACCAATTCGTCTGGTTGTGTTTACCGCCAAAATGTTTCTGTAGTTGAATCACCGAAACCAATCTGGAATATCGCAGCTTTTAATGGAACCTATTGCGACGACAATTTTGATGGAATTACCAAGGTGAAATTTTCATCGATAACTCCGACCATCATCACCAACTCTACTTTGTTCACCGTGGAATATTCTTTATCACCGACCTTTTCTCCACTTTTACCAAATGACTGGACCTATACTGCGAATACTACGGTTTACGTAAGAGCAATTTCTACGGTTTGTCCGACCGAAATAAAAACCATTGATTTTAAAATCGGAGACCAATTAACTTTAATTAAAAATATTGTTCCGATTAATGTTTGCGATAATGATCTGAACAATACAGAGAGTATTAACCTCGCTAATTATCTCAATCTCTTTATTACGAATCCATACGATTCGGTAAAATATTTCGATGATTTAACGAAAGCTCAAAACAATCTGCCAGGTCAAAATATTCCAGCAGCTCAAACCATTACCGGAAATAAAACCTTCTATTATCGATTTAAAAAAGCAGGAGTTTGTGATGCACTCGGCACTTTGAACATTTCAATTAAAGTAGCGACACCTTCAACAACACTTCCGGCAACGGTCACTGTTTGTCAGGGAACTACAACTCCGTTAAATGTCGGAACTGGTTATTCCAATATTCTTTGGAGTACAGGCTCCACCACTACCACCATTAATGTTGGTGTTGGAAATTACTTTGTAGATCTTACCAATTCTTCGGGTTGTGTTTATCGTCAAAATGTTTCTGTTGTCGAATCACCCAAACCAATATGGAATATCGTAGCTTTTAATGGAACCAATTGTGACAATGACTTTGATGGAATTATTAAAGTAAAATTTTCAACGATAACTCCGACCATCATCACCAACTCATCGTTATTTACGGTGGAATATTCTTTATCGCCAACTTTCTCCCCACTTTTGCCGAATGACTGGACTTATACTGCGAACACTACTATTTATGTACGGGCAATTTCAACAGTTTGTCCGCCAGAAATTAAAACCATTGATTTTAAAATTGGAGCTCAATTAGGTTTAATTAAAACAACCAATACCGCTTCTGAATGTGATGATGATTTTGATGGAATAAAAACGGTAAATCTGGCGAATTACAAATCGCTTTTCACGACCGAAACTGGTGTGACAGCAATGTACTTTAAAACGATTTCTGATGCTCAAAAAAACACAGGCTCCATTCCAAGTGAGGTTAGCATTACCAATTCTGGAACCTATTATCTGCGTTTTCAAAAGACTGGGGTTTGCGATAATATCGGAACTTTAACGATCTCCATAAAAGTTCCGAAAAAATCTATCGTCCTTGTTGACAAAAACATTTGTCCAGAAGCTACGACAACTTTGGATGCAGGACCTGGCTTTAGCAATTATCTTTGGAACAATGGCTCCACAGCGCAATCTATCAATGTTCCTGTGGGTGAATATTGGGTTGAGCTCACCGCCGACGGTTGTACTTACAGACAACAAGTTTCTGTCAAAGCGGTATCTTTACCTCTCATTACAGGCGTCGAAATTCAGGGCGGAACAGTTACTGTTTTAGTCACTGGTGGAAATCCACCGTATCAATACTCGCTAAACGGCTCCACTTATCAAAACTCCAACGTGTTCACCAACATTTCGTCGGAAGATTATACCGTGTATGTAATTTCTGCAGATCAGTGTTTACCAATAACCACTGAAATCAATATTCTTAGAATTCTGAATGTGATCACTCCAAATGATGATGGTACAAATGACGTTCTTAACTATGCTGACTTGTTGCGAAAAGACAATCCGTTTTTACAGATCTTTGACCGTTATGGAGTTTCTGTCTTCAAAGGAGATAAAAACAACCGCTTTTCCTGGGACGGAAAAATATCTGGAAAAGCTGTTGCAACCGGAAGTTACTGGTATGTATTGCAATGGCAGGAGCCAGGCTCAACAACCGTTGCAAAATTGACGGGCTGGGTTTTAGTCAAATCAAGAGAATAACCGCTAAAAATAGTATAAAAAAAACCTGAGTTGATATGAATTCAGGTTTATTTATTTCAGTGAAAATCTCGATTTAAATTAATTTGGTCACAGGATTTAGCCACATTTTATTTTTATTAAATTTTGGTAAATAATATTACATTTGTAAGGTAACCCAATCATGCATGAAAAAACTCCTACTCTTTATATTTTCTTTAATTTTCTTCAGTACTTTCGCACAATTAGACCGTGAACACTGGTTCGGTCCAATGTCTGATCGGGTAAGTGGTCCGAACACTGCAAACTATCAATCTATCTACATGTCGACGGGTGAAACAACTCCGTTTAAAGTTGACATTTATTATGATAACGTGGTGATTGCAAGTTTCATGGTGAGTAAAAACAATCCTCAGAAATATAAAATTCCCTCTTACCAAAGAAGCAGAATTATTGTTACCAATGACTGGAATAATCCTTTGGTTGGGTTGTTTCAACCAGTGGCGATGGGGTTTTATTTAAAAGGTGAAAAGCCGTTTTTTGCAAGTCTGAGATTTTCTATTCAAAATCACGCTGAAATTCAAACCTCAAAAGGAACCGCTGCTCTTGGCACCGAATTTCGCGCGGTTGTAGCACCGATAACCGCATCTACTGGTTCTTTGAACTTCATGAACAGTGTGATGGCGACGCAAGACAACACCACAGTAAAGATCACCGAATTTCGACCTGATGTTGTTTTTTCAGATGAGATCCCCAGAACCGAGATCACTTTTGAATTGAATAAAGGCGAATCGTACATTATTGAAGGTGGTGACAGCTTCGATGAAAATCAGACCGGCTATATAGGAGCGAAAATCGTGTCAGACAAACCTGTGGTCGTAACCAACGGAAATTTTAATGGACAGTATTCTTCAAATGTAACGGGCGTTTCTGATATATTAATGGATCAAGCTGTTCCAATCAATAAATTAGGGAAAACTTTTGTGCTTGTAAAAGGAAATGGAGAAAACAGTTTTGACTATGCCGGAACTCTGACAACCATGGAAAAAGCATTGATTGTGGCGGTAAAAGATAATACTAAAATTTACCTCAACGGTAACCCAACCCCTGTTGCTACGATTAATACCGGTGAATTTTTTACTACTTCACCAGGCAGTTATGTCGATCAAGGTTCTTCTCACTTTAATATGTTAATCACTTCTTCTGAAGATATTTATGTTTATCAGCTCTTGGCCGGACTTGATGGTGAGATCAGTGCAGCCACGGGCGGTTTTAATTATATTCCTCCTTTAAGCTGTTATCTGCCAAGAAAGATTGATGAAATTGGATTTATTGATGAAAATGAATATGTCAGCAATCAGGTTCCATACAGTTTGACAGTTCCTACAAAACTGAATATTATTACCGAGAAAAATGCAGCTGTAGAGGTGAAAAGTAATGGTGCTACTTTGGTGCTTACTCCTGAAAACGGTCCACATCCTGTTGCCGGAACTACCGATTGGGTGACCTATTCTATTCCCAATATCACAGGAAATATTTCACTAATTTCTTCCCGCGCTGTGACCGCTGGAATCACGGCCGGAAATGATGCCGTAGGATATGGTGGATTTTTCGCTGGCTTTTCTTCTATTCCGCTTATTTCTAAGATTGAAGGAGACTGCCTTCCAGATGATGTGAAGCTTGCGGTCATAGAAGGTTTTGACAGTTATCAATGGTTACAAAAAGTGGGAAACACTTATATTAATGCTCCTGTAACGGCTGCTCATCCCTCCAATACCGATTACTTTTATTATCCTTCTCAAGCGGGAATTTATGCCGTACGGATTAAACAGGGAATCTGTCCAGAAGTCCAAACCGAAGATTTTAAATTTTTCAACTGCACCAATTTTACCAATTACAATTATACCACTTGTAGTGAGCAACAAATCATCCCAAAATTTGTTTTAAGCACGCAAGCAATTAATTATTCTACAGTTGTCGTAACGACGCAGCCAACTAAGGGAACGGTGTCCATCGCTCCCGACGGAACGCTGACATATACCGCTAATAAAAACGAATCTGGCATTGATACTTTCCGCTTTACATTTTGTGGCGTGGGTGCAATCCCAGACTGCGAAGTGGTACAGGCAACAATTCAACTTAATCAAGTTGTTACCAATGACGTGGTTTTGAAAAAATGCAGCGACACCAATAACGCCGTATATAATTTAAACCAGGCGATTGTTACGCCCGACACCACCGCTGAGAAAAAATATTATAGCGACGCTGCATTGCTCAATCTCATACCAAATAACCAACTCGCAAACTATCCAGCAACAAGTGGTGATGTGGTGTATGTATACATCAAAAATAAATTCGGATGTGAGGCGACTGCAACGATAACTTTGGAAACAAATTCACCGCCAGTTGTTAATGAAAACCTTTATATAAAAACACATTGCGATGAGGATTTAGATGGAATTATCGATGGTCAATATAAAGTAAATGTGAATTCGATTTCGCCAATTGTCATTCCGAATTTAGGAGGATTAAATATTCGTTATTATGAAAATGAATCCAAGGCACAACTTGGTGGAAACGACAATATAGCCGGCATTTATACTTTCACTGCTATTTACAATGAAGTTTGGATCAGGGTTGACGCCAATAATGTTTGCCAGCCTGCCATCAGGAAAATAATTTTAAACATCGGATCCAAGCTTGCCATTAAAACTACAGTTTCCGATTTTGCCTGCGATAATGATTTCGATAATGAAACGGCGGTCGATCTGTCCAACTACCTTTCTCAATTTACAACGGAGGCAAATGTTACCGCCACTTATTTTGATGATCTTACTAAAGCTCAAAACAATTACGCAGGTGAAAACATTTCGTCAAGTCAAGTTCTTAGCGGCAATAAAACTTTTTACTATCGATTAAAAAAATCAGGAGTTTGTGACGCGATCGGCATTTTAAATTTAACTTTAAGACAGCCTCGAAAATCAACTGTTTTAGTGAACAAAGAAATATGTCCGGAAGCAAAAACAAGTCTCGATGCAGGTGCAGGATTTGATGGATATTTATGGAGTACTGGCGAAAAAACGCAGGTTATACAAAATGTTGGAGTAGCGGATTATTGGGTCGATCTCTATTTCAATGGTTGTGTTTATCGCCAAACGGTTTCGATCACTCCAGTTGAGCTGCCAGAAATCACCCGCATCGATATTCAAGGTTCAACGGTAACGGTAAATGCTTCGGGTGGAAATCCTCCTTACCGATATGCAATTGACAATTTCAATTATCAAACATCCAATATGTTTTTAAATGTTCCGGGGGGAAATCATACGATCTACGTAATTTCAGCCGACAATTGCGAACCTGTTTCAGTGAGTATTAATGTAATTCAGCTCTACAACGTCATTACGCCAAACGATGACGGAATTAACGACGTCCTGAATTACTCCGGTTTGTTGAAAAAAGATGAACCGTCTCTTCAAATTTATGATCGATTTGGAAAACAGGTATTCAGTGGTGATAAAAGCAATCAATTTTCATGGGACGGAAAAACTTCCGGAAGATTAGTCAATACGGGATCGTATTGGTATATCATCAATTGGAAAGAACCTGGCCATAATACTTTTACCCAATACAGCGGTTGGCTTTTGGTAAAAAACCGAAATTAAACGTCTGAAATTTTTAATCAAAAAAAACCTGAATTCATATTGAATTCAGGTTTTATATTTCTTCAGAAACTTTAATTAAGAAGCCACTATTTCAGTCAGTATTTTTTTTGTTTCCGCTTCAAGCTCTTCCAGACCATCATTATTATAAATAACAAAGTCTGCCATTTTTACTTTATCTTTTTCCGGCATTTGTCTCAACATGATAGTTTCGACTTCCCGATATGTTTTGTAGTCGCGATCCATCACCCTTTTTAATCTGCAGTTGTCGTCAGCAGTAACTAAAAGAGATTGGTAGCAACTTTCGTTTAATTTCAATTCAAACAAAAGGGCTGTTTCTTTAAAAACAAATGGAGTCGTTTGTTGATCCACCCAGTTTTCGAAATCTATTTTTACAGCGGGATGAATCAACGAATTGAGTTTCAATAATATGGTTTCATCTTCAAAAACAATATCAGCCACGTACTTCCTGTCATACAAACCATTGTCATCGTAGGATTGTTCTCCTAAAAGTTGCTTGATTTGCTGCTGAAGTTGTGCATGATCGTTCACAATTGTTTTCGCCCGAATATCTGAGTAATAAACAGGATAACCTGCTTCTTCGATCAGTTTCGACACCGTTGATTTTCCGGAGCCAATTCCACCGGTTATTCCAATAATCTTTGTACTGTCCCTGGGTTCGGGTTCAGCTTCTTCTTCTATCATAACTTTATTTTAATTTTTCTAATCTTAATATCCAAAAACTTCATTCATGCTGAAGGTTTCATCTAAGCGAATACCTTTTTCTGTCATTTTCAAACTCGCCAATTCATTGTGCGCATCATGTTCGAAAAATAAGAGATATTCATTATCAACACATTGCTTTAAAAACTTCGCCTTCTCTTCCATTGTTAAAAGCGGACGCGTATCATAACCCATCACATAAACCTGTGGAATATGACCAACAGTCGGAATTAAATCTGCAGCAAACACAATCGTTTTTTCCTGATACTGAATTACTGGAAGCATTTGTTTTTCGGTGTGTCCATCCACAAAGATAACATCCATCTTCAAATCTGGAGCGAAACCGTAATTTCCATTTTGTGGCGTTGGTAAAAAATTCAACTGTCCACTTTCCTGCATCGGCATAATATTCTCCTTCAAAAAACTTGCCTTCTCTCTTGGATTAGGTTCAGTCGCCCATTTCCAGTGCTCTTCGTTGGTCCAAAATTGTGCATTTTTAAAAGCAGATCGGTAACCGGTTCGGTCGTCATTCCACTCAATCGCGCCACCACAATGGTCAAAATGAAGATGCGTTAAAAAAACATCAGTGATATCTTCTTTGACGAATCCATATTTTTTCAGGTTTTTATCTAAATTATCATCGCCCCAAAGCGAGTAATGACCAAAAAATTTCTCATTCTGTTTGTCTCCCAAACCACAATCGATAAGGATCAGTTTTTTACCGTCTTCCACCAAAAGTGAGCGTGTTCCTAATTCAATTAAATTATTTTCATCTGCCGGATTCGTCCGTTGCCAAAGGGTTTTCGGCACCACACCAAACATGGCACCACCATCTAATTTAAATTTTCCGCACTGTATAGGATAGAGTTTCATAAAATTTTATCTTTTAAATTTTGATCTGTTTTTAACGCAACGATCGCAAAGATTTTTTCTTTCTGATCAAATAATAAGTTCGCAAAGGCGTTTCACTCAGCGAAGGACTACTGTTTTATAAATGATTTACGATTCTTTTAACGCCATCTTTAAATAATAAAGAGTGAAAATTCAAAAGCATTCCCAGTTTAAATCCTGTAATTCTTAAATAATTTAAAAGTTGATAGGTATGATAACTATTAATTTCGGGAACTGCTTTAATCTCTATTATTACTTTATCTTCAATTAATAAGTCAACTCTAAAAGCTTTTTCAATAACCAATCCTTCATATTCAATTGGAATATCTTTTTGCTTTTCAACTTTCAAACCGTTTCTACTTAATTCGTAAACTAAACATTCTTCGTAAACTACTTCATAAAGGCCCACTCCAAGTTTCCGATGAATTTTCAAACCCGACTCAAATACAATTTTTGAAATCTCATTTTCATTCATATTCCAATCATATAATTTTAAGACATTAAATCAAGCCATTGCTGAGTGAAACGCCTTTGCGACCTATTAAACACAAATATATTAAATTTTCTTTGCGCCCATTGCGTTTTAAACATTCATCAAATTTGACGTTTAATATCTAAAAAAGTTCATCCGGTCTTCTGGGAATCGCGATCTGCAAATGTTTATACGCTTTCTCGGTCACTTCTCTTCCTCTCGGCGTTCGGATGATAAACCCTTCCTGAATTAAAAATGGTTCATAAACCTCTTCCAAAGTTTCTGGATTTTCACCAATCGAAGTTGCCAATGCAGAAATTCCCACGGGTTTCCCACGGAAATTTTCAATCATCACCCGCATAATTCGGTTGTCCATATCATCGAGTCCGAATTCATCAACATTTAAGGAGTTCAAAGCAAATTTGGTAATATTAATTTCAATTTCACCATTTCCTTTAATTTCAGCAAAATCACGAACTCTTCTTAAAAGTGCATTTGCAATTCTGGGTGTTCCGCGACTTCTACGCGCAATTTCCAAAGCAGCATCTTCATAGATTTTAACATCTAAAACCCGTGCGCTTCTTTCGATGATCATTGATAAAAGTTCGATCGTATAATATTCTAATCTTGATTGAATTCCGAATCTTGCCAACATTGGTTTTGTAAGCATTCCACTTCTGGTCGTTGCTCCGACCAAAGTAAAAGGATTCAAACCGATCTGAACACTTCTCGCATTGGGACCACTTTCCAGCATGATGTCGATTTTATAATCTTCCATCGCCGAATATAAATACTCTTCAACAATCGGCGAAAGTCTATGAATTTCATCGATAAATAAAACATCATTTTCCTCAAGATTGGTCAGCAATCCAGCTAGACTTCCAGGTTTATCCAAAACAGGACCCGAAGTTATTTTACAGCCAACTCCCAATTCATTTGCGATAATATTAGCCAAAGTAGTTTTCCCCAAGCCGGGTGGACCGTGTAAAAGAACGTGATCCAAAGCACCATTTCGGTTTTTTGCGGCTGCTACGAAAACTTCTAAATTATCCAAAGTCTTTCGTTGTCCGGCAAAATCCTGAAAGCTCTGCGGACGGATCTTTTCCTCGTGCATTAATTCATCTTCGGAAAAATTCTCTTTATCGGGGTGTAGGAAATCTGACATTGTAATATTTGAAATCATCCAAAGATAATATATTTACAACAAAACGTCTGAAAGTTGAGCTCAAATAATTTTTTATCCTTGAAAAAGAATTTATATTTACTTCCTATGAAATACGCAGTTTTTTTGGTGATGTTTTTCCCAGTTTTTCATTTTGCCCAAATGGAAACAGATCGACCTGGAGAAGGAACTGCCAGTACCATCATTTCTCCAAAATCAATTCAGTTAGAAAGTGGAATCATTTACAACCGAAGTACAAAAGGATTCACCTCAGATCATCTTATTCGTTTTGGATTGACGGAAAGATGGGAAGTTCGTTTGCAAACCATTCAAGACTTAAGCAACTCGTCTGAAAGCACTTACGGATTTTCTTCAAAATATAATTTTTTAAAAGGTGACGACTATGCGCCTTCGCTCACTTCGATTGCAGATTCAGATTTTAAGTTGGAGAATTATTCCTTCATATTAGCTTCCGACAAACAGTTAACTGAAAATTTTGGAAGTTCTGCCGGCATCGGTTATCTGAAAGAAGAAATGAAGGATTATTATTTTCTGTCCTTTGGTCTGGATTATAGTTTTACTGATCGGCTGGCGATATTCACAGAATATTATGGCTATTTCAATTCGAATCTCTCTCCCGAACATGGCGTCGATTTTGGTCTCACTTACCTCGCGACTCCACGGCTTCAATTGGATATATCTGCTGGCAGTAATCCGCAAAACATTTCCGCTGAATACTATTTAAGTACCGGGATTTCTTATCAGTTCAAATAAATTTTTTATAATAAAAGCAATTCAATCGATATCAATTAATGCTGAAAACGCTCGCCATTTAGAGCTCTAATTTCGTAGTTTTGCGCGATTATGTTTTCAACACCTCAAAAGCAAAGATTTGCACTATCGTCTTATTTCTTTTTATCTGGAATTTGTTTTTCTACTTTCGCCTCCAGAATACCAACCATCAAATCTATTTTCACTCTTACAGAAGGAGAATTAGGAAATTTATTAATGATCATGCCTGCAAGTGCCATTATTGGCATTCCTCTTTCTGGTTGGATGGTCGCAAAATATAACAGCAGGATTCCGCTCCAATTAGGAAGTGTACTATTTCTACTATCTCTATTTTCCCTAGGCTGGGGCTTTTCGTTGGTTGGATTGATCGTCTCGCTATTTTTATTTGCCTTATCTCTCCGAATTATAAATGTTGCAATCAATACGCAATCACTCTCTCTACAAGAAAAATTCGAAAAAAAAATCGTGGGAAAATTTCATGGCATTTGGAGTATTGGCGGTATTGTAGGAGTGCTTTTTTCTACTATTATGCTCAAATATGAGATCTCTATTTTCTGGCATTTTTTGATGGTGATGTTGTTTGGGATCGTACTGATTATTTCCATGTTTCCTCTTCTCATTAAAAATGACAAGGCCAAATCAAGCAATCCATTCAAATTTCAAAAACCCAGCAAATATATTTCCCTGCTAGGATTTATGGTTTTTTTCGCCGCAATTTGCGAGGGCGGAATGTATGACTGGAATGGGGTTTATTTAAAAGAAGTTGTTAATCAAGAAGTTTTCACGTACGGTTACCTCCTGTTCATGGTTTGTATGACAATTTCGAGGTTAACGATCGACAATCTGATGGGCCGATTTGGCATGCAAAAACTATATATGGTAAGTTCCATATTGATCGTTTCCGGAGTTCTTATCGTTACGCTTTTCCCAACCATTGTCCCGGTTCTTATTGGTTTTTGTCTGGTGGGCTTTGGCGTTTCCGGTCTTTTCCCGATGACTCTCATCCTTGCTGGTAAAGCTAAAAAATATTCCGTTCCGATTGTGATTTCAATTATCAGCACCTACTCTACGGTCGGCATGTTTTTAGGGCCGCCGATTATTGGTTATCTTGCAAGTGCCTTTGGATTGCAGAGAGCTTTCATTACGTTCATGGTTGCTGGCTTAATGTTTATTCCGCTATCCAAAATGGTTTTCGATCATTTAAAGAAAACTGAGTAAATTGCTAAAAATTGTTCACAGCATGTTCGATTTTTCAACCAAATAAGTCACATAAGTTTTAAGAAAAAATAATCTTAATAAAAAAGTTTACAAAAGATAAAAATCAAAGATTTTTAAAACTAATGTGCTCAAATAAATTTAAGAAATGTAATTTGCTAATGTGATTGATGTGTTTGAGTTTTTTTTTATAAATTCTCAAATGCTACTTAAAAATATTTAAAAATCTTCTTGATGAAATTAATTGGACCTTTCAAACAAATTGTAACACTTGCTAATCTTCCTTTGCGTGGAAAACTATCAGATGATCAACTTGAAATTATCGTTGATGGTGGACTTCTAATTGAAGATGGCACGATCGAAAATGTAGATTCTTTTCAAAATTTAAAAAATCAATTTCCCAATATTGAAATTGAAAACATAGAAGGTGAACAGATCTGTTTACCGGCTTTTGTTGATTCTCACACGCACATTTGTTTTGGTGGAAATCGTGCGAATGATTTTGCGATGCGAAACGGTGGGAAAACTTATTTAGAAATCGCAGAAAGTGGTGGTGGAATTTGGAGTTCCGTTCAGCACACCAGAGCAGCGAGCGAAGAAGAATTGTTAAAGACCATTTTAGAAAGAATCAACTTCCTGATTTCATTGGGAATTACAACCATTGAAGTAAAATCTGGTTACGGTTTAGACGTTGAAAACGAATTGAAAATGTTACGTGTTATTAAAAAAGCACAGACTTTTACGAAAGCGACTTTGGTTCCGACCTGTCTGTCGGCTCACTTGAAACCGAGAGATTTCGAAGGAAGTTCGCAGGAATATTTACAATATATTTTAGAGGAAATTTTACCCAAAGTAAAAGAAGAAAATCTCGCAAAGCGTGTTGATATTTTTATAGAAAAATCGGCTTTTTTACCAGACGAAAGTAAATTATTTTTATTGAAAGCGAAAGAATTAGGTTTTGAAATTACCGTTCATGCTGATCAGTTCACCTCTGGAAGTTCAAGAATTGCGGTTGAAGTTGGAGCAAAATCAGCAGATCATTTGGAAGCTACCATTGATGAAGATATTGATTTTTTAGCGAAATCAGAAACCGTGGCAACAGCGCTTCCCGGAGCGAGTTTAGGTTTGGGTGAAAAATTCACCCCAGCCAGAAAAATTTTAGATGCCGGTGGAATTCTAGCCATCGCCTCCGATTGGAATCCAGGCTCTGCACCAATGGGAAATTTAATTACTCAGGCAAGTATTTTAGCCACGTTCGAAAAATTGTCAACGGCGGAAGTTCTGGCGGGACTAACTTTCCGTTCAGCTTTTGCATTAAATTTAGAAGACCGCGGAACTTTAGAAAAAGGAAAGAAAGCAGATTTCGTTGCATTTAAAACTGATAATTTCCAAAACGTTCTTTATCACCAGGGAAGTTTAAAAGCAGAAACTGTTTATATTGACGGAGAAAAACAAATTTTATGAGCGCAGAAATTATAAATAATCATTCATTTCAAGAGTTTTGGAATTGGTTTGAAACCAAAGAAAAAGAATTTTTCAGTATATTAAAAGATGAGGATGATGTGGAAGTAAATTTTCTAGATGTAAACTTACACAAGTTAAAAGAGTTGAATGAACAATTCTTCTTACTGGCCGGAATGCATGATGACTCTACGGCTGAACTCATTATCACCGTCGATGGAAATATTAAAGATATCGTTTACGCCCAAGAACTCGTGGCAGCTTCTCCAGCACTTGAAAATTGGAAATTTACAGCACTAAAACCAGAATTGGATATCGAAGACGTGAATCTCAGAATAGGCGATCATATTTTCAGCAAAGAAAATATCTATTTCTACTCGAATGACGATGAAGATTATCCTGATGAAATTGATTTAATTTTCGTCCATGATGATTTAAATGATCAAAATGAAAATGAAGTCATTAACGGAACTTATCTCTTTATTGACAATTATTTAGGTGAGCTTAATTTCGTTACTCAAATCGACAACTTTAGTATATCCAATAAAAATGACGCTGAGAAAGAATTGATTCCGATTGAAAAGTTAAAAGATTTTTTGAGCTGGCGAGAAAGAGAATTTACAGAAAAGTATGACGCTGCAACTATTAAAACTACCGAAGATTCCTATTCATTATTAGAAGGGACTTTGGAAAATGGCTTTCTCATGCTCGCGACCGTTAATGTCGATTTATTGAAGTGGGACAAAAAAGCTTCGCATCCATGGATTTCGGTTTTAAGAATTAAATACCAAGGAGATGAGAACAATGGTTTCCCTGATGATAAAGATTACGACCTTTTTAATTTGATTGAAGATGAAATGACGCTTGAATTGAAAACCGAAGAAGGAAATTTAAATCTCGGTCGGGAAACTGCCGATAACATTAGAGAAATTTATTTCGTCAGCAAAGACTTTCGAAAGATCTCAAAAGTTCTGGCAGAAACGGTTGAAAAATATCCTGACTACGATATGTCTTTTGAAATATATAAAGATAAGTATTGGCAATCATTCGAACGATACGGAATTCATTAAAAATCTTTATCTTTAAAACCATAAAATTTACAGCAATGAGCAACTTAGATATGTGGGAAGTTTTTATTCAAACAAAACCAGGACTTTCCCACAAACACGCAGGAATCGTACAGGCAGCAACGGCTGAAATGGCTTTGCAGGCAGCAAGAGATGTCTACACCAGAAGAATGGAAGGAACTTCAATTTGGGTCGTTCCAAGTAAATATTTGGTGACTTCGGAAGGAATTGATAAAGAAGCATTTTTCGATCCGGCAGATGATAAACTCTATCGCCATCCGACTTTTTACGAAATCCCGAATGATGTGAAAAACATGTAAATGCAAGATGATGGATGTAGGACGTCAGATGTTTTTGACAACGCCGAACATCCAATACCTAACATCTAACACCCAACAAATAATAAATGAATCCACTTTTTAATTATACTTTAAAATTAGCCGATGATACTTTGATTTTTGGTCAAAGACTGGGTGAACTGTGCGGGCAAGGACCTTATCTGGAAGAAGATATCGCTTTGACCAATATCGCTTTAGACTATCTCGGACAATCGAATAATTTTTATAAATACGCAGCGCAAATTCAGAATCTTGGAAAATCGGAGGATGATTTGGCTTTTTTGCGGTTGGAAAAAGAATACCTGAATTGTCAGTTATCAGAACTTCCAAATGGTGATTATGCAAACACGATTTTGAAAGTTTATTTCTTTTCGGTTTATCAGAAAATTCTTTATACAGAATTAATGAAAAGCAGCGACGAACAAATTGCTGCCATCGCTGAAAAATCTTTGAAAGAAGTAAAATACCATTACACGCACACGTCAACCTGGATCAAAATGTTTGCAGGCGGAACTGAAGAAAGTAAAACCCGCGTGAAAAATGCAGTTGAAAATCTTTGGGAATATACCGGCGGAATGTTTGCTGAAACTATTGGTGAAGAAGATCTGGCAAAATTAGATGTTATACCTGATGGAAAAGAAATCCAGGAACAGTGGACGAAAACCGTTACTGAAGATTTCCAAAACTTTGGATTAGAAATCCCGGAAAGTGACTTTATGCAAAAAGGTTCAAGAACCGGTTATCACACCGAATATTTCGGATTTATCTTATGTGAACTGCAGTTTATGCAAAAAACGTATCCAAACTGCGCCTGGTAAATTCAGTTGATAGTTGATAGTTGATAGTTGATAGTTGCAAGATTATTAATTTTAGCTTTTGTGAACTTTATTCAGCAATTGCGTTATTTAAAGTGTTTGTCACTTTGTAGTTGAAAATTTCAATTAC
Organism: Kaistella sp.; assembly: GCF_041824135.1. Taxonomy (GTDB): domain Bacteria; phylum Bacteroidota; class Bacteroidia; order Flavobacteriales; family Weeksellaceae; genus Kaistella. The sequence goes on along the minus strand of NZ_JBGZYM010000113.1, from coordinate 16,396 downwards.
TATTTTGTAAACTTTCAAAAACATCATTTTCACTTTAACAATCATAATACTTTTGTGACTTTGTGGTTAAAAAAAATATAATTCCGTGGTTAAAATAGAAAACGACTTATTCGAAATTCTTTCCCAAATTCCTGATCCCGAAATTCCAGTGATCAACATTGTGGAACTTGGGATTGTTCGGGAAGCAAAAATGATTTCTGACAAAGAAGTAGAAATCGTGATTACCCCGACTTATTCGGCTTGTCCGGCCATGTTCAATATCGAAGAAGATATTATAAAACTCTTTAAGGAAAAAGGAATTCAGGCCAAAGTGATCACAAAAATAGCTCCCATTTGGACAACGGATTGGATTACCGACGAAGCCAGAGAAAAACTTCGCGTTTACGGAATTACACCCCCTGAAAAAGGCAATCACGAAGATCATCTGAACGTTCCAAAGAAATGTCCGAGATGCGGCTCAGAAAACACGAAGCAGATCAGCCGGTTTGGTTCTACCCTTTGCAAAGCGAGTTATCAATGTAACGATTGTTTGGAGCCCTTCGATTATTTCAAATGTCATTAAAGTGATTTGATGGTTTGACCATGTGCTTATTTGATGATTGAAAAAGCATTATTCAAAGCATTATTTTAAATATAATTAAACCTTTATCTTCGTTAAAATCCAATTAATAATCAGGAAAAACCTGATCACATTAACACATTATCAAATCAACACTTTAATATGTACACGCAACTCGAAATAGAATCTCACATTGACGGGAAATTATTGATCGCTTATCTAAACGATGAGAAAACATTTAACAGTTTAAATAAAACTACGCTTAGCGAACTTCGCACTTTCGTTCATGATGGAAGTCGCGATGAAAATGTTCGTTGCCTGGCGATTTCAGGTCGCGGTAAAGCCTTTTGTTCGGGGCAAAATTTGAAAGACGCCATGTCTTTCAGTGATCCTGATGAAGAAAGAGTTATACAGCGAATCGTAATTGATTATTACAATCCGTTGGTCAAAGAAATTGCTCAGGCGAGAAAACCGGTCATTTCTTTAGTCAATGGCCCTGCAGTTGGTGCTGGTGCAATGTTAGCTTTGATTTGTGACTTTACTTTAGCGACGGAATCTTCTTATTTTTCTCAAGCTTTTGTTAATATCGGATTGATTCCGGATACAGGCGGCACGTATTGGTTACCAAAACTTTTAGGAAGACAGCAAGCCAACTATTTAACATTTACAGGAAAGAAAATTACGGCGACAGATGCTAAAAAATTAGGTTTAATTGCAGATGCTTTTCCAGATGAAAATTTCGTAGAAAGTGCTATGGAAGTTTTAACTCAGATTTCTAATTTACCAACGAAAGCAATCTCTTTAACAAAAAAAGCTTTCAATGAATCTTATGATAATACTTTGAGTCAGCAGTTGGATCTTGAAGGAATACTGCAGCAAACCGCGGCCGAATCAGCAGATTTTATGGAAGGAGTTTCTGCATTTTTAGAAAAAAGAATACCGGAATATAAAGGAAAGTAATTGGATGATTTGATGATGTGGTTATTTGACGATTCTCTCATCAACGCATCAATACATTAACACATCATCAAATCAACATCTTACAGAAATTGGATGAAAAAACTAAAGGTAATTTTATTAATTTTGATCGCAAATTTTTATTTTGCACAAACAAAACAGTTTCTATACGAGTATATTACGGTACCTGATTCTACGGAAAAAGCAGTTCATTTTTCTGCGATAATGGTTTTAAATATCGATCATGAAAAATCTGAATATTTTAATTACGAACAATTTGTTTCAGATTCTACCATACACGCAGAAATCAAAGATGGATCTTATTTTCTTAAACCACCTGCTCCACCACAAAAAAGAAATAAAATAAATATAAGAGATCGCGTAGTTAAAAAAAGCAATTCTAATACGATTGAATATCTGACAAAGATCGCAGAATCTGATTACTTAGTTCAGCAAAATATTGATATTAAATGGAAACTTTACCCAGAGTATATCTCTGTTTTAGATTATAAAGCTCAAAAAGCTACCGCAGAATTTGGTGGTAGAAAATGGACAGCTTGGTTCACAAAAGATATTCCTTTTCAAGATGGTCCTTACAAGTTTAAAGGTTTGCCAGGCTTAATCGTAAAAATAGAAGACGAGTCTAAAAGTCACCAATTTGAATTAAAAGGGATTAAAAATTTGAATTATCATTTTGTATATCCAGAAAATACTGGCAATCGCCGGATCGCCATTCCTTACGTGAAATTTGAAAAAGTATTTAAGGAAAATAGAAAATATCCAGCCATTGCTCTCAAGAAAAGATTTCCTGACGCAAAATATGCAGAGATGATTAGGGGTGCTGAAAAAAACATGCTGGAAGAAATTAAAAAAGATAATAATATCATCGAAATTGATTTAATTAAACCATGAATAAAATAGGAATTATAGGCTCAGGAACCATGGGAATTGGGATTTCACAAGTTGCCGCAACTTCTGGTTGTAAGGTCTATTTATATGATACAAATTCTGCTCAAACAGAAAAGTCTTTAGTAAGCCTTAAAAAGATTCTGGGCAGATTAGTAGAAAAACAAAAAATTACAGAAGAAAAAAGCGAAGATATTTTCTGTAAAATAAAGCCTTGTTCGGAGCTTCAGGATTTCAAAGATTGTGATTTGGTGATTGAAGCGATTATTGAAAACAAAGAAATTAAAACTAAAGTTTTTCAGCAGTTAGAAGAAATTGTTTCTGAGAAATGCATTATTTCGAGCAATACTTCTTCTATTTCGATCACTTCCCTATCATCTGAATTAAAGAATCCGAAACGTTTTATTGGAATTCACTTTTTCAACCCGGCTCCTTTAATGCCTTTGGTAGAAGTGATTCCCGGATTACTAACCGAGAAAACTTTAGCCAACGAAATTACCACTTTAATGGAAAGTTGGGGAAAAATTCCGGTGATTGCGAAAGATGTTCCTGGATTTATTGTGAACCGAATTGCGCGTCCGTTTTATGGAGAAGCGTTGAGAATTGCTGAAGAAAACATCGCCACACCGGAACAGGTTGACGATGCGATGCGAACTTTGGGAAATTTCAAAATGGGACCGTTTGAACTGATGGATCTCATTGGAATCGATGTTAATTTCTCCGTAACCAAAACCGTTTACGCCGATTATTTCTACGATCCGAAATACAAACCGAGTTTGCTGCAACAAAGAATGAGCGAGGCGAAATTACACGGTCGCAAGACTGGAAAAGGCTTTTATGATTATGCTGAAAACGCAGAAAAACCTGCACCAGAAATAGATGAGGAACTCTACCAAGAAATCTTCATGCGCATTATATCAATGTTAATCAACGAAGCCGTAGAAGCAAAACGACTCGGAATTGCCAACGACGAAGCCCTAGAATTAGCGATGCAAAAAGGCGTGAATTATCCGAAAGGTTTGCTGCAATGGGGCTTTGATATTGGCTTTGAAAAAATTTCAGAGACTTTACAAAAACTGTACGACGAATATCAGGAAGAACGATATCGTCAAAGCCCGTTGCTTCGTAAAATGCAGGCTCATATAGACTTGTTAATCAGATAATTAAAATTAATTCAATGGAAAATAAAAATAATCTTTCTGAATTATCAGATGAAAAATTAATTAAAAGACGGGATCTGTTTAAAGGAATTTTAATTGGAATGTATGTGGTCTGTGTTATCCTGATCATCCTACTCGTCTATATTTTTTTTAATAAGGGTTTCAGTGCTATATCAATTGCCAGCTTTATCCCTGTTTTTATGTTGCCTGTCATCACCATGCCTTTGTATTTTCAGGTAACTCTTTTAGAGAAGGAAGTCAAAGCCCGTAATTTGAAATAAATTTTAATTGTCACGTCATTCAAATTAACTCAACAGCACCTCACATGATGTCTCCACACGAACTCGCTCAATACATGCTCAATCAGGATCATTTCTCCCAATGGATGGGAATACAACTCATTGAAGTTCGCGAAAAATACTGCCTGATCGAAATGCCCATTAAACAGGAAATGATCAACGGATTGAGAACAGTTCATGGTGGCGTTACGTTTTCGCTCGCCGATTCGGCTTTGGCGTTTTCGAGTAATAATACGAATGAAGCTTCAGTTGCTTTACATTGCTCAATGAACTTTACAAAAGCTATTCGATTGGGTGACACTTTAACTGCAGAAAGCATTCTGATTTCCGACACCCGAAAAACCGGAGTTTACGATATTTCAATTACGAATCAGCATAAAATTTTGGTGGCTACTTTTCGAGGAACGGTTTATAAGATTGAGAAAAAGGTGACGGATTTGTAAACCTCTCATTTTATCTAAGCAGAACATTATTCTCCTAAAAACATTTAATGTAATTATTGATGTAAATAGTTACCTTTTTCAATTATCTAAAATTTAATTTTATTCATGAAAAGTTACAATTTAGTACCAATTATTAAACACAAGGGTTATTAGACCCTTTTTTTATTAAATATATTGGTTGTAGTTGTTTTTAATTTAATTTTGAAATTACCAAATTTTAAAATTGATCTTATGAAAAATAATTACTTATTTATTTTCTTTTCAATCTTAATACTATTTTGTTCGTCACTAATAAAAGCGCAATGTCCCAATCCGATAGTGGTCAACAACACTGATCAATTAGAGGTCTTTGATATGGTAAACAATATTGCCAATAACGCAACTACGCTAAAATTGAAAACCGAGGAGCTGACCGGAAAAGATTTTTTTTTCTATTTCAGTATTGAAGGTGATCTCGCTGCAGATTGTACCAAAAAGATTACGGTCACTCACAGCAGTGAATTAGAAAATCTGAGTACCATCAATCCGTTTTTCCCAAATGGAACTCCCAATCCTAAAGTTTCTTATAATTTACCTGGCAACGAAAGCCAAAGTTTTAATTTAAAATACAGGTTTCCGGGATTTACGACTTGCAATGGTACCGTCGGAAGCATCACTGTAAAAATCGAACTTAGTTGCGGTCAAGTTTTTGAAAAAGTGATGCAGATCACGGCGCGTGCTCAAAACACCTGGACTTTTACTGGAGTCCCGTCTTACGATGCCAATTATTGTGGCACTTATAAATTTAAGACGAATGCAAATAGCTGTTTTCCTAATGGTTATGGATTAGGAGTTTATTCGATTAGTGGCAGTTACTCTGCGACGCTACCTGACAATTCTGTTGTTTCGCAAAACTATGTGAATGAGACTAATAACTTTAGTTTTACAGGAGGATCGTCAAATTGTATCTTAAATTTACCAACACACACTACCGTAAATTATGATTTTCACCTATCTAATGCAAATTGTATTGAACCTTCTTTGACAGGTACAATCGCAGCAGAGAATCGTATTGGGACTGGAAATTATATGATTGGTCCTTTTGAAATTTATCACTCAAATGAAATTTTTACGAGTTCCTATAATTCGACAAACCAACCAATTCCTCCCGGTACCGTATCTCAATTAAATGTGGGAATATACCCATTTAATGAATCTCTCTATTCTACAGATGTTACCGCAACCATAACAATCACTGGTGATATTACCGTAACTGCTGTGACAGACACAGATGGTAATTCCTATTCTGTATCGCCCAATAATCAATATACTTTTACCTGGAGTGAAATATTAACTGGAGTAGCTTTAAATTTCGATTATTTTGTTAACAGCAATGCAATACCTGGCTCACTTATTACCATTTGCTCCAGCGTTACGCAGACCGGCGCTTTACTTCCAGAGTCTGATTGCGAACTGTGCACCTATGAAACCGGAACTTTTTCAGATTCCAAATGTGCAAGTATTCTCGTAGGTGAATATCCTCCACAACCTCCGCAACCTTTTGTGAGAAAGTGCATTTTAAATCAACAGACCGGTTACCGTGTGGGAGATCAAATTGATTTTAGAGTTTTTATCGTAAATCCTACTGCAAATCAATCTTTCAACATTACAGATCAACTTCAAACAATTTCTCAGAATCTAACATTAATCGGAACACCAACGATCGGATACTATACCTATTTATATGATGTACAGTCGCAGTCTTGCGATGAAATAGGAAATTTAATTACGACTACTCCTGCATTTTCTATCATCGAAAATCATACAGGAGTAAATTTAAATTGGCAAATTCCGGATTTTCCTGCCGATCCTTACAAGGCTTTGGTCTTCGACTTTAGCGCAATCATAAATCCACAAACGGCAGGAAATAAAATTAACAAAATTACTGGCACTCTTGCTGATATTGCTAACTATTATGTATACGAATATGGAGAACTCAGCATTGCAAAAGTTGCGGATGCCTCTGTTGTAAATGTGGGCGATACTTTCAATTACGAAATTACGGTAACGAATTCCGGAACATTAGATCTATCAGACATTGTTATTTCAGATGCGCTTCCTGCCTGTGTAGAACTTAACGAAGCAGTGGAGATTACGGTGGTAGATCAAAACAATGTACCCGTCGAATTTACAACCAACGGAAATCTAAACATAGTAATTCAAAATCGAAGTCTTAATATTGGCGAGTATTTTAAAATTAAATTTTCCGCTAAAAAAATGACCAGTGGAGTTTGCTGCAATGTGGCAAGCGTAACTGGTGTGGTAACAGCATACGGAATAAATACTTCCGCCAGCAGCACTAACAGTCCGGCTTGCGTTACGAGTCCGCTAGAATCTGTAATTGAAGTTTCCAAATGTATTGTAAATCCACAGGTCAATTATAGTTTAGGAGACCCGATTCAATTTAGGATTTTGGTGAAAAACACCGGAAATGTTGCAGGAAATATTCAATTGATCGATCAGCTCCAGACTTCGCAACAGAATATTAATTTAACTGGAACTCCAACTTTTAGCTATTATTCTGAGGGAGATTGCGCAGGATTAGGATCAACACTTCCTATTGTAAATCCTTTTTCCATTACCGAAAATCACATTGGAAATACATTAGATTGGAATATTATGAATATCCCGTTTGATCCTGAAAAAGTTTTAGTATTAGAATTTTCGGGCACTATTGCTAATAATAGTACCTCAGAAAAAACAAATATCATAAAAGATGGCAGCGGAAACACGGTCGCTTCTGTAACCTACCAAACACTGAGAGATGGAAATTGTCCCGAATTGGATTTTAAACCATTTAAACCTGCCGTTCCAAATATATTCCCAGCTTCTGTAGTAGCTGAGCTTACTAGTGGAAATGATACTATTATTGACAAAGAATACGGGGATATAGACAATGATGGAGATATTGATATTTTATATACCAAACTTGGGCAACTGCATGTGCTGATCAATAACGCAGGCGTAGGAAATGCTCCTGTGTTTAATTCTACCGGCACACCACTTAACCTTAATTTTCCTGCTATAGGTACTCATCTAAATTATCCTACTTGGGGAACTAACGCAATTTCCTACCGTCTTTTTGATTGGGATAACGATGGTGACAATGATTTAATTGTACTTGCTGGTAGAGAAGGATATGCTGGTAGAGTTGCAGGCGGCGTATTTATCTTTCATAATGATGGCTCAGGTCATTTTAATTCACCTCCAATTTTACTGCTAAATGCAATGGCGTTTGGTGATGACTTTGGCTACGACACAAGTAATGATTTCCCTGGAGAGACCAACCAGTTTATAGAGATCGGAGATTTAAATGGAGACAATTTACCCGATATTCTCATTGCTGGTAAAATGAGGATTACTGGAATCGTCTATTTTGAAAATAATGGATTTGGATTTGATTTGGTTGCTCCTCAAATTATGGCTTTTCCAACTACGCCATCCTATCTTTTTAATTGGATACAAAATCCTTTATTTCCACCGCATGGCAATAGTTTTCAAGTACCGGAATTATATGCCAAAGACTGTTCTACTAAATTAAATTTGTTTGCTTCAGATCCTTTGTGGTACGATAGTGTAAATGATGTATATGGAGGCGGAAGAATGTATTTTCATGAAAATGGAGGAAATGCCACCTCAGGAATTTTCCCTGATTTTAACAGAACAGGATTGATCAATCAGTTTGGATTTAATGATGATCCAAATTCGATTTATCCAACTACTGATTTCCCGGGGGATGGATCTCCTTTGCGATGTGATTGGGTGGTTACCAGATTTGTAGATTTCTTAGGAAATGGTTGCCCAATAGCAATTGCCTTTAATTATTGCACCAAACAATTTATCTATTATGATCAGGAATGTTCACCCGGAACTTTAACAACAAATACTTCTATAAATAATAAATCCAGGATTACCCTATATCCAAATCCAACAAAAGACTGGGTCAATTTCCATGTATCACCAGACATTAAAATCCAAAGAATTGCAATTTTCGATGCTTCTGGAAAATTAATGATTAAACCAAAAATTTCTGAAACTAAAATTAATATTCAAAATTTAATTCAGGGAGTCTACTTCGTCAATTTCCAAACTGATAAAGGACTGATGTCTGAGAAGTTAATTGTAAAATAAAACTTTCACCTTTAAATAAAAGAAGACTTGCTAAATCGCAGGTCTTTTTTTGATTACTCTACGCCCTGAAAACCTTTTTTCAAAAAAGGAGAACTTCTTATTTAAACAACTCTACAATAGAACAAAAGGCACTTTTAATCAAACCTAAAAACATCTCATTTTTAAAACTTCAAAAACTATTTTGAAGTTTTTTTTATTTTGATGTAATATAATTCGGAAATTAGTTGTCTTACTTATAGAAAAAAAACAATGACTCACGAAATCTTTAAAAACACGGTATTCTGTCTCAAGGATGAGATGTATCGTTTTGCGAAAAGATTTGTGATCAGCGGTGATGAAGCCGAAGATGTTGTACAGGATTTGATGCTGAAATTCTGGCAGAAAAAAGAAGAACTCTCAGATTTTGGAAATCTGAAATCGTATGCGATGAAATCGGTGAAAAATGAATGTCTGAACCGATTGAAACACGAAGACGTGAAAATGGGCTTTGCAGATTTTCAAAAACACAGAAGCGAAATTCATGAAGTGGAATCTAATAATATGAAGGAACAGATTATTGGGTTTATTAATGAACTTCCGGAGAAACAGAAAGCCGTGATTCATTTGAAAGATGTAGAAGATTTTGATGTTGCGGAGATTTCTGAAATTCTGGAAATGGAGCAAAATGCAGTAAGAGTGAATCTAATGCGGGCCAGACAAAAAGTGAAAGAGCAGATCCTGAAACTGATGGATTTCGAAAATAGAATGATTGAAAGTTTATAACAATTATTAAGATGAAAAAAGATCAAGCACAAGATAAATACAACGAAATCACCCAAGACCTCAAAGAAGAGAAAATGAACTGGGACTTTGAAGATTTCCTGGAGAAAACAAAACAGGAAGAGAAAATAATTCCTCTAGCTCCAAAAACAAAAGGCGGTACTTTTCCGAAAACCTTCTGGATGGCGGCGAGCGTAATTTTACTCATATCAATTGGTCTTTTCTTCAATTATGAAACAGAAAGTACAGGAAAAGGGAAAGACAATTTTGGTTTTAATGAAATAGTAAACGACAGTCTCGACCAAAACACAAACATTGCGACTACCATTGTTTCTGATACGCTAAAAATCGAACCTCTTAAAGTACGCTCAGACTCCACTTCTGCCGTAGACCAAAAAGAAGTCGATATTATAGAACAGATTATTCCGAAAAGAGGTCGCATCAATAGAAACGCGAGACAGAGATATGCCGAAGTTTCTACACCGAAAAAATTAAAAGAAAAAGAAAAAACAGAAACTTCCGATTATGAATCCAGTTATGTGATCATCAACGGGCAAAAAATAGAAAACGAACAGGAAGCGATCGACTTGACGAAGTACTCCTTCCGAATCCTGTCCGAAAATGTATCTAAAACGGTGGCTCAAACTGAGGTCCTCAACTCCTTTACTAATGATTACTAAAAAATAATATCATGCAAAAATTACTTATCATATTCGCCCTTTTCTTCTCTCATTTCTTTCATATAAATGCGCAGAAAGATAAACTGGATCAGCTTTTTGAGCAATACCAGGAAACCGATGGGGTGACTTCTATTAAAATCAGCAAACCAATGTTTAGTATGTTGAACAAGTTGAACATTGCTGATGATGAACTGGCTCAGATTAAACCTTTATTGAGTAAAATCAATAGTTTGAAAATTTTAATTATTGAAAAACCACAGTATTCAAAAGTAGCCGAGGATGCCAGACCTTATCTTCAATTTAAAAAATTGCAAAGCGATATTGCGAGCTCCATTAAAAGCATGAAATATGAAGAGCTGATCACGGTTCACAGCAAAGACAACAAAATAAAATTCTTGTCATCAGATGCCACTAATGGAATCTTAGACAATCTTTTACTAAGCATTAACGCAGACGGAAATACTTTGCTAATGATGCTCGACGGAAAAATCTCCATGGATGATGTGAACAACCTCATCAATGAAGCCGAAAAATCAGCAACAAAAAGTTCTGTCAACACAGAAAATATTGACTCTAATGGAATTACTCAAGTTCGAAATGTGGGAAAATTTACGGGAGTTTCTGTATCGAGTGGAATCAAAGTTAATTTCACGCAAGGCAGTAACCAGTCTGTTATCGTAGAAACTGATCCTAATTTACAGGAATATGTTTCCACAGAAATTGAAAACGGAATCCTGGTGATTGGAATCAAAAACAAAAATAATCGGAAACTGAATTTCAAAAAATTATTGGTAACGATTGAAGCGCCGAGACTTTCTTCAGTACGCGTAAGTTCTGGATCGTTACTGACCACAATCAATACCATCAATGAGAGTGATTTCGCAGCTGAAGTTTCCTCAGGAGCAGATCTGAATGCAGAGCTGAATATCAGAAATAACACAAGCGTAGATATCGGTTCTGGCTCTTCGATGAGGTTGAATGTACAAACTAAAAAATTCGCACTGACAGGAAGCAGCGGCTCCTCGGCAACGGTCGTCGGAACTGCTGACAACACGGTGTTCTCCCTTTCCAGTGCGGCATCTTGTAATGCACAAGATTTACTTTCTAAAATGGGAACAGCAAGTGCATCATCAGGTTCAATGCTTAAAATTAATGCGACTGAAAGTTTAACTGCATCGGCAACTTCGGGCGCTTCTATTCGATACAAAGGAAATCCAAAAAACATCGTTGCGAGTGGGAAATCATCAAGCGGCGGAAGCGTTAAACCTTTAAACTAACACCATGAAAAAATCATTTGCTATCATAGCCGTTGCACTTATTGTATTATCGCTACAGTCGTGCATCGTTTCTCAGAAACCCAACATAAGCTTTTTTGATAATCCTTCTTATAATTATGGAGGTGCTCAATTTACAAGTATCAATGTACCGATGTTTTTGGCAAAACCCATTGTAAAAAAATCTTTACGCGACGAAGGTGAAAGTGAAGAACTGATCAATATGATTTCCAAAGTTTCTGATGTAAAGGTTATGACCATCGAAAATGGGAATGCTGCAATGCTAGCAGATTTTACCAAATATTTAAAGAAAGATAATTTTGAAGAATGGATGACGGTGAGAAAGGAAAAGGAAACCATCAATTTTCAAGCAAAACAAAAAGGCGACGAAATCAAAAAATTAATGATCACTATCGCTTCGGGAAGTGAGTTGGTCTTGGTTGATGTTTCCGGTAAATTCACCGCAGATGATATTTCCCGACTGATCAATTATTCAGAAAAAAATGACCTTCGCAATAAAGTGTTGAAATAATTAACATTAGTAGTTAAATCATTGCTTTTTTTTTAATTAAATTTAGACAATGAAATTTTCTAAGATATTTTTAACACTCCTAATTTTCTTCAGTGTAAGCGCTAAAGCCCAGTTAGACTTAGAACATTGGTTTCCGCCGATCTACCGTACTGGGAGTGGATATCAGATTTCTGAAATTTACTTTTATCTCTCCACCGAAAAAACAGCTCCCTTTACCGTAAAGGTCTATAATAATAACGTTTTGCTGAAAACGTTAACCATCAGCAATTCTTCGCCCGCTGTTTTTCAACTGGATGACAGCTCCATGATCTACGCAGCTACTGATCGTCGTGTGATGAAACCAATCCCAAGCGGTATTCATATTACAGGAGAGAAGAGTTTTTATGCAAGTTTAAGAGTTGCCAAAGGTCCGCTTCTTACCAATCCTTCTATTACTGAAGCTTTCGGATCTAAAGGGAAATCTGCCTTAGGAAAAGAGTTTTACACCGTCATGGATCAGAATATTCTTGAGGGTAATAATCCTGACGACAAAAATTACGTGGCATCGGTAATGGCTACAAAAGACAATACCCATGTTCGCTTTTCTGAATACGATCCCAGAATTATTTTTTCTGATGGAAGTACCGATGACGAATTAAATTTTGTTTTGAATAAAGGAGAATCGTTCATTGTGGCAGCCGATAAAAAAGCCAATAACCCGAGTGGAATTTTAGATTACAATGATCCCAACTTAATCGGGGCAAAAATAACTTCTGACGAGCCCATCGTCGTTATCAACGGAAATTTTGTGAGCCAAAATATTGGTGAACCAGGCGGGAATATGAATTTCGATCAAACGGTGCCGACTTCTAAAATTGGTAAAGAATATTTCGTTGCAAACGGAATGACAAAGACCGTAGCAGGAATGGAGAAACCACTGATCGTCGCTACGAAAGATAATACCAAAATTTATTTTAACGAGGAAACAACACCTTATATCATTTTAAATAAAGGGCAACACTTTATTGCGCCAACACCTAATGTAAGTGATAAATGGATTCCCGATTCTCAGCCTAGCTTCACCAATTCTGATAGCATGACCATCCCGAACGCTGGTCTGTTTGTTCGAGCTTCGGAACCAATTTATTTTTATCAGCTCATAGGAGGATTTAATATGCTGGTCAGAGGACCATCGCCAGATTTCACCGATGTTTCCAGTGGAATGTTATTTTCTTATCCGCTCGACAAAAATTATTTGTCAGATCCCAGGCAGAAATTAGCAAACACCATCCAAATTCCAAGTGTTGATAAAATTGGAGTGGTGACGATGGACAATAAAATTACGGTTAAAACTGAAAATAATGCCAACGTCACGTATAATGGCGCAACGGTAACCAATCTTTCACCGATGCCGGGAAAGCCTGGTTGGTCTTATTTTAGCAGACCCGCAAATTCAGGAAACATTACCATTTCTTCTACTAAAAGTTTACTGGTTGATGCTACAGGTGGACATCAATATGCAGGATTTGGCAGTAGTTATACCGCCTTTTCAAATGATCCCTTTGTCATTAAAAATGGCAACTGTATTGAAGAAGGCGTCTATCTTTATTTGAATAGTACCGATTTTATCAGTTTTCAATGGCAAAGAAATGGCGTCGATATTCCAGGTGCTACCAGTTCTACTTATATTCCAACGCTCCCTGGAGATTACAGATGTGTCTGTTTTTATACCGGCTTCAGCTTTACTACCGATGCGGTAAACGTCGTTGCCTGTCCTTACACTTTAACGGAGAAAAATCTTGGCAGTTTCTGTCATTCCTTCTTAATAAGTCCTTCTTTTAGTCCACCCAGAATTAAGGAAGTCGTAAAATCAATTCAAATTTTAACGCAACCGCTTTCCGGAACAGCAACAGTAGAAGACGAAGATATTTTGGTTAACATTGATGAGAGTTTTTCTGGAGAAAACCGAATCGTTTATCGATTGACCGCAGAAAGTGGATTCTACGAAATATTTAAAGCTTCCTTTACCGTTTACTCCTCGCCCACCGCGGAATTAAAAAACGCAATATTCCCAAAAAGTTTTAATAGTAGAAGTTATGTTTATGATTTAACAGAAGCTGTAATTGATAATCGAGACAATGATATTATTAAATATTACCGCACAAAAAGTGATGCAGAAGGCAATCGCAATGAGATTACAGGCAGCCAGCTCACAAAATTCATCACGAATAGTACAGAGATTTACGTCAGAGTGATTACTCAAAACAGTTGTTTCGCTATTCGAAAAGTAGATTTAATTCAGACTGAAATTCCAGAGCAACCGGGAAATGCCGATACTATATTACCGAATGTCTTTACCCCGAATGCTGATGGGTTTAATGATGTCTGGGATTATTCAGCCTTAGGAAACATGAGTACCTTACAACTGGCAATCTTCGATCGATACGGCACCAAAGTCTACGAGCATACTGACAAAAACAAATCCTACTGGGATGGAAAATCCAGAACCGGAATCAGTTATGCAACTGGAACCTATTGGACTTATTATATTTTAACGGATGATGCTGGGAATAAAATTCAGAAATCGCAATGGATTTTATTAAAAAACGCACATTAAAGTTTTGTTAATAAAATGCATAAATTTTTATTTTTAATTAAAATAACTTAATTTCGCACAGAAAGTAAAAGATGTCTATCCACAACAAAATCGTAGAAACTGCCATCACTTTCGATGACGTACTTCTAATCCCTTCTTATTCAGAAGTCTTACCTAATCAGGTTTCCTTAAAATCAAAACTTTCCGATAAAATTACGCTCAATGTTCCCATCGTTTCCGCAGCTATGGATACGGTAACCGAAGCAGAAATGGCGATTGCTTTAGCAAGAGTTGGCGGTCTTGGTTTTATCCATAAAAATATGACTATCGAAGAACAGGCGGCACAAGTGTACAGAGTGAAACGTTCAGAAAACGGAATGATTTCAGATCCTGTTACTCTTACCAAAGATCACACTTTAAAATACGCCCGCGATTTAATGGCGGACTATAAAATTTCTGGTTTACCTGTTGTTGATGATGAGAACACTTTAATTGGAATCATTACCAATCGCGATGTTAAGTACCAGGAAAACCTGGATGCGAAAGTAGAAGAATTGATGACTAAAGATAAATTGATCACGTCTGACAAAACGACTACTTTGGAACAGGCCAAAGAAATTTTACTGAAACACCGCGTTGAAAAACTTCCGATTGTTGATGAAAATTTCAAATTAGTTGGTTTAATTACCATTAAAGATATTGACAATCAATTAGAATATCCGAACGCAAACAAAGATAACAAAGGAAAACTGATCGTAGGAGCTGGAGTTGGTATTGGTGAAGATACGATCGACAGAGTTACTGCTTTAGTTAATGCTGGGGTTGATATTATCGCCGTTGATTCTGCACACGGTCATTCAAAAGGCGTTTTAGATAAAATTACAGAGATCCGTGAGAATTTTCCTGACCTCGATATTGTAGGTGGAAATATTGTTACTGCTGAGGGTGCGAAAGATTTAATTGAAGCAGGTGCAAATATTCTAAAAGTAGGAATTGGACCAGGTTCTATTTGTACAACGAGAGTTGTTGCTGGTGTTGGTGTTCCTCAACTTTCTGCAATCTATAACGTTTTCGAATACGCAAAAACGAAAAATGTAGCCGTTATCGCCGACGGTGGAATTAAACTTTCCGGTGATATTGTAAAAGCTTTGGCTTCTGGCGCAAGTGCCGTAATGCTCGGTTCTCTTCTAGCCGGAACGGACGAATCTCCAGGGGAAGAAATTATTTTCCAGGGAAGAACATTTAAAGCCTACCAAGGAATGGGTTCACTTTCAGCAATGAGACGTGGCGGAAAAGAAAGATATTTTCAAAGTGAAGCCAAGAAATTCGTTCCTGAAGGAATTGAAGGCCGCGTTCCACACAAAGGAAAATTAGAAGATGTTATCTTTCAGTTAACTGGTGGAATCAGAGCTGGAATGGGATATTGCGGAACGAAAGATATCGACACTTTACAGAAAGACGGAAAAATGGTAATGATCACTGGAAGTGGTTTGAAAGAATCTCATCCACATGATGTGATTATTACGCAGGAAGCTCCGAATTATTCTTTGTAAAAGAGATCACTTAATACAAATGCCAAAGCTAATTCTTTGGCATTTTTCTTTTAAAATTTGAATAATCATTATATTTACTTTTTTAAAATATTATGAAAGGATTATATCTGCTTTTATCGTTTTTGTTCTTAATGAGTTGTGAGATGATTCCGACCGGGAATTCGATTTACCGACCGACTAATTCGCAAACTTCCTCAAATACAATTAATGAAAATAGAGAGTTTTCCGCTTTGCTCGAAAAAGATCAATTCAACAAAAAAAAGATCAATGCAGAGGTTCTTACTTATCTTTTAAATGATTCCGACCCTCAAGAAAAAAGTACTGCCGCGGTTATTGAAAACACATCCAATTGTAATATTATTGTGAGATTAGTTGGTATTCAAAGTAACCAAATCTATAACTTACCTATTTCCAGAAACAGCAAAAATCAATTCGTAATTTTAAAAGGAAATTATACCTTAAAATCAAATATTTGTGGTGCGAATTATTACTCGCAAAAGAATATTATAGACCCGCTGATTCTTAAACT
>NZ_JBGZYM010000112.1:0-6201 GCF_041824135.1 Kaistella sp. | reverse complement strand
TATACGTAAATCACTGATTTACAGAATTGTTTGTAGCGAAGACGGGAATTGAACCCGTGACCTCAGGGTTATGAATCCTGCGCTCTAACCAACTGAGCTACCTCGCCTTTTTTAAGGTGGTGCAAATATAAATATATTTTACGAGGTAGCAAAAATTAATTTAACTTTAAGTAAGAAATTACATCTGCAGCATGATCTGGTTTGGCAATGATTTTATTATTGCTGTCTAAAACAAAATAGCTGGGTGTCGCACGTATATTATAAGTCTCTGAAAATGAACTGTTCCAACCTTTCAATTCTGAATCATTGACCCAAGGTAACATCTTCACCTTACTTTCGTATGCAGCCCGATCACTGTCTAAAGAAAATGCAATAACTTCTGCATTGAGTCCTTTAATGGCCTTATATTTCTCAATTATCTTCGGTAAATCGGTTTCGCAGTGCGAACAGGTAGATGCCCAGAAGATAATAACTTTCTTATCTGCCTTTATATCGTAGATTGATTTCGCTTTTGTATTGGTAGCACTATTGAAAACGTAATTAGGAATCGTGGCGCCAATCTCCGTATTCATATTGGTAGCAATAGTTTTTGTTAAACGCTCATTGATGGTACATTTTAAACTCTTGGCTTCGGTCAGATATTTATCTTTTAAATCCTGCATTCCGTAGGTATCAAAGATCTCAATAAGCTCAGAAAGCACTGTTTGTCCGCGTGGAGTTTCTACATTGACGACCTTCAGCAGCTTATCAACGTCTGCTGATACATTCGCACTGGAGCCAGCATTTAAGTAAGCCACGAGAACTGGTCTCATCAGCGATGAACCTTCGAGCATCTCATTGGATTTATTTAAAAAATCAATGATCTCATCATGAGTGATTGGTTTCTTGGTGGCACTCTTTTCTAAAAACCGTGTATAGTTGGTATTATAAAAACTAACAAACGGAAAGTTACTCATATTTGGAGTAGCGTTTGAAAGACGAAGCACCTCATTGTTAAGTGCAGTACTGAAATCACTTTTCGTTTTATAATATTCTTTAATTTGATATAATGCGGGCAAAATATATTCTTTCTTCTGCTGAATATCCTGCATTTGATTCATAATATAATTGGCTTCATCCAAATAATCGATATTGACCACTTTATCATTCTCGGTTTCAAACTTCATCTTCACATCTTTATTCTCTGAAATAAAATTGATCGATGTATTTGTCTCCGGAAAGTATAATTTCATCATTCCAGTGTAAGGCTTATCTATTTTAACCTGCCACGAGTTTCCTTTTTTTACTTCTTTGCTGTTAAGGACATCTTTAGATCCGCTCAGCGTGTAGACATACACCTCTTTCGGTGTAAATGATTGCGGTGCATCTACCGTAATTTTAAATTGTGCCATATAAGTATTGACCACCAATACACTCAACATAAAAGTTATTTTCTTCATAATGTAAATATAAAAAAACTCATTGATTTCTCAATGAGTTCTTAGTATTATTGGGTAATATTTAAACCGTCTGTTTTTGCTGTATTCTTTTAACGTACAGAACGATAAATAAAATCGCTGCAATGGCTAAAATATAAACATACATATCAATAGGCGAAGCTGGTTCGCCAGGTCCTACTCCTCCCGGTCTACCTTCCGGCGGAGGTGGTGGTCCTTGCGCTCCTAGAAATGAACCTATAATAAGAAATGCAAAAAGTAAAGTTTTATTGAGAAGTTTCATAATCGTGCTTTTTTATATATTATCTTATAATTTTCGAACTAATTTTCTCACCATTTTCAGACACTGCTGTAACGATGTACGCACTATTCGATTTCGCTAAGTTGATATCAAAATCTTTATTTGTAGTGATGTTTTTCTGTGAAATAATTAATTTCCCACTCATATCATACACTTGTACGTCTGCTGTCTTCCAATTAGGATCGAATTTAACTAAGAAACCATCAATTGCTTGACTATATATTACTCTTGTTCTATTAGGTTTATACGTCTCACCAGCACCTAAAACTATTGCTGGTTTCCCGTAATAAAGACTATACTGGTCACCTGCAACAGGAATAACCTGATTCTGCAAAATTTCATTCACTTGACCATTTTGTGCTTTATAATAAAATCCAATACCAGTTGTCAACTCGTGCAATTGATTTTCAATAAGTTCAGTATTTTCTCTAACTTCGAATTTCAATGATTTTATTCCAGCATTATATAAAGTTAATGGAATCGATTTTCCTTTAAAATCAGTTTCATTTGCTTCATTAATATAAAGCCAATATGAATTAAAAGTACTCATGTCATACCCGCCATTGATTGGATCTTCTTCATAAGTACCAATAATGCTTTGATTATCTAAAACCGATTGAACAGTAGCATTAGAAGTTTGACCCGAGGTCGCAGAAGGATAAACTACGAAATAGGTTCTGCCCAATTCCTGACCGTTTTCATCTAATGCAATAACACCCAGCTGTTTTACAGTTCCATTATTTTCTTTAGAATATCTTGCAGCAGTAACAGAATAATCAGTACCAGAAATCCTTGCGGTGTTTTTAAATCTTCTTAGATTATCGAATGATAAAGTCTTATCAGTTCCAACTTGTGGATCATTATCTCTAAGTTTCACAACAAAGGTTTGCATAGGTTTAATAATTAATCCTATATCACCAACTGGCACAGGCATTCCTGCAGTAAAATTTAGAACTTGCGCGCCTACAGAATAAGTCCCGATGTTTGGTGTGGTAACTACTACTCCTGGATCATATCGAATACCTTGTATTGACGTAATTACATTATTATCCGTAGTAGACCCGCTTTCTGCAACACCAATGAAGCTTAAATCCAAATTGGTAAAATAAGGATTACCAAATTGGTAAATATTTCTGCCATAAGTTACTGCAGACCATGGATTTGACGGAATAAGTGTAGCATCCCAATCATCACCGTGATACGTATTGTATCTCTCATTGTAGGAGTTTGTGGCGTTACCACCTGTTCCGAAATTGATACCATTACCAGCATTACGTAGTAGTTCGGCCACTCCATTTGTGAAAGGTTGCCCTCTTAATGTATAAACCACCCCTTTTCTATTTGGATTCGTACCAAAATTGGGATCCGAAGGATCAGGATTTGACGGCATTGCACTTGGTGGAGTATCAGAATCGAAGTTATTCGAGCC
Organism: Kaistella sp.; assembly: GCF_041824135.1. Taxonomy (GTDB): domain Bacteria; phylum Bacteroidota; class Bacteroidia; order Flavobacteriales; family Weeksellaceae; genus Kaistella. The sequence goes on along the minus strand of NZ_JBGZYM010000112.1, from coordinate 3,035 downwards.
TAACATATAGTAGGTAGTACTTTTTGGAGTTACGGATGATACATTTAAGTTGTCTGAAACAGCAGTTGTATTATTCCACGTTAAAATTTCATTTTTGGAATATCTAGTATTAGAAAATGTCTTTCCTAGTGTACCCATAGTAGAGGTAGAACCTGAAAAACTGGAGAGTGTTTTATTATAGAATGGAATTGCTATCTGTTGGTAAGTTCCGTGCTTACGAGTGCGATATTCTTTATCAATAATCGCTGTCATATTACCCTGCGCTAAACCATTAATATACAATTGACCATATGTTGACGTGGCTGCAGTTGTTGGCGAATTTAGCCTAAGAATAAAGTTTCCGCCATCTGTTTTATCGCCACCTGAAGTATTTAATGTTTTCAACACTGCGCTGCCGTTCCCTTCAATCATTACATTCCCTTTGATATCATAGATACCATTACCTTTGGTCTGAACGCCGCCACCGTTGAATACCAAAGCATTCTCTCCAACAAAGAAGATGCCTCCATTGTCTACATGACATAAAACTTGTGCACCGAGTGACAAGTTTAAAGCCAAAAGACCTAACGTTAATAGATTTCTTTTCATTATAATATGTGTTTTGTGTTTCTAAAAAGTAATGCAAGTTCACAATAGAACTGGTTACAAAGATAGTTATTTTTTATATCTATCAAAGTGATTGCCTCTGAAAATGTCAAAAATGGGTGTTTTTACGGGTAATGACAACTTTCTTTTGAGCAGCGATATTAAACATATAATCTTCCAAAACTTTTTCAGTTGTACCTCGAAGTCCTCTGGCTCCAAGTCCCTTATCCATAGTCTCTTCCACGATACTTTCCAGTCCGTCATCTGTGAATTTTAAGTCAACACCATCCATCTTAAACAATTCTATAAACTGATTGACAATCGAGTTTTTTGGTTCTTTCATAATTCGGATCATCGTTTCCTTGGTCAATTTATCCAAGTACGTAATGATTGGAAATCGGCCTAGCAATTCAGGAATTAATCCAAATTTACGTAGATCAATTGCGTTCAATTGCTTCAAGATATATTCTTCTTCCTCTATTTTATTTAACTTTTCAGCACTGAAACCGATCGCCTGTTTGTTCAGTCTTCTTTCAATAATTTCTTTAATTCCATCAAATGCACCACCTGCAATAAACAGAATATTTTGAGTATTAACCTGAATATATTTTTGGTCTGGGTGCTTTCTTCCTCCTTGCGGTGGAACATTAACAATACTTCCTTCTAACAACTTTAATAAACCTTGTTGTACTCCTTCTCCAGATACATCTCTTGTAATACTTGGGTTATCAGACTTGCGCGCAATTTTGTCGATTTCATCAATAAAGACAATTCCTTTTTCTGCTTTTTCCACATCGTAATCAGCCACCATCAAAAGTCGCGATAAGATACTTTCTACATCTTCTCCTACATATCCAGCTTCTGTTAGAATTGTAGCGTCTACAATACAAAAAGGGACATTTAATTCTCTTGCAATAGATTTTGCCAAAAGCGTTTTTCCTGTACCGGTCTCACCGATCATGATAACATTTGACTTTTCAATCTCTACCTCCCGATTTTCGTCTTTTGCATGTAATAATCTTTTGTAGTGATTATAAACAGCCACAGACAATTGCTTTTTTGCCTGATCCTGACCAATAACATATTGATCTAAAAATTCTTTGATCTCTTTAGGCTTTTTTAAATCCTCCATGGTTTCTGTAGAAGCTGAACCTGTGGATGCGCTGGTTTCTTTTACGATTCCGTGAGCTTGTTCGATGCATTCTTCGCAAATAAAACCGTCATTCCCGGAAATAAGCATTTGAACTTCATTTCGTTTTTTTCCACAAAAAGAGCATTGGTTTGAATTCATATATTAGGTGTAATTAAGAATAAGTTGTAAAAAACTTTGTCAAAGTTTATGACTCTGACAAAAATTAATGTTTAAGAATTGATGATAAGTTTTTGAATTTCCCGATACTCTTCATCAGCAAATTTCAAGCGTTCGTTTTTAAAATTCATATCGTCCATTTTCGTAATTGGAATCAAGTGAATATGGGCGTGAGGAACTTCTAAGCCAACAACCGCAACAGCGATTCTTCGCTCGGGGAATGCTTTTTCCATTTTTCTGGCAATGGTTTGTGCAAAGCTCCAAAGATTTTTAAAATCTTCATTTTCTAAGTCAAAAATAAGATCAACTTCCTGTTTAGGAATTACCAAACAATGACCTTTGACCAAAGGCATCATATCTAAGAAAGCCAGGTGCTGATCGTCCTCTGCAATTGTGTAAGACGGAATTTCGCCCTGTACAATTTTTGTAAAAATAGAAGCCATGATGATTGTATTTAAATTAAAAACCCACGCGAATGCGAGGGTGCAAATTTACAAAATCTTAGGAAAGAACGATGTTAAAAAACCGCTAAAGTTTTGGAACTCACTTTAAGATATATAGTATTATGTATTTTTAATCGTATTTAAGCCAGGTAGATTTCTAATACTTCAAATGAAAGTTGGTTTCCGTTTGGCAAAAGAATTTCTGCACTGTCACCAACTACTTTTCCAAGCAATCCTTTTGCGATAGGTGTATTCACAGAAATTTTTCCTGCTTTTAAATCGCTTTCATTATCTGGAACCAAAGTAAATATTTGCTCCCCTTTTGTGGTCTTATTTTTAAGACGAACCGTAGTCAAAATAGAAACTTTAGAAGTATCTAATTGCGTCTCGTCGATCACTTTTCCGTTAACGATAAGGTTCTTCAATTTAGAAATTTTCATCTCTAACATTCCCTGGGCTTCCTTTGCTGCATCGTATTCTGCATTTTCAGAAAGATCGCCCTTATCTCTTGCCTCCGCGATCTGCACGGTGATTTTTGGTCTTTCAATGGTTTCCAGTTGTTCCAATTCAGCTTTCATTTTATCTAAACCTACTTTGGTCACGTAACTTGCCATAATTTCTAATATTTAACGTTAGTATAAAAAAATAATCCGACATTTGTCGGACAATGTTTTTTGTGTTGATTGTTTCACAAAGAT
>NZ_JBGZYM010000111.1:0-18316 GCF_041824135.1 Kaistella sp. | reverse complement strand
TTTTTCTAAAATCATACGCATCCAAGGTGTTCCTTCACGACAAGGTGTACATTGTCCGCAGCTTTCGTGCGCGTAAAATCTTGCTAGCGTTAAGGTATGTTTAACTACTGACTGATCTTCATCTAAAACGATAAATCCTCCAGAACCCATCATCGTTCCGGTAGCAAAACCACCATCAGCAAGTGATTCATAATTCATTATTCTTGGTTCACCATTGATGGTTTTCAACAATAAATTTGCAGGAACAATTGGTACAGAGCTTCCACCTGGAATACATGCTTTCAATTTTTTACCATTCGGAATACCACCACAATACTCGTCAGAATAAATGAATTCTTCTACAGTAATGGTCATATCGATTTCGTAAACTCCTGGTTTGTTGATGTTACCACAAGCCGAAATTAATTTCGTACCTGTCGAACGGCCAACTCCAATTTTCGCATATTCTGCTCCCGTGATGTTAATAATTGGAACAACTGCAGCAATCGTTTCGACGTTATTTACAACGGTTGGAGATTCCCAAAGACCTTTAACAGCTGGGAAAGGTGGTTTCAAACGAGGGTTTCCTCTTTTTCCTTCCAAAGATTCTAAAAGGGCAGTTTCCTCCCCACAGATATACGCTCCAGCGCCACGATGAACGTAAATTTCTAAATCGAAACCAGTTCCTAAAATATTTTTTCCTAAAAATCCGGCCGCTTTTGCTTCATCAATCGCAGTTTCTAAAATCTCTACGATCCAGGCATATTCTCCTCTGATATAAATGTAACCAGTATTAGCACCAAGAGCGAAAGAGGAAATAATCATTCCTTCAATTAAAAGATGGGGAATAAACTCCATCAAATAACGGTCTTTGAAAGTTCCAGGTTCAGATTCGTCAGCATTCACCACCAAATATCTTGGTACGCCTTCCGGTTTTGCAAGGAAGCTCCATTTCATTCCTGTTGGAAATCCGGCACCACCACGACCTCTCAGTCCAGAAGTTTTCACTTCTTCGGTAATAGCGTCGGGAGTCATTTTGAAGGCTTTTTCCACCGCATCGTAGCCACCTTGTTTTCGGTAAACTTCGAACGTGTGAATTCCCTCGATATGTGCGTCTTTAAGTAAAAGTTTTTTACTCATTATTCTTATAAATTAATCCAAAGCAAGCGCTCCCTGTCTGCAAAGCTCAAGGATTTCGTTTACTTTTTCTTTTGTTAAATGTTCGTGATAAAATTTCCCGACTTGCATCATCGGAGCGTAGCCACAAGCGCCAAGACATTCTACGGTCTTCAAAGTGAATAATCCATCTGCAGAAGTTTCTCCCGCTTTGATGTTTAAAGTGTCTTTAATATATTCAATAATATCATCGCTTCCGTTCAGCATACAAGGTCCTGTTTGGCAAACTTCTAAAACAAATTTTCCGACAGGTTTCATATTGAACATGCTGTAGAAAGTCGCTACTTCGTAAACCTCAATTGGTTTTATTTCTAGAAGTTCCGCTACATAATCCATTACTGGAACCTGCAACCAACCATCAAATTCTTTTTGCGCTAAATGAAGCACTGGAATTAACGCTGATTTTTTTCTTTCGACCGGATATCTTGCGGTAATTTTATGAACCTGAGCTAATGTTTCAGGTTTAAAAGCAATCGTTTCGCTCACGTTTTTAAATATTTTATTGATAAAATGGATTACTTTATAATGGGTAATCCAAAATTTATAATTCTAATTAGGCGTCTAATTCGCCGGCAATAACATTCATACTACACAAGGTTAAAACCGCATCTGAGATCGGTGCACCCTGTATCATTTCCGGATAAGCCTGGTAATAAATAAAACAAGGTCTTCTAAAGTGAAGTCGGTAAGGAGTACGTCCTCCGTCGCTTACCAAATAAAATCCTAGTTCTCCATTTCCGCCTTCAACACTATGGTAAACTTCTCCTTTCGGAACTTCAGTTTCTCCCATCACAATTTTAAAGTGATAGATCAAAGCTTCCATATTATTATAAACATCTGCTTTTTCTGGAAGATAAAAATCAGGAACATCTGCATGGAAAGGTCCAGCAGGTAAGTTTTTATAGGCTTGTTCGATAATTTTTAAACTTTCCCAAACCTCTTGTTGGCGAACCATAAATCGGTCGTAGGTATCTCCGGCAGTTCCAACCGGAATAATGAAATCAAAATCTTGATAAGAAGAGTAAGGAGTTGCCACACGAACATCATAATCAACACCAGCCGCTCTTAAATTCGGACCTGTAAATCCGTAACTTAAAGCTCTTTCCGCGGAAATAGGTCCGGCTTTGATCGTTCTATCCATGAAGATTCTGTTTCTTTCATTTAAAGAACAGAATTCACCCCAAATTCTGGGGAATGTTTTTAACCAACCACTCAACAGCTCATGAAATTTAGGACTAAAATCTCTTTCGAATCCACCAATTCTTCCCATGTTGGTCGTTAATCGTGCTCCACAAACTTCTTCATACATTTCATATACTTTTTCTCTTTCTCTAAAGAGGTAAGTTAATCCTGTAATCGCACCTGCATCCATTGCGGTAACTCCGTTGCAAATCATGTGATCTGTAATCCGAGCCAGTTCCATCATAATAACACGCATATAATCTACACGTTTGGGAACTTCACAACCGATGAGTTTCTCCACGGTCATATGCCAGCCTAAATTATTAATAGGCGCCGAACAATAATTCATTCGGTCGGTTAGCGTGGTAATCTGAGTAAAGTTTCTGCGTTCAGAAATTTTTTCAAAAGCGCGGTGAATGTATCCAACAGTTTGCTCAGCGTGAAGAATTCTTTCTCCATCCATTGTAAGGACGTTCTGGAAAATTCCGTGAGTCGCCGGGTGCGTTGGACCAAGATTTAAGGTGTATAATTGACCGTCAATTTGTTCCTTAGCTTCGTGTTGGTTCAGTATATTGGAGAGTGCGTTGTCTTTCATAATTTTTTGACTTTAAGTAAAAAGGGTTTCCTTTAAACCAATTATCTTCCGAACATTTTATCGTCTTTGTCGGTTCTGGTACCATCTTCCAAACGATATTCTTTCAACATTGGGTGATAGCCCAAATCTTCCATATTCAAAATCACTCTTAAATCTGGATGACCTTTAAATTTAATTCCATAGAAATCAAAAGTTTCTCTTTCCATCCAGTTGGCACCAGCGTAAAGATCAGTCATGGTATCAACTTCAGCATTTTCTCTCGGCATAAAAACCTTTAGACGAATTCTAAAATTAGTCATCATATTATGAAGGTGATAAATAACGCCAAGTTCTTTTTCAGGATTTTCTGGATAATGAATACCGCAGATGTCTGTTAAAAAATTAATTTGAAGTGAAGAATCCCTTAAATGATGAATCACCTTTTTGATATCTTCTTTCTTTATTTCTAAAGTTAGGAAATCATAAGGCGTATCGTGAGAAATTACAGATTCGGGAAACTCTCTGGTAATTGCTTCTAAAACAAATTCATTCGTCATTTCTATTAATCTATATCGTAAGATGCTAATAATTGTTGGTACTCTGGCAAATCTCTTCTACGGATGCTTTCACTTTCGCATAAAGCTTGAACCTGCATAACGCCTTCAATAATTTGTTCTGGTCTTGGGGGACAACCCGGTACATAAACGTCAACTGGAATAATTTTATCAATTCCCTGTAAAACGGAATACGTATCGAAAATACCACCGCTTGAAGCACAAGCTCCAACAGCAACGACCCATTTTGGCTCAGCCATTTGAGTATAAACTTGTTTTAAAACCGGACCTAATTTTTTAGAAATGGTTCCACAAACCATCAACATATCCGCTTGTCTTGGCGAAAAAGAGTTCTTTTCCATTCCAAATCTAGAGGCATCAAAAGTTGGATTTAAAGTAGCCATAAATTCGATTCCGCAACATGAGGTAGCAAAAGGCAAAGGCCAAAGGGAAAATTTCCGAGCCATACCAATCACACTGCTGAGTTTGGTGGCAAAAAATCCTTCTCCTTCAAAACCGTCTGGCGCTTCCGCATCCATTCTTATTACTGGTTTATTATCAGACATTTTAATTTTCTTAAAGTTACTAAAAAGTTATTTTTACACTATTTATCCCAGTCGAGTGCACCACGTTTCCATACATAAAGGAAAGCGATGAAAAAGACAGAGATAAAGGTAAGAACTGCGAAGAATCCTTCAACCCCAAATTCACGGATGTTTACCGCATAAGGATAGAAAAAGACGATCTCGATATCGAACAATACGAAAAGTATTGCAGTCAAAAAATACTTAACAGAAAAGGGAGTTCTGGCGTTTCCTTCTACTTCTACACCACATTCGAACGCTTCATTCTTTTTCGTAGACGTCGACTTTTGTCTTGGTCCTAAAAAATGAGTTCCTAAAATGGAGAGTAAAACGAAACCAGCAGCTACCGCAATCTGAATAATAATCGGGATATAATTTTCGGGAAGATTCATCTTAACATTATTTTCTTAATCAGGCAAATTTAAGGAATTAACTTTTATAGAAAAAATTATAAACCTTAAATATCATTGTTAGTGCGGAAATATTAAATAGAGAGAATTAATATGCTACTTTTTGCCGGTATCCTTGATTCTTTTTAAAAGCAGATAAGCCAGGTAACCGATGTATAGAAATAAAACGCTCGCAAACAGTATATTGATTCCTTCATTCAAACGGTCGTCCTGAACCTGAAAAAACTGGTTGTAGATGATAAAGGCGACAATTAAACCTGCGTATATATAAAGTTGTTTTTTCATATTATTTTGCTTCTTCGTTCTGAATTTCCATAGAATAAGTCCGGCGGCGTTTATGATTGACCGGATTATAATCTTGCCAAAGAACCTGCACACTTTTATTTTCTTCAAGTTCCGGATTGGTTTCCAAAATTTTCACGCCTTTTTTGCTGAAGTTTCGCCAGATTTCTTTAAATATAATTGATGTTACCCCACGTCTCTGATATTCTGGATGAATTCCAATCAAATAAAAATTTGCCCGTAAATTTTTCTTTCCGGCCTGCAAAAAATGGTACCAACCGAAAGGAAATAATTTCCCATTGGCTTTTTGTAATGCTTTAGAGTAAGAAGGCATGGTGATGGCAAATGAAATCAATTCATCATGTTCATCTACGACGCAAACAATATAATCTTTATCAATAAAATTGAAATATTTATCACGATAGGTCTTGATTTGTTCGTCGGTGATAGGAGTGTAGGTTGAAAGCGTTTTGTAAGTTTCGTCTAAAAGTCTGAACATGGGCTCTACATAAGGAAGGATTTCCTTCTTGCTGTTAAACTCCAAAACTCTTAATTTATATTTTTCAGCAATCAGATGACTGAATTTCTGAACTTTTTCTGAGAGGACTGTTGGGAAATCCAATTCGAATTCTACCCATTCTTTTTCTTTCACTAAACCTAACTGCTCTAAATGCGCAGGATAATATTCAAAGTTGTACAACCCGATCATGGTAGCAATTTTGTCAAATCCCACGGTCAACATTCCAGATTTATCTAAATTGGTAAAACCCATCGGCCCTTCAATTTTAGCCATCTTTTTTTCTTTGGCGTATTCAATCGCAGTTTGGATTAATGCTTTCGTAACTTCTAAATCATCAATAAAATCTAACCAGCCGAAACGCACCTTGCTGATGCCCAATTCGTTTACTTCTTTATGATTGATCATCACCGCAATTCTACCAGCAACTTTTCCGTCTTTGTAAGCAAGATATCTTTTGAACTCGGAATAGTCTAAAGCCGCGTTTTCTTCACGCCTCCAGATGTTTTTTTCATCGTTAATTAAGGGCGGTACATAATTTTTGTTATTTTTGTAAAGTTCCATCGGAAATTTGATGAAATTTTTTAAATCATCATCGGTTTTTACTTCAAGAATCGTAATCACATTCATCAGGTTTAGTTTGGAAAAAACAAAGATAAATCATTCGTGCAAAACTAAAAACTTTGGCACGTTTTTTATTAACATATAAACGTTTATTAAAATTTAAAAACTAAAAATAAAATGACAGGTTATTATTTAATTATCGGAATTTCAATGCTGGTAAGTTGGTTGGTTTCATCGAGGCTTAAATCAAAATTCGCACATTATTCGCAAGTTCATTTGCGCAATGGAATGTCTGGTAAAGAAGTGGCAGAAAAAATGTTGAGGGACAATAATATCAATGATGTTAAAGTGATTTCAGTTCCCGGACAATTGACCGATCATTATAATCCAGCAGACAAAACAGTTAATTTATCCGAAGGCGTTTACATGCAAAGAAATGCTGCTGCAGCTGCAGTTGCGGCTCACGAATGTGGACATGCTGTTCAACACGCAGTTGGTTACTCTATGTTGCAATTGCGATCAAAGTTGGTTCCGATGGTTAACATCAGTTCTAATTTAATGCAGTTCGTCTTAATAGGAGGTATCGTATTAATGGGAGCTACCAGAACAATCGAGAATCCAAATGGAAATACAACGGTTCTTGCAATAGGTGTAGCGCTGTTTGCAGTGACTACGCTCTTTTCCTTCGTGACTTTGCCAGTAGAATATGATGCGAGTAACAGAGCCATGAAATGGTTGAAAGATACAGGTACTGTAACCGCAGAAGAATATGTTGGCGTTAAAGATTCTTTGACTTGGGCAGCCAGAACTTATGTGGTAGCGGCTTTAGGATCATTAGCTCAGCTTTTATATTGGGCTTCTATGTTGATGGGAAGAAGAGATTAGGAAGAGCCAAGTAAAAAGTAAAAAGATTCAAGTTTAAAAGAAGATTTTTGTTACAATAGAAGGTTCTTCTATTTAATTTAAAAATTCAAACGAAATATTTTGCATCTCAGACAATTGTTCTGAGATGTTTTCTTTTTCAGAGGTTTTCAGTTTGGCTGAAATAGTACATTTCTCCTCTGTTTGAAAGTCGATGATTTTTGCTCCGAATTTATTGAGCAAAGTAAAAATCACATTCTGCTGATTAAAATCAAATTGGATTTCGATATCAGATTGCAATTCTTTGGTGATGATCTGACAGGATTCTAAAGTGAATTTTGCCGTTTCTTTATACGCTTTCACTAAACCCGAAACGCCTAATTTTGTCCCACCATAATATCGAACAGCAATCACTAAAATTTGGGTAACATTATTGTCTAGCAATTGATTATAAATTGGTAAGCCCGCACTTCCAGAAGGTTCACCATCGTCATTCGCCCGGTAATTCTCGCCTGTGATTCCCAACCGAAACGCGTAGCAATGATGCGTCGCTTTTGGATGTTCTTCTTTCACTTTTCCCAAAGCTTCTTTCACCTCTTTTTCATTTTCGACGGGAAACGCAAAGCCGATGAATTTGCTTCCTTTTTCTTTAAGAAGCATATTGTCAACTGGTGATTTGATCGTGTCATAGGAAAACTCCATGATTAAGAATTTTTATAGAATTCGATCGTATTGTCTCGAAATTGTTTTGCTTCAAACTTTTGAGCTTTGAAGTTCGGAGCGTTAGTTCCCTTCAATAAGTGCAGCTTTTCGTTTTTGATGATGATGGTTTCATCCCGGAGATTCTCGTCGATAAACTGTTGAAGAGTAAAATGACCACCTTCAATGATGACCGATTGAATATGCTGTTCAATTAGTTTTTGCATTAAATTTTCTAAAAAATTTTCTCTAGAAATTTTAATGAAAGTGATATTTTCTTCGATGGATTCTTTATCTGAATTGAAAACAATTGTTTGCGCTTCCTTATTATACAGATTGAAATGTGGCGGAACCTTTAATTCAAAATCAATTAAAATTCTGACTGGATTCCGACCTACAACCTCACGCGTTGTCAAACTGGGATTGTCGGTCAAAGCAGTCTGAGTTCCAACTAAAATTGCATGTTCCTGACTTCTTAATTGATGAACAAACTGCTTCGTTAGTGGATTTCCTATTTGAGTTGGTTTAAAATCTTTATCTAAAAATCCATCAGCAGATTCTGCCCATTTTAAAATGATGAAAGGTCTTTGTTTTTGATGGAAAGTAAAAAACCGTTTATTCAACTCCTTACATTGCTTTTCCAAAACTCCAGAAATAACTTCAATTCCGGCATCTTCTATAATTTTTTTCCCTTTTCCATTCACTTTGTCGTGAGAATCCAGAGTTCCGATGACTACTTTTTTAAAACCAATTTCCACAATTGTAGTAGCGCATGGCGGCGTTTTCCCAAAATGAGCGCACGGCTCCAACGAAACATAAATGGTGGACTCCTTTAATAATTCAGAATTTGTCACACTGTTAATAGCGTGGATCTCGGCGTGAGCTTCTCCAGCTTTCTCATGAAAACCTTCACCAATAATTACGTCATTATGTACAATAACGCAACCGACCATTGGGTTTGGATAGGTTTTGCCTAAAGCTTTCTGCGCCAGATCAAGACAACGCTGCATGTAAATTTCGTGGTTCATCTGAATTAAAAAACACTCAACAAGTGGTCGAGTGTTTTATTTTTTATAATTAAAAATTAATTTTGAGGGACAACTTTAATCTCCGGGATTTTAAATTCAATCATCGTGGTAATGAGATGATCTCTTTGTCTGGCCAATGACTTTGCCGAAGATTTTAAATCGCCATACATTCTTGTTGCGTGAGCTAAAATCAGGAAACTTTTATTCGTGCCGTTGTCATACGTTTTAAAACGATACACGTTGTACTCGATAAAAGAATCTCCTTTTTCTGGACTTTCAGAAATAAAATAATCAACGATATATTCTTTTCCATCCGGACTTTCAATCACATTTACTTTCGCAAATTTATCTGACTTTTCCCGTTGCTGAATTCCCTCTACTTTCTGACGAACTGCTAACTCCATTTCTATTTCTTTATTGAAATAGGAGAAGTCGAGTAGTTTCGTAAAATCTTCGATTCTCTCATCGCTGGGCAAATATTGCTGACGAGAAAGCGTCTTGGACATTGGCTTGCTCCACGTTAAAAAATATTCGGTTCCATCATATTCAATCGGACCCGGAATTGATAACAGATCCGGAACGTCCTGTGCTTTAACTAATGATAAAGTACTGATCAAAAGCAGTAGAAATATTTTTTTTAATATCATCTTTTATTGATTTTCGCCAATGAGAATACTGTGCAAGCTTTGTTTCATACTTTCGAGTTGCGATTTTTTATCATCGATTTTTTCGTAAGTTTCGCGTAACAAAGGATTTTCACGGGATGGATTGCTAAAGAACCCAAGGTTGTTTTCCATCTTCACGATTTCAGCTTCCAGATCAGCAATTTGATTTTTGATTTTTCTGGCTTTATCCGTAACCTGATTTTCAGAAAGTCCCTCTTCTCTTAGATCATACTCATGAATCTTATTCAGTTTCAATTTGTCGCGAAGTACTTTGTTAAACTCTGTATTAATGGTAATCTTCTCTCTTGGAACTTTTCCGATGGCATTCCATTTTGATTTGATCTGCTCTATTTTTTCTACACTTCCTTCTTCATCGCCGATTGCTTTTAACTCATCAAGAAGTGATCTCTTAGTTTTGAAATTCTCTTTCCAGTTATCGTTCGTAGCGTTGTTTTTCTCTCTGTAATTATTAAAGAAAGTATTGCAAGCTTCGCGGAAATCATCCCAAACTTTATTGGTCATGCTTCTTGGCACGTGACCAACTTTTTTCCAGTCTTCCTGTAATTTTTTAAATAAAGGAACCGTGATTTCCCATTCCTCAGATAGCATATTGTCTTTGGCAGTTTGAATCAGATTTAATTTTTCATCAAGATTCGTTTGTTGAGAATTCTTTAAACCTTTGTAAAATTCGTTTTTCTTAACATTAAAGTTTCTGAGATGCTCTTTGAAATCATTCCAGTTTTGATTAGAAACTTTTCTTGGAACATTTCCTAATTTCAGGAATTCAGTTCGTAAAGCTTCTACTTTCTTAATGGAGTTCTGCCAGTAATTGTGATTCGTTTCTTTAACGGCAGCGGCCATTTTTTTGATTTCCTCGATAATCTCATTCTTGCGAACCAGGTTATCGTTTTGTTCCTTTTCGATCTGTTCGGTCAGTTCCGATTTTCTATCGTGAATTTTATTGGAAATCTCTTTGAATTCGTCCCACGTTTTTTCTCTGAATTCTTCTGCAACCGGTTCTGCTTCTTCTTTCCAAAGTTTATGAAGATATTGCAGTTCATTCAACGCTTTCTGCACAGAAGGTTCGGATTGTAATTCTTTCGCTCGTTCAATAATGTGCTGCCTCTTTTCCAAGTTATGCGCAAATTCCTGCTCCATATATTCTTTGTTCATATCAAGCATTTGATAGAACTGGTTTAAATGGTGGAAGTAGTTATTGTTCAGTAATTTGAATTCAGATTTGGCAACTTGTCCTGCATTTTTCCAGTCTTCTTTAATTTCGCGAATCGCTTTGAAAAGATTGGTTCCTGCTTCGGTGTTGGTATAGAGATTTTTAAGACTGTCAATAATCGACTGACGATGCTCTAAATTTTTATGGTGATTTTCTTCTTGCTTCTTGTGATATTCATCGTTCTTTTCACGATAAACATGCAAAATTCCAGAAAGTTTTGCCTGCGACGGGTGTTGATTGCTGAAAAGCTCAACTGGATTTCCGGCCGCTACAAATTCACTTTTTAGATCTTCAGTTTGATCGTGAATCAAATGATTCGCCTGCTCTTTTAACTGATTGAATTTTTTGAAATGAGCACCAGCATCCTCTTTGTTAACAATGGTTTCCATTGCTGTTAAAACTTCAGTCAATGATAATGATTCGATGCTCTCTAATTCCTCTTCATGATTATCCTGCTCCTTTTCATCCTTTTTATCGGAAGTAGAAGCAACATGATCTTTCACATTCTCTGAATGAGGAGTTGATTCTTCAGTGTCCGACTGTAAATTTTGTTCAGTCAGGTTATTCGTTTGTTGATCGTCTTGTTTTGGAGTGTTATTTTCCACAACATCCTGCTCGGTTACGCTATTTTGCTCAGTGTCGATCTCGTGCTCAGTAACCTCATCATTTGAAGAAATTTCGACATCCGGACTTAATTCCAAAGCTACTTCTTCCAGGATGAGTGTGCTTTCATCTGTATGTTTGCCAATCTCTGGAGTTATATTTGGTTCGCCTGTTTCTGCACTGGTTTCTAAAAGTGCTTCGCCTAATACCGGTGTTTCTTCCTCCGGATCTTTTTGAGGTTCTGGTTTCTCCTGTGGTTCTTCTATCGCAGGTTCGTCCATTTCTGTGGGTGGCGCATCTTCATTTGCACTTGGAGTTTCAAAGGGATTTTGATCTAAAATTTCTTCTTGCTCAGGTTTCTTGTCGTGGTTCTCAGAAAGTGAATCTTCTGTAATCATAGCAGTCGTTTTATTTTATTTATCGGGCTTCTTATTTTTCATAGTAAACCGTGCACTAAATTAACTTATTTTTTTTGAACATTCCAAATTTCCCAGGCTTTTTCTGCTTGTTGTTCAAGCATATAAAAACCATTGACCGTTTTTGCCTCATTTTCAGAAGCCATTTTAATAAACGAAGTATAATCAGGATTGTAAATAAGATCAATAACTAAATGCTGAGAAGTCAATCCTGCAAAAGGAAAATCAAGACAATCTTCCACCTTTGGAAACGTGCCGACAGGTGTACATTGGATAATCAAAGAATGATTGGCAACGATTTGTTCTGTCAAGTTTTCAAAATTCAGATCGCCAGTTCTGGTAACGGTTTGGTAAGTGATACCGTGTTTTTCTAAAATATATTTCACCGCTTTTGCGGCGCCACCATTTCCTAAAATTAAAGCCGATTGATGATGGTCTTTTTTATGAAGTAATAATGTTTTTTCAAATCCAAAAGCGTCGGTATTAAATCCTTTTTTGATATTGTCTTTGATGAGAATGGTATTGACCGCTCCAATTTTTTCAGCTTCATCACTCAGCTCATCGAGATAAGGAATTATTTTTTCTTTAAAAGGAATCGTCACATTAAGTCCAGTGAGGTTTTGGTTTTTGAAAACCTGGTCAACTTCCGCAATATCATTCAGATCAAAAATAGAGTAGGTATGATTTTTTAGAAATAACTTTTTAAACTTCGTTTCAAAATAATTTTTAGAAAAAGAATAGGAAATATTTTTCCCGATAAGGCCGAGTTTGATGTGTTGATCCATAAGTCAAAATTAAAAAAAAGACTGATGTAAACCATCAGCCTTTCGTAATATTTATTTAAATTATTATTAATTACAATTCCGAAGATAATAATCGAAAACTTTCAAGATCTTATTTCCGAAAACAAAATTTTTAGTCTGTAAATCGTTGATCATTTTTGGACAGTAATCTGCGAAAATTTCGACAGCGTTCTCTTCAAAAAGTTTATTGTTACCGACTAATAAAAGGTGGTATCCATTATCCTTTATTTTACTTATGAAACCCAAAGGTTTTGGCACATTCGATTTTTTTTCCTTCACAAAGTACCTGTTGTAATAATCGGTGATGAAAGTGTTGTCTTCTTGGGAAACTTTAAAGTTGATCCAAAGGAAATCACAAAGTAGATCCAGATCTTTCCCTTCTTTAACCATTACCATTGTAATCCATGCACTTTCATACGACAATTCTTCAGCCTTTTCTTTTGGTTTATGATATTTACGATAGTGAAACTTTGTACTTTCAAACTGCTCCAGCGTTGGTTTCACAAATACAAACTGAATTTTTTGATCTTTCTTGTTATAGATATAAATTGATTTAATTTCAGAAACATCAAATTTCAGAAACGATGACTTTCTTTTTCTTTCACTATCGTACAAAAACATTTTGTAAAGGTCTTGTGGTTCTCTATTTTCCACGTCATAATAATCAAGTTCAGACAGATAACCTGAATGCTGTTTACCATCGGTAGTAATAATTTTCGCTTTAAAATTCCAAAAAAAATACGCGAACGAACTTAGTAAAAAACACAGCAATAAAATTCTCTTTTGCATTTTTGATACTATAGTTATTGAATAATAAACTTAAGACTGTTTCTATCCACTCTTAAAATATAAACTCCTTTTGGTAAATTTTTAAGCATGATCTTATTGCTGTTTTTGAAGGGTTGAGAAATGGTCAGCACCAGTTTTCCACTATAATCAAAAATCTGCGCTATTTCAATATTACCTAAATTCTTACCGCTGATGTTCAGCTCTCCATTTTTAACAGGGTTTGGATAAATCGTTAAATTAGATTTAGTAGCTGCATTTTCATTGGTGGCTAAACCATCATCGTAGCAGGTCCATTTCATGTCATCAATCGCGACACGGTTTGAAGTACTGCTATTCACCAAACTAATTTCCACGTTTCCAGAAACGTTAAGTCCGGTCACGGTTGTGGTCGTGATGACGTTACTGTATGGAATCGTTTTTCCGGTATCTACATCATTAATGACAATTTTAAAAGTTCCGCTTCCTCCAGAGAATTTTCTTTGGGTGGTCACTGTAAGATCACCGATTCCGTTCGGTGCCGATAAGGCGGTTAGAAAACCGTCTCTGACGGTGATCGCTCGACCATTGATCGTTTCATCGGTTCTGGAATCTTCAGAAGTCCAGGAAATTCCATTGCTTGTCCAGTTATAAGTAGAGTAGGTAGAAGCCGCTACCGGAATCGTTTCGAAATTTTCATCACCACAGTTTAAGCCAATTGCTTGAGTAGTCGCAGTTACAGAGTTACTTGGCGGAGAAACATTTCCGGCCGCATCTTTTGCCACTACATAAAGCGTATAAACGGTAGAAGGATTCAGGTTCGCAATATTAGAATTGGTATCGGTGGTCGACCCCATCAATTGTCCATTTACATAAATGTCATAAGAGGCAACGCCGATATTATCGGTTGCTGCGGTCCAACTGATCGCAACACTATTGGTTCCGACAGAGCCTAAAGTTAAATTGGTAGCTGCTGTTGGCGCTTCATTATCGATTAAAGTAGTTCCGGTAGCGGTATTACTTTGCGGAGAAACATTTCCTGCCGCATCAGAAGCGATGACATAGAAGGTGTAAGTTGTTCCTTGGTTCAATCCCGAAACAGTTGCTGAATTACTACTCGAGTTCATGTGGAAAATACCATCAACGTAAACTTTATAATAAGCTACGGCGATATTATCGGTAGAAGCCGTCCAGGTTAAATTGGCGAAAGTGGTAGAAGTAGAAGCAACTGCTAAATTGGTCGGTGTAGAAGGTGCTTCGGTATCGATGATCTGCGTTCCCCAAATTGTTTGAATCCATTCTGGGTGATCAATAAAAGGATTTCTGTTTCCTTGAAAAATATAGGAAGCATTGTTTCGAACCACTTCTGCTGGAGAAACCGGATCCTGTGCGGCCCAGGTCATCAACACGTCTTTTTCCCATTCCTGTAAACCTGGATAAGCAGAGCCACCCAACATTCCGCCGGATGAAAATGTTGAAAGTCTTGTTTCATATCGGGTTACAAAATAGAAAACCATTCTCGCGATATCGCCTTTAAATTCATCAATCGGTTCGAAAACCGTTCCCGTGTATCCAGCAGATACAGAAGGTCCGGTTTTACTTCCATTCTTTGATAAATAAGAAGGGTTGTTTACTTTTCCGAACGGATAGTTGCTGCGCATTCCATTTACTTTTCCATCAGTTGGACGAATATGGTGAACATCAGAAACCATGGGTGCTTTTTTACCAAAGAAACTTTGTGGAATCACGTGTTCCCGGTTGTAACAGTCGCCTTCAATACTGTAATTTCCACATTTTTTCTGACCGTGTCTGTAGGTATAAGGATCGGCACCGTTGGGATTTTCAGAATACATATCGAGAACACTTCCGTCATTTTCATAAAAGCTGTCGGTGTCAGTGGAAGGATAGGCACTAAATAATCCGTCATATCCTTTATCCTGAGCTCCGGCTGAAATAATCTGGCTGAGTTTTGTTTTTAACGCGGCTCCGGTTAAACCAGAAGTGCCGTTGTAATAATTAGCAGGTGCCTGCGCTAAAGTCATGCTAAACAAAAAGCCCAGCAAAAGAGTAGTCAATTTCTTCATAATATTTATTTAAATTGGGACAGTAAAGTTAGAGAATATTAATTCATTAGAAGATAGGGGCAATATGAAAAATGTAATGCAGTCATAATTTTAGGATCATTGAAAGATTTCACTAAGTGATTATAAATTCTTTTTAGATAAAAAATAAAAACCAGCAACTTACAATAAGCGCCGGTATATTTTAAAGTTTCTTGAAATTATTGAACAATGAATTTCACAGACTGTTGATTGGTTTTTAAAATATAAACGCCTTTCGTTTGGTCTTTAAGAATGATCTTCGGTGAGTTTTTAAAATTCTGATTAACGGTTTGAATTAATTTTCCATCCATTGAATAAATCTGAGCACTGGTAAGTTCTCCCACACCATAACCGTGAAGATTCAACTCGCCATTTCTAACCGGATTCGGATAAATAGAAACATTCTTTTTTAAGGATGAAGTTTCGGTGGTAGAAAGGGTAGAGGTCCAGATCAAATTCACCCACTCTGGATGATCAATAAATGGGTTTCTATTTTTCTGTCTTGCATAGATGGCATTGTTACGGTCAATTTCTTGTTGAGAAACGGGATCCTGAGCCGCCCATTTCAAAAGTAAATTAATATACCATTGCTTATAACCTCTGTCAACCGTTCCATCCAAAGGATTGGCAGCACTCTGAAACTCTACAAACGAAGTCAGTTTATCTTCATATCGCGTTACAAAGAAAAGGTGCATTCTGGCAAAGTCTCCTTTGAAAGCATCAATCGGTTCGAAGATGGTTCCATTATATCCTGGAAAATTAGAAGTACCGATCTTGCTGCCGTTGCTGGAAGTCCAAGCTGGTGAACTCGTTTCTCCATAAGGAAAATTTCCCCGCTGGCTATTCACATAATAATCTGAAGGTACGACAAAGTGAGCATCATTCGCCATTGGCACCATATTTTGTCCGCCAAAATAACTTTTGGGTAAAGAGTGTTCACGGTTGTAACAAAAACCTTCTCTATTCTGATTTTGAGATCCACATTGGTTTCCACCATTGTTGAAAGATCCAATCTTATATTCATAAAGATCCAGACCCGCTGGTTTTTCGGAATACATATCGAGCAAAGTTCCGTTGTTTTCAAAATATTTATCGACATCAGAGGTCGCGTAGGTAATCCATAAACCACCGTAACCTAAATCCTGTGCTCCACTGGCTTCAGAAATTAGGGTGTTTAATTTTGTTTTTAAGGTGTAACCAGTTAATCCGTTGGTTCCATTGTAATAATTAGCTGGAGCTTGTGCAAACGAAGAACCTGTGATGGTTGCTGCGATTAAAAAAGTAAAGATTTTTTTCATTTCAAAATGATAATTAAAGTGCGTTTTTTTAAAATTAAAATGGCCTTTTTTAAGAAGTGAGGACATCAAAATCGACGACCAACATCCATTTAAAAAAGGAGGTCAAAGGTACTTAAAAAACTAGAGCAAAAATTAATCGGCTTTGAAATGACTTTTATTCACCTTAGAGAAAAGCCATGCGACAACCAAACCGAAAATTCCGGCGGTAGCGCTTACGATGAAAAAGTTCTTGGCGATAATGCGAACGGGGAAAGCCAAATCAGTATTACTGCCGGCCTTAAAGAAACCAGTGTTAATTTGAATAAAACACATGATCGTTCCTAATATCAACCCGCTGATAATCCCAAAAATAACGATCAAAAGACCCGTATAAAAATAAATATTCCGCAATGATTTCAAATTCATTCCTAATGAAATCAAAGATTTTGCCTGTTCTTTTTTATCCAGCTGCAAAATAATAATCGCACCAGCTAAATTAAAAGTGGTAATGAAAATCACCAACGCAAAAATCAGATAAATGAATAGTTTCTCCGTATTGATCATTTTCCAGAAAGCGGCATTTTCTTCTTTCTTGGTTTTTAAATCATAGTTACTTCCCAATAGTTTTGAAAGTTGCTCTTTAACCTCATCCGCTTTTTCAGGATTTTTCAATTTGATGACGATCTGATACGCAGAATTTTTTGGCAAATTCAATAATTCCTGCGCCAGTTCGATTGGCGAAATGATTGTATTGTCGAGTTGATCATTACCCGGAAAAATGCCGGAAACATAAATGTCTCGTTTGGTAAAAATATCTTCTTCCTTGCTGATCATTCCCGTGCCAGGTTTCGGCATCAGGATCGTAGCGTAATCAGCACCTTCACCCACTGGAATGGTCAGTCGGTTATCCAGCTTGTTTTCCATCAAGACTTCGTTGGAAAATTTAAAACTCGGATAAGTGCCGTAGAAAATATTCTTATTAATAGGATTGACGAAAATGTAGGCAGAATCTACCCCACGAAGATTGGCAATATCCCCGTTCTCGCGAAAACGAACGTAAGCCTTTTCTTCAATTACTTTCGAATAATGAGCAATCTCTTTATTTGCACCAATTATTTTGGTAGCTTTCTCAATGTTAGGAAGCACTTTTCCTTTGGCGCTTTTAACGGTAAGGTCCGCGTGAAGATTGGTGATCAGATCCTGATTAAGATCCTCTAACCCAGAAAAAACAGAAATAATAATAAACATCGCAGCCACGGCAACCATCATGGCCACTGCCGCCAGCCACGTAATAAAAGTGACAGCGGTACTTCCTTTCCGAGCCAGAAGATAGCGGGTAGCGATATAAAATGAAGTGTTTTTCAAAAGAAAATTACGGTTTACAACAGATTAAAGGATCGGATTATCACCTTCGCCTCTCAATTCTTTTTCAATTTTTTCAACGTCATCCAAAGTCGTGTCCAGATAAAAATTCAGTTCCGGAATAATACGAACCTGTTTACCCATTTTCTGTCCCAGAAAGTTTCTGTACTGAGTTTTGTTCACCAGAATTTCCTTCATAATCGACTGTCGGTATTCTGTTGGGAAAATACTCAGGTAAATTTTGGCAATGCTTAGATCCGCCGTTACTTTCACATCAGATACGGAGATTAAAAAAGACTGTTTGCTTTCCGAAGCTTGTTTGCGGAAGTATTCAGCGAAATCTTCCTGTATCACCTGGGCGACTTTTCTTTGTCTGTTGCTTTCGTTCATGGCGCAAATTTACTACTTTTGTTTGAATTATTTTGGGCGTGCCCTTTTTTTCCAGCCCCAACAATGCCAGTGCAAAAAAAAGGTCGGTCTATGGGCAGTCGCTTTTTTCTGCCACCGCCAAACCAGCCGCAGAAAAAGAGCTCCAACAATGCCCTCCGGCCTCACGCAAACCCGATCTAAAATGAAAACCAATTAATAGTTCAAAAATTGATCAACATCTGAAGTTTTTATATTTTGACTTTTCGTTCGCTCACTTTATTTTAATATCATCCATCATCCATCATCCATCATC
>NZ_JBGZYM010000110.1:0-7821 GCF_041824135.1 Kaistella sp. | reverse complement strand
TAATTTCTAATATTTAACGTTAGTATAAAAAAATAATCCGACATTTGTCGGACAATGTTTTTTGTGTTGATTGTTTCACAAAGATATAAATTTATTTTAAATGAAAGGAAATATATCCAAAGCCTTTTTCTCTATAATTCTACTATTTAGTATTTTAAATTTCACTTCCTGCAGCAACCGTGAAGAAACGGTAAGTTGCTTCCCAAACACGCCGATCAATGTTATTTTGAATCTTAATCTTCCTACTTATTTTAATTTACAGAATGTTGGCGGCTGGATTTATGTCAACGAACAGCAAGCCGGAACGAGAGGATTAATTGTGGTAAGGACGACTAATGGTTTCAAAGTTTTTGATCGAAATGCACCACATATTTGTCCAGATGGCGACACTACTTTAAGTGTGGAAAATGATATTAAAATAGTTTGTCCTAAAGATGGAGCAGA
The DNA here is from genome assembly GCF_041824135.1 of Kaistella sp. Taxonomy (GTDB): domain Bacteria; phylum Bacteroidota; class Bacteroidia; order Flavobacteriales; family Weeksellaceae; genus Kaistella. Next base: position 7,377 of record NZ_JBGZYM010000110.1, on the reverse strand, counting down.
ATGGATTACCATCACTGGCGAACCTACAAAAATCGCCCAAGTTCCTCCCAAAACCTATCCTTACAGTTACGATACGAACACTAAAATTTTATCTGTTTATTATTAAACCAGATTTTAAATCAATCTTCTAAAATGAAAGCAGTTATCCAAAGAGTTTCTGAAGCCAATGTAAAAGTTGATGGTGAAATAGTAGGCGAAATCTCCCATGGCTTACTCTTATTAATAGGAATCGATGAAGAAGATGAAAAAGCCGATGCCGACTGGCTTGTTCAGAAAATTTTGAACTTAAGGATTTTTGGTGATGAAGATGGAAAACTCAACTTATCTGTTTTGGATATTACGGGAGAAATCCTTTGCATCAGTCAGTTTACTTTAATTGCAGATTATAAAAAAGGAAATCGCCCTTCTTTTATCAAAGCAGCTAAACCAGATAAAGCCATTCCATTATTTGACTATTTCAAAACAGAAATTGCTCAATCGAATTTAAAAATTGAGAGCGGTATTTTCGGCGCAGACATGAAGGTTTCTTTATTAAATGACGGACCTGTAACGATTGTTATGGATTCTAAAACGAAACTTTAAGCAAAATTCTCTTTTAAGATTCTTGTAAATTAATTCTCAACTCAAATTTTTAATTAAATTTGAGGAAAATAGTATTACCAAAAATGAAGAAAACGATTCTCCTAATTTCTATCCTATCCATTTTATCCTGCTCCAAAAAAGAGATTGACAACTCCATGGTTATTTCTGCTGAGAACAAGAAAATAGAATCCATTAATGTTGAACGACAAAAACTGAATGAAAAAACTGCGCTTAAAAACCAGCAAAATGTTTTAAAAGATTTGAGCGGAAAACATCAGCTTAAATTTACATCGGATGAGACGTCTGGCTTTACAGGAAGTGTCAATTTTGAAAATACAGGAAGAGATTTATATGAGATTTCAGGAAATGCAAAGTCGGGAAAAAATACTTTAGAAATTAAAGGAACGATCAAAAAAGTGACAGAAAAGCATTTGAATTTCGATGGTGAAATCACACAGAAAATTAATGGAACTGTTTATAAAAGAAACAAGAAAACGACTTTCTCCGATGAAGGAAAAGGGAATTTCTGGAGACTTCAAAATAAAATTAATTCTTCGGGATTCGTAGATTATATCGATATTTACTTTTAAAAATTACGAAATATGTTGAATTACAAAATATCCGGCAGCGGAAAAGAGCACCTTGTTCTACTCCATGGTTTTATGGAAAACTTAACGATTTGGGAAGAGATGGCTGCTCATCTTTCTGATCAATTCACTTTAATTAAAATCGATTTGCCAGGACATGGTCTATCTAAAGTGAAGGGTGAAATTCACACCATGAAATTCATGGCAACCGAAGTAAAAAAAGTCACCGATTCTTTAAATATCGGAGAGTTTCATTTACTCGGACATTCTATGGGCGGCTACACCACTTTGGCATTTACAGAAAAGTTTCCTGAAATTCTGAAAAGTATTACCTTATTTTTTTCCTCCTATTTTGCGGATGATGAAGAGAAAAAAGAGCAGCGTCATAAAAGCTTACGAATTATTAAAGAAGCTTTTCCTGCGTACGTAAATGCGGGCGTTCCGAATTTATTTAATCCAAATGAAAAAGATTTTTTAGAAGGAAAAATAGAACATGCCAAGAAAATTGCATTATCTACAAATAATGACGGAGTACTGGCTGCCGTAAAAGGAATGATTGAAAGGGGCGATAAAACTTCTGTTCTCGATCAATTTGAAGGAAAAATTCTTGTGATTACAGGTAAACATGACAATGCCGTCAAAACAGATCTAGTGATAAGTAATCTACCGGATAAAACCAATATTAAATCTTATGTATTGGACTGTGGTCACAATGGACATTGGGAAAAACCTAGTATTTGCGCAGAAATAATTAATACAGAACTACTTCACCATCTGCCAAAAAATTTCGTTTTTTAACCTAATAACAGAACATTCCGCATGGAAATAATTTCGAAAATACTGATAGGAATTGTAGCGCTGGAGCATCTTTATATTCTATATATGGAAATGTTTGCCTGGGAAACTCTAGGAAAGAAAACCTTTAAAGGCGCTTTGAAAGACGAACTATTTCAACCAACGAAAACATTAGCTGCCAATCAAGGATTGTATAATGGTTTTTTATCGACTGGACTGATCTGGTCTTTATTTATTTCTAATCCAGAATGGTCAGAAAATGTAGCGCACTTTTTTCTGGGCTGCGTAGTTGTCGCGGGAATTTATGGTGCACTAACGGCTTCTAAGAAAATCTTTTTTGTTCAGGCATTGCCTGCAATTGTAGCGTTGTTATTTGTTGCACTCAGATAACTTCTACATCTAAAATTCCTCCTGCTCAATTTTTTCTTTAAAATCTTCGATGGTTTCTTCGATGGATTTCATGTATTTTCCACCAGCGGCATTGATGTGTCCGCCACCGTTAAAATGGTTTCTGGAAAATTGATTCACATCGACATCATCTTTGGAACGGAAAGAGATTTTAATAAAATCATCATATAAATCTTCCATGAAAAATGCTGCAACTTGCGTCCCCATAATACTTAAACCGTAATTCACAAAACCTTCAGTGTCTCCTTTTTGGAAACCAAATTCTTTCAACTCATCACGCTTTAACCAAAGAATCGCCACTTTTCCATCTTTTACAACTTCAATTCTGCCTAAAATTAAAGCCAAAAGATGCAGTCTTGAAACCGTATTTGTATCCCAAGTATTTGAAGTAATCATGGCAGGATCTGCGCCTTTTTCAATTAAATTGGCGGTAATTCTGTGCGTTGTTGCACTGGTAGAGCGGAAACGAAAACCACCTGTATCGGTCATAATTCCTGTGTAAAGACATTCTGCAATATCTTTATTAACTAAATTCTCTTCATTCAATTCCTGAATAAAATGATAAACCATTTGCGACGTCGCCGGAACTGTTACATCAGAATACACGTAATGAAAATCATCTGGCTGTTGATGATGATCAATTAAAATTTTTGTTGCTCGTGCTTTTTCAATCCAAGGTCCGACCAAATTCCCACTTCGATGAGAAGCATTAAAATCTAAGATGAAAATAACATCAGCATTATAAATGGCTTCTCCAGCTTGTTTCCTTTTGTAGTCAGCAATGATAACTTGCTTGGCGCCAGGCATCCATTTCAAAAACTTAGGAAAATCATTTGGAACGATCACGTCGGCTTCTAAACCCTTTTGTTTCAGAAAATGTTTCAATCCTAAACTGGACCCAATTGCATCACCATCAGGATTATAGTGCGTGATAATAACAATTTTATGGTTGGGTATTAAAAGTTCTTTAATCTCTGAAATTTCGGTAGAAGTAAACATTTATTGGGATATTTTTTAAGAAGAGCAAAGATAGGTTTTGTTTTTATTTTAGGACAAGCACTTGTATGAAAAACTCAATTGAACCGTTAAATAGAATTAATTTTAAAGTGAAGATCTTAAAAGATTCGACACTTTTAAGAAATGAGACTACATCCTGAAAATGGAAAAGAAAGAAGGGAAAAGCTCTACTAATAAGTTGATTAAAAAATAAAAATTCAAATTAAGATAAGGAAGAAATTTACTTTTAGGAGTTCGTCTCTTTTTCTTTTATAAATATTTAAAATATAGTTTGTAGTAAATAAAAAGTTTCCTATATTTGCAGTCTGAAAAATAAGATATAGTTTTTACTTAAAAATAATCGCAATGCCAAAAAGAACATTTCAACCATCTGTAAGAAAAAAAAGAAACAAACACGGTTTCCGTTTAAGAATGTCAACACCTAACGGTAGAAGAATATTGGCTGCTAGAAGAGCAAAAGGCAGAAAGAGTTTAACAGTAAGTGCACAACGCGCTAAGAGATAATCTCTGGAATTATCATAACATATCATGCTTGAAAAGTACATTTTCAAGCATTTTTTGTTGTTAAAATTTGCTAAAGTGTACGTTCAACAGAAAGATTTTTTCTACTTTTGAGCTGCTGTTACAGCAACCCAATTATCAATAATAATCAAAGTCGATATGCCACATACTTATCAGGAAGGTCAAGATGTAATCCATCTGAAAAATGCAAAAATTGCACAGAAGAATTTCACCGTACTTAATGAAGTTAACCTGAATATTAAAAAAGGAAGATTCTGTTACCTTATCGGGAAAACAGGTTCTGGGAAAAGTTCATTGTTGAAAACACTTTACGGACATATTCCGCTTAGTTCTGGACAAGGGCATATCGCAGGATTTGATTTAGCGAAATTGAGACCCTCAGAAATTCCTAATCTAAGAAGAAAGTTGGGAATCGTTTTTCAAGACTTTCAATTACTTCCAGACAGAACTGTTGAAAAGAATTTAAAGTTCGTCCTTGAGGCGACTGGCTGGGATGACAAAACCAAAATGGATGACCGGATCAATGAAGTATTGGCAAGTGTTGGAATGAAATCCAAGAAGCACAAAATGCCACACGAACTTTCCGGTGGCGAGCAACAGCGTGTCGCGATCGCCAGAGCGCTTTTAAATCATCCAGAATTGATTTTAGCAGATGAGCCGACTGGTAACCTGGATCCAGAAACTTCTAACGAAATTATGACCTTATTAAAGCAAGTTGCTTTTGAAAATAATTCTGCAGTTGTAATGGCAACTCATGACTACCATATGATTCAAAACTTCCCGGGAGAAGCAATCAGATGTGAAGACGGAAAAGTAACGGTTTTAAATACGGCTGAACTTTTCGAATAAATTTCAATTCACTTCAAAACATAAAAAATCCTGTAATTGCTTACAGGATTTTTCTATTTAATTTAGATGATCAATTCTTAACCTTTGAATTGACCCATTGCAATAAATTTATCTTGTCTCTGAGTTTCTAATTCTTTACCGGTAAATTTAGAAAACGCTTTGATATTTTGAAGAATAGACGCTTTCAAATGATCATACGCAACTTGTGGTTCGTAGTGTGCACCACCAAGCGGTTCTTCTACGATTCCATCAATGAACTTTTCTTTTAATGCATCAGCAGGCGTCAATTTCAATGCATTCGCTGCATCTTCTTTATGATCCCAGTTTCTCCAAAGGATTGATGAACAACTTTCTGGCGCAATTACCGTGTACCAAGTATTTTCAAGCATGTAAACTTTGTTTCCAACGCCAATTCCCAATGCTCCACCACTCGCTCCTTCACCAATGATATAAACGAAAATTGGAGTTTTCAGCATGGTCATTTCAAAAATATTACGGGCAATCGCTTCACCTTGTCCGCGTTCTTCCGCTTCTAAACCAGGATAAGCTCCCGGTGTATCAATTAGAGAAATTACAGGAATGTGGAATTTTTCAGCGAGCTTCATTAATCTTAAGGCTTTTCGGTAACCTTCCGGATTACTCATTCCGAATCTTCGGAATTGTCTTTCCTTCGTCGTTCTTCCCTTCTGAGTTCCGATGATCATTACTCTTTGTCCGTCAATAGTCGCTAAACCACCGATCATGGCAGGATCATCAGCGAAATTTCTATCACCATGTAATTCTAAGAAACTGTCTTTATCGGTGATTCCTTTAATGAAATCCAAAGTATAAGGACGATCCGGATGACGGGAAAGTTGTACTCTCTGCCACGGCGTTAGGTTATGATAGATTTCTTTTTTCTTTTCTATAATTTTATCTTCGATTTGCGAGCAGGCGAGTTTGACATCTACACCACTTTCTTCGCCCACCAATGAACAGGTTTGATACTGATCCATCAGGTCTTTTATCGGAAGTTCAAAACTTAAGTATTCCATTTCTATTATTAAAATTATCCTTCAAATTTACTAAAAAATAAAGAAAGTTATTGGATATTATTGACCGCATTTTTTATTCTTGCGATAGTCTCTTCTTTTCCAAGGATTTGCATAATATCAGGCACATCTGGTCCTTTCAATTCGCCAACCAAAGCCAAACGAAGTGGCATCATTACTTTTCCCATTCCTAAACTTTTCGTTTCTGCAAAATCATGAATATCCTGTTTTAAAGCTACCGATTCGAATACTGAATCCTGCAGTTTTAAAGAAAATTCGTTCATCACTTCCACGGCAGCTTCATTCCAAGACTTCTTTACTGCTTTCTCATCATACTGAGTTGGAGCTTCGAAAAAGAATTTCCCATCATTGTAAATATCTCTCACAAAAACCGCTCTTTCTTTCATTAATGAAATGATCTGCAATAATTGAGCATCGCTTGAATTGGCAAGATTAAGTCCCTCAACATTCTTTAAAAGTCCTAAAACTTCTTCGTCCGTTTTTGATCTTAAATATTCGCTATTGAACCATTCTGCTTTTTCTTTATTGAATCTTGCACCAGCTTTATGAACTTTATTTAAATCAAATTCAGCAACCATTTCCTCTAATGTTAAAACTTCTCTATCATTCGCCGGACTCCAACCAAGCAAGGCAACCATATTGATGAATGCATCTGGAAGATAGCCTTCTTCACGGTATCCTTTTGAAACAGTTCCAGTCTCAGCATCGGTGAAATTTAACGGAAATACTGGAAATCCGAATTTATCACCGTCTCGTTTACTCAACTTCCCTTTTCCTTCTGGTTTTAGAATTAAAGATAAATGCGCAAATTCTGGTTTTTCCCAGCCCATTGCTTCATAGAGTAAATAATGCAAACCTAAAGAAGGCAACCATTCTTCACCACGGATGACGTGAGAAATTTCCATCTCGTGATCATCTACAATATTGGCAAAATGATAAGTTGGCATTCCGTCGTTCTTTACTAAAACTTTATCATCTAAAGTATTGGTGTTCACAGAAGATTTACCGCGAATGATATCTTCTAAATTCAAAACCCGATCTACGGGCATTTTGAAACGAACCACGTACGGAACTTTTTCATCCACTAATTTTTGAACTTCTTCTTTTGATAAAGTCAAAGAATTTTTTAATCGGTTTCTGGTAATATAATTATAAGCGAACACTTCACCGTTCTTTTCAAACTCATTTCGAATTTCATCTAATTCTTCTGGTGTATCAAAGGCGATATAGGCATAGTCGGTTTTCAATAATTCAACCAGGTGTCTGTCATAAATGTCGCGTCTTTCTGACTGCCTGTACGGCGCAAATTTCCCACCATGCTTAGGACTTTCATCAGGAATAATTCCACACCATTCCAGCGCTTCCATAATATATTCTTCTGCACCTTCAACAAATCTGGCAGTGTCGGTATCTTCAATTCTCAATATAAATTCTCCGCCTTGATTTTTGGCGAAAAGATAATCGTACAAGGCAGTTCTAACTCCTCCTAAATGTAAAGGTCCGGTTGGACTTGGTGCAAAACGCACTCTAACTTTGCTCATTCTCCTTTATTTTAAGTTGCAAAT
>NZ_JBGZYM010000109.1:0-2840 GCF_041824135.1 Kaistella sp. | reverse complement strand
AGGATTGCACCCGTGCTATTACGCAACAGTTTTAAAATCGGCCTTGCAAAGAGCATAATAAAATTAGAAAATATTTCTCATAACTACCAAACGTTAGCTTGAGAAGTCAATTCGGTGGTATAGGGGGGATTGCTGGTAACGTTTTGGGGCTTTGCGATGGTGGGGCAATCAAAGCACAAATCTTCAATTTTGTACAAAAGTTGAACCGAAGAAATACCGTTGAACTTTGCTGTTTTGCAGCACTATTGCAAAACCCTTGTTACCAGCAGTTATTGTTTTTCAAGTTTCGGAATTTTAAATAATAAAACTAATGCCCAAATTTGTAAAACTGTTTGCACAATATTTATGATTCCAACAAAAGGCTCATTTTTTAAGTTTGCAATTAAAAAAGGAAATCCTAAAAGTCCTAAACTCAAAATTACTAACAACAAATATTTTACCCATTCTGTTCCCTTACTAACTAAATATCCAATCCCAAAGAGAAGTGCAAGAGAAACGAGTGCGATGAAAATATTCATTCCGTCATCCAAAGTTTCGTAACTCCAAATTAGATTTACAATTCCTAACGCTCCAGATAGATAAATTAAGTCCGCGGATTTTTTATGATTTTTGTGAATTATTATTTCATTGCTTTTCTTATTTTGATTAACTAGTGACATTAATCGTTCGGTTTCTTCCTCTGTAAATTCTCTTCCCCGAGATTTCAAAATTTCATAAGCATACAAATTTGCTTGGGGAACAAATCTATTTCCAATTTCAACATATTTTTCTAATTCTTGATTTGATTTTTGTTCTAAAAGTCTTTTGTTTACGCTCATTTTTTATAATTGCTGGTAACGTTTTGCAGCTACCCGAAGGTGGCGATTTCGGAGCGATTCACTATCAACCAAGCAGAAATTTTGATAAAAGCACAAAGCTTGATTTAACCACTGAACCGCCACTTTTGGGTAGGTGCTGTTAGCGGTTCGGGCTTTGTTCTTCATTCAGCGATTTCAATTCATATTTATTTTGCCACTTTTTCAGAATCAGTATCCAAAGAAAAACAGAAACTCCCAATATAATTAGTTTTTGTGTACCGTCAAGTCCATTTTTAATTAACGAATTAAACATCATTATTTGAATAATCAAATGAAAACAAGCACTTGCTAAAATCGATTTAGTGGATTCTGCAACTTGTCCGATTCCCCAACTTCCAAATAACAACATTCCTAAAAAGAAAAGATTTTCGGATATGGTTGCTTCTGTCAAAAAAGTCAAATGCCAGAAGTACCAAATAAATCCAATAATCAAATATCGTTTTACAGGTTTTAAGTTTTTAAGTTCTTCTTGTAAATATCCACGCCAACCAAATTCTTCCATTATACAGTAAATCAGACTTCCCAGAACAACAATTAATCCATATAGATTTATGTTTATTTCATAATCGTTTTTTACTCCGATAATTGTTAATAATACGATTGGAATAGCGGACATTAATAAACCTTTTCTATTGGATGTACCATAAAATGAAATTGATGTTTTTCTATCTTTTCGAAGTAAGTAAATAGCGATTAATGCTCCAATAAAAACGCCACTCCCTTCAAGTAGTACAACAGAAATTAAGTACATCCAAGTTGGAAGCTTTTGTAAAATTTCTTTCGTTCCAAAAACATCGAATCTGAAAATATTCGACAAGGAAATAGCTATTATAAGAAAGATTAGTATTCTTTTAAAGTCTATAATATTTTCTTTCATAAAATTATCTTATTGTTTTATAGCCTGACCGCTAACGGTTGGATATTTCTGCAGGCGGGCTAAAAATACGAAATCTTTCTACTTGCTAAAAATTGAATTAACCGCGAAAATCTTCGATGAAAACTTCATACCCGCTTGTAGAAATATCTTGTTATGTGCTGCCAATTTTGTAATTAAAGTTGAATTATTGATTCTCCAATCATCATGGCTACGTGAGCAAATATATGTCCTATAAATGCTGCTTCAAGACCTTTTTTCCAATATAACCAACCAAAAAACAGTCCTGCGCTTGAATTTCCTATTAGCACATAAGTGAGTAGTGATATTGTTGGATTCTGAACAGCATTAAAAACAACTGGAAAATGTCCAACCGCAAATAGAATGCTAGCTAAAATAATCCCTGTCCAATAAGTTGAATTGCCTAAATTCTTTGTTATTTTTGAAATTAGCCAAACAACTAATGTCATAAAACCAAAACGCATTAAAATTTCTTCCGTCAATCCACCATAACCAAACCTAGCAATAGTTGTTATCTTGATTTTGTTTCCAAGGTCAATAAACTCTTGGGAAATTGACGATTTAAAAATAATTCCAATTACTGTTGTTAAAATGCCGGTCAGCGAGCCAAATAAGACACCAAACTTAATTTGCTCTATAAATTTTATTTTAGGTTGTTCAATTTTCAATATTGCCGAAATTGTCGGTACTGAAAAGCCAACCTTGTCATATAGCAGTGTTCCGACTATAACCGCTATGAGCAATAAAATGGTCGGGTTGATTAATACTAAATATTTGAGGGTTCGTGGCGATATCTTTTCTAAAACTTCCGTTGGTAAACTATCAAGAGGTATTGTAATAGTTAGCATAGTCAATACACCTAGTAGCCCAAGAAAAAATAGTGATAGTCCTAATTTAAATTTTTTACTCATTATCGGTTTTTAGATGATTGTTTCGTCGTGTTTTGGTTGCACATAACGGTTGGGTATTTCTGCAGGCGGGCTAAAAATAAGAAAACTTTCTACTTGCTAAAAACTTAATTAACTGCGAAAATCTTCGATGAAAACTTCATACCCGCTCGTAGAAATACCTTGTTGCCTGATGTGTTT
>NZ_JBGZYM010000108.1:0-2736 GCF_041824135.1 Kaistella sp. | reverse complement strand
TTTTTGTAAATAATCGGTCGAGAATGCTGAATTCCCTAAGATGTTCACATCACCGATATAATATTTTTTACCTTCATTCAGTTTTACATTTATCTCGTACTGATTCTTAGGATTTCTCCAAACTGAATCTGAAACAATCTGGGCATCACGGAAACCTAAAGATCGGTAATAGTTAACCAAGCTTTCTTTGTCTCCATCATATTTTTCCTGAATAAATTTCGAAGGCTTAAGAATTCCTTTAATGCTTAAACTTTTCTGTTTCGTTTCTTTAAATGCTTTGCTACGAAGCTTTTTATCGGAAACGTTTTCATTACCTTCAAACTCGATATGGCTGATTTTAATTTTTTTCCCTTTATCAACTTCAATCGTCCAGTCTACCAAATTAGGATCACCGGCATTTACCTGATCCTGAATAGTAACGTTAGCATCTGCAAAACCTTTTTTAATATATTCCTGTGGAATATTGGTTTTCAAGGTAGAAATTAAATTCTGCGTAATTTTGGTTCCTGGCTTCAGGTTGTTGTCTTTCGCAAGTTTTTCACTTTTTGATTTTCCAATTCCTTTACCTTTAAATTTAACTTCTCCCAGTTCTTTCAAATCCTGAAGGTTAAAACGTAAAACTACTTGGTCACCTTCGATACTTTCGATATAAACCTCAACTTCTGAAAAAGACTGAGTTTCCCACAATTTTTTAATACCGTTGCTGATCTTTTGTCCTGGGATCTCTACGCTTTCATTTTTATTAAGACCTGTAAATCTTAAAATTTGAGCAGGCGTATATTTTTTCACACCATCTACGACAATGTCCTTCAGGATATAAGTTCCGGCTTCATTTTGAGTTTCAACAGCGCTGTTTTCCTGAGGATTTTGCTGTGGCGTAACCTGACCATAAAAATGGGCTGAGGCCACAAACATGATGATGGGTAAGAATTTAAACTTCATTTTTTATCTTGCTAACTATTTCTTATTTCTATATTTGTTCGTCAAGCTGCTCGCTTGTTTTACCGAATCTTCTTTCTTTATTTTGATAATCGTAAATGCACTGAAAGAAATCTTCTTTACCGAAATCCGGCCAAAGCATATCTAAAAACTGCAGTTCTGCATAGGCAATTTGCCAAAGCAAAAAATTACTGATTCTCACTTCGCCACTGGTTCTAACTAATAAATCAACCGGCGGAAATTCTTTGGTGTACAAATGCTTTTCAAAAACCTCTTCCGTAATTTCTTCTTCCGTTAATTCACCACTTTTAACTTTAGAGCTTATTTCTTTTACCGCGTTCAAAATTTCTTTTTGAGAACCGTAACTCAAAGCCAAAATAAGGTTTCCTTTATCATTGTGCTTGGTAATTTCTACCAGCTGCATTAATTGCTCCTGCACCAATTCAGGCAATCTTTTGATATCACCAATGATGTGCATGCGCAAACCTTTGCTAAATATATCTTCTGCCTCGAGAAGCAGTGTTTCTGAGATCAAACCCATCAACGTGCTAACTTCATCGTCTGGTCTTTTCCAGTTTTCAGAAGAAAAAGTATAAAGCGTGAGGTAAGGAATATGGATTTCGTTACATGCATTGACAGCATTACGCACGGCTTGAATGGCGTGCTTGTGCCCGAAAGTTCTTTCTTCTCCGCGGGATTTTGCCCATCTTCCGTTCCCATCCATAATGATGGCAACATGTTTTGGAAGTTGATCCAGATTTAATTTTTCTTTTATCGACTGCATTTTAATCACAATAACATGGTGGTCTTCCGAATGAATAACTTAATCCTAACGAAATGGTATTTACCCAATCCTTAGAATTGATGTTTCCTATTTGTCTGTCTTCAAGAAGCTTTGCTACTTTTGCTTCTGCAGCCGTTCTGTAAGGATCTTCCTGCAAAAGAGATTTGCTGGTGCTTCCCGGCGACAATATATCTTTGTTGTAAGTTACTTTTACGCTTTTCTCATCAATCATACTGTAGTCGATAGAATCTGAAAAGGTAGGTCTGAACATGAATTCACCAAACAGAGCCCAATTATAATTAAATTTATATTTCAAGCCAACTCCAAAAGGAATTGCCATTGATAATTTTTTTCCTGATGTGTAAGTGGATCTTGTATCGAAATCATCTGCAGTGACAGGAGCGATCGCATTTCCACCAACATCTCTTCTAAAATCATTTTCTACAATAAGCTGAGGCGTACTTGCCAGCATTGCTCCTACTCCGCCAAAAATGTAAGGACTAAGTAAACTTTTCTGTTCGTCATTCACTGGAAAGAAATTATATTCAAAGATCAAATCAGCTTCTACGATTGAATTCGTTCCCCATAATTTTCTGTTTCTGCGGTACTGTTCTTTCGCCAAAGCATCAATAAACTGAATATGACTGTAACCAATATTTAACCTCACCGTTTGATAAGGGTTAAAATTCATTCTATAAAGAATGCCTCCATAGAAGGGAATTCCGTAATCAGCGATATTGCTGAAAACAGGTTTTTGTAAAATATAATTGGTTCTTCCGATATCTCCAACCAAATTACTCATTCCCAGTTGCACTCCTATTTCGTGACGTTGCCCTTTGTAGGAAACCGAAATAAAAAACAAGGCGAAGAGTAAGTAGATCACTTTTTTTTGCATGAATGACTGTACATCAATTTTCATAAATAATTTTGCAAATATAAAACATTTTTACCTTAGAGAAATTCTTAATTTTTAGTTAAATACCATCAAAAAAGCATAATTTTTTGCTATCAAA
>NZ_JBGZYM010000107.1:0-5155 GCF_041824135.1 Kaistella sp. | reverse complement strand
GTACTCCCGGTAGGTATTTCACACTTCCGCCTCTAACCAATACTATCGAGTGCTCTTGAATCTTGTCCACAAAGACGAGGTGTATGTACAATAGTATACACCACAACTCCAAAGAAACCTAACTCTGCACTACCTAAAGTAGCGAGAGTAAGACTTTCTAATGGTAAAGAAGTTAACGCCTATATCCCGGGCGAAGGACACAATCTTCAAGAGCACTCGATAGTATTGGTTAGAGGCGGAAGGGTGAAAGACCTACCGGGAGTACGTTATCACATTGTTCGTGGAGCTTTGGATACCGCAGGTGTAGCTGGGAGAACCCAGAGAAGATCTAAGTACGGAGCAAAAAGACCAAAACCAGGTCAAGCTGCGGCAGCACCAGCAAAAGGTAAGAAAAAGTAATCATTAATTAGTACAGAAGCGAAACAATGAGAAAGACAAAAGCGAAAAAAAGACCGTTGTTACCAGATCCGAAATTTAATGATCAACTGGTAACAAGATTTGTAAACAATTTGATGTTTGATGGTAAAAAATCAATCGCATTCAAAATTTTCTATGATGCATTAGATATCGTAGAAAGTAAAAAAGGAGATAACGAAAAAGAAGCTTTGGAAATCTGGAAAGATGCCTTAACTAACGTTATGCCTCACGTAGAAGTACGTTCAAGAAGAATCGGTGGTGCAAACTTCCAGATTCCAATGCCAATTAGAGCTGATAGAAAGATTTCTATGGCGATGAAATGGTTAATAAAATATTCTACAGCAAGAAACGATAAATCAATGGCTCAGAAATTAGCCTCTGAAGTTATCGCTGCTGCGAAAGAAGAAGGTGCTGCTTATAAAAAGAAAACAGACACTCACAGAATGGCTGAAGCAAACAAAGCATTTTCACACTTTAAATTCTAATCTGAAATGGCAAGAGATCTTAAATTCACAAGAAATATCGGTATTGCCGCGCACATTGATGCCGGTAAAACCACCACAACAGAAAGGATTTTATTCTACACTGGTAAAGTTCACAAATTAGGGGAAACTCACCAAGGTTCATCACAAATGGACTGGATGGAGCAGGAAGCAGAAAGAGGTATTACCATTACTTCTGCAGCTACAACCTGTAAATGGATTTTCCCAAGATTCAACGGAGAACCTACTCCTGATTCTCACGAATACCACTTTAATATTATCGATACACCAGGACACGTAGATTTTACGGTTGAGGTAAATCGTTCTTTAAGAGTATTAGATGGTTTAGTATTTTTATTCTCGGCGGTTGATGGTGTTGAGCCTCAATCTGAAACCAACTGGAGATTGGCTGACAATTACAATGTTGCGAGAATGGGATTTGTAAACAAAATGGACCGACAAGGTGCTGACTTCTTAATGGTTGTAAACCAAGTTAAAGAAATGTTAGGATCGAATGCAGTGCCAATCGTTTTACCAATCGGTGCTGAGGAAACCTTCACTGGAGTTGTAGATTTGATTAAGAACCGTGCTATTATGTGGCATGATGATACTCAAGGTGCAACATTCGATGTAGTTCCAATTCCGGAAGATATGTTGGCAGATGTACACTCGTACAGAGAAAAATTAGTTGAAGCAGTTGCTGATTATGATGATACTTTGATGGAGAAATTCTTCGAAGATCCAGATTCAATTTCAGAAGACGAAATCAACGAAGCTTTGAGAAAAGCAACCATCGATATGTCGATTATCCCAATGACTTGTGGTTCTTCATTTAAAAATAAAGGAGTACAGTTTATGTTGGATGCAGTATGTAAATACTTGCCTTCACCGATGGATAAAGAAGCAATCTACGGTACCAACCCTAAAACTGACGAAGAAGTTTCTCGTAAACCATCGGTTACAGAACCTTTCTCAGCTTTGGCATTTAAAATTGCTACCGATCCTTTCGTAGGAAGATTAGCATTCTTTAGAGCATATTCAGGAAGACTTGATGCAGGTTCTTATGTGTTAAACACAAGATCAGGTAACAAAGAAAGAATTTCTAGAATTTACCAAATGCACGCTAACAAGCAAAATCCTGTAGAATATATTGAAGCAGGAGATATAGGTGCAGCTGTTGGATTTAAAGATATCAAAACAGGAGATACTTTGTGTGATGAGAAAAGCCCAATCGTTCTAGAATCGATGGTGTTCCCAGATCCAGTAATCGGTATCGCTGTAGAACCTAAAACAAAAGCAGATCAGGATAAAATGGGGAACGCTTTGGCAAAATTGTCCGAAGAAGATCCTACTTTCCAAGTAAAAACTGACGAAGCTTCTGGTCAAACGATTATTTCAGGAATGGGTGAACTTCACCTTGATATCTTGATCGACCGTATGAGAAGAGAGTTTAAGGTAGAGGTTAACCAAGGTGAACCACAAGTAGAATACAAAGAAAACTTAACACAAGTTGCTGCTCACAGAGAAGTTTACAAAAAACAATCTGGTGGACGTGGTAAATTTGCAGATATTCAATTCGAATTAGGCCCAACCGATGACGGTAAAGCTGGTTTAGTTTTCGTAAATGAAATCAAAGGTGGTAACATTCCAAGAGAATTTATCCCATCTGTAGAAAAAGGTTTCAAAGAATCTATGAGAAACGGTCCTTTAGCAGGATTTGAAGTAGAAGGAATTAAAGTAACTTTGAAAGACGGATCTTTCCACGCAGTGGATTCAGATGCATTATCTTTCGAACTTGCAGCAAAAATGGGCTTTAGAGAAGCAGGTAAAAAAGCGAAACCAGTAATCATGGAACCAATCATGAAATTGGAAGTAGTAACTCCAGAAGAATACATGGGAGATATCGTAGGCGATCTTAACAGAAGAAGAGGAACCGTAAACGGTATGGATGACAGAAACAACGCGAAAGTAATCAAAGGATTCGTTCCACTTTCAGAAATGTTCGGTTATGTAACTTCATTGAGAACCCTGTCTTCAGGTAGAGCAACATCTTCTATGGAATTCGAAAAATACGAAGCAGCCCCACAAAGTGTCGCTGAAAAAGTAATCGAAAAAGCAAGAGGTTAATATTTAAATTAGATCAAAATGTCACAAAGAATCAGAATAAAATTAAAATCTTACGATTACAGTTTAGTAGACAAATCTGCTGAGAAAATCGTAAAAACGGTAAAAGCTACCGGAGCTGTTGTAAACGGCCCGATTCCTTTGCCAACGAATAAGAGAATCTTCACCGTGTTGAGATCTCCTCACGTAAACAAAAAAGCAAGAGAACAGTTCCAACTTTCCGCTCACAAGCGTTTGATGGACATCTATTCTTCTTCTTCTAAAACTGTAGATGCCCTAATGAAATTAGAGTTACCTTCAGGAGTTGACGTAGAAATTAAAGTGTGATAATTGGCACTTTGCTATGATAATAAAATCCCTTTTCGAAAGATTAGGGATTTTTTTTACGTAAAATTTCAGATGTGAATAGAGGCTTTTGATCTTTTAAGGAGCACAAATGTTTCGCTTTTCAACAAATTGGGTCGCGCTCTCCACTATATCTTTTTCTTTTATTGCGCTCGAAGTGATGGGTTTTTTTAGATATTTTCCTGTTCGCAATAAAATAAAAAGGATGCCGTTGCGATCACGGCTAGGATTTCAGATGCTGTTTCTTTTCACCAAATATTTTTGTTATTCAGAAGCCTGAAAAAGACGTAATATTGAAAGCAACGTGTCAAGGCTCAAATCTAAAC
The DNA here is from genome assembly GCF_041824135.1 of Kaistella sp. Classification (GTDB taxonomy): domain Bacteria; phylum Bacteroidota; class Bacteroidia; order Flavobacteriales; family Weeksellaceae; genus Kaistella. Next base: position 1,461 of record NZ_JBGZYM010000107.1, on the reverse strand, counting down.
ACGGTTAATTTACCAAACTTATTTTTTAAAAACGATAAATCAAATTTTCTTATTTTCACCAAATGAACGAATTTCCAATCGCATTTTTCACCACTTTAAATATCGGGAGTTTCATCTACTTCGGAGTCGACAAAAGAAAAGCCTTAAAACATCAACATAGAATTACCGAAGGGAAACTTTTAACAATGACCTTTTTTGGTGGAACAATCGGCTCCATTTTAGGAATGGTCATCTTTAATCATAAAACCAATAAGAAAAGTTTTGTGCTGAAAATTCTTGGAATTCTTCTTTTTCAAATTTTGATAATATCTATGATTTGGAATTATTACAGGTTAAATATTTAATATTCCAATATTCTATCTCTTCATAAAGTAATCATAATACAAACAACTTCCTTGTAACGCTCTTGAGGTTTGAGTAGTGCTGTAGTTTTTCTTTAATTCTGCAAAATAAGTTCTGTACTTCTGATTTTTAATTTGATTCCTATTGTTCAAATAGGCTTCTTGTTTTTTGTCATACTCAGGATCATCATATTTCAAATCATAAGGCTGCTTTTGTTCATATTGATAATATTTCCCCTGTTCAGCGCTCGCCATTTGAAAAAGAATTCTGGCTTTTTGCTCGTCATCTTTACTTGAGTTCAGTGCCTTTTGGTAATATTCAATAGCCAAGTCAAAATTATCGGGATCAATAAAACTGGTCTGGCTGAAGTTTTTATAATAATATTTAAAAGCAGGTTGATCGGTATTATAAAAATGAAATTTCGGACTATTTGAATTATCAATATCCATTACGAAAACTTCCCGAAAATATCCCAGAACAGAAGTGTTGTACAAAAGATTTCCGATCAGTTGATTTGCCTGGGTCGCTTTTTCATCATTTCCCATTCCGGTTTTCTTTAACGCAATTAGCGCCTCCGCCAACTCCAGTTTATTCATATCATTTTTAATAAAAGGGAAATTAACTAAATTATCACCTTTCATACTTTGGCTATCGGGACTTTCAAAACTTTCCCAAACATTATGACCAAATATTAGAGAGGAGATGTGATTGAAACCATTATAAGAATTTCCATATTTTACTTTTACGATTTCAGGTTGATTAGCATCTGTCCAATTATATTCAACTCTTGGAATGCCTGTAAATCCTTTGGCCTGTTCATAATAAGTTTTTGCTTTCTCGAAATTGGCAAGCCGCATTTCCCGATCGCCATAAATCACATTGAAGAAAGCATCGATATTTCCGACATCATCAATATTCTTTCCGATAATTTTTTGTTCAAGTACTGACTTATTGTTTTTTTTGTAAAAATCTTCTACACTTTTTACTAAACCTGAATTGGGATTATATTGAAGATCCGAAAGTTTGTTACTCATCAAAAAGGATTTCCCTTCTTCACCTTGAATGAAATAACGGTTGGCCAAAATATCACGTAGAAAATCCTGGGTGGATGGTTGATCC
>NZ_JBGZYM010000106.1:0-77061 GCF_041824135.1 Kaistella sp. | reverse complement strand
CCGTAAAGCTTCATTTGCTTCATTTTGGTAACGGTAGATTCGTTCATAATTTTTAAAATTTAATTTGATTTAATGATGGTTTAATTGCTAATTGTAATACTGTTTTCCACGGATATTACCATGGATTGGAAGTTGCTGTTCAGACTCCGATTTTTGCTCAAAATCAATTTGGTCTAAATTGTTTTCTAAAATTTTCTGGATGGTTTTAAAGCTGTAAATTTTAAAGTCAAGGGCGCGTTTGCAGGCATTGATCAATCGTTCTCTGCCTACCTTTTTTTCGAAGTTTAATATTCCCATACAGCTTTTATAGGCTTGTTCAGGATAATTTCTGCTCTCGATAATTTGGATAATATATTCACCAACAACAGGATCAAGTTCAGTGGCCCAGTCGATAAACCGCGACGGACTCCAATCGGCTACAAACTGATGTGTGCTGGCTAAATGTTCAGCATTGGTGGTGTATACGTAAGGATTGTAATTGCGCATATGAATCGCAATCCTGTTGTATTTATGAAAAATTTCTACAGCGGATGACGTATATAAAAGTTTGACTTTTTTCTTCAGATACTGATACGGAACGCTGTAATAATTTTTGTCCTGACTCAAAAGAACGTGGCCATTCTGCATCACCGTTGCATGCGACTGGTATTTGAGCTCAAAACGCGCTTCGGGAAGTGGACGGAGTTTTTCTTTTTCGTCTTCTAAAAACAATTCTTTGCGGGAGTAAGGACGTGCGGTGAGTTTGTTATCATTGTGTGTCTTTAACAGATTCCGAATTTGTTGGTTTAATTCTGCTAATGAATAGAATGAAGTTTCTTTTAAATGGGCGTAAATCCTGCGGTACAAGATCTTCACAGCGCCTTCTACCAAAGATTTATCTCTCGGCTTATAAGCTCTGGCAGGTAAAATGGTGGTCCCATAATGATCGGCAAGATCGGCAAAGGTTTCATTAATGGTGGGTTCAAAACGGCTGCTTTTAATGACCGCAGATTTTAAATTATCTGGAACAATTGCCGCAGGAACGCCCTGAAAAAAATGCATTGCATTTTCTACCGAACGTACAAAATCTTCCTTTTGTTGGCTCAATGAGGCTTCTGCGTACGTATATTGGCTCGCTCCCAAGATGGCGACAAAAAACTGAACGTTTTTGATTTCACCAGTCTTTTTATCAATAATAGAGAGGGTTTTTCCAGCGTAATCAATATACATTTTATCACCCGCTTTGTGATTCATGTGCATCACAGGATTCACCCGCTTTGCCCATATTTTATAGTGATGCCGGAATTGGGTGATCTGAAAACCATCGGGATGAAAAGCGATATACTGTTCCCAAGTGCGATAAATAGTGACTCCTACCTTTTTTAATTCCCGCTCCATCACCGGAAAATAATTATACAAAGTCTGTAATTTGAGACTCACGGATTCCTCTGTGGTGTGGGAAAACAAAAGTTCCAACTCTGCGTCTGTTTTTTCGTTAATGATCTCAAAACTTATCCAAGCACTTCAAATAACGAAATATATTTCTTTACGGTGTTTCTGGAAAGTGATAAGTAATTGCTGATGAACAACTTACTTTTTCCGTTGCTATAAAATTTAAGGACTTTTCTAATTTTACTCATGTCTGTTGTTTTATTGGCCATAATCCGTATTTTTTATACGAATTTATGACGCTAACAACATGAAAAAATCAATCGTTTTTACCTGAAAAAATCAACCCACATCCAGGTGGTCAATTTGCTCCGAATCTTGGTGGTCACTTTGCTCCGAATCAGGTGGTCAATTTACTCCGAATTTGGGTGGTCAATTTGACCGTTTTTTCCACTATAATTTCCCCGCTCACTTTTCAACCCTGTTTAATCTCTTTATTTCAGGACTTCTTTTAAAAATCGGTGGGTTCTGGAGAGACCACTTTTTTTAAAAGAACCAAGCGTTTAGTTTCACAACTAGACGCTTTTTTTTGTTTTATTAACACCGTAGTTTTTGTGATTTTTTTCTAACAGAAATAGTAGCTTTAGCGGAATGATAACTAAAATAAAAACTTAATTACGTTTGTAATTTTTGCCATTTTATATTTTAAACTCAGAATCAAATATTATCTTTGGATTGTACAGATAATTATGGGCTTCCTTTTAAAAAATTTGAAATACGCCTTTAAACATTGCGAAAAATTAAGGTAATTAAATGTGAGTCTAATTGATAAAATACAAATGAAAAAAATGGCAATATTATTTTTAATAATTGGAATCGTGAGTTTAGCGATTTCTACTTATTTTTTTACAAGAAAAGAAAATACAACCGCAGTAATTCCGGCAAGACCTGAAACGTCATTAGAAACGTTACACAAAAAAGACTCAAGCAAACGCGATGTTTTTAACGCAAATAAAGAGAAAGGAAATGCATTTGAGGACTATATGATTCAGCTCTTGGGAAAAGAGAAGGGAGTTCAATTAGTGAGTAGAAATTCGGACTATCATAAAAACGGAGTATCAGCTTCAGAAAATATGGAGCCTGATTTAAAGTTTAAATTGAATAATGTTCCGTTTTCTGTAGAGTGTAAGTGGCGAAAATCGTTTTTTAATCAGGAAGTTTCTTTTGCAAAGAATTATCAAATCAGAAATTACAATAAATATCAAATCGACCGGAATCAAAAAGTCTTTGTGGCTTTTGGTATAGGCGGAAATCCCAGTTCTCCAGAAAAATTATTCCTACTGCCATTAGCAAAACTTACGGAAGAGTACATTAGTGAGCATGAAATCAGAGATTACGGGGTGAAAAATGCCGAAGAAATTATGAAAATGATCGACAAATAATTTTTTGCTTAATATTTGATAGTATTAATTTTTAGCAAATTATTAATCTAAATTTTAAAAAGATGGTTGAAGCAAGCGAATATACTTTTGATTTGGGCAAAATGCTTTTTGGAGATTTCACCTTGATGATTTATTTAGAAATCATTTTAAGAGTCATCATCATTATGGTCTACACCATTTTTATGATCAGGTGGATTGGTAAACGCGTGGTAGGAGGTTTGGGTAGCGCCGACGTTCTGTTAATTGTAGCCATGGGAAGTGCCGTTGGCGATGCCATGTTTTATCCAGATATTCCCCTTTCGATTCCGATTACGGTGATCACTTTAATTGCAGCTTTTCAAAAATTATACGTTTATGTTGGGATTAAATATGAATCGGTGCGAAAAGTAACCGATCCAAAAGTGATGAAATTGGTAGAAAACGGCCGTCTTTTAAAAGAAAATTTTACTGAGGATGATATTGATGAAAATGAAGTCTATATGCTTTTAAGACAGCAAGGAATCAAGTTTTTATCAGAAGTTGAACATGCTTATTACGAACAATCTGGGGTGTTAAGCGTTTATAAATTTGAGAATCCGGTTTTAGAAAATTCAATCTTACCAGAACATATCGAAGCTCTTCAAAAGAATGATCAAAATTGAATTTAAGTTTCTACAATTCATTTAATCATTCGTCAAATAACTAACAAGTAACTTCTAAAATATCTTCGTTTATTTCTTCTCTCCAAAAAACGTTACTTCCTCTTTTTTTCCGAAATTTGCCGCATGATTTTAGAAAAAGAAATTCAGTTTATTCTCGCTTTGGATGCTTTGAAAAAAGTAAACCGAAGAAACTTCAACCTTGATGATTCCCGCAGAGAAAATACGGCTGAACACAGCTGGCAAATTGTGGTGTTTGCGCAAGTCCTTTTGCCTTATGCAAAAGATAAAGAGCGGATCGATTTATTAAGAGTCATCAGAATGCTGTCCATTCATGATGTGGTAGAAATCGAAGCGGGCGATACTTTTATTTTTGATGAAAGCGCCATGACGGGAAAATACGATCGCGAATTACAGGCTGCCAAAAATACTTTCGGAATTCTAGATGAACCTCTAAGTTCTGACTTTCTAAATCTTTGGATGGAGTTTGAAGCGGAAGAAACTTCTGACGCTATTTTCGCTTGTGCTGTAGATCGCATCATGCCTTTTCTCCTGAATGTGTACGGTTCTGCCAAAAGCTGGACAGAAGCTGAGGTAATAGTAGATCAAGTGGAAAATATTGTTGGCAAAGCCGTTAAGAGAGCTTCTGCAGAAATGGGTGAAGCGTTTGATGTTTTGCTGAAGAAAGCTTTGGATGAAGGAAAGTTGCGGGAATAATTTATTATTATTGAGTTAATCTTGGCGTAAATCTGATTTTATGTTCTTACTTATAATTAAGTTTCTAAGTTCAATTATTTGAGTTTCAGAAAAAGCCCTTTTAGGCGCAAAGCCAAAAAGATCGCTGCTAAAATAAAACAAAAACCAGTTTTTTAATTCTTTAACCTTATGTACATTTTCCCATGAAGTTTCAGTTTTAAAAGTTTCTGTAGTGTCGCAAATCTTATGATCATCTATTTCACTAATTGTTTTTTGCGAAATTAATTTGGTAGATTGATATTCGTTTTTAAACTTAATGTAAGAATAGATTGGAATCAATATGAAACACGAGATAAATAAAAATAGTGACGCATAGATTGTTTCAACTGGATAATTGAAAACGATGTATTTTCTGAAATCAAGTAGGAATAAAATTATGCTTACTGTGCATACGATAATGGTTAAAGGCCTTTTATAAAGTAGTAAGAATTTTAGTTTGATAAATTCCCCTTCGTTAATTTGATATTCTACAATCATCACTTAAAATTTAGAATTCATCATTTAAAATTTCCCTAAATCCTTTCCAAATTATCACCGCTAATTTTAGTTTTAAAAGTTCCGTAATTCACCGAAACTTTCCCGTTCTTCTCAATCTTTTCGATGGTTCCCACGCTTGTTGAGCCGGGAATTCGTACGCGTTGTCCCACTTTCATCCAGACGGCGCGTTCTTTTTGACGTTTGTCTTCCAGTTTTTCATTGGTTTCGACGATTTTTTCCTGAACATCTACTTTCTTTAACTGCTGCGTAATTTTTCGTTTAACGACTTGTAGTTTTTTATTTTCATCTTTATCAGCGCCTAACTTTCGGAACTTTTCCTGTTCCAGGATTTTGACGAAATCTGCGACCACCAATTTTCGCGTTTTTCCTTTTACATAAGAATCGATAAAACCTTCGATCTTATTTCCAAACTGTAATTTGCGGTGTTCGTCTTCGTAGAGTTTTTGAAAATTAAATAGTTTTTGCTCCAACTGATCATTCAGTTTTTCGAGGTTCTCTTTTTTATTTTGAGTTGAATCCCTTTTTTCAGCTAAATCAGTTTTGATTTTTTCGACCTCAAATTTTTCCTGCTGTAGTTTTACAATGGTTTTATCGAGGTTTAAAATATCATGTTCTACTTTTTTCTTCGCAGATTCGATAATGAATTTTGGGATTTTATTTTTCTCCGCAACTTCGAAAGTAAAGGAGCTTCCGGCTTGTCCGACCTCTAATTTGTAAAGAGGTTCGAGCGAGTATTCATCAAAAAGCATAGCTGCATTCGTCGCGTTCGGAAGTTGCTCAATAACCAGTTTGATATTAGTGTAATGGGTTGTAATGATCGAAAAACTTTTCTTGTCGTAGAAGAACTCCAGGAAACTTTCAGCTAAAGCGCCACCCAGTTCAGGATCAGAACCGGTGCCGAATTCATCGATGAGCAATAGTGTTTTTGAGTTGGCTTCTTTGATGATCTTCGCCATTTTCTTAAGACGGGAAGAATAAGTTGAAAGGTGATTTTCTATGGATTGATTGTCGCCAATATCGGTCATTAATTTTTCAAAGAAAAACATTTCAGATCTTGGATGAACAGGAACTAAAATTCCACTCTGAATCATTAACTGCAGTAAACCAACCGTTTTCAAAGTTATCGATTTTCCACCGGCGTTCGGTCCAGAAATACAAAGGATTCGGTTCTGTTCCGTTAAAGTCAATGTTTGTGGAAATATTTTTTTCTTCTCGACCTGATTTCTGATCAGCAACAACGGATGAAAGGCGTTCACCAATCGCATTGTCCGGTGACGGTTGATCTTGGGTAATATTCCACCCACTTTATCTGCGAATTTCGCTTTGGCCCGGATGATGTCTAAATCGAAAATGTATTTCTGATACGAAGAGAGTTGAGGTTGGAATTCTGAAATCTCAAAAGTCAGTTTTCTAAGGATCTTATCAACTTCTTTCTTTTCTTCTTCAATGTCTTCTCTTAGTTTGAATTGATGTTTTACCACCGATTCAGGCTGAATATAAGTAATCGAACCCGTTTTTGAAAGTCCTAAAACCCGACCTGGAACTCTTTTTTTATAAGCCGACTTTACGGCTAAAACTCTTTGGTCATCAACAATGCTTTCTTTAATGTCATCTAAATATTCCGTAGAAGTAAGTCCTGTGAGTGCTCGGTTAAAGTTTTCCTGGATCGCTTTTTTAGCGTGGGAAATGTCGCCGCGCAATTGTTTTAGAATGGGTGATGAATCACTTTTAACTTCGCCAAAACGATTAAAAACTTTGTCGATTTTATCGATGATCTCTTTGCGGTATTCCAGATCTTTAACGTCGTCATTGAGTTTGAGGAATAAACCGTCATAAGCGGGATAAAATTTCTGAAGTCTGGCGATCTGTTCCGTCAGGCTTTTTATTTTGAGAAAAGCCGCGTTATCTAATCTGAAATTTTCAATTAGCATCAGCTTGAGCTCTTCGTCGATATCTTCAAATTCACTGAAAGGGATGGCGTTATCGCTTTCAAAACTCGATAAATATTCTGCTGTTTTCTTTAATGAAATTTCTGCTTCTTCGAGTTCAAAAGGCCGAATTGCGGCAATTCTTTCTTTCGTTTTCGGTGAAAAAGCAAAGGGGGAAATCTCCGCTAACAGTTCGGGAAATTCGAGTTCGGTTAAATCTTCTTGTTGTATATGCACACGCAAATTTACTTATTTTGTTATAATTCTTATCAATACTTTTAAAACTACGATCACGAAACTATTTATTGTTCAATCACAAAAGTCGAAAAAGGTGAAGTGGTACAAGTGCAAGAAAGGATTGCGCCAGTAATTTTATCTAGGAATTCTTCATTGTGTCAACTTCTTAGAGAAATCTTAATGGTGAATTTAGAATCTTGATTCATTTTTAGGCGGGATTTCTAGCCCTGATTGAACGGCCTGTTTGAGCTCTCCCAAGCGAAGGGAAAGCGGCTGCGGGAAGCGAGTAGTGAAAGCAGGTTCCCGGCTCCTAAAAAATAATAATATTCACTCGTAAATATTTAATTTTGACGTTGTTGAATTAAGAAAATTGATTATCTTTGCACCCTTATAAATAATCGGGACGAGTTCCCATCAATTAATCGGGACGAGTTCCCACAAATTCAAACAATTATGTCAGTAAAAATTAGATTACAAAGACACGGTAAAAAAGGAAAACCTTTCTACCACATCGTAGTTGCCGATGCAAGAGCAAGTAGAGATGGAAAATTCATCGAAAAAATCGGTACTTACAATCCAATTACCAATCCAGCAGTTATTGAACTTAACGTTGATTCTGCAGTAAAATGGTTAGAAAATGGAGCGCAACCAACTGACACCGCTCGTGCTATTCTTTCTTACAAAGGAGTTCTTTACAAAAGACACTTACAAGGTGGAGTTGCAAAAGGCGCTTTTGATCAAGAAGCAGCTGACAGCAAATTCGCAGCTTGGTTAGAAGGAAAAGACAAACAAGTTCTTGGTAAAAAAGACGGTTTGGCAAAATCGAAAGATGATGCTAAAAAAGCAGCTTTAGAAGCTGAAGCCAAAGTAAACCAAGGTAGATTAGACGCTGCACAAAAATTAGTTGACGATGCGAAAGCGGAAGCAGATGCTAAATTAGCAGAAGAAAAAGCAGCAGAAGATGCTAAAATTGCAGAAGCAAAAGCAGCTGAAGAAGCAGCTAATGCACCTGCAGAAGATAAATCTGTTGTAGAAAATGTTGCAGAAACTTTAGGTGGAGCAGCAGCTGCAGTTGAAGGAGCTGTTGATTCTGTAAAAGAAGCAGTAGCAAACGTAACTGAGAATATAGCAGGAAGCGACGAGAAAGCAACTGAAGAAGGTGCTGACGAAGCTAAAGCTTAATACAATTTCTTATTGAAAAATTATGGAGGCGTCATTTTTGACGTCTCTATTATTTTAAAACCATTTATATTTGCATCATGAAAAAAGAAGATTGCTATTTTTTAGGGAAAATTACGCGCCGACACGGTTTACACGGAAATGTATTCCTGAAACTGGATACCGACCAACCTGAAATGTATTCTAAATTATCGTCCATATTTGTTGATATCAACGGATTATTGGTGCCTTTTTTCATTGCCAAACAATCCTGGAGCAAAGGTGAAACGCTGATTGTCTCTTTCAAAAATTCCACCGAAGCCTTGGTAGATCAGGTAGTGGGAAAAGATGTTTATCTGCCGCTTTCAGGCTTACCGAAACTGACGGGAAATAAATTCTATTATCACGAAGTTGTCGGGTTTGAGATCCGTGAAGAAGATGGTAAATCTTGTGGAGTTATCGAAACGATCAACGATCAAACTGGTCAGCATTATTTCGTGCTTGGTTTGGCTGGTAAACAGATCGTTATTCCGATCATCAGAGATTGGATCCTGGAATTAAACCGGGAAGAGAAATTTATCAAAATGTCTCTGCCAGAAGGTTTGATGGATGTTTTCCTAATTCCGTCGAAGAAAGACGAGTAAGTTGTTCTTGGTTTCTTGGGTGACAATTTCCGCCTGAGCTTATCCCTGAACCTGTCGAAAGATTCGCGCTTTTTTATTCCACTGCGTTCCATAAAAACAGCTCCGTTCAAACCTAGCGAAGCGGTTCGATGATCCAAATGAAAATAGGTAAATATTATCATCAAGTCGGGTCAGATTGAATTATCTCATTGAATTTTCTAAAACTTCAATATTTTCAATCATTTTATTAAAGAATTTTTTGCGGTCACGCTGACCGGAAAAGTTGAGTGAAGTCGAGTTTTTAATTTGATGCTGAAAGAAATTGAGCGCATCATCACAAGTGCTTTTATCGTCGGTCATCATATATCCAAACATGTTGAACGGTACAAACAGCGAAGATTTCTCTTCACTTTCAAATAAAATACTGTTGTTTAAAATCAGCAGATCGTGCGCGTAGATCTGAAATTTTTGGCTGCCATCTTCGGCTTTCTTTTCAATGTTTCGGATGAGATCCTTTAGTTCCTGTAAAATTATAATCGCTGTTTCTTTCGTTAAAAGCTGAATTTCGGTGTAGAAAGAGATCTGATTTATAATACTCGACATCGTCGTGCTGTTCCAGATTTCAATGACATTTAAGTTTTCGTACAGGGTTTTTAGATCCGCACTTTTGTCTGCGTATTTCTCAAGCTGAAAATCGCTGAACGGCGTCATGAAATCTTTTTCATTCAGCAAATTCATCCACACAAATAATTTGAATTTTGATAAAACAGAATTAGAGATCGTATAAAAAAACGGAATATCTTTCGCCGAATAGTAAACTTTCGTGTCTGGATTCAGTTTGAAATCATTGAGTAAAATCAAAGCGTCCTGAAAATAGTTTAAAAGATCGGTAGAAGTTCGGATCGGTTTTGTCTTTTTGGCGATCACCGTATTATCACTGGCAATAAATCGGTCCAGCGATATATTATAATACTTTGCCAAATTCACACTTTCCTCCAAAGAGAACTTTGATTTTAAGGAGGTGCGTCGGTGGGCGGCGTCATAACTGATGTTCAAAATATTTGCAATTTCATCATTCAGCGATTTTTCACCAATTTTCTTTCTGATCTCCTTTAGTAAAAGTTCCTGATACATAATTGCGATTTTCACAAATGTATTAAAATTATTAATGCTATTTCACATTTAAAGTGGTTGGGTTTGCTTCTACTTTTGGAGTATAATTTTAAAACAACGATTATGAAAACGAGATTATTTTTAACAGCGCATTTACTATTTGGCATTTTGCTGTTTGGACAGGATTCTTATCAAATGCCAATAAAAACACAATTGATCACTTTGAATCCGTCTCTAGAAATTAAAAATACAGCTGGGCTCAACTTGGGTATTTTCGATGATTATCAAACGCAGAAAATCGCAGGAATTAATATTCAGCTAAATCCGATCACTTTGATTTATTTATTAGCTCCAAAGGAAATTGAAGTTCCGAAAGACGGCGCTGAAACGGTTACCATCAATGGAATTCATCTCTCAACGGGCGGAATGACTGACGGAAAAGCGCTCAATGGTGTTGGGCTTTCGATGTATCATATCGCACAGGAAACCAACGGAATTACGCTGAACGGTTTTAATAATAATTCAGGAAAATTAAATGGTCTTCATATTTCAGGGCTCAATAATTCTGCAGAAGCAGCAAACGGGATTTTGGTTGCGCTGTCAAATTCAGCCGGGAAATTCAACGGTATTCAACTGGGAATTGTGAATGATATCGGTAATGGAAATGGTTTGCAGGTTGGACTTTATAACAAATCTACAAAACTGAAAGGAATTCAGATTGGACTCATCAATAAGACTAAAGATCGAAAGGGATTCCAACTCGGTTTCTGGAATAAAAATGCAAAACGAACTTTACCACTGATTAATTTTTAAGCCATGAAATTACTTTTAATATTATTGGGAATGATTTCACTTCACGCTCAAACAAAAAATGATTTGTGGGATCGGAAGTTTGTTCTGGAAGCTGCTGTCGGTTATGATCAATCGAATCAGATTTTGAAAAATAATGGTGCGGCTAGCTTTGGATTTTGGTATCGATTTCCAATTGAAGATGCTGCGAGATTAGAACTTGGTGGAGCTTTTAAAACTTCTTCTTCAATGTATCAATTTGAATATGGAAAAAATGAAGTTGTTTATAATATAGAATCTAAAGTTTATTTTTTCAATCTGGGTGGCAAACTTGTTAAACCCTTTTCTATACAGAATCAAGAACTTGAATGGATTAGCGAGTTGACTTTTAGTACTTTGTTTTTTGATGGAAAAGATATTCCAGATGATGAACCAACAGAGCCCGAAAGTCCCAATACAATCCAAATTGCAGCTGATGTAGAATCCTTTTCGACATTGCAGTTCGGACAAGGTCTTCGAATTTGGAAAGGAAGAGTAGGATTTGGAATCAAAGTGAGTTATGCACCGTACGGTTTATGGTATAAAACAAGAGTTCCGAGTCAATTTAATGTTTTATCAGGTGAAGCTTCAGTTCTGTTAAAACTTTAAAAAATAAGGATGAATGGGAATCTGTTTTTTATCATCACAAACGCTCCTGAATGGAGCGTTTTTTTTGGGATAATTTTCTCCTAAGAGCAAATTTTACGCCAATTTTTAGTAAGTTTGCAGTAAGACATGGTCTTATTTTCGGAACGCTATAATTTCTGGAAATCCAAATAAAATTGAATATATACGAATGAGAACGACTATTAAAGAATTATTAGGAGATTATAAAAAACTAATTCATCATGATATCACCGTACAAGGTTGGGTAAGAGCATTTCGCTCCAACCGCTTTATCGCCTTGAATGACGGTTCGACCATCAACAATTTACAGGTGGTTGTTGACTTTGAACAATTTGATGAAAACATTCTTAAAAATATCAGCAATGCTGCGTCATTGAAAATTGTAGGTGAAGTGGTCGAAAGCCAGGGAGCTGGACAAAACATCGAAATTATCGCAAAAAAAATTATCATTTTAGGAGATAACTTTACCGAAGAAAGAGACAAGACAATCCTTCAGCCAAAGAAACATTCCTTAGAAATTCTTCGTGAGCAGGCGCATTTGCGTTTCCGCACCAATTTATTCAGTGCGGTTTTCAGAGTGAGAAGTTCGGTGAGTTTTGCGATTCATCAGTTCTTTAATCAAAACCAATTCTTTTACATGAACACGCCGATCATTACCGGTGCAGATGCAGAAGGAGCGGGTGAAATGTTTGGCGTTACTAACTTTGATCTGGATGCAATTCCACGCGATGAAAATGGAGCAATCGATTTCGCGCAGGATTTTTTTGGTAAGAAAACAAACTTAACTGTTTCCGGACAATTGAACGTAGAAACAGCGATGATGGGCTTAGGAAGAGTTTATACGTTTGGACCAACCTTCCGCGCTGAAAATTCTAACACCACCCGTCACCTTGCAGAATTCTGGATGGTAGAACCCGAGGTTGCATTTAATAATTTAGAAGACAATATCGATCTTGCAGAAGATTTCTTAAAATATGTGATCAATTATGTTTTGGAAAACTGCAAAGATGATCTGGAATTTTTAGATAAGAGATTTGCAGACGAGCAAAAACAAAAGCCAGAGAAAGACAGAGCTTCAGAAGGTTTATTAGAAAAACTACAGAATGTAATTCAGAAAAGATTCAAACGTGTTTCGTATACCGAAGCAATTGAGATTCTGAGAAACTCTAAAGAAAATAAGAAAGGCAAATTCCAGTTTCCGATTGATGCTTGGGGCGCAGATTTACAAAGTGAGCACGAAAGGTTCTTAGTAGAAAAACATTTTGAGTGTCCAGTAGTTTTATTTGATTATCCAAAAGAGATCAAAGCGTTCTATATGAAACTGAACGAAGACGGAAAAACCGTTGCTGCTATGGATGTTTTATTCCCAGGAATTGGTGAAATTATCGGAGGTTCGCAGAGAGAAGATAAATTCGATGTTTTGAAAGCCAAGATGAAAGATATGAACGTTGATGAGGAAGAGCTTTGGTGGTACATGGATACTCGAAAATTCGGTTCTGTGCCACATGCAGGTTTCGGACTTGGATTAGAAAGACTGATTCTTTTTGTAACAGGAATGACTAATATCAGAGACGTAATTCCTTTCCCTAGAACACCTCATACTGCAGAGTTTTAATATAATTTCAGTATGTTTATGGTTCATTGAGAACTTATTTAAAATTAAATTAAGAGAAATAACATCATAATATGTTAAAACAAAATCTTCAAATGAGACTTGGCCAGAAATTGGCCCCGCAGCAAATTCAATTGATGAAATTGATTCAACTTCACACCCTCGAATTTGAAGAAGAATTGGAGCGCGAACTCGAAGAAAATCCAGCTTTAGAAAAAGTACAGGACGAAAATAAAGAGGATGATCATGATTCTCTGGATGACAAATACGAAGATGAAGGCAATGAAAGTATTGACACCGATTTCGATGTTAATGAATATATTTTTGATGATGAGCCAGCTTATAAATCATCTGCGAATAATTATTCTGCTGATGATGAAGAGTTTGACAGCCAGTCGCTTTTAACTGAAGGACAGTCTTTATACGATTATCTTTTAGAACAGATTCGCCTTGCCAATGTAGATGATGACGATTTAAAGATCGCAGAGTATATTATTGGAAATCTGGATAACGATGGTTATCTGAGAAGAGAAGTAAAGCAGTTGGTTGATGATTTAGCTTTCTCACAGGGACTTTTTACCACACCAGAAAAAGTGACGGAGATCTTAGAGAATTACGTTCAGAAATTAGATCCTTCAGGAGTTGGCGCCAGAGGCTTGCAAGAGTGTTTATTACTGCAAATTGAGAAAAAAGTCAGTGCCGACAAAGCGGTTAGCTTAGCGGCTAATATCCTGAGAAATCAGTTTGATGCTTTGACGAATAAACATTACAATAAGATCATTCAGAAATATGATATTGAAGAAGAGGATTTAAAAGATGCCCTGGAAGTGATTTCAAAATTATCACCGAAAGTGGGTGGGAATTATGATACTCAAACCATTACCATTAATAATGAGATCATCCCGGATTTTTTAATTACAGTTAAAGATAATGGTCGCAAAGGAGTTGATGTCATTCCTTCTTTGAATAGTAAAAATGCTCCTTCTTTGAGAGTTTCAGATGAGTATAAAGATATTTTAACAACCTATTCTCACGATAAAAAGTCGGCTGAACATAAACAGGCAGCGCTTTTCATTAAGCAGAAATTAGATGCGGCAAAATGGTATATCGATGCGATCAACCAGCGTCAGAATACCTTGTTGCAAACGATCTCAGCCATTGTTCAGTTGCAAAAAGAATATTTTATTACGGCAGATGACAAATCATTGAAACCGATGATTCTAAAAGATGTCGCAGATATTACTGGATTTGATATTTCTACGATTTCAAGAGTTGTAAAAAGTAAGTATGCGGATACACCAAACGGAATTGTTTATTTAAAAAGTCTTTTTTCCGATTCACTTACGAATGATGATGGCGAAGAAGTTTCGACCAAAGAGATCAAAACTCACCTGATGGATATTATCGACGCTGAGAACAAAAGAAAACCTCACACCGATGACGCTCTAGTTGGACTTTTGAAAGAGAAAGGATACAATATCGCCAGACGTACGATTGCGAAATACCGCGAACAATTGAGTATTCCGGTAGCTCGTTTGCGAAAAGAATTATAAAATTTTTTTAAAGAATTTAAAAAAAAAGAGAGGGAGATTTTAATTAATTTCCCTCTTCTATATTTTGCAGCTGTTCCAGGTTTTTACCTAATCTTCTCAGGATAAATCCATAAACTACGCGGTAATAAATCCAGATTAAAACGACGCTTATTCCCATTGTTAGAACTAGTCCAGCGATAAAGCCAATTAAAGTTGGATTCGTTAATTCAATATTTTGCTGTGCTAAAACTGAGAAAGTAAATACTCCTAAAACGAGGGTAAATAAAATCACCAAAGCGATATTGGCCACAATAAATAATTGAACCGTTTTTTTAAATTTAATGATTTGAAGGATCAGTTTTTTAAGGTTCGCTTCAATATTAATTTTACGATAGTTTTGATAAAATAAATAGACGAAAATTCCGGTCAGCGCTAAACTCACCATCTTTAAAGCCAAATAGAGTTGAGTTAAAGTAGTTTGAAACTGATCAGAATTATCAATACCCAGTTTACCCAAAACACTCATCAAATCGGTGGTGTCTTCTCCTAAAAAAGTGTAATACAAATTCGCTCCCAGAATCAGAATAAATTCTACCAAGCTGATCCATAAAATATATTTCACATAATTGCGCGAAGATTTATTCAGCATCGATTCGATCTCGCTGGTATCATATTTTGGCTGAACAGGTTGTTGCTGCCACGTTTCTTTGAAACTGTCTAAATCAAATTCAGGCATGCTTTTCCATTAATTGTTTTAAAGTTTTCTTCAATCGGTTCATTTTTACGCGTGCATTAACCTCTGTAATTCCTAAGTTTTCTGCAATGTCGCGGTAAGGTAGATCATCCAGATACATCGTGACAATCGCACGTTCTACATTGGGTAACATTTTTATAACTTTATAAAGCGTTGAAATATGCTGTTGTTTTTCGTCATCAATCTCTACAAAATCACTGTGATGGTAATCCATCAGCTCATCGGTTTGGGGTGATTTTGTTTTTTTTCTAAAGAGCGTGATTGCTGTATTTAAAGCAACACGATACATCCAGGTAGATATTTTCGACTGTCCTTTAAATGAGTCGTAGGAACGCCAAAGTTGTAACACGATCTCTTGAAAAAGATCTTGCTCGTCCTCCAAAGTATTGGTATAGAGTCGGGAAACCTTGATGATCAAACCTTGATTATCTTTAATTAGTTTCGCGAATTCTTTTTCTTTGGCACTCAAATCTGATGGTTTTTTTAAAGAGCGAAGATAATTTTTTTTAAACTGAAAACTCAAAGAAATCTGTTTTATTCCGAAGAAAATGAATAGATTTTTGCTACGACTGCACCAATAGTAAATAGATGATGTTTAATTCTTATTTTTAAAATGGTATTCGATAATTTTTCAACACACGCAAGATTTATTCTTGTTAAAAATCATTTACTTGTACTGAATTTGGTGTGGTTTTTACAACTTAATCTCGTGGTTGTGCTTGTCAGCTTTTAATGCAACCTTACATCTAATTTATTATATTTGCCGTATGATTCTACGCGGAGAAAATTTAATTAAAGAGTACGGACCGAAAAAAGTGGTAAAAGGCGTTTCAGTCGAAGTTCGACAAGGAGAAATCGTTGGACTTCTTGGTCCCAACGGTGCCGGAAAAACCACCAGTTTCTACATGATTGTAGGTTTGGTGAAACCAACTTCGGGAAAAATTTTCTTAAACGATAAAGAAATTACCAACGACGCCATGTATCGTCGGGCTCAAAAAGGAATTGGTTATCTGGCGCAGGAAGCTTCGATTTTTAGAAAACTTTCTGTCGAAGATAATATCTTGGGAGTTTTACAACTGACTAAACTTTCAAAGCGGGAACAGCAGATCAAGTGCGACGAATTGATTGAAGAGTTTTCTTTGCAGCATGTTCGCAAAAACCGTGGAGATCTACTTTCCGGTGGTGAGCGAAGAAGAACTGAAATCGCACGTTGTTTAGCGACAAGTCCGAATTTTATTTTATTAGATGAACCGTTTGCCGGAGTTGACCCGATCGCGGTAGAAGATATTCAGAAAATTGTGAGGAGTTTGGTTGATAAAAATATCGGAATTTTAATTACCGATCACAACGTTCAGCAGACTTTAGCGATTACTCATAAAACCTATATTATGTTTGAAGGTCGAATTTTGAAAGAAGGACTTCCGCATGATCTGGCGAATGATCCACAAGTGCGAGACGCCTATTTGGGTGAAAACTTTGTGTATCAGGATATTTTAAATAAGCCAAAAAGAAGAGCTTTTGTTTATAATATTTGGGCCGGGAATTTTGATTCAAAAAGTCAGTTCCAAAGTTTCGTAGATGAAAATTTCCAGGGCGTTGATAATCTAAGATTGCTGTATGGTTTTGAAGACATTAGTTTTGCGTCATTGTCAAACTCTGAAATCGAACATATTTTCAATGAAGTGGTTGACAAAAATTCTAATAACGCTTTTCTGTTTCAAAAGAAAGAAATCAACTCTAACTATTCTTTGGATGAAGCTGAATCAACTGCAAAAGTCGCCAGCAAAACTGAATTACACTACTTAACTACGTTCTCTTTTGAATCTTAGAAGTTTTTAAATCTTCGATAATTTTACAATAGTATTTCTAACGATGGTCGGTTTTTTGTTGACTCAGAATATTCCAAAATTTTTTCTATTTTAAAATATGCCGAAACCTTTCAACAGAACGATCACTCTTTATCATATTTATCAGCAATTGGTTCCCTTCATCAAGCCGTATCGGATGATGATGTACGGAACTTTATTTCTGACATTTATTGGTGCTTTGATGGCGCAGGTGAATCCGTTGGTTTTAAAATATACGGTCGATGAAGTAACGGAATTGACTCAACTTTCCGATCCGATGGCGGAAGGAATTCATGTTTTGGTGATTATTTCTGCCATTTTATTAAGCAAGGAAATCGTCAATATTTTCATTCAGTTTGGTCAAAAATTCTATGGCGAAAAAATCAGAATTAATACCAGTTCTGTTTTAGCGCAGACTGCGATTGATAAGATTTTGACTTACAGCGTGGCTTTTTACACCAACGAAGATCACGAATCCGGAAAACTTCAGCAAAGACTCGATCGGGGAATTGAGAGTTTAACCAAACTCGTTCAGAATTTCTTCATCGATATCTTACCCATGTTCTCTAACGCGATGATTGCGTTGGTGATCATGTACATGCAAAATGTGTATGTTGGTTTGGTTTCTACGATCGTCGTTCCCATTTATTTTATCATCAGTTCTTTACAGGCTAAAAAATTATCTGGCGTTCGTCGTCAGTTAAGAAATCAACGCGAGAAAAAAACCTCAGGACTTTTAAATTTAATCAATTCCATCATGGTGATTAAAAGTTTTGTCCGTGAAAAGTTTGAGGGTAAGAAACAGTACGATCTACAAATGCAGTTGATGGAAAGCCAGATGTTCACCCGAAGAACGAATTTTATTTATGATGGTTTAAAAACTTTTATCGAACAGTTTGGAGTGGTTTTAATTATTCTTTTAACGGTTTATTTAGTACTCGATCAGCAAATGACGATCGGTGCGATCATGTTGCATATCCTCTTGTTTAATAATGTTTCGGCGCCAATTCGACAACTTCACCGTATTTATGATGATATGAATGATGCGATGATCTACGCAGAAGGTTATTTTGAAATTTTAAATGCGGATGATCAAACGGAACCTAACGGAACTTTTGTGGAAAAGAACATCAAAGGCAAATTTGAATTAAAGAATGTAGACTTCACTTACCCAAATGGAACAAAGGCATTGCATAATATCAACATGACCATTGAAAACGGTAAAACCACGGCATTGGTTGGTTTGAGTGGTGCCGGCAAATCGACGATTATTAATCTTTTGTGTAAATTTTATCTGCCTGATTCCGGTAAAATTTTATTGGATGACGTTGATTTGGATGATTTCAATAATACTTCTTTGCGAAATGATATTGGTTTGGTTCTTCAGAAAAATCATATTTTCCAGGGAAGTATTGAAGATAATATTCGGTATGGAAATATGAATGCGACCTTCGAAGAAATAAAAACCGCCGCTAAAAAAGCTTATTTACACGATCAAATAATCGAACTTCCAGAACAGTATAATCACGATGCAACCCAACTTTCTGGTGGACAACAACAAAGAATAGCCATTGCCCGTTTATTTCTAAAAGATCCGCCAATTATATTTCTGGATGAACCGACTGCAAGTCTGGATGCGATTGCGACCGAACAGATTAAAAACTCTCTGGACGCCATTAAAGAAGGAAGAACAGTGGTTATCATTTCGCATTCTTTATCGCAGATTTTAGATTCAGATCGCATTTATGTGATGAAAAAAGGAATGGTTGTAGAAAATGGTACGCACGATGAACTTATCCAAATGAATGGTTCTTACCGCGAAATTTTTGATGCATCTGCACGAAGTCTCAATCTCGATAAACTGTTCAGCTCTTTCAAAGAAAATTAATTTTAAATTTTAAATATGAAAAAATATATTCTCGTTATTTTGCCTCTAATGGCAGTAACTTCCTGTTCGAAAGTGGAAGAAACCATCAATGAACAAATTGAAAAAACAACCACAAGCGTTAAAGAAAAAGCACAGAACGCAGTTAAAGAAACATTGAATGAAACGGTCAGTAATTCTATTAGCTCATTGACCAATGCCGAAAATGCACAATTTAAAGAAGTCTTTCCTCAAGGTGAAGCAAACATGATTTCTGAATTTAAAGGAAAGAAATTTACGTTTCCTAATGGTTCACCAGCTTACGTTTTTAAATATAAAGCCGATAAAGAATTATTGATTCCGTACTTAGAACAGCAGGTAACGACCAATGAAGAGAAATCTGATCCCGTGGCGAAAAAAGTAGATGGCAAAATCTTCATTGATAAATTAAGTTTTATTGAGAAATTTCTGCCCGCAAATACCATCGATATGATTTTCCTGGAAGATTTAAAAAATGATAAGAGTATTGAATACTACAAGGTTAAAAGATTCCCAAACAGCAGTACGATTATTTACAATCCCAAAACCCAGCAGATTTTTCAGTTCGTTGAAGTGTCGAAATAATTAAAAAAGAAGAATGTCCCAAAATTTAATTCAGAATACGATCGCTTTTGTTAAGGAAAAACTGGAAGGTGCCGAAGCCGGACACGATTGGTTTCACATTGAAAGAGTTTGGAAACTATCAAAAAAGATAGCTGATTCAGAAACTTGTAATCTCCAGGTTGTTGAACTTGCTGCTTTGCTTCATGATATTGCAGATCCCAAATTTCACGATGGTGATGAAACTTTAGCCTTGAAAATATCTAATGAGTTGCTACAAAGTCAAAATGTTTCTGCAGACATAATCGAGCAGGTTTTATTTATTATTAAAAATATTTCCTTTAAAAATAGGGAAGAAGCGCCAGAGGTTTTGCCTATTGAATTACAAATTGTTCAAGATGCAGATCGCATTGATGCAATTGGCGCGATTGGGATTGCCAGGACTTTTAATTATGGTGGATTTAAAAATAATTTAATGTATCATCCGGATATTCAGCCAGCTTTGAATATGACCAAAGAGGAATACAAAAAATCGAAAGGGACAACCATCAATCATTTTTACGAAAAGTTGTTGCTTTTGAAAGATATGATGAACACTGCAACCGGCAAAAAGCTCGCAGAAGAACGTCACGATTTTATGGTTGAATTTCTCGATCAGTTCTCTCGGGAGTGGAATGTGGAGTAGAGAAGATCCAAGTAAAAAGAGCCATATTGAAAGTGAAAGGAAGTAATTATTATGAGTGGTAAACTTTAAATATAAATTATCGGCTTTTTTACTAATCAAATTTCGTCTATTTGATCGATTATGTGAAGAGTAAGAAACCACTCAGCACAACTTCATCAACCCCGAAATAACCATTTTCTACGTGGTAATTTTATTTATCTTTACGCCATGTTTTATTTGTTTTTCCTGCTTGCAGTTTTACTTTCTTTTGGGTTGCTTTTCTCCGTTATTAAAACCGGTAGATTCAGCTCGTATGCTCGTGCATATCGATTGGTAATTGTCGGACTTGCCGTGGTTGCCTTTACCTATTATTTTATTCAGAAAAGTATTGATCATTTTGTACAGGATTCTATGACGGTGCAGGTCGTTAATAAATTGCCTTTTCCCGTAGACTTTTACATCATTAAAATTAATAACGATGCTGATCCTGATTTAAAATTTGAAACACGTCATTTGGGAATTATCAGAAATAACTATTATCGCATCGATTATTTAAAAATGGATTCTTCTGACCAATATTGGATTGCCGCGTATATGGGCAAAAAAAATCTGGTTTATTTCTCGCAACATTCCGTTCCCAACAAAAATGAAGATCAAATAATTGAGGTTCAAAATTACATCGTGCAGAGTTCAAAATTAGCAGAAATTGCTAAAACACATATCGAGGAACTCAAATTTGAAAATATTAAATCCGCGATTTGGATGACTTTGAGTTTGCTTCTTTTGTTTCTAAACCTGGCTTTATTTTTTAGAAAAGATAAAATAAAAATCCCGAAATAAATTCCGGGATTTGCTGTTATTTAGTTTTCTTTTCCTTCAAGGCTTCTTTGTCCTTGTCACTTGGATTCCAAACTTTCACTTCCGAATCTTTCGAAACTCCGGATAGAACCTGAACATTTATTCCATCGCTCGCACCGAGTTTTACGTTAACTTTTTTGAATTTTCCATCGGGTTGTTTCACTTCCACAAAAGAATTATCTCGGCCATTTACTTTTTCATACTGAATTAAAGATTCATCCAAAAGCAAAGCATTCTTCTGAGAACTTAAGATAATCTCGCCGTTGGCAGAAAATCCAGCTCTGATATATTCATTGGTTTTATTAAAAACATCACCTTCAATCGGGAATTTTATCGTTCCAGCTTCATCTTTTCCTTTGGGTGCGATCATGGTTACACGACCTGGAAACGATTTATTCTGCAGCGCACCGATGACGATGTTCATATCCATTCCTTCTTTTAATTTTCCAGCTTGTGCTTCGTCAATGGTTCCTTCAAAAATAAGAGAATTCAAATCCGCAATTGAGCAGATCGTACTTCCTGCGTTGAAGGAGTTGGCTTCAATCACCTGACTTCCAACTTTTACAGGAACTTCTAATACGGTTCCGTTGGCTTTAGACCGAATCTGTGTGGTAGCCAAACCAGCTAATTCTGGCGTCGCGCCCGTTTTCGCGATCTGTAGATTTTTCTGCGCAGTTTGTCTTTGTTGCTGTGCATTTCGTAAACTTTGCTGCGTAGATTGCAATTGCTGTTGCGCTGAAATATATTCCTGTTTAGAAATCACGCCTTGAGAATACAAACTTTGTTGCATCGCAAATTGTTTCTGCTGTTGAGCAACATTAATTTGAGCATTGCTGATCTGTAAATTAGCGCTGTTAATTTCCTGCGTCGCCGCATTCACATTTTGGATACTCGGTACAATTCTGATCGTAGCCACCAATTGACCCGCGACCACTTTATCACCTTCAGTCACCAAAATTTTATCAATAATTCCAGAGATATTCGGTTTGATCTCAATTTCTTCTCTTGGTACAATTTTTCCGGTCGCCATCACTTTATCATCCATATTTTGCACGAATGGTTTTTTGGTGAGGAATGCTTCGCTTTCTGTTGAGTTGGATGAAATCAGATATTTAATTCCAAAAATCAACGCCACAACAAAAATCAATCCCAAGAATAGGTAAATTGCTTTTTTAAAGGTGAACTTCTTTTTCATATAATTAGTTTATTTTTTAATTTTTTTTTGGGCGACTTTTTCCATCCTCCATTCCCGCTTTTTTGCTCGGCTGGCGCCTCACAAAAAGAGCTCCATTCAGGCTGGGTCGCAAGGCAGTTTTTTAATTTAAAAAACGTAATCAATTTCCTATTTCTCATTACCCATTACTCATTTCTAATTACCCATTACTCATCATTCAGGATTACTCCGATCTCAGCGCTTCAATTGGTCTAATCTTCACCGCTCTTTGCGCTGGAATCATACCGACAATCAATCCTAAAACTACCATGATCGCCATCGCCCCGAAAACCTGTCCATAATTAACCGTCGGGTTGTAAAAAGGGAATGCATCCTGGTCTTTCGTAATGAGATTTAAAATCATCAGCAGAAATATTCCCAGCATAAAACCAATAAGGCCAGATGACAAAGTGATCACGACACTTTCCAATAAAATCTGATTTCTTACTTCTGCAGGTTTTGCACCCAAAGCACGACGGATTCCGATTTCTTTGGTTCTTTCCGTTACGGTAATTAGTAAAATATTAGAGATAGCAATAACGCCGGCTAAAATTGTTAATGATCCCACGGTAATAGTAAGTAACTGCATTCCGGTGAGGAATCCTGTTAGTTTTCCAAATTCCTTTCCGAGGTTAAAAGATCCGAAAGCATTGGTATCATCAGGGGAAACATTGTATTTGGTTTTAAGTTCCGTTTTTATTTGATCTTCCAGAAGACTTAGATCTGCATCGGGTTTCCCTACGATCGCAAAAAATCCTACTTTATCACCTTCATTATACATTTTAGAATAAGTGGTAAAGGGAATAAATGATTCCTGATCATTATCTGGGCCACCAGTTTTCTTTACCCGAAAAACGCCAATTACATTAAAGAAAACTCCTTTTACATTGATCGATTGTCCTATCGGATTTTCATTCTTTTTCGCATCAAAGAGGTTTTTATAAATCTCTTCTCCAATAACGATCACACTTTTATTTCCAGAAATATCAGCATCGTTAATGTACCGTCCGAAGATTAGGTTTTTTTCAGAAATTTTATTTCCAACTGGAAAATCTCCAGTTAAAGTATAAGTTGCATTCTTTCCATTTCTGGAAAATGATTCTCCTGGCGTTCCAAATTTTCCTCGGGAAGTTTGCGGAGAAATATAGTCGATCTCTTTAATTTTTTGGGGAAGTAACTCCAGGTCGCTTAAATGCAGATCCATTTTTCTGCCTTTTGGAAATCCATCATAAGGAATTGTAGTATTCTGTGCCCAAAGGAAAATGGAGTTGGTTGCAAACCCAGAGAACACTTTATCGAACCCATTTTCCATTCCTTTGGCGGCACCCAAAAGGGCCACAAAAAGAAACATTCCCCAGCCCACACCGATCATGGTGAGGAAGGTTCGTAACTTATTATTCTTGAGGGAATAATAAATTTCTTGCCAGGTATCTATTTTGAAAATGATGTTCATAATGTCAACTTCTTTAAGTGAGTAAATTCACTAATTAATGCGAAATTAATTTAATGGTGCTAATAAAGTCTTTTATCTATGTTCTTTTATCTAAAAAGCTATTCGCTTCTCAACGCCTCAATCGGTTTAATTCTACTGGCTCGATACGCTGGAACAAATCCCGCAATCAATCCGGAAATGACTAAACTGACAAAAGCTGCCGTCACGATTCCCCAACCAACTGATGGATCCATGATAAAATATTTTTCTAAACTGTCGCCAATTAAATTTAAAGTGAGTATTCCTAAACCAACGCCCATTAAACCAGAAACGACCGTAATCACAATACTTTCCTGCATAATTAAGCCTACGATACTGCTCGGTTTTGCACCAATCGCTTTTCTAACACCGATTTCCTGGGTTCGCTCTTTCACAATGTAAACCATGATATTGCTAATTCCGATAATTCCGGCGAGCAAAGTTCCCATTCCGATGAATCCAACGATAAGCGTGATGATGAATAAAAACTGAAAAGTTCGATCCATGTTTTTAGCATTGTTCCTGACCACGACACCATTTTCATCGTCAGGCGAAACTTTATGTTTTGCTTTTAATTCTTTTTCTACTTTCTCACCATATTTAATGGCTTGCTCCGGAGTGAGATCTGTATTATAAGTCAGAAAAATAGTACTTACTGTATCTGAACCTTTTTTGAGTTGCTGCAAAGTGGTGATCGGAACAGTGATCATTCGTTCATCGAAATCGCCACCATCGTCAGAGAAAACTCCGACTACTTTAAACATGGTTCCATTAATATCTAAATCTTTACCAATCGGACTGCCGTTTTTAATTAAATCCCGCTGAACCATTCGTCCAATGACGGCGACTTTTTGCTGACGGTTCATATCCAACGGACTTAGATATCTGCCTTCAGTTAAATTTCGGTTTTCGATAATTTTCTCATCGGGATTCGCGCCGCTAATTTGATAGTTACCACTTTCTCGACCATATTTCACCGTCATGTTGGCTGAATATCTTGGCGTAGAACTTTCTAACTTTTCAGGATCTTCGGTGCTGATTTGTTCGTAGTCATCGTTTTTTAGAACGATTTGTCGATCGGATTGTAAACCTCCATAGGCGATGGTTGTTTTACGGGTGAAAATAGTGATAAGGTTAGTCGCATCTCGAGCGAAACCTTGAGTAAAAGCATTTTGAAGTCCAGTTCCAATACCGAAAAGCACAATGAAAATATATAAACCTAAGGCCACGGTAAAGCCAGAAAGTACCGTTCGCAATATATTACTGCGAATGGATTCAAATATTTCTCTCCAGCGGTCGAGGTCAAACATATTGTCTAATTTTCTTTAAAAGCATTTTTTATTAAATTCACCATTCACCAAGTGGTCATTATTTATTCTAAAACTCTTTGGGTAATAAATTCATCACTTTCTATAATACCATCTTTTAAGATGACATTTCTTTTGGTTTCGGCGGCAACATCAGGTTCATGGGTCACAACGATAATTGTTTTACCGCCACGATTAATTTCCTGAAGGAGTTTCATAATGTCGTAGGTTGTTTTTGAATCAAGTGCTCCAGTTGGTTCATCGGCTAGAATTACTTTTGGATCGGTGATTAAGGCACGTGCTATGGCAACTCTTTGTTTTTGTCCTCCCGAAAGTTCATTCGGTAAATGGGTTGCCCATTCTGCCAAACCTACTTTCGCCAGGTATTCCATGGCTCTTTCATTTCTTTCTTTCCGTCCTATATTTTGGTAGTAGAGTGGAAGTGCAACATTTTCTAAAGCAGTCTTATAGCCAATCAAGTTAAAGGACTGAAAAATAAATCCTAAAAACTTACTTCGATATTCTGCGGCTTTTATTTCTGAAAGATGTTCGATCGGAATTCCATCAAGTTCGTAAATACCAGTATCTTTTTCATCTAAAATACCAATGATATTAAGTAAAGTCGATTTTCCCGACCCCGAACTTCCCATAATGGAAACGAATTCGCCTTCATCAATTGAAAGATCAATTCCTTTTAGAACGTGAAGTTTGCTCTTTCCGGTGTCGTATGATTTGTTGAGATCCTTAATTACTAACATCAAGTGGGGTTATTTACGTAATAAGTAGGTTTTTTATTTTGTTTGTTACAAATGTTTCGATAAACTGTAATTTAGGATAATTCTACCTATTGTATTTAATGCATAGTAATTATTTCTCTTTTATATTATTTTATATTAATTTTTTTTATTAATAGTAATTGTGTTTTTATTTAATATTATATAAGAATTAGTGTTGTTATAGTTTAAAAATTTCTAATTTGTTTTTATTAAATGGATAAATTTTACGATTTGATTTACTTTTGATTCAGTATGTTTGCATCAAGTCTGAATTTATTTATAAAAGAAGACTTCAAACACAAATAAAAACACAAATACGATGAAAAAAAAGATACAGCTTATGCTGTTATTCTCGGCTTGTGCCATGTCGGCTCAGTCTGGAAATGTAG
The DNA here is from genome assembly GCF_041824135.1 of Kaistella sp. GTDB lineage: Bacteria > Bacteroidota > Bacteroidia > Flavobacteriales > Weeksellaceae > Kaistella. Next base: position 50,958 of record NZ_JBGZYM010000106.1, on the reverse strand, counting down.
GAATTAATACTTCTACACCCGAAGAAAAGCTCCATGTAAATGGTACAATGAAGGCAAAGGATATCATTTTAGATCTTAATGCCAGTGCGTCACAAATTCCTGAACTTTCTCCAGGCGAAAATTATTCTTTCCTTCTTAAATCTACCACTGCTAACCGAATTACAACCTACAACGTTCAGTCAAGTGGAGGAGGACCGACCAATACTTTCCCTGCTCCGTTTGGTATTATTCAATATAATATTAGCACCGACAATGGTGATAGGGATTGGGTTAACGCTTACAATACGAAGATTAACGCTTCTAAGTATGTCGTAATTGTCAATTCTTTCAATTTTAATCTTCCAGTGGTTTTAAATTCAACAGGTGTAGCAGCAAGGCGTCTTGCTCCAGTTGCGCAAGTTTATACTTACGAACAAGGTGGAACTTGGTGGATTAAAGCCGATTATAATGGATTTGCACCTCCGTCAAGCACGACCACTGCAGGATTATGGAATGTAAGTCTCATGATTTTCGATAAGACTTTTGCGAGAAATACACCAGTAACGGTCAATTTAGCGGGTGCCACAACTGGTGCTGCTACCTCTGCCTTGATTACCAATTAAAAAACACACTATTATGAAAAAAATAACTACAATTTTAGGATTGACTCTTTCGGCTGTGCTTTTCAGTCAGGTAGGAATCGGAACCGAAACTCCCCGCGATCAGTTGGATGTCATCGGAAATATATTGCTGGACGATTATCTTATTTTAACCGATACCAAAATCGTAACGGGCAATTATAATCTCCTGGTTAGATCCGAGGATTCTAATCCAGTGGGTGAAGTGAAGGTTTTGAATACCAGAACACGTACCGTTGTTCCAATTAATAAATACACGGTAAAGATCACCAACGTTGATGATGTTAGAGTGCTTAAATTAAATACGGGCTTAGACGTAAGTAAATATTTTGTTGGATTGGCAGAAGCGACTTTTACTGGTGCCAATATCATTCAGGTAAGTCCAACTGCAACCGGAAATACATCAACTCCTGTACATGGTACCTATCTAACGACGGTAGAACCAGGAACAGGAACAGCTGCGGGGAAATATGTAATAAGTTTAAATTTTAATGGGGCGAGAACGGATGCCAATGCCAACGGAACCTGGGATGTTTCCTTCATTGTTTATGAGAAAACGTTAGTGAAAGATTATGGGGTTTTTACAGGATCGGTTAGTGCTTCTGCCAACCCGGTTTATTCAGGAGTTTCTACCAATACCCCAGCAGGATTACAATAAAAAATAAAAATGATGAAAAAATTAATATTATTTGCGATTCTGTTTGTTATTACAGATCTGCAGGCACAATCTACCAATAATAACGTCGGGATCAATACCACCAATCCAACAGAAAACCTGGATGTGAATGGAGTCGTTCATGCCGACAAACTTTATCTTCGCGCGCCGGGAGATCCGCAGGAGTTGCCTATTAAATTTATGGCTTCGTCTAACCGAAGTCTAGATGTTTATGATTCTCAGGCAGGCGCATCGTCGCTGGTCAACTATATAAGTCTTAACTTTACCAATGTTTCTAACGTTGGAGTTACAGCTTACGATACTAAAATTTCTGCGGCTGATTTTACGGTTGCAGTTCGCAGTTTCAGTATTGAAAATACACCAACAGATATTGACGTTTACACGATGCATGATTTAAATGCTACAAAAACTTCCTCTCCTTATTATCAGCCAAGTCCAGATTTTGTGGCGTATGTGCAAAGTGGCACTTGGTGGGTCAGAGCCAGGTATCTTGATGCTAAATTTACAAAAGCTGGTGCAGGACCGGTAGCTGCAGATCGTTTTAATATCAGATTGCAATTATTGGTGTACAAAGAATTGATCACTAAAAACGTTGCCACACCAACTCCGGGAGCAGGATTAGATCTTGGTGGTACAAACGGATCAACTTCAGTGATACCGACTCCTACAGGATTTTAAATGACTCTGAAATTTTATACGGAAATTAGAGATTTCATACAATCACTCCAGCGAAAGTTGGAGTGATTTTTTTTAAGAAAGCGAGGTCCAATTAATTAATCATTCTATTTTTTATCCCCGCTTATTCATTCATCGTCTTGGTTGAAATTGGCGCCGTTTAATAATTTTTAACCTATTATGTGATGGTATAGAAGAGTTGTTTAAATCAGGATCGGGTCTAATCGTCGTGATCAAGTGTCGTACCGTTCTAAACGTAATGGGAACGCAAGGTCTGTGTGATTGTGGAAAACTTTTACCGCTTATAGTCAGTGAATTAATGATTACGACTTTCCTCATAAGGTTTCATTTCCTATTTTTGTACGGAACGCAATATGGTTAAAATTCTCTGTTTTAGCTTTCATTCGTTTTATAAACAGCTAATAATCATTACATTGTGTAATCGCTCTTTTCTAAGAGTAGTCACTTAAAAATTAAGTTTTATTATGGGAATTTTTGATAAAAGAATAGGATATAAACCATTTGAGTATCCAGAGGTTTTACAGTTTGTGGAAGCCATTAACAAATCATTTTGGGTACATTCAGAAGTTGACTTTACAGCTGATGTTCAGGATTTCCATTCTCAGTTAGAACCGCATGAAAAGAATGCGATCAAGAATGCTCTGTTGGCGATTGCCCAAATTGAAGTTTCTGTAAAAACATTTTGGGGGAATTTGTACAACCATATGCCGAAACCAGAATTGAACGGTTTGGGAGCGACGTTTGCAGAATGCGAATTCCGTCATTCAGAAGCATATTCCCGTTTGGTGGAAGTTTTAGGGTACAACGATGCATTTAATCAGGCTATCGAAATTCCTGCCCTTAAAAAGAGAATCGAGTTTCTTTCCAATGTTTTGAAACATGCCAATTCGAGCACTCAAAAAGAATATGTTTCTTCCTTGTTGCTGTTCAGTATTTTAATTGAAAACGTTTCCTTGTTCTCTCAGTTTGCGATTATTTTATCGTTCACGAGATTCAAAGGATATATGAAAAACGTTTCCAATATCATCGCCTGGACTTCCGTTGATGAGCAAATTCACGCCAATGCTGGGATTTATTTGATCAATAAAATACGTCAGGAACAACCGGATCTTTTAACCGATTCAGATATCGAAGATATTTACACTTTGGTCGATCATTCCATCAACGTAGAAGAAGAGATCCTGGATTGGATCTTCGAAATGGGCGAGATCGATAATGTGAGCAAAGAAAATTTACTGAATTTCATGAAATTCCGTGTAGACGACAGTTTGAAGAAGATCAATATGAAAACCCGCTACAATATCACGCCGGAACAATTCCGTCCGATGGTTTGGTTTGAGGAAGAAGTTTTCGCCAATTCAATGGATGATTTCTTCGCCAAAAGACCGGTTGATTATACGAAACACGATAAGAGTATTACCGAGAACGATTTATTTTAGTAGACGATGAATACTTTAGAATTTCTTTGGAGCATTGAAGAGCTTAGATCATTCATTATAAAATCTATAGTTATGATAATTGTTATTTTTGTTAGTCTCTTCGTTATTCACTTTGTTAAAGTTATTTTGGGACAGAGATCAAAATTTATGTTATTTGAGGTTTTTGATATAAAAAAAAATCTAATCTAGTTTCGTTTTGCTCTGGAAAACGAAACTAGAATTTAATAATATGGAACTTTTACTTTATTAATAGTAAAATTCTTTATTTCGTTTTGTATTCGAAAACGAAATAAAGAAAAGTATTGTAATAGTTTATCATTTTTCAGATTGTCAAGATAGTAATGTTAACCTTGAAAAGATTGAGAAAGGAATTGTTAAAGTAAAATCTGTAAAATCTTAAGAAGTAAGATTGATCAATATCAATAGTTTAACAAACGGAAGATTCAATTGGTTTTAGCCAAAACCTATTGTAGGAATTCAACCTTGTCAAGGTTCAAAACCTTACTTGGATTTCACCATCAGCAGGATTAAAAAACATCTACTGTAAATTAATTTTTTTAAAAGTGAGCATATGAAAAAAGCAACGCAAAACCAGATCGAGCAACTAGAAAAATTAAGGGAGAAAATTAAATTGTCTACTGACGTTGAAGCGAAAACTGATTTATTGGTTAATGCAGAAGAAATATTGAAGGAGATTGACTTTATGAGTAATTATTACACCAATTTCGTCGGCGATTTAAGAAGATATAAAACCCAGAAAGCAATAGCAATAGAAAGTGCTCTTGTCACGATCCTGGATGAGGCGATCGAGCAATACAAAAACTAAAAGAGGTTTATGCTATCTTCTAATCCTTATAAAGCGCGAGCGAAGCGATCGTCGAAAGAAAGATAGTTAGCATTATAAGCATTAATAAGAACGGGCTTTAGCCCTTCTAAAAGAAAGAAAAATTCCAGTGGCTTTAGCCAAAACTTATTTTGGAATTCAACCTTGTCAAGGTTTGAAACCTTGACAAGGTTTTTAAAAGGTATTAGGAATTTTCAAAAGAAAAACGACAGAAGTTTCTAGCCCCGATTGTAGTGGAAATCCTGGCATTGCGAATTGTAAATTTAAATGGATTAACCCTTTTCTATCGCAATGACAGATTGCAACGGAAAGCGGGACCGAGATATAAAAGAAGCAAAAATTGGATGCTTCAAAAAAATAATAAAAACACATTGTACGCGGTACATTTTTAGAGAAAGAGAATTATGGAAGAACAAAAGAAAATTTGGTGGCTGAACGAAGAGTCGGAGCAAATGCTCAACCGCGGTTATTTATTGAAAGGCGAAACCGTAGATGGTGCAATTACCAGAATCACCACCGCGGCGGCGAAAAGATTATATAAACCAGAACTGCAACCCGCTTTCGAAGAGATGATCAGAAAAGGTTGGATCAGTTTTTCTTCACCAGTTTGGGCAAACATGGGAACGGAAAGAGGATTGCCGATCTCGTGTTTCAATGTTCATGTGCCGGATAATATCGAAGGAATTACCCACAAATTAGGCGAAGTAATTATGCAGACCAAAATTGGGGGTGGAACTTCCGGCTATTTTGGTGAACTAAGAAATCGTGGAACAGCCGTAACAGACAACGGAAAATCTTCGGGTGCAGTTTCTTTCATGAAATTATATGATACTGCAATGGATGTGGTGTCTCAAGGCGGCGTTCGTCGTGGAGCTTTTGCCGCGTATTTGGATGTTGACCATGGAGATATTGAGGAGTTTTTATCGATCAAAGATATTGGAAGTCCGATTCAGAACTTGTTTACCGGAATCTGCGTACCAGATTACTGGATGCAGGACATGATCGATGGCGATATGGACAAGCGTAAGATCTGGGCAAGAGTTCTTGAAAGTCGTGCACAGAAAGGTTTGCCATATATTTTCTTCACCGATAATGTGAACCGTAACAAACCACAAGTTTATAAAGATCTTGGCATGCCGGTGAATGCAAGTAATTTGTGTTCGGAAATTATGTTGCCTTCTAATGAAGCAGAATCTTTTATCTGTTGTCTTTCTTCAATGAACTTAGAGTTATACGACGAGTGGAAAGATACGGATGCGGTGAAATTGGCGATCTATTTCTTAGATGCTGTTTTATCTGAATTTATTGAAAAAACAGAAGGGAATTATTATTTGACCGGAGCCAGAAATTTTGCTTTGCGTCACAGAGCGTTAGGTTTGGGAGTTCTTGGATATCATTCTTATCTTCAGAAAAATATGATCCCGTTTGAAAGTTTTGAGGCGACTCAGTTTAATGCAAAAGCGTTCAGACAAATTAAAGAGCAATCGATTATCGCTTCTCAGGAATTAGCGAATATCTATGGCGAACCGGAATTGCTGAAAGGTTACGGAATGCGAAATACCACAACAATGGCAATCGCACCAACTACTTCAAGTTCTGCTATCCTAGGACAGACTTCACCTGGAATTGAGCCGTTTGCTTCTAATTATTACAAAGCAGGTTTGGCAAAAGGGAACTTTATGCGCAAGAATAAATACCTCGCAATATTGCTTAAAGAAAAAGGAATCGACAACGAAGATACTTGGAGAACAATTATGTTGAACCATGGTTCGGTGCAAAATATCCCAGAATTGTCTGAAGAGGAAAAAGCAGTATTTAAAACCTTCCGTGAAATTTCTCCAATGGAGATTATATCGCAAGCTGCCCAAAGACAACAATATATTGATCAGGGACAATCATTGAATTTACAGATTCCAGCAACCATGCCGGTTAAAGATGTGAATTATCTATATATCGAAGCCTGGAAAAAAGGAGTGAAATCTTTGTATTACCAAAGAAGTTCGTCTGTTTCTAAGGAAATGATGGTGAACTTTGTGAGCTGCTCGAGTTGTGAAGCTTAAAAGACTTTCAGATTATAAACAAATAGATTATAGACTAAACCGTGGAATTTTTTCTACGGTTTTTTTTACCTTTGATAGATAAGACCTAAATTCTGCCACCTAATACCTAAAAAAATGAAATTCGGACAAGTACCAGACCCCTCTCAAATTGATTTCACACTTCCCAAAGACCATCCCAGAACAAAAGAGATCTTAAAAGAAAATAAATCCAAAGATTTTAATATTTTCGTCGGTTGTGCCAAATGGAACAAAACTGATTTGAAAGGTTTTTATCCCAGAGGAACGAAAGATGAATTGACGTATTATTCACAGCAGTTTAATTCTATTGAGTTAAATGCTACTTTTTATAAATCACCTTCACCAGAGCAGGTCTTCACTTGGAAAGATAAAACGCCGGCAGATTTTAAGTTCTTTCCGAAAGTTCCAAATACCGTTTCGCATTACCGAAGGTTACTCAATATCACAGATGTTGTTACCGAGTTCGCAAGCTCTGTTTTAAACTTTGATGAAAAATTAGGCATGGTTTTTTTACAGCTTCACGATAATTTCAAACCGAAAGATTATGATCGCTTAGAAACATTTATTAAAGATTGGCCTAAAGAAGTTCCGCTTGCGGTAGAATTAAGAAATGAGGAATGGTTTGGTGATGAGGAAGTTTTTAATACTACGATGGATCTCTTTGAAAAACATGCGATCACCAATATTATTGTTGATACTGCCGGAAGAAGAGATTTATTGCACATGCGTCTCACCACTGACACCGCTTTTATTCGGTACGTTGGCGCTAATGCTGACAGTGATTACACGCGACTTGATGACTGGATAGAGCGTCTTAAGGTTTGGGAAAAAGAAGGATTAAAAAATCTGTATTTCTTCGTTCATCAGAATGTCGAAAAAGCCTCTCCACTTTTATCTGCTTATTTTATAGAAGCGATCAATAAAGAATTTAAAACAGAAATTCATGTTCCCGTAATGGCGTAAATAAAATTGAAATTTATTTCTCTTAATTTGATTAAAAATAATAGAAGACTGTTTTGTCTTCTATTATTTTTTTTTATACATTTGTTAGGAGTAAAAAAAGATATGTTTTCAAAATCATGTGAGTATGGAATTCGAGCGTCAATTTATGTGGCAAAAAATTCTATTAAAGGCCGAAAAGTAAGTTTGAAGGATGTAGCGTTACATACTGATTCGCCACCCGCATTTATGGCGAAAATTTTACAGAAACTCACTAAGACAGAAGTGTTGTCTTCTATGAAAGGTCCAACTGGTGGGTTTTTCGTACCGTTAGATAGGATTGAGGATATATCACTTTTGACGATTGTTTTAGCAATGGACGGTGATGGTATTTTTGAAGACTGTACGCTTGGACTTAGACGTTGTGACGGCCAAAAACCATGTCCAATGCATTTCGCTTTTGTGAAAATCCGGGAGGAAATGAGAGAAAGTTTAGAAACAAAATCGTTAAAGTCTTTGGCTGATGAGGTTTCAGACGGTATTACGTTTTTGAAGCGGTAGTTTTTTTTACTATAATAAAGGACAATTTTATCTTTTAATATTTCTATATGAATAATTCAATATTTGGGGAATCGGGAATTCAGATCACGGTACTTCTCATTTTAATACCGGTTCTTGCCGGACTGGTCATTGCGATTGTGAAGACTTACAGTACGTACAAGAATTTAAAGAACCAACGGAAACTTTTTGAATTCAACAAAAAGATAGAAACGCTTACTCCCGAAGAACTGGATTTTTATGAGAAAAGGAGAGTGGAACAAGAATACCAACTTCCTCAAAATGAACTTTCTGGGGCAATTCTTCCTTCCGATGACAAGGGGATTATTCATAATATTAATGTGATTGATGAACTTCGGTTTATTCCACATAAAAGGAGTTTTGTTCCTCAAAAATATATTTCACCACAACTTGCAAAGTTAATTTTATACTACATTGGATTCTCTATTTTCTGGTTGCTTTTCGGTACAAGCGTTGGCGAGTATTTAGGGATTAAGTTCGTCGCACCAGATGCAGATCATGTCAGTTGGTTAAGTTTTGGGCGGCTTCGTCCGGTTCATACCAACATGGTATTTTGGGGCTGGGCCTCTTTTGCAATGGTTGGACTTTCCTATTATGTCATTCCGAGAGTAAGTAATGTGAGGATTTTCAGTCTTAAAATTGGGTGGTATACGTTCTACTTAATGAATGCTGCAGTTTTGCTGGGAACCATATCATTAATGGCGGGAATTAATAATGGCGGTGGAGAATACAGAGAATATATCTGGCCAATTATGGCTCTTTTTGCTGCCGGTATTGTTCTCACCTTGTATAACTTTTTGATGACCGTTGCAAGAAGAACAACCAAAGAGATCTATGTGTCGAACTGGTATATAATTTCTGCGATCATGTTTGTAATTGTTATTTTAGTCGTTGCTTACGTTCCTGTTTGGCAAGATGGATTGGCAGAAACCATTGTTCAAGGATACTATATGCACCAGGGAGTTGGAATGTGGTTCATGTTTTTAGTTTTAGGTTTAATGTATTATTTCCTTCCTCAACAATTGAACAAACCTATTTACTCTTACAGTTTAGGAATTTTAGCGTTCTGGACTCAGATTATATTCTATACTTTAATTGGAAGTCACCACTTTATATTCAGCGCGATTCCATGGTGGATGCAAACGGTAGCAATTGTCGCAAGTGTCGGAATGGTAATTCCTGTGGTAGCTGGAACAGCCAACTTTTTATTGACTTTTAACGGTGCATGGTATCAGGTAAAAAATTCTTATACACTTCCCTTTTATATCATCGGTATTATTTTCTACTTCACCGGCTCCATGCAGGGAACGGTAGAAGCCTTCCGATTTACGAATTTAATTTGGCACTTTACTGATTTCACGGTAGCTCACTCCCATTTAACGATGTACGGTATTATCACTTTTATGTTGTGGGGATTTATTTACACTTTAATTCCAAGAATTACTGGAAAAGAACCGCCAAAAATTTCGGTCGGTATTCATTTCTGGTTAGCCTTGATTGGTTTAATGTTTTATACCGTGCCTTTGATGATTGGTGCTACCGAAAAAGGATTGCTTTGGATGGAAAGTAAACCATTTATTCAAAGTGTAGTTTTAATGGCTCCGTACTGGTTATGGCGTGCGATTGGTGGAACGATGATGTGGATTTCGCACTTTGTATTTGCCTACAACTTCTACAAAATGGTCAATAAAAAACCGGAGGTCATTATTCCGACGACGCCCGCAGAAATTCTGGAAGCAAAAAGACAACTCAAAAATACTGAATTCATCCCTACAAAATAAATTGGAATAATGGAATTTTTAAATAATCATAAAACTTTGTTTTGGTCGGCCTTAATTTTATTTCTGTTCCTAACGTTACAGATTGCGATTTTGCCTGCTTTTACCATGCAACAAATTTATAAGCCGCTGCCGGATGCAAAACCTTTAACCATAGATGAGGCTGCCGGAAAAGCTGTTTATGTAGAAAACGGGTGTATCGCTTGTCACACGCAACAGGTGCGAGAAGTTGAAATGGATAAAGTATTTGGGAGCAGACCCAGTATTCCCGCAGATTACGCTGGAAATCATCAGACAGACATGTGGAGAAATACCGCTAATTTACTAGGATCCGAAAGAACGGGACCGGATTTAACCACCATTGGTGAGAGACAACCAAGTGATGATTGGCATTTACTTCATTTGTATCAACCAAGAGCGGTCGTGAAAGAATCGATCATGCCGTCGTATTCTTTTCTTTTTGAAGAAAAAGAATATTTAGCAAAAGGAGATATTGAGGTTAAAGTTCCGGCTGAATTTTTAAAACATAAATTTAAAAAAATTGTACCTACCAAAAAAGCACTTCAACTCGTTGCCTATTTGAAAAGTTTAAAGCAAACGAAATTACCAGAAGGAGTGGCTCCAGTGGAATTTTTGTATAAAAGAGAGGTCAAGAAAACTGCAGCCGCAGGTGGAGCAGATGCCTTACCAGATGGAGCAGAATTATATACTACAAATTGTGCAAGTTGTCATCAAGCTAATGGCGAAGGACTAGAGGGTGCGTTTCCACCTTTGAAAGGAAGCCCGATCGTTGCTGCTGAAGATATTGAAGTTTATGTGAATATTATCTGGGGCGGTTACAACGGAAGACCTGGCTATGGACCAATGCCTGCTGTCGGTAAAAATGCAAACTTCACAGCGGAGATGATTGCCGCGATCATGAATCATGAACGTTCTTCCTGGGGTAACAATGCCAAGCCAGTAACTGCTGCCGAGGTGAAGGCGGTAATGGATAACATAAAGTAAATGATATTGATTAAACCTTAAATGAGACCTATGAAAAATTTTAGAAATACCGCCATCCTGTTTTTTTTACTGTTACTGAATTTCGCTTTAGCATGTGAAGCCTGTAAGCTTCAACAACCAAAAGTGACCAGAGACTTTACCCATGGCGTTGGACCTCGTGGTGATTATGACTGGATTATCGTGGCTGTTATTGCAGTTCTTACTATTTACACTTTTATTTATTCATTAAAGTATTTGGTAAAACCAGGTGAGAAAAACCGGGATCATATTAAGAATTCTATTTTCAATTAATTCCATAAAAAAGTAAAAGATGACTAAAGATAGAAGTTCCGTTTTTCTCTTTATTGATGATGACGAAAAACCACTCGCAGAATTAGAAACTCCGATTGTCTTTGATTTTGATACGGCTAAATTGACGGACGGTGAACACGTGTTGAAAATTGTGAGCAAGTCTCCAACAGGAAGAGAAGGAATTCGAAAAATAAATTTCACGGTAAAAAATGGTCCGTCTGTTAGTGTAGAAGGGTTGAGCGAAGATGACATCGTAGATGGTGTAATTCCGTTGATGATAAACGCTTATGATAGAGGAAACCAAAAAAGTTTCGTTATTGAAGGAAGTGAAACTCCGCAAACAGTTCCGGTTTGGATGTGGATTATTATCATTTTAATCGTAGGTTGGGGTGCCTATTATGGAATAACCTATTTCAGTGGCTTCCCTTACTAATCGTCAAAATTCTAATTAGAAAAAAGAATATGATGCAGATCGCTAATTTCTAAAAGATATATTTCTTCTGAAAAATGATGTCATGAAAAGAAAACGGTTTCAATTATTTGAAACCGTTTTTCGTGTCGTAAATTGTCCTGATTTACCTATCATCTTCCAAAAGAATCATACTTATCTTCAGCATAAGCAATAAATCTGGTCAGCATTGCTATGTTCGATTTTTCCATCGGTGTTAACTCTTTTTCTACATCATTAGAAACTGGGATATACCAATCGGTCTGTTCGAAAAATGTTCTAAAAGTTTGTTTCTTGAATGAATATCCATGTCTGGCGTAGATGGCGTTTTTGATAATTTCCAGATCTAATTTTCGCAGATTTTTCAGTTCTTTTTCAGTTAATGATTGTTTCGAACCATTAATTTGAAAAATAGCTTCAGTGCCACTTCGGTTGAGTGAATTGCTATAAGTTTCGGTATTCCCGGTTTCCTCATCTTTATAAGAATTTTTTACTTCTTTGGAAGTCGTCCAGTCTACAAGATCTGTATTTTCTGGATCCAACATAAAATTAGGATTATAGACAAACGTCTTTTTAATTAATTTTACCGTCTTGGTAGGAGCTTTTACTTTTGATTTATCAAAGGCAACCCAATTTCCCGTCAAACTATCCGCGGACAAGTTGACTTCAAATCTTCCATCTGTTTTATCAGAACCTGGCTCATCCAAAACGAAATGATTCGTCTTATCATTAAAAACACCCCGAAACGGACGCTGATTCCCATTAACAATACTTTGTCCCCAAACGCTGTCTTTTGTGATTCGATTTATTTTTAAAGAAAGCCGTTTTGATTCATAATCCTCATACTCATCGTCGTCTGTACGGACTTTGTAATATCCTGAAAATGCTCCCGTATAAATTCCATAGAGCTCCTGATGGATATCCGGAATTTCAACGACCTGATTTTCTTCAAATTTTGCAACGTCAACGGTTTTTTTCTCATTCTTGCAACTCGTCACTGTAGCAGCAAGTAAGGCGATGGAGAGTAAAGTTAAATTTTTCATCAGAGTATTTTTTTTCTAATTAGTAATTCGATCAATAAAATATTTGGGATCCAACCCAGCCAGGCTACAATTTCGTAAACATCCATAGGGCTTGGATGGAAAAAATAAACAATGATCCATTTCCAAAGACGCAAAGTAATCGCAGACAGCGTTAGTGCGAAACTTCTCCACATCCACTTTTGATGAGCCTTATAATTTCTCTGGCGGATCAATTGGTAGGCTTTGAAAGTGGAAAACCACCAAAATATTCCTAAGATCACAAAGGATGTTTTTGAGAAGAATCCGCCATTGGCAAAAAACCCCATATAAATTCCGGTTGGTGCGGCTAAAAATAGAATCACAAACACATACACTTTTCCGACATATTGATGTATTTTTATTTTGTTGAAGTTGACTCTTATGATTGCTAAAAATCCGGTTAATAAAACCAATATCGACGAATAAACATGAATGTAAAAAAAGCTTAAATATTCGGGATGTGAAATGACTTCAGTTTGTTTGATCATCAAAAATGAAACGTCACTGTTGGCCGGAATATATTCGAATGTCAATTGAAGCATCAACCAAAAAAAGTAACCAAAGCAAAGGATTAGTCCTGTTTTGAGAATAATGGAAGAACTGTTTTTAATTGAAGCGAACATTGATTGTGAGGATTTTAGAGCTAATCTTTCTCAAATATAATCAAAAAACGATAATAAAATATTAAGCTTTTTTTACTGAGTTATTCTTTACAACACAAAAAAAAACGGCTTCAATTGTATTGAAACCGTTTTTTTTATTTTAAAAAAATTCTTACGCTAAAAACTCGATTTCTTTATCTTTAAAATCACTGTTTTCAACAAGGCTTTGCATAGTGCTCATAATTCTTTTACGAAGTTTGGCCATGTTACGGATATTTTCATCTTCGCTATAATCAAAGATATTGTCTTCGAATGAGAAAGTATCGCCTTTTTTGAATTCAATTTTATTGTCTTTAAATTCTTTCAACAGCATTAAATTGGTCATCGTTTCCAAAAGATCATATTCCGCTTTCGCCAATTTTTTTAACGATTTTAAAACCTGTTTTTTATATTTCTTCTTCGTTTTCATAATAAATATTCTTTTAAACTTTGTCTTGCAAGGTAAGATTTTAAAATAAATTTATCAAACTAATTTGTTACCGTTTCGACTGAAGATAATAGGCCAATTTCTTACCTTTGTTTGATTCATGAAAAACACAGATCTTTTATCGCTGATTGCTTTTGCGAAAAATAAAAATCAAAAAGCACAGACTCAATTAATTAATCTTTTTTGGGTAGACGTGTTCAGTTTTGTAATGAAAAAAGTTCAGGATGAGCATGTCGCCGATGAGCTCACCGTTTCTATTTTTTCGAAAGTATTGGCAAAGCTGGATTTATTTGATCCTAACTTTCAATTTAAGACCTGGATTCTCACCATTGCACAAAATTCCATCATTGATTACTGGCGGAAAAAAGCCCGGGAAAATGAAGATTCTACAGACAACTTCGACGGATTTAAAAATCATCTGGCACTTTCTCCCGAGGAACTTTTAATTTCCGAAGAAGATCAGAAACAGATTCTGTCAATCATTGAAAGTTTAGACTCTAATTACAAAGATATTATTCAACTTCGATTTTTTGAAGAAAAGAGCATCAAAGAAATTGCAGAAGAATTAAACTTAACAGTATCAAACACGAAAGTCAGAATTATGCGTGCTAAAAAACTGCTCGCTGAATTACTTAAAAACACAGAATTCGAAGATTAAGATTTTTAATTTTTGAAGAATCATCCACACCTCAACTTTGGTAGTCAATCCAAAGTATTGTAAATTTGCTTTTTATTTTTAAAAATGAACGAAACACTTACCGATACAGTCATTCAAAAACCAAAATGGATTCGCGTGAAACTTCCGACCGGAAAAAACTACCGCGAACTTCGAACGTTGGTCGATAAATATAAACTCAACACCATTTGCCAAAGTGGAAGTTGCCCAAATATGGGCGAATGTTGGGGTGAAGGAACTGCAACGTTTATGATCCTGGGAAATATCTGTACGCGAAGCTGTGGCTTTTGTGGTGTAAAAACAGGGAAACCTTTGGATGTTAATTGGGATGAGCCAGAGAAAGTGGCGCGTTCGATTAAATTAATGAAAATTAAACATGCCGTTCTTACTTCCGTTGACCGTGACGATTTAAAAGATATGGGTTCCATTCTTTGGGCTGAAACGGTGAATGCGGTTCGTCGTATTTCTCCCAGAACAACTATGGAAACTTTGATACCGGATTTTCAGGGAATTACAAAACACATCGATCGTCTGATTGAAGTCTCACCAGAAGTAATTTCTCACAACATGGAAACTGTAAAACGCTTAACCAGAGAAGTTCGGATTCAAGCGAAATATGAACGAAGTTTAGAAGTGTTGTCTTATTTAAAAGAAGCTGGTCAAAAACGAACTAAAACTGGTTTAATGCTTGGTTTGGGTGAAGAGAACGCTGAGGTTTTTAAAACCATTGAAGACATCAGAAACGCCAACGTAGATGTAATTACTATCGGTCAATATTTACAGCCGACGAAGAAACATTTACCGGTGAAAAAATTTGTTACGCCAGAAGAATTTAATGAATTCGGCGATTTTGCGAGAAGCTTAGGTTTTCGTCACGTAGAAAGTTCTCCCTTGGTGAGAAGTTCTTACCACGCAGAAAAACATATCCATTAAATAGAAAATTTTATATAGAAATAAACGCAGCTTAAAGGTTGCGTTTATTATTTCTGTAAATCTAAATCGCTATCTTTAAAAACTTAAATTATAAATTGCTTATTATGAAAATCCTTAAAATATCCACCGTGTTGTTCTCTCTGCTTTTTGCTTTCTCTTGTCAGGAAAAAAAGACAGAAGATATAGTTAATTTAAACTCGGTAAAATCAACTTCTGGGGAACTGACTACCGAAGAGGTAAGTTATGATATTGATGGGAAAACGCACAAATCTTTCGTCGCTTATGAAGGAGCTGCAGATCAGGTAAAACCTGTAGTGATGGTTTTGCCGGAATGGTGGGGCGTAACAGAATATGCAAAAAGCAGAGCCAAGCAACTGGCTGAATTAGGTTACTTCGCAATGGTTGTCGACTATTATGGTGAGGGAAAAACAGTTGATAATCCGGATGAAGCCGCACAATTATCAGGAGAGTTTTATAAAGTTCCCATTAATGCAAGATTGAAGTTCGACAAGGCCAAAGCACAACTTCTGAAATTTGATAATGCAGATTTTAACAAAATAGCGGTGATCGGTTATTGCTTCGGTGGAGCACAAGCCTTGAACATGGCTCGTCTTCAGGATGAATTAAAAGGAGTCGTTTCTTTCCACGGAAATTTAATGACTGGAATAAAGCCTAAAAATAATGATGTTAAAATTTTAGTTTTAAATGGTGCAGCAGATACTTTCGTTCCAGCAGAAGAAATTGCAGCGTTTAAAAAAGAAATGGATTCAGCGAAAATAGATTATAAGTTCATCGATTATCCAAACGCACTTCATTCATTTACCAATCCTGAAGCAACTGCAATTGGAGAAAAGTATAAAATGAAAGTTGCTTATAATAAAGAAGCAGATGTGAAATCATGGAATGATATGAAAGCTTTTCTAACGGAAGTTTTTAAATAAAAATTCTTTTACAGATTATATTAATTCCTTTTCTTAACCGAAAGGGAATTTTTGTTTCCAATCAAAACCTATCAGCCGCGGTATAATCACAGCTCTTTTTTATTTAGTCAAGTTCTTTTTTTAAAGGAATAGATTGGAAAGAGCCTTCTTAAATAAATTTCACTACTTGTTTTGAAATGCGGTTAAAAATTTAAGTCAATTTTAATTCGTTGACTAGGCGTTATTTATCACTTTTATATTTTCGCTTTTCGTGAATTTTGCAAGTCAAAAACTTCATCTGTTATAGTAGAGCAGGTATATTTGTTTCCAATTAATCAAATAAAATATTATGAAAAAATTCTACACCTTAGCAATAGGGGTTTGTGCCTTATCCTCAGCAAATGCTCAAGTGAGCGATCTTGGTAGTTATGTTCAGGTAACCGACGTTTCTAATAATGGGATCGCAGTTGGAAACGTTTTTGGAAGTGCCATATTTATGAGGTCTGAAGCGAATAGCGGAACTTTATTAGGTGAATCTGGAGACAGCGGAGTTTCGGGTAATGCGAATATATCTGCAGACGGATCTGTGATCTCAATGGCTTTGCCCAATGCCGCAAATCAAAATAAAGAAGAAGCCCTTTTATATACAGTGGCAAATGAATCATATAAATTTTTAGGATACCTTGGGGTCTCGTCTGGTGCCGATACTTCTTCTCCATGGGGAATGTCTGCGAATGGAAAAAACATCGTAGGTTTTGCGTGGAATACTTCTTCGAAAGGGGAAGCTGTTTATTGGAAAGAAGGAACCTCGATCGTAGGTTTGGGAAGTACAGTGGCAACGAGAAGTTCCCGTGCTAACGACGTCAATGCAGACGGTACGGTTATCACTGGTTGGCAGGATGCAATTAATGGGGTGCGCCAAGGAGTGATCTGGAGAAACGGAGTACAGGAATTTTTGAGAGATGATCAGGGTATAATTTTAGGTGAAGCAGTAGCAATTAGTGGCGACGGTAAAACTACTTGTGGTTCTACGATTGGAAGTGGTATCGGATATATTTGGAATGAAACCGATGGAACAACTTTTATAACCAGTGATAATCCAGATTATATTACCAATGTAACCGCTATTTCAGATGATGGCACCATGGCAATTGGTTTGTCTTTTGATCCTACCCAAAGTATTCTATTGGGAGAAGGGTTTGTTTGGACCAAAGCAGGAGGTAAAGTAAAGCTTGATGATTATGTTGCAGGCTTAAATTATAATAATCTGGGAATAACTTTCTCCGTACCAACTGGAATTTCACCAGACGGAAAGTTCATCGGCGGAATCGGTGTTAATTTTGGAGAAGGTGATGCAAAAGGATTTCTTATCAAACTTCCGGGAGCTAATTTAGGATCTCAGGAAGTCGTTAAATCAGATAAAATAAGTGTTTATCCAAATCCTGTAAGAGATGTCGTTACTATTAAATCTTCCGATAAAATAGAATTTGCAGAAGTTTACAGTACTTCGGGACAATTGGTTTTCTCTTCAAAGAATGTTGTTGAAAATAAGATTAATCTTTCTGTTCTGACCAAAGGAGTTTATATACTTAAAGTAAAAACAAATAAAGGGCTTCAAACGATAAAGTTAATGAAGAACTAAACAGCACTCCTTCGAGTACTATTCCTTAAATGTAAAAAAAGTCCCTGTCGAATTCGATAGGGACTTTTGATTGTAATAAAGACGACCAATTAGTCTTTGAAATATTTTCTCAGTTTCCAGGCCATTTTTTCGTGCTCTTGCATCAATCCGTTTAAGAAATCTGCAGTACCAGCGTCTTTATGATCTTCTTCCACTTTATCAAGATTCTCTCTTAGTGATTTTACGATCGATTCGTGATCGCCCACTAATTCTTTCAGCATGCCTTGAGTGTCAGGTACTTTTCCAGGAGTTTCTTTCAACTGAGATTCTTTCGCGAATTCAGTAGTAGTACCGATCGCCGTTCCACCCAAAGTTGCAATTCTTTCCGCAACTTCATCGGCTGCTTCTGCTATTGCATCGTATTGATCTTCAAATAGTAGGTGTAATTCCATAAAATTATCTCCTGATAAATTCCAGTGGAATTTTCTCATTTTGATATAGAGTATATTGCCGTCAGCCAAAACTTTATTTAAGATTTTGTGTACTGCGGTAAGATCTTTTTGTGCTATTCCTAAGTCTGGTTTCATATTTTAATTTTTAATGTGTTAATATTATACATGTAAATTTCCTTCTCTTCCATCATCGTTGTCAGATTTCTGTCCAGTGACTGCTGCGGTCGCAAAGTGAAGCATGGATACGAACTTGCCAACTTTAGGCTCCCAATAATACGTTTCTTCTGGCGTTACTCTAATAACGGAAACGTTTGGATCTTCGGAACCATCGAACCAGGCATTGGCCAATGGTGTCCATTTATCTTCTATCGTTGACCTATCGTTATAAATAAAAGCTTTGCCTAAAATAGAAAGGTATTCAGAATCACCATTGTTCATAAAATAAAGTTGAACCCGGTTATCTTCTTTTATTTCGAAATTTTTGTGACTTTGCTCGCTGCTCAAAAACCATAAGTTTCCTTCTTCATCCGTTTCTTTCAGACTCATCGGTCTCGACGCATTCGGAAGTGAATCTAAATCTGTACAGAACATGCAAACCCTTGCACTTTCGGATAGTTTCTTTAAAGTTTCTATAGCTTCTTTTTGACTTAAATTTTCAGTTGACATAAATTTGAATTTTTTTAATGTTAAGAAAGTCATTCCTCAGAATTGAGAGAATCGAATTTTCATTTGCCCCAATATAGATTCAAAAACTAAACCACATTCTATTAAAATTAATTTTAAAATGTTAAAAATTTCTTAAAACTCTTTATTTCATAATTTTTGAGTGTTTTATTTATTGATTTAATAGTGCGGCGTAGTTTTTGTTTCTGGGGAAGCATTAAAATTCACACGCCCATTATTTCAAATGTGTTTCTTAAAAAATAAATCATGATCAATCTTAAAAAAATAGCAATACCAGTGGCAGTCGGACTTTTTGGACTCGCTTTATTAAGTTCTTGTGCCGTCGGAGTTCCGAAAGGTGCAACAGCAGTTCAAAATTTTGACTCCCAAAAATATTTAGGAAAATGGTATGAAATTGCACGCTTTGATTTTCGCTTCGAAAAGAATTTGAATAACGTGACCGCTACTTACTCCATGAAAGACAACGGAAATATTAAGGTAGACAACAAAGGTTATGATTACGTAAAAGATAAATGGAAGGAAAGTATTGGTGAAGCCAAGTTCGTGAAAAATAAAAATATTGCCGAATTAAAAGTCTCTTTCTTCAAACCTATATGGGCAAGTTACAACGTTATCGACATCGATGAGGATTACAAATATGCTTTGGTCGCCGGTAATAATCTGGATTATCTGTGGATTCTTTCCCGTGAGAAAATAATTCCAGCCGAGTACAGAGAGCGGTTTTTAGCAAAAGCGAAAAGTATTGGTTACAACACCGATCAATTAATTTGGGTGGAACACGATAAATAAAATTTTGATTCTTTGGGCAACAATTTCCGCCTACCATTCCCGCTTTTTTGTTCCACTTCGTTTCACAAAAAGAGCTCCATTAAAGTCGGGTTGCAATGGGTTCTTTTTTACAAATACTGAAGTTAATTTCACTTGCTGGAATAAAATTCAGTATTTTTATATCCTTAAATTCTTTTATGAAAGCAGTCCTCATTACCATCGGCGACGAAATCCTGTCTGGAAATACCGTAGATACCAATTCAAATTTTATTGCCACCGAACTCAAGAAGATCGGAATTCCAGTCGTTCAGATTCTCACCATTTCAGATGAAATCGAAGCGATTAAAAAAGGTTTAACTTCTGCTTTTGAGTTAGGAGATTTGATTATCGCCACCGGCGGACTTGGTCCAACTAAAGATGATAAAACCAAAATCGCTTTCAAAGAATTTTTCAAAGATGAAATTGTTTTGGACCCAACGACCTTCGAACATTTACGGCAATTATTCGAAAAGAGAAATCGCGGACATCTACTGGCGTTGAATAAACCACAGGCCGAAGTTTTGAGCAAAGCCTTTATTTTCCAAAACGAAAACGGAAGCGCACCTTGCCAAATGATTCAGGAAAATGGAAAGATCGTAATTTCACTTCCTGGTGTTCCTTTTGAAGTCAAGCCTTTAATAAAGGATAAGATCATCCCTTTTTTGGCGAAAAAATTTAGTTTAAATCACATTGTCACCCAGACTATTTCTGTGGTCGGAATACCGGAAAGTTTGTTATCTGATCAAATCGAATCCTGGGAATTGGCTTTACCAAAAAACATTTCACTTTCTTATCTTCCTGTTGGCAATCGTATAAAACTGCGGTTAACTTCTCAGGGAAAATCCAAAGAAGAGCTGGAGCAAAGAATAGAAAATGAAGCTCAGAAATTAAAACCTTTAATTGGAGAAAATGTTATTTCCTGGAATGGCGATAATATTCAAGACATTCTAAAAGAAATTTTAGATGAAAAGAAATTGACGGTGTCAACTGCTGAAAGTTGTACCGGTGGCGAACTTTCAAGAATACTCACTTCAATTTCGGGAAGTTCTACTTATTTTTCAGGAGGAATAGTTGCTTACGATTATCAGAAAAAAATAGAAATTCTCGGCGTTTCAAAAGAAACCATAAAAGAAAAAACGGCCGTGTCAGAAGAGGTTGCACAGGAAATGAGTTTGGGTGGACAACAATTATTTAAGACCAATATATCACTTTCAACAACTGGAGTTGCGGGACCAAGATCAGATGAGTTTAATAATGAGATCGGAACCGTATTTTATTCAATACGCGTGAATGATTTTGAAAAAACCAATCGATTGCATCTTCCGCATTTTGAAAGAAATGATTTCGTCAATTTTGTTTCACAACGGGTTTTACAGGATTTGGTTGAAATTTTAATACGCGAAAAGTATTAGTTCTTTGACCACAGAAGTCACAAGGAAATTCTTTGATTATTTAAATCGGAAAACGAAAACTCGATTATTTTTTTTTGTGAACTTTGATAGCAGATTTTTTGAACTTCAACTTTTGTGACTTTTGTGGTTTCAAATTTAAAGTTCAAAAATAAGATCATCGTTAAAAGCAATACAATCAAAGTCCTCGCATGATTTAGTATCCAAACCCGTAAACTCACTGAAGGCTGGAAGAATCAATTGATTGTCAGAGACTCTGAAACAAGGCAATCGAACCGTTTTTCTTTTTTCTAATTTCACCGTAACTCCTGGATGAAGATGTCCTGAAATCGAAAATTGATTTTCGGAATCGATAGGTTCGTGGATAAAAGTAAAAGGATCCAATTTTAAAAAATCATTAAAAATCGTGATATCTAAATGCTTCAGGAAATCTGCTTTATGAATATCGTGGTTCCCTTTAATTAAAATGATCTTTAAAGTTAAATTCTTCGAACGCCACGCTTCGAAAATTTCGAAATCTTTATTTTTTCCAGCGTGTAGAAAATCGCCCACAATTAATAATTGTTCTGCATCAAAATTTTCAATCAAAACTGCTAATCGTTTTAAATCTTTTTCCAATATATCAGACGGAATCGGAATTCCATTTTTCCTAAAGTAAGCCGTTTTTCCAATATGCAGATCACTGATAATGATGGCTTTTTGTTCGTGCCAAAATAAAGCGCGTTGATTGGTGAAGACAAGGGTTTGGTTTTGGATTGTTTTTTCTAATGTCTGCAACGTCATTTTTTCATTTTCTTTTTCATGGCTTCCACTTTCATGCGTAGAATTCGGGCTTTTAAATCTTCGCTACTTAAACTTTGACGCAAACTGTCCACTTTGATAGGGAAACTTAAGGGTGTAAAGGTATTTGAATTTTTAATAATAATTTCACTTTGATGGATTCTATTAAAGGCTTCTACCAATCTCGCTTCGTCAATTTGTTGAAAAAATACTTCCGAATAAGCCTGCTTTAATAATAAGTTTTCAGGATCGTAATCTTCCAAAACATTAAATATTAATCCTGATGAGGATTGTAAATTTTTATTATTTTTCTGTTGTCCAGGATAAGTTCGAATCACCATTCCGGAAATGACGGCGATATCACGAAATTTCCTTCTTGCCATTTCGGTGGAATTGACAGAAGCCATCACATCGCGAATTAGATTTTCTTTGGACAAAATTTCATGAATGTTTTCTTCAGTTAAAGGGATTTCCAGTTTTGAAAATAATTCAAAACCATAATCATTCATTGCAATTGAAAAGGAGATCGGCGAAATACGGGAAATGCGATAGGCGATGAGTGCCGACATTACTTCATGAATCAATCTTCCTTCAAACGGATACATAAATAAATGATGACCTTCACGCGTTTTGATGCGTTCAACCAAAAACTCATTTTCACTTGGAATATGTGAATTTTCCTGCTGGCTGATCAAAAGCGGATGTAAAAACCGCAATTCTTTTTCGGAAGATTTTGCATGGAGCGACTCCGATAATTTTTGTCTTAAAAAACCGCTTAAATAAGAGGACAAAGGCAATCTACCACCCAAATAACTGGGCACAATTCCCTTACCACTGGAGTTTCGAACATAGACCGTCATTTCTTTAACATGAGAAACTTCAAGTACTCTTCCGGCTAAAACAAACTTGTCGTTCTTCTTTAATTTTGAAATAAAATATTCTTCGATCATGCCGACATATCCACCAGAAAAAAACTTCACTTTCAACATCGAATCACTTACAATGGCGCCGATGTTCATTCGATGCAACATCGCAATTCGGCGAGAAGTGACTTTGTATAAATCATTTTCGATGACGACTTTATGGTACTCTTCGTAGTTTTTTAATTTCCCGCCAACGGTAATGAAAGTCAAAATCCAGGTCCATTCTTCTGAGGATAATTCCCTAAAAGCGTTTGTCGAAGTAATTTGCTGATACGTTTCTTTTTCATTAAATCCATCTCCAACCGCCAATGTCAGTACAAATTGCAGCAACATATCATAACATAAAACTAAAGGTTCGCGAGGTTCAATTTTATTTTGTTTGACGGCTTCTTTCAGTGCTGCGACTTCAATCAGTTCTAGAGAATGCGTTGGTACAAAATATATTTTTGAGGTTTCAAAAGGCGAGTGTCCACTTCGTCCGGCTCGTTGTAGAAATCGCGCGATTCCTTTGCTGGATCCAATTTGAATCACGGTATCAACTGGTTTAAAATCAACTCCTAAATCTAATGATGAGGTTGAAATCACGGCTTTTAAATAACCGGAAGATAAATTTTCCTCGATCCAAATTCGAATATCTTTATCGACCGAACTGTGATGAATCGCAATTTGTCCGGCAAAATCTGGATGGGTATTCAGCAAAACCTGATACCACATTTCGGCCTGACTTCGAGTGTTGGTAAAAACCAAAGTGGTTTGACTTTCCAAGATAATTGGAATAATTTTATCGACAAGTTTGGTTCCTAAATGTCCCGCCCACGGCAAAACTTCAACATCATCCGGGAAAACAGATTTGATTTCGATCTTCTTTTTTTCCTTCGCAACGATTTTTGTTTTCTTAATATCATACGGAATCAGCACCTCCATTGCTTCCTCCAAATTTCCGATGGTTGCAGTGATTCCCCAGATTCGTAATTTTTTCTGGTAACTAAAAATTCTTGATACGGCGAGTTCTGTCATCACGCCACGTTTGGAACTGAGCAATTCATGCCACTCATCGACCACGATGCATTGTAATTTATTGAAGAACTTCTGATGTTGTTTTTGAGCGAGTAATAAATGCAGACTTTCTGGAGTGATGATTAAAATGTCGGGCATTTTTTTCGTCTGTTTGGCGCGAATATTCTTTGGCGTGTCTCCATTTCGAACCGAAACTTCCCAATCCAACCCAATTTCGTCCAAAGCTTCACTCATGGCTTTTGCAATATCCTTTGCCAGGGCTCGAAGTGGGGTGATCCACAACAGTTTCATTCCAGGTTTGTAATTTTCCGGATGATTCATGTAATCGATTACGACCGCTAAAAAGACAGAAAATGTTTTCCCGAAACCTGTGGGCGCGATAACCATTCCCGAATAATTATTGGAAAATTTGAACCAGGTTTCTGACTGAAAACTAAAAGGTTCTCGGTCTTTTTCATCCATCCATTTTTTGATGATTTGATATCCGGTAGAATTTAGAAACTTTTCGGTCATTGAAATTTTTAAATATTTTAAACACTAATAACACAAATGATTTCACGAATATCACTAATGAATATTATAATATGAAATTATTATTTAAAAGATAATTGCAATATGCTTTTGCTCTTTTGATTAAATTAAGAAGTAAAACTTTTGCGACTTCTGCCTGTCGGCAGACAGGTTTTCGGTTTTTAGAATTAAGTGATTAACTTTTTAATTTCTTCAAGTTCATCAATTTCTTCGACCGTTTTATCGCGACGCCACCGCACAATTCTAGGGAATCTCAAAGCAACACCACTTTTATGACGACTGCTAAAACCAATTCCTTCAAAAGCGATTTCAAAAACCAATTCTGGTTTTACCGTTCTCACGGGTCCGAATTTTTCAATCGCATTTTTATTCACAAACTTACTGACTTCCATGATTTCTTTATCAGTCAATCCAGAATAGGCTTTTGCAATCGTTACTAATTTATCTTCGTTTTTAACGGCAAAAGTATAATCAGTGTAATAATTACTTCTTCGACCAGAACCTTTCTGAGCATAAATTAAAACAGCATCAATTGTCAGCGGACTCACTTTCCATTTCCACCAATCGCCTTTTTTTCGGCCGGCGTGATAGTGAGAATTATTTTCCTTCAACATTAATCCTTCTGAATTATTATCTCGTGAATTTTCCCGAATTGCGGCTAAACCTTCCCATGTTTCTGCGGTAACAATTTCTGAAATTCTAATTCTGTCGACGGGAGAATTTTCAATTAAACCTTCTAAAAGCAGGCGTCTTTCAGATAAAGGTTTTTCTCGTAAATCTTCAAATTCCAACTCTAAAATGTCGTAAACAAAAATATGAACCGGAAGTTCTTCCAGCATTTTTTTCGGAATTGTTTTTCGATTTAAACGTTTTTGAAGTTCATTAAAATTAAGAACTTTGTCTTCTTTAACGACGAGGATTTCTCCATCAATGGCAAAATTTCCTTCTACTTCTTTTAAAGCAGAAACAATTTCCGGAAACTGCTCGGTGACTAATTCTTCGCCGCGAGACCAAATAAATATTTCGTCATTTCTTTTAATAAACTGTCCACGAATTCCGTCCCATTTAAATTCGGCCTGCCAATTTTTTCGGTCGCCCAAATCCTGCGTTTCCTTTTCTAAAGGATAAGCCAGACAGAATGGATAAGGTTTGGAGGCATCAGGATTAATATTGGTTCCCTGAATCAGATCTTCGAAATTCTCTTCTTCCATTTTCCATTTTCCCATAATGGAATGCATCAGAATATTTCCATCAACACCAGAAAATTTGGAAAGTGCATTGATCAATAATTTTTTGGAAACACCGATGCGGAAACTTCCGCCAATTAATTTATTAAAAATGAAACGTTCGACATGATTTAAGCCGTTCCAGGATTCCAGAACGTATTTCTTCTTCTCTTCATCGGTCTGATCTTTTAGGGCAATTAATTCGGTCATCCATTGCGTTAAAGATTTATCGATTTGATTTTCAGCATTGGGAAGGATCAACGATAAAGTTTCGCCTAAATCCCCAACTGACGAATAGGATTCTATAAAAAGCCATTCCGGAAGTTGCGTAATTTCTAAAGCCCATTGTTTTAAAAGATTGGTATTGACCGGTCTTTTCGGACGCTTACCCGTAAACAAAGCCAAAAACCACAACTTGTCACTATCATCTGCGGTTAGCAGATAAGCGACCATTGCATCTACTTTCGCAGTGGTTTTGTTGGTGCTGTCGAGCGCATTGATGAGGGATGCAAAATCTTTCATTAGTTTTCTATCAGTTCTTTTTCCGTAGTTTCTTCATCGCCGAAAATAGTTTTTAATTCTACGGCGTTGATTCCAATTTCGTTTAAATATTTGGAAAAAACGGCGGTTTGTCCGTGTGTTACATATACTTTTTCGGCTTCGGTCGCTTTTACCGTTTCGATCAATCCAGTCCAGTCGGCATGATCTGAAATAGCAAAGCCCGCATCTGCAGACCGCCAACGGCGGGAACCGCGAACCTGCATCCAGCCGGAACAAATTGCCGTGGCCCGGTTTGGGATCTTTTTAATAATATTAGAATCAAATAAAGCTGGCGGCAAGATCACAATTTCACCATCAGCGTGTTTTACACTTTCCTGAAAATCCAACGTTTCATATTCCGGTAAATTAATTCCGACGGACTCCATTCCTTCATTGAGTTTTCCAATAGAACGATGGACAAAAATTTTTCCGCTTCCTTCGACAGACTTCATAATCCTTTGGGCTTTTCCTAAAGAGTAACCGATAAAGACCGATGTTTTTCCATTCTCTTTATTCTGTTGAACCCATGATTGCATTAATTCTGCATATTCCTGAGGCTTTAACCAATGATAGATAGGCAAGCCAAAAGTACTTTCTGTAATAAATTCATTGCATTTCACCAATTCAAAAGGCGTTGATAAACCGTCGTCATCTGTTTTGTAATCTCCAGAAAACACTATGACATATCCTTTGTATTCCATTCTGATCTGTGCAGAACCAATGATATGTCCTGCAGGAAACATAGAAACTTTAACGCCATTGATCACAATTTCTTCAGCATAGCCAATCGTTTGAACCTCGATATCAGGTCCAATACGATGCAGTAAAATAGGTTTGGTAAAGTGATGACAAAGATATTTTTTCATTCCCCAGCGGGCATGATCGCCATGTCCATGGGAAATTACAGCGAGGTCAACAGGTTTCCACGGATCAATATAAAATTTACCGGGTATGCAGTAAATCCCTTTGTCTGTCAGTTTGATGAATGTCTTTGATTTCATAAAAATGGAGAAAATGTCTTTTATTGAGAAGTCGCTAATGGTATTCAAATATTACACCTTTCTTTGAATTTTGGTAAGATTTTAGACTAGTTTATCAATTAATGAAAGATTTTCAATTTAGAAAAAAGAATTATTATTGAAATAAAATACCGTTTAAAGTTTTGTTAGTGGAAAACAAAAAGGTAAAAATAACGTTGTGTACATTAAAATAAAATTAAAAATGAGAAAAATAGCAGTAGGTTTGATGCTTGTTGGATTTCAGTGGTCTTTCGCACAGATTTCGCGAAAGGTGGGTGAATTTTCTAATCTGAAAGTGTATGATATAATTACGGTCACCATCATTCCGAGTAATGAAAATAGGATAGAAAGTAATTCTGACGACGCAAGTCTGGAAACGGTCAATAAAAATGGAGAACTGAAGATCAGAATGTCCGCAGTAAAAACCTTGCAAGGAGATCAGGTTTCTGTAAAAGTGTATTACCAAAATATTAATGATATTCAGGCGAGTCAAGGGTCAATAGTCAGTTCGAATGAAACGTTGAAAGCGAGAATGCTGACTTTAACTTCCAATGAAGGGTCTAAAATAAATTTAGATGTCGATACTGGAAAGTTGAATATTAAAACCAATTCTGGCGGTGAAATTACGGTAAAAGGAAATGCCGACAACCAAGACATCATCGTGACTTCAGGTGGAAAGTTTTACGGTCAAAATTTAGATTCGCAAAGTGCAACGGTTTCAACAACTGCTGGTGGAGTTGCAGATATTTTCGCTTCAGAATCAGTAGATGCTAAAACCAGAGCTGGCGGGATCATCAATGTGTATGGTGATCCAGACGAACGGAAGTTTAAAAATGTCATTGGCGGAAAAATCATTTTTAAATAAATAACTTAAAGTCATTCACTAAGAATGGCTTTTTTATTTGAATTAATTGTAACAAATAAAAAAAAATTCAGACTAAATAAGAAAGTAATTCTTAATGAAAAATATAAATATTGGCATTCTGGCGTTTGCTGGAATTATTGCCCTTAATTCTTGTGCTTCTAAAGTTACAACAACTCAGGAGCCCGAAGCTACACCACTCGAAACAGTGAAATCAATTGTTGAGAACGGACTTGATTTTACAGCCTTCGACAAATCGATTCGTCCACAGGATAATTTCTATGACTTTGTCAATGGATCGTGGATGAAAACTGCGAAAATCCCTGCCGACAAATCGACTTGGGGTTCTTTTAATAAATTGGCAGAAGACACGGATAACAACTCGATGACCATCCTGCATTCCCTGTTGAATGACAAATTCGCACCAGGAAGTGAAGGCAAGAAGATCCAGGATCTTTACGCTACTTACATGGATATGAGTAAAAGAAATGCCGATGGACTTTCACCTATAAAATCTGATTTAGCCAAAATTGACGGTATAAAATCACTAACCGATTTACAAAATTATTTGATTGAAGCGACCAAAAGCGGAGAGAATCCTTTTTATTCCTGGAGTGTATTTTCAGATCTGAAAGATTCGAAAATGAACGCCATTTATTTAGGAGATGCGAGTCTGGGATTAGGTCGTGATTATTACCAAAAAGTAAATCCTAAGAATACTGAAACGGTATCGAAATATACAGAATACGTTTCTTCCATGTTGGATGTTTTAGGATATAAAAATTCAAAAGCAACCGCTCAGAATATTGTCAATTTCGAGAAAAGTATTGCGCAAACTTACCTAACGAATGAGCAGGTCCGGGATGCTACTTTACAGTACAATCCACGCACAATGCCCGAACTTTCGAAGTTGGTGAAGAATGTTGACCTGCCGAAATATCTTACTGCAGCTGGTGTAAATACGGATCGTGCCATCATTGGAGAACTAAAATATTATCAGAATTTAGACAAATTCATCAACGCAAAAAATCTTCCTTTGATCAAAGATTACATGAAGTTTCATTTGCTTTCCGGTAGCGCAAGTTACCTTTCCAAGGATTTAGATGATCTTAAATTTGCTTTTTATGGTAAATATTTAAGAGGTCAGGATGTTCAAAGAGCACAGGACAAAAGAGGATTTGAGTTGATCAACGGATCTCTAGGAGAAGCTTTCGGAAAATTATATGTTGAGAAATATTTCCCGGCAGAAGCGAAATCTCAAATGGTAGAATTAATTGGCTATCTGAAAAAAAGTTTCGGACAGCATATTGATAATCTGACCTGGATGTCGCCCGTTACCAAAGAGAAAGCGCTTAATAAACTGAACAAGTTCACTGTAAAAGTGGCTTATCCGGATAAATGGAAAGATTATTCTCAATTGACCGTAGATTCTAAAGAGAACGGCGGAACTTTATATAAAAACCTTCAAAATGTAACTGCTTGGCAATATGGGAAAGAATTAGAAAAAGTAGGACAACCAGTTGATCGTACAGAATGGGGAATGACGCCACAAACCGTGAATGCTTATTACAATCCGGTGAACAACGAGATCGTTTTTCCAGCCGCGATCTTACAGCCGCCATTCTTTAATCCAAATGCCGATGCCGCCATTAATTTTGGTGGAATTGGTGCCGTGATCGGTCACGAAATGACCCATGGTTTTGATGATTCCGGAGCACAGTTTGATGCCGACGGAAATTTGGTAGACTGGTGGACGCCAGAAGATAAAGCCAATTTCGAAAAAGCGACCAAAGCTCTTGCTGCACAGTATGACAAATACGAACCTGTAAAAGGGACTTTCGTCAACGGCGCCTTTACCAACGGAGAAAATATCGCCGATCTTGGTGGAGTAAATATTGCGTATGATGCTTTACAAATGTATTTAAAAGACCACGGCAATCCAGGAGAAATCAGTGGTTACACCCAAGATCAGCGATTCTTCCTGAGCTGGGCAACGGTTTGGAGAACCCTTCAAAAAGAAGCCGCTTTGGTGAATCAAATTAAAACTGATGAACATTCGCCGGGCTTATACCGCGCCTTTGGTCCACTTGTAAACACGGATGCTTTCTACAAAGCGTTCGATGTGAAGGAAGGTGATCAACTCTATAAAAAACCAGAAGACAGAGTTAAAATCTGGTAAACGGTTTGGATGAATTCGTTATAAAATCGCCCAATTATTCTTGGGTGATTTTTTATAGCGTAACCTGCATTCGGGAAATTCGTCTCGTTTTCTTAACGAGACCATTTTCCCTCATTCAGGTCGGGCTTTCCACTATACCTGCCTGCCGGCAGGCAGGTCTTTTTTGCCTTGGCAAAATCCATCGTTAAAAAAAAGGATGCCGTTGCAATCCCTTACGCAAAGTGGAATCCCTAATATCAAGTCAGTTTGACTTTAAAATAATTGCTATCTTTGAAATATTCATTATAAATCAATAATAAGTCTTCTGAAATCGTCGTTCAAAAATTTTACACCTAAATAAAGTAGAAGATTGACGATACCATAAGACCTTTAAAAATCAATAAATTTAACTTATGAAAAGAATTACCATTACTGTCCTTGCTTTTACGGGCGTAGTTTTTCTGAATTCTTGTTCAACTGCTAAAGTTGCAACCACAGAAACTACGGAAACAACAGAAATGACTGAAGTGAAACCTGTCGTAACCAACGACGAGGGAATCAATCTTTCTTATATGGATTCGTCCATTCGTCCGCAAGATGACTTCTTTAATTATGTCAACGGAAACTGGATGAAGACTGCCGAAATCCCTTCTGACAAATCAAGTTGGGGAAGCTTCAATGCTTTAAGAGAAGATGTTGATAATGCTTCTTTAGGAATTTTGGACAAAATCTTGGCAGACAAATTTGCTCCAGGTTCTGAAGGTCAAAAAATCCAGAATCTTTATGGAACCTTTATGGATTGGGATAAGAGAAATGCCGACGGAATCAATCCTATCAAAGGAGATTTGCAGAAAATCGACAATATTAAAACTGTTGCTCAGTTACAGAATTATTTAACGGAGGCAACCAAAACCAATGACAATCCTTTCTACGCCTGGCGTGTGGGTCCAGATATGAAAAACTCGGTGATGAACGCAGTTTATTTGGGCGGAGCATCATTAGGATTAGGACGCGATTATTATCAGAAAGAAAATGACGCAAACACCAAAACTTTGGTGGAATACAAAAATTACCTGGCTCAGTTATTCGAAGTGATCGGTTATAAAAATGCAGATCAAACTGCTCAGCGAGTGGTTGCTTTCGAAAAACAACTGGCCAACGACATGCTGACCAACGAGCAAAACCGTGATGCGAATTTGCGTTACAACCCGAAAACATTGCCAGAACTTTCGAAATTGGTTAAGCATGTTGATTTGCCGAAATACTTGGCTGATGCTGGTGTAAAAACCGACAAGGTGATTGTAGGTGAACTTAAATATTACCAGAAAATGGATTCCTGGATGAACGAAAGAACACTTCCGCTTATCAAAGAATATATGAAAGCGAGAATGGTTTCAGGAAATGCTGGAAATCTGGATAAGAAATTAGATGACTTAAGTTTCAATTTTTATTCAAAATATCTACAGGGTCAGCAAGAGCAAAGAGCGATGAACAAAAGAGGTTTAGGCGTGATCAATGGTGTTTTAGGAGAAGCATTTGGTAAATTATATGTAGACCAGTATTTTCCAGCTGAAGCGAAAAGCCAGATGGAAACGTACATTATGTATATCAAAAAATCGTTTCAGCAACATATTGCCGATAACGATTGGATGACTCCAGAAACGAAAGTGAAAGCTCAGGAAAAATTAGCGAAATTCTCTGTGAAAATTGCTTATCCAGACACTTGGAAAGATTATTCCAAATTACAGTTAAACAGTAAAGATGAAGGTGCAACGTATTACAAAAACCTTCAAAATATTACAGAGTGGTCTTACGCTAAAAATTTAGAGAAAGTAGGAAAAGCTGTTGATAAAACCGAATGGGGAATGTCGCCACAAACGGTAAATGCATACTACAGTGGTTCTAACAACGAAATCGTTTTCCCAGCTGCGATTCTTCAGCCGCCGTTCTTTAACTTTAAAGCCGATCCTGCTGTAAATTTTGGTGGAATTGGAGCCGTAATCGGTCACGAAATTTCGCACGGATTTGATGATTCAGGTTCTAGATTTGACGGTGATGGAAACTTGAATAACTGGTGGTCTGAAGCGGATCGTAAAAACTTCGATGCGAAAGTTGGAGCTTTAGCAACTCAGTATGATGCTTACGAACCGGTAAAAGGAAGTTTCATCAACGGTAAATTTACCAGTGGAGAAAATATTGGTGATTTAGGTGGAGTAGCCGTGGCTTATACTGCCCTTCAAATGTATTTGAAAGATAAAGGAGATCCAGGATTAATCAGTGGATTTACACAAGATCAAAGATTCTTTATGAGTTGGGCAACCGTCTGGAGAACCAAATCAACGGAGAAATATATGGTAAATCAAGTGAAAACCGATCCTCACTCCCCTGGTTATTTCCGTGCGTTTGGACCCTTGGTGAACCAGGATTCATTCTACAAAGCATTCGACGTTAAGCCGGGTGATAAATTATACAGAGCGCCAAATGAAAGAATAAAAATTTGGTAAAATTGTAAGATTAAATAATTCAAACCCTTTCAGCCCTTTTGTGGTTTGAAGGGTTTTTTGTTTTAAATCAGTAACTTTAATAAAAATAAAAAGATTCATCATGAAACTAAATATCGATCGAAATATCATCATTGAAAATTCCGAAACGCGGGACTTTTTAGCAGATTTTTATTACCCTGAAAGTGAACAGAAACTACCATTGGTGATTTTCGCTCACGGTTATAAAGGTTATAAAGATTGGGGCGCCTGGGATTTGATGGCTAAGAAATTTGCAGAAGCTGGATTTTTCTTTGTTAAATTTAACTTCTCGCATAACGGAACAACGGTTGGGCAACCAAAAGATTT
This sequence comes from Kaistella sp., assembly GCF_041824135.1. Classification (GTDB taxonomy): domain Bacteria; phylum Bacteroidota; class Bacteroidia; order Flavobacteriales; family Weeksellaceae; genus Kaistella. Next base: position 18,011 of record NZ_JBGZYM010000106.1, on the reverse strand, counting down.
TGCAGACTTAGAAGCTTTCGGAAATAATAACTTCTCCAAAGAAATGTCAGATTATGATGAGGTTTTAAACTATTTCTATAATCATCAAAAGGTAGATCAAGAAAAGGTTGCCATTATCGGACACAGCCGTGGTGGTGGAATTACCGTCATCAAAGGTTTTGAAGATGAACGCGTAAAAGTTTTAGTTGCTTTGGCAGGAGTCAGCAATTTCAAATACCGTTTCCCTTCTCAAGATCGTTTCGAAGACTGGAAAACCGAGGGCGTAATGTATTCTGAAAACAAAAGAACGCATCAGCAAATGCCGCATTATTTTCAGTTCTTTGAAGATTTTGAGAAAAATGAAAAGCGGTTTGATATTCAATATGCCGCCCAACATTTGGAAAAACCTTTTTTAATTGTTCAGGGAACGAGCGATGACGCTGTGAAAGATAAGGAAGCTTACTTATTAAATGAATGGTGTAAAACGTCGGAACTGGTCTTCATCGAAAATGCGAATCATACTTTTGGAGCGAAAGAACCCTGGACGGAAAAGGAACTTCCCGCCGATTTAGAAAAAGCAGTCCTAGCGATGACATCCTTTATCAGCAAGCAGTTCGAAGAGCCAATGTAAATAAAAATTAATATTAGATTAAATAAAAATTTCGGTAGTTTTGCGCACCAAAATTTAATTTATGATGTTATTATCAGTCCTTGAGTTTCCTGACTTTGCGCAACCGCAAATCTGGATCAGTTTATTAACACTTACTTTTTTAGAGATCATTCTCGGTGTTGATAATATCATTTTTATATCTATTATTTCCGATAAACTACCCAAAGCCAAACAGAAGTTTGCCCGAAATTTGGGATTGGCTTTCGCCATGATTTTCCGTGTTGCTTTATTATTAATGATCAACTGGATTATCGGTTTGAAAGAACCCGTTTTAACCCTACCTTTCTTAGAAGAACCGGGAACTGATATTCCTTTAGCTTTAAGTTGGAAAGATCTAATTTTATTATTGGGAGGTATTTTCTTGATCGGTAAAAGTACTTTCGAAATTCACGGAAAAATGCAGGTTCACGATGAAAATCACAAACCAAAATCTGCAGGTTCATCTTTGATGGCGATGGTGATTATTCAGATTATTATTATCGATATGGTGTTCTCCCTGGATTCTATTCTTACCGCGATCGGTTTGGTAGATAATGTGGTACTAATGATTATTGCCGTGGTTATTTCAATCGGAATTATGATGGCTTTTGCCGGACCAATTTCTGCGATCATCAATAAATATCCGAGTTTGCAAATGCTTGCACTTTCTTTCTTAGTGGTGATCGGTGTGATGTTGGTTTCAGAAGGAATTCATCAGCATGTAAGTAAAAATATTATTTATTCCTGTCTTGCTTTCAGTTTATTAGTCGAAGTTTTAAATATCAAATTGAGAAATAATCAAAACAAAAAAGCCTTAAAATTGAATCCTGATTTAAATGCAGATTTAAGTTTGAAAGATGAAAATAACTAATTAAGACTTTAAAAATTTAGATAAAAAATCCCGCTTCAAATGTGAAGCGGGATTTGTGTTTTTATGAATTACTCTTTAATAATTTTGGTTGTATAAACTGAATCCTTGTCGGTAAGAACTTTTACAAGATATAAACCAGCTTTTAAGTTGTTAAGCGAAACTTGCTTTTGGTCGCTGAATTGAGCAACTTTTTGTCCAACAGCATTATAAACTTCAACTACTTTTATCTTTTCTCCTTGTGGAAGTTCTATTTTTAAAACATCTTTCACTGGATTAGGATAGGTAACCAATTTTTTATTTTGAACTGACTGCACGGCGAGTTCCACATTGTTAATTTTAATGTTATCAATGTACGCAGCACCGCTAAAATTGTCATGTACAAAGTTGATCCCTTCGATATTGGTTTTAGTGAAATTCTCTCCAGTAGCAACTAGGTTTCCATCGATATAATAAAGAATAGAATTCTCCCGAATCTCTATCTTTAGTTTGTACCATTGATTGGGTTCCCATGTAAAATTGGCATTTTCATAATCATAATTTACACTGTTGACCAACTCCAGATTTCCCGTATAATTAAAGGAGTAAACAAAAACAGGCACAAACTCATCTGCGACAATTCCGTATGCTCCGAACTCGAACGTGGAACCTTCCAGTTCAGAAATGTAAACATCGAACTCGACATCCAAATTCTTATAATCAAGACTTGGAGACAGTTCTTTTGCGGCACCAAAAATTGGAAACCAGCCAAAATCCTCATTTAAATCTACATTGATTTTTAAAGATTGAGTACCGTCAGATGCGAATTCATTAGAGACATCTTGATCCTGAATTGGCTGTTCATCAGAATTCAGAGTGACTTCCCAACCGTTCTGATTGTGAATATTTCCTAATGTAAAATTTTCGGAATTTTCAAATGAAATTGTCTGCTGTGCGGCACAGAAAAAAGACGCTGCGGTCAAGGCGATAAGATAAATCTTCTTCATATAAAATTATTTTTTTCAATAATAGGAAAAATTAATTAATTGAATTTTTCAATTTTTTAATCTTTCTTAAAGAAACTGTCGAAATTTTTGAATTATTAATAGAAAGGTGAAAAGTGCTTTTTATTAGATAATTCACGGTCTTTCTAAGTTAGTTTTGCTAGATTTGAATTAATTATAAATTAAACAATATGAAAAATTCTCTACTTTTTGGAATTTCTTTGTTATGTGGCTCCTTTTTGATGGCTCAAAATAGCAATGGAAATCAAGTTACTCAGAAACCTGCTTCAAGTGCTAATCTTCCGTATTCTTACGGATTCGAAACCGTTGATTTGGATGAATGGTTTATCACCAACGAAGGGACCGGTAATATTTGGGAAAGGATGACGGCTTCGGCGTCGACGCCCGATCCTTCTGAAGGAACTTACTACATGATCTACCAATATAACGACACCGATCCAGCCAATACCTATCTTTATTCCAGAGGACTTAACCTGGAAGCTGGTAAGAATTTTACTTTGCAGTTCGATTACCAGGGAATCGACATTTATTTTCCGGAAAAAATGGAGGTGAAGATTGGTTCTGCGGCAACCGTTGCAGGACAAACAACTCAATTATGGATCAATGAAGAAATTGTGAATTATCCCTACGAAACTGCTACGGTGAATTTCACTGTTCCAGCAGATGGTGTTTACTATTTGTCGTTTCGGGCTTTTTCAGATCCAGATCAGTTTTATTTAGCTTTGGATAATGTGAAGATTTTTGAAGCAGACTTGGCCACTCAAAATGTAATTCAATCAACGCTGAAATTTTATCCAAATCCAGTAAAAGATATCCTGACCATTTCTGATGTGAACGAAATTTCAAGTTATACTATCTATGATCTTTCCGGGAAGCAACTTGTCTCAGCTTCTGCAAAATCGTCGAAACTGGAATTAAATGTTTCTCAGTTAAAACCGGGAATGTATATCGTTAAAGCTAAGTCCGATGGAACTTTAAAGACATTTAAATTTATTAAGAAGTAATATCTTCAGTAAATATCCCCATAAAAAAAGCCACAATAATCTGTGGCTTTACGTTTGAAATGTGGTTTGCTTAATATCTCGTAATTGCTGCAAAGCCATTGAATTCATTTAAGGAACCTTTCGGTAAAAAGACTGCGTCACCGCCATAGTTCATATTCATTTCGATCATTTCATCGAAAATGTCATCTATCGCATCTTTCGGTTTCTCGTCATTTTCCTGTAAGAGAGTAACAGAACCATTGCTCAAAAGTGCGGGTTGAAAAAGTCCTTTCTGCACGAAAATGGTCTGTACTTTTCCTTCTTTGATGGCTGCCATGATTTCATTCACGTCACTCAAGAACCGCCCGCCCCCCAAGGCTTGATCCAACTCTTTTTTTAGATCGCTGTTTCTTTTTTCGGTACGCTCTTTAATGATGGGCCATGCTTCTTTTACGATAGCAGCTGCTTTCTCTTCTAGACGATTTCCGTTGAGATAATTCTCAATGATACTTTCCTGCTCATCTGCAATTTTCAGATATTCATGAAAGTTTCCTTCTTCCGTACAGATCAGCACAGGTAAAGGATTTTCTTTTCTGATCTTATTTACTTCTTTATCAATGCGGTTAAAAAATTCTGCAATTAAATTCGTTTTTCGTCCTGCATCAGAACCTTCAATTGCAGAAGTGGTGTGAAATTCTTTATTTTCGATGGGGAAGGGATTTCCAACCTCGCGAATGACATCATCGTTCATCGCTTCAATCAACCTCACTTTTTGCTGACTCAAAACCAAAACGTAATAATTGGAAGTCAGGTGAATCGCTCTTAACAAATCACGGGTTGCAAATGTATCGCCGATAATGACGCGATCAACCACGGCAATTGGTAATCTAATAAACTCAGCGATCTGCTTCTCCACGTTTACAAAAAGAATCAAACTTTCTAAGTTATGGGAGTGGTCAATCGTGGCTGCGAGTTTTGTTAAATATTCTGCGATTTCTTGCGCTTTATTTTTCTCTAAAGATGTCATCAATCGTTCTGCTGCTTCCTTTATAGAATTTTTTAGAACGATGGCATCTTTTTGATTTTCTGGTAAAGTTCGATGCGTATTTAAAATTAGAGTGATACAATTTTCAGCAGTAACTTTTTTCAGTTCATTTAATTTCTTGTTCATATTGTTTCTTTTAAAAATTATTGTGAATCTTTCTTTAGAAAATCCATTTCATTGATTTAAACAAATTGTAAAATTTCGCTTTGATGTTATTCGTCTAATTAAATGAAGATGGTGTTTTTCTTTGATTTTAATATAGGTAAAATTTACGTCAATTCCTAATATCAGGACAATGTGAACGATTGTGTTTAATTCAATGGTCAATTTTAAAAAATTAAATATGTAGTCAAAAGTTCTAAATAATTAAAAAAAGAACAAAAAAAAGAGTGACTTAATCACTCTCTTATTTATTGTTTTAAAATTTCCCAGGCTTCCACAATTTGATGTTGATGCAGGAGTTTTTGCGCTTGTACATGAATCGTTTCCTCCGACGAAAAATCACCGCTTGGTAATTCTTCGGTGTTCGCTAACATTCCTAAATCATTTCCAGTAAAAATTGTGCTTAATTTGATGGAGTCGGGTAATCGGTCAAATCCAATTCCCTTTGTAACCAAAGGTTTCGGAACTTCAAACAAGTTATCTGCATTATTTCTGGAATACCAGTTTCCACCTAATCTGGCGACCAGATCTAATTTTTTTTGATCTAATGTTCCTTGCTCATTCAGGTATTCTTCCCGAACATGAATATTAATGACTTCACAAATGACTAAATTTCCAGCGCCGCCTTCTGTTCCTAAGTGTTTAACTTCTAAAACTTTACACTCTAAATTAACCGGACATTCTTCAATTAATTTTGGTTGAACTACGTCTGCATCTTTCATGGTCAATCCAGCTTTCACGAACTCATTCACTTCTTTCCCGTATTCCGTAGAAGAAAGAGAAATCTGCTGAACAATTTTATAGTTAACAATGCCAATAACTACTTCAGGAACTTCCAGAACATTCTCTAAAGTATGCTTGGTCGTATTATCCCGAACTCTTCTCGCTGGCGAAAAAATCACTACAGGCGGATTTGAACTGAACATATTAAAGAAACTGAACGGACTTAAATTGACGTTTCCATCTTTATCAACCGTTGACGCTAAAGCAATTGGTCTTGGTGCAATTGCGGTCTGCAAAAGCGTTTGTAATTCGAAGTTATTTAAGTCTTGTGGAGAAATTGTTTTCATTTTTATGGTTTTAAACCACAAAGTCACAAAGTGTTTATGGTTTTATTTTGTTATAAATTTTGTTTCAGATCATCAAGATTATAGATTACATCAATGCTTTGTAGTATTCATTAACAAAGGTTTCTTGCCCTTGATGCATTATGTTTTTCACATTAAAATTAACTAAAATTCCTTTAGGTTTTTTCATCAAATTGATATAATTAAGTATTTGCGCTCGATGGATATCACTCAGTGCTGAAACAGATTTCAATTCTATTACAATGCAATCTTCAATTAAAAAATCACAGAAGAAATCACAAAAAAGTTCTTTCTCTTTATAGAAAAGCGGAATTTTAAACTGCGATTTAAATTTGATGTCTCTTAACTTAAGTTCTTCTTCTAAACATTTATGATAAACACTTTCGAGTAATCCAGGTCCGATGATTTTGTGTACTTCAATACAAGCTCCATTAATTTTATAAGTTAGCTCATCAACTCGGGATTGTGTAGTCATAATTTTGAAGTTGAAATTTCTGTTAATTATTCAAACAATCTTCATGAACTTTTAGGAAGTATCATTGTTACTTGATTCTTTGTGACTTTGTGGTTATGAATTATTTCGCAGCCAACACCTTTCCTCTAACTTCACCAAAACCAACGCGCATTCCATCTTTTTCAGCATGCCCTCTCATAATCACGGTGTCATTATCATTAATGAATTTACGTTCTGTTCCGTCTGATAATTTCAAAGGTTCTGTACCGCGCCAAGTTAGTTCGAGCATAGATCCAAAAGAGCTTTTGTCAGTTCCTGAGATGGTGCCGGAAGCATACATGTCGCCAACTTCTACATTACAACCGTTTACCGTGTGATGAGCGAGTTGCTGCAGCATATTCCAATACATGAATTTATAATTGCTTTGCGAAATTAAATTCTCTTGTCCATTTTCCGGTTGAATATAGACTTGAAGTTTGATGTCGAAATTCTGATGACCTTCAAATTTTAAATAATCTAAAACTTCAGGTTCCTGTTTGGGCGAATCTGTTTTGAAAGGCTTCAAGGCTTCTAAAGTTACCACCCAAGGCGAAACTGTAGAGCAGAAATTCTTTCCTAAAAATGGTCCGAGGGGAACATATTCCCAACTCTGAATATCTCTGGCCGACCAATCATTAAAAATGACCAGTCCAAAAATAGCATCTTCAGCTTCCGCAGTTGAAATACTGTCGCCCATTTCGGTGTTTTTATTCACGATGAACGCCATTTCCAATTCGAAATCGAGTTGTTTGCAAGGTCCAAAAATCGGATTTTCATCAGCGACTGGTTTGGTCTGACCTTTCGGACGGTGAAATTCTGTTCCCGAAATGATGATCGAAGAAGCGCGACCGTGGTAACCAACCGGGAGATGTTTCCAGTTTGGTAGCAATGCGTTTGCTGGATCTCGAAACATCATGCCGACATTAGTCGCATGTTCGATGCTGCTGTAAAAATCGGTGTAGTTTGGTACATGAACAGGCATCATCATTTGAACTTGATTGAAATCGTAGAAACATTCTTCAATCGTTTTTTGATCACCAGCCAGTTTCGAGTCTTCGTGTAAAAGTTCCTGCAGTTTCAACCTTACGGCTTTGGTGACCGGTTTGCCTAATTCTATAAATTCATTTAAAGTAAAGGCTTCAAATATATTTTCTTCGATTCCTTCAATTTCATCGAAAAATCCGTAATCGTACAAAGTAGCTAAGTCGATCACCATGTCACCAATTCTGGAACAACAGGCGATATATTCTTTGTTAAAAACCCCAACGCCAAAAGGAATATTGTGAATTGAAAAATCTGAATTTTCTGGATATGTTATAAATGATTTCATAATAATTGTTCGTTATAGAAAAGGTTCAAAGCATGGATTTTAATTCCGGCCTTGAACCTTATTTTGTTTGCTGTTTATTTTTTGTTGAGCGCACGTTCCTCGATCCATCGTTCTTTCGTGTTGATGTCGATGAGATAAAGAATTTTTTTCTGTTGGGTCATCAAGAATGTTTTGGTAATCGGTAAAGGTAATTTTTTGCCTTCCAGTTCATCCGCTCTTAGAGAGAGAATCTGATTCTTTGACCGAACGACGTCGCCGGAAAAAACATTAGAAGAGGTGTCGCCCGTTTTCTTGTCATCAAAAACTTCTACGTAAGTTGCGAGGTTGCCTTTAATAATGATAAAGTTTCTTTCAATATGATCATCGAAATCTTTAATCAAAACAAATTTCACATCGTCGATGACAACATTACTTAGATTTTTGTTCAGTCCTTTTTTTTCTTCCAGACGATCGAGAATCGCATTGATCGTTCCATATTGCGCTTTAAAACCCAAAGCGGAAATTAAAAAAAGAACTGCGAATATTTTTTTCATTAAAGTATTTTTTAGTTCAAATTCAGGTCGAACTCAAAGGTGTTTTTTATAGGTTACCTCTTTTTGCCTGTTCTCTTTCTAATGCTTCGAATAATGCTTTGAAATTTCCAGCTCCAAAACTTTGGGCTCCGTGTCTTTCGATAATTTCGAAGAAAAGAGTAGGACGGTCTTCAACTGGTTTGGTGAAAATTTGGAGTAAATAACCTTCTTCATCGTGGTCGATCAAAATTCCTAAATCCTGTAATTTTTTTAGATCTTCATCAATGTGACCAACTCTTTCGGGAACCATTTCGTAATAAGCTTCTGGCGGTGCAGAAAGAAATTCAATTCCTCTTGCTTTTAATTCGACAACGGTTTTAATGATGTCTTTGGTCGCAACCGCGATATGCTGAACGCCTTCGCCTTCGTAATAATCTAAATATTCTTCTACCTGAGATTTTTTCTTTCCTTCGGCCGGTTCATTGATAGGAAATTTTGCAAAACCATTTCCGTTACTCATCACTTTAGACATCAACGCAGAATATTCAGTGTTGATTTGCTTGTCATCAAAACTTAGAATATTTACAAATCCCATAACGTCTTCATACCATTTTACGACAGGAATCATTCGGTCCCAATCCACATTTCCTACGCAGTGATCAACATAAAGAAGACCTACCTCTTCTGGTGCGTAATCACTTTCCCATTTTTGAAAGCCAGGCATAAATTCACCGGTGTAATTTTTCCGTTCGATAAACATGTGGATCGTTTCGCCGTACGTGTAAACGCCAGACATTCTTACCTCGCCATGTTCATCGGTTAAGGTTTGAGGTTCAAGGTAAGGTTTAGCGCCTCTTTTCGTTGTTTCTTCAAAAGCTGAATAAGCATCATCAACCCAAAGTGCCAAAACCTTCACGCCATCGCCATGTTTTTTTTGATGCTCACAAATCGGAGAATCAGAATTAAGACCAGACGTAAGAACCAGTTTGATTTTACCCTGTTGCAAAACGTAAGATGCTCTGTCTCGAATACCAGTTTCTGGTCCCGCATAGGCTAACGATTGAAAGCCGAATGCAGTTTTGTAAAAATGGGCAGCCTGTTTGGCATTTCCCACGTAAAATTCTATATAATCTGTTCCGTTTATGGGTAAGAAATTCTCTGCTTGCGCTATTTTTTCAGCAAATGTAAGTGTTGACATTTTATTCTTTTTTAGGTAATGCAAAGTACAAAAATTTTAGGAGTACTAAAAACGGTGCTAGAATAAATGCAAATAGTGATAGGTATTTTTAAGTTTTTTTATGTCTAAATTTTGCGGAATAATCGCGATACTTTTGTGCCTGTAAAAAAGCACAGCGCGATTCTAAATACACAAATGATGATTTTTAAACTAAGCCGGTCGAGTGGCTTAGTTTATTTTTGCCAAATTCGCAAAATCTGGATTGTAGTTGTCCCAAATTTTCCAGTGATCACCGAAGTTTCTGATAAAGTAAAACTGGGTATTGATGTGATGCACGACGAAATTGTTTTCTCGCTCGTCTTTAAAAACCAGATTCCAAAATTCTTTTGTTTTAATCACTCTTAGTTCTGAATCTTCAGATACTGTCGTAATTTGATAAATTTCATAATTGGAGCGATTGTTTTCGGTAACAAAAACCAAGTTGTTTTCGCTTTTGTCTTTGAGATACGACACCGTTCTTGCTAAAATTGGAGAGTCTTTACCAACCGTAGTTGAAAGTTTTTCAAGATTAATGTTGGGCAAATATTTGAGTGCATCGAACTGAAATTCACAAAATTTAGATACCAGTTCTTTATCGGATAAGTTATTGTTGGCATCCTCTTCTGGCTTTAAGTTATTCTCGTCTTTAAAGTTTTGATGGATATAATCATTCAAATCATTTTTGCCGAGGAAGATGCAAATTTTATCTAATGTTTTGATGAAACGTAAATCATTATGCGTTTTAAACTGATAGTCGTTTTCGAAAAACCGCTGTAAAGTTATTGGGGAAATAGTAGTTCCCAAACTGAGTCTTCTAGGATCAGTTAAAGGTAAAGAATTCGCTAAATTTTCTGAAATAATGTCTGCCAAAATCACAAACTGGCTTCTTTTCCAATCCTCAATCATTCCTAAAAGTGAAGATTTCAAATCAGGATGATTTTTAATATCTTCTTTTATTGTATTGTAGATTTTTTCCAAATTAGATTCTTTTGTTCGGCAAATATAATATTCTTCTCAACGAGAAGAATCAATAAGTGACTATTTAATAAATTATTTCAAATCAATACTTTTTCAAATCAAAAATCCCCAACTTTCATTGAGGATTTTGAGCTGTTTTATTGTTTAAACCAATACTTTAAATCTTTCAAACGCAGCTGCATCAAGCATTTCTCTGTCGTCAGGGTGGGCGATTTCAATCAGTGCTTTTGCTCTTTGTCTTAAATTTTTTCCATACAAATAAGCTACACCGTATTCAGTAACGACGTAATGAATATGACCTCTAGTAGTTACAACTCCCGCGCCTTGTTTTAAGAAAGGGGCAATTCTCGGAATTCCTTTTTTAGTTCTGGATGAGATAGCGATGATTGGTTTTCCACCATCAGAAAGTGCTGCACCACGCATGAAATCCATTTGTCCACCAATTCCACTGAACTGATAAGTTCCAATAGAATCTGCACAAACCTGTCCGGTTAAATCAATTTCAATGGCGGAATTGATCGCAACCATTTTTTTATTTTTCATGATATTGATCGGATAATTCACATGCTCCACATCCATGAATTCGAAGGATGGATTATCATGAATATAATCATACAATTTACGGGTTCCGAAAGCAAAACTGGTAATCGTTCTGTTAAGATGCGTTCCCTTGTATTTATTGGTAATGATGTCATTAGCAACTAAATCTACGATTCCGTCACTGATCATTTCGGTGTGCACACCTAAATCTTTGTGATTATGCAGGCATTTTAAAACCGCATCTGGAATGGTTCCGATACCCATTTGCAATGTGGATCGATCATCAATTAATTCTGCCACGTTTTTACCAATCAACATTTCACAATCACCGACCTTTGCGCCGTAGTCAACGGTCAGCAATTCTTCTTCATGCCATACCATTTTGTGGATTTTAGTATAGTGAATCATTCCATCACCATGCGTTCTTGGCATTCTTGGATTAACCTGAGCGATGATGATTTTTGCAGTATCAACTGCACTTCTCGCCACGTCAACCGAAGTTCCTAAGGTACAATATCCATGATTATCTGGTGGAGAAACTGTTACCATCGCAACATCAAGTGGAAGCATTCCTCGTTTAAAAAGAATAGGAATTTCACTTAAAAAAACAGGTACAAAATCACCACGATCCGAATTCACAGCCTCTCTAACAGGCGTTGAAACGAAGAGTGAATTGATATAAAAGCTGTCTTTATATTGAGGTTTTGCAACTTCTACATTTCCCTGTTGCGTGATCGAAACGAACTCTACATCTCGCAATCTGCCGGCTTGGTTAGCCAACTCGCTGATTAAAAGATTTGGAGTACAAGCACTTCCGTGAGAAAAAATCCGGTCACCACTTTTTATTAATGAAATTGCGTCTTCGGCACTGACATACTGAATCATATTTTTATTTTTTAATTGCTGTTGTTTACCTTTCAAAAGTAATTCTTTCATTTCAGAATTGAAATGAGCAAAATCAGTTTTGATAAAAGTCATAAAGAAATTATTCCTGGCTACGGTCCGCTATGTAATTATCCTCCTCTTCCAGCCAAGAAGTTTTATAAGAAGGATCTTCTACTTTCATCGCTTCTTCGGTAATTTTAAAAGGTCTGAAAGGATCGATCATCACCGCAAATTCTTCCGTAGATTTTTTGCCGATGCTGCGTTCCATCGCTCCGGGATGAGGACCATGGACAATTCCGCCTGGATGTAAAGTGAAATCCATTAAGTCGATATGATTTCTGCTCATAAAATCACCTTCTGTATAAAACAGAACTTCATCAGAATCGATGTTGGAATGATTGTATGGAGCAGGAATTGCTTGTGGATGGTAATCATACATCCTCGCCACAAACGAACAAACCACGAAGTTATGCGCTTCAAAATTCTGATGAATAGGCGGCGGCAAGTGAACTCGACCAGTGATCGGTTCGAAGTTTTTAATATTGAATTTATAGGGATAAAAATAACCATCCCAGCCAACAACATCAAATGGATGCGTGGCGTAAATGAAATCCCAGATTTGATCTTCTTTCTTTACTTTAATTAAAAATTCGCCTTTCTCATCGATAGGTTCCACAAATGTTGGAGCGATCATATCTCGTTCGCAAAAAGGAGAATGTTCCAGCATTTGTCCAAACTCATTTCTGTATCGTTTTGGAGTATTGATCGGCGAATGGCTTTCGATAAAGAGAAGCGTGTTATTTTCGTCTTTAAATTCTATTGAATAAATGGTTCCTCTTGGAATAATTAAATAGTCACCGTAAGAAAACTCAAGGTTTCCGAGAAAAGTTTTCAGTGTTCCGCTTCCTTCATGAATAAATAAAAGTTCATCGCACTCTGCGTTTTTATAAAAATAGTCGGTTGATTTCTTCGGTTTTGCAAGTCCCATTTTCAAATCGTTGTTGACCAGCAAAATTTTTCTACTATCCAAAAAATCGTTCTCTGCTGTCACGTTCATTCCTTTGAACATCCGCGGAGTTACATTTTTAGCCACTGCAATTTTTGGACTTACATCTTTCGGCTCGCTGATCGATTTAATTTGCGTTGGTCTGTGAATATGGTATAAAAGTGATGAAATTCCGTGGAATCCTTCGGTACCGAAAAGTTGTTCGTAGTAAAATTGATCATCCTCTGATTTGAAAACAGTATGTCTTTTTTGTGGAATTTTTCCGGAATGCTGATAACTCATTTTTTACAATTTTAGATAGTAAATTTAATGAATTTTTATTTGCTGAGAATTACCGACTTCTTTTACAGCTTGCTATTATTCTAATTGAATAACTGCTAAAATTTTAAATAAAATTATAGGGAATTATTTGTGTATTCGTGGCCTTTTATTCTACTCAAAACTCATCACCGGTTCGTAAAAATCTTCTTCCATCACGCCGAATTGCTGAGAAAGCAATTTAAGACCCTCGATGTTTTGGATCAGATTTTCATCAGAAGACGAAATAGGAATGTCGCCAAGATTGGTTTGTAAAGTAAACTTAGAATCTATTTTTGAAAAAGCTGTTCCGGTAAATTCTAACTTTCTAAAAAAATTGGATGATGCTTCTACAAGCTCGGACAGATTCGAATGATAGACCAGAACACCGCCCGGAGTAATTTTTTCAATCACCGAGATAACATCCTTACTAGAGATGTCAGAAGTGATCAGTGCAATATTCGGTTCGAATAAAGTTGCTTCTTCAAGATTAGAAGTTTCCAGGATGACAAAATCGGTATCTGAATTTTTGAACGAGCCTTCTTCTAAATAAAAGTCAAAATCTTTTTCATGAAACTGAAGAACTTCAAGTAAAAGTTGGGTGACGGCAGATTGGGAACTTAATACAAGAACTCTGGTTTTGTTTTTAGATTGCTCTAAGATATTTTGCATCGGTTGAGTCGAGTTATTTTAAGAATCCAGATTTACTTTGCTGTCAATGACTTGTTGAAAAGTATTTACAATCTTTTCCCATTGATCTTTGTTTTTCTCCATAATCAAAGAAGCATCTGTTTTACTACCAGCGTTACTACCTCTTTTTACATTGATCTCAACAGAAATATTATCATATAACTTTCTATAATCTTCTTGAATTCTTGTAAATTTATTTTGAGTCAATGTGTTCTCAATGTTTTTTAAATCTTCATTGGTAATCGTAAAATCTTTTTTGATGTTTTTACCATGTCCTTCAAAAGAATAATGAGCTTTATTTCCTTTTATTAGTAAGTTTTCATAAATCGGAGAAAGACCACCACTTCTGGCAAAACTATAATCGAAATCAGAATATTTTTTTTGATTGCTGCTGCTGGCGCAACCCGCTAAAATCATTATTAGAAATACAAAAATCGCTTTTTTCATAGGAACTTTTAATTAATTTTGAACTTCAGCTTTTTGTGCTTTTAGTTCTTCATCATAATCGTGTAGAACGTTAAAATCCTCGGTTTGTTCTATAGCAACCATGATTTTATGCATGATCGTACGTGCATCGTCGTTCTCATAATCGATATCTAAAGCTGGTTTAAATTCCATTGTTGGCTTAACTCCGGTTACCTTTACACGCAAACCCTGTTTGTCGAACGCCCGTCGAAAACCATTAATTTTTATTGGAATTACAATGGGTTTTTGATTTTTAACCAACTTCGCTGTTCCTTTTCTACCTTGAGCAAAAGCCGAAGTTGTTCCTTGCGGAAACGTAATCACCCAACCGTTATCGAGCGCCTTCATGATATTTTCAACTTCTGATAAATCTACCATTCTGTTGACGTTGTGGCCTTCTGCTCGCCAGGTTCTTTTTACGGTAACGGCGCCAGCTAATTTAAAGATTTTAGTCATGAAACCTTTGTTCATGGTTTCTTCAGCTGCAACATAATAAATGTCAACTTTTGGATTTAAGAGATAAATCGGATTTTTAATAGAATTTAAATAACCATTATTTACAGCACAAAAAGCCTGGTACATCGCTGCAACATCAGCGAAATACGTTTGATGGTTGGATACGAAAAGAACGTTGGTATCTGGTAAATCGACCAAATGGTCGGTTCCGGAAATTTTCAATTTATTAAATCCATTGAACCTTCTGTAGGAAATAATTCCTAAAACGAAAATAATCAGTCTTTTTAGGAAATACAGATTACCAAAGGCATCCGTGAAAATATTTTTCTTGGCCATTATCTAATTAACATAATCCGCGAATTTACAAATTTTTCAGCAACTGACTAAACTCGCTTAAGATCATCGAAGTCGCGCCCCAAATGATATAACCATTAAAATCGATGACCGGAACTTTCACGCCGCGGGACCTTGGTAAAACTCTCATTTCTGGCTCATTACCTAAAGTTAATATTGATGAAATCGGAAATTCTATCAACTCAACTGCCTCGGTTTCCTGTAGGAAAAACTGTGGATTTTTCTTGGTATAAGATACGAACGCTTTCACATAAAAATTGCTCGGTGGAATATAAATCGGCGAAAGTTCTCTAATGATTCTTATATAATGTTCATCAATACCAACCTCTTCTGAAGTTTCGCGTTTGGCTGTGGCCGCAAAATTAAGATCAAAATCTTCTTTTTTTCCACCGGGTAAAGAAATTTGTCCGCTGTGTCGGTCTCGTTCATTTTCGCTACGAACAAAAAGCGGTACATACCATTCGTTTTCTTTTAAATATAATAAAATGTTGACGGCGGCGAACTTTGGATTTTTAGTTAAAATTTCATCGTAAGAATATAGTGGTCGATAAGGTGGTGAGTAAACTTCGTGGGCGGCTTCACCCTGAAGTGTTGCCTGCTGTATTTTTGTGAGTAAATCTCTGCCAAAGGTTTTCATGACGTAAATTTAGGGAATTAGTCTTCGAAACTGTTTTAAAGGAAAGTTAAAATTTGGTGAGAATTATTTCAAAAACTGAGTTGGTGTTCATCGATCTAAGCTTATTTAAAGTTCGGTAAGATGGTTATAAGTGTTTTATTAAGCCTACATCTTCGAGGATTCAATATATTAAAGAACCGTTGGGATTATAATGATGAGATATTCCATAGTTGTCTCGCTGGAAAGAATCAAAATGTTTTGTTCATTAACGACTAGAATTGTAACCATCGTTAAATCCTCTCTTGAAAGACGAAGCGTGCTCTCTCCAATTCCAAATGCTTTCGATTACAAATAATGTAAATATTCCCAAAAGGAAAAATTTTACGTCTCTTTTACTGATTTTGTTCATTTTGTTGTTTTATAAATGATGGTTAATGCTAGGTTATCGCTACAATCACTCCCAAAACTACAACATTTTTTAATTTTAATCTTTTTTATTTTCGTTACTTTTGCAATTCTCTAAAAATACCGTATTTGGAAAGTCAGGAACTTATTTTTAATCCGCAGGATATTGCAGAAACGCTCAGCCAACTTCGTGGCGACGAGCGGCTTTTGGCATTTTTAAAGGTTCCAAAGCAATATAAATCCAATGTCTTTTCGCATTTAGACCCAGATTTTCAGGAAGAAACCATTCGCAGTATTGCCAGTGAAGACGCTTCTGAAATTCTGAATGCCATGAGTCCGGATGACAGAACGGCTTTGTTTGAAGATTTTCCCGATGAATTAATCCGGTATTCCATCAATCATCTTAATCCGCAGGAACGAAGAATTGCGCTGAAACTTTTAGGTTATCATGTAGATTCTATTGCGCGATTGATGACGCCATACTATATTCAAATCCGTAAAGAATGGACCGTCAAAAGATGTTTCCAGCAAATTAAAAAAGTGGGCAAGAAGGTAGAAACCATGAATCATCTTTATGTGGTTGATGAAAAAAACCGACTTGTAGATGATATCGCGATTGGATCTTTATTACTTGCCGAAGAAGATACTTTAATCTCCGAAATTACTGATAATCATTTTGTTGCAATCAAAACAACGACGACGAAAGAAGATGCGGTAACCTATTTCGAAAAGTATGACCGGTCTGCTTTGCCGATTGTTACTGAAGCCGGCGTGCTGGTCGGTATTGTAACCATTGATGATATTTTGGATCAGATTGAAGCACAAAATACAGAAGATATTCAGAAATTCGGGGGTGTTGATGCGCTCGATATGCCATATACTCAAACCTCGTGGACCGAGATGATCAAGAAGCGCGGAACGTGGTTGGTGATTCTTTTCTTTTCGGAAATGTTAACTGCGTCGGCGATGGGTTTTTTCGAACATGAAATTGAAAAAGCAGTCGTACTTGCCTTATTCGTTCCATTGATTATTTCCAGTGGAGGAAACTCGGGATCACAGGCGGCAACCTTGATTATTCGCGCTATGGCACTTCAGGAAATTACGTTGAAAGATTGGTGGTACGTCATGAAAAAAGAAATTGTATCCGGCGTTTTTCTGGGTGGGATTTTAGGAATTATCGGTTTTACCAGAATTATGATGTGGCAGAAAATGGGCTTGTATGATTATGGAGAACATTGGGTTTTTATCGGACTGAGTATCGCAGTATCACTCGTGTTAATCATTCTATGGGGAACACTTTCGGGTTCTATGATTCCTTTTGTTTTAAAGAAATTCAAACTGGATCCTGCAACTTCCTCCGCACCATTTGTAGCAACACTGGTGGATGTCACTGGTTTGATCATTTACTTCACCGTGGCAGGCATGTTCTTAGCGGGTAAATTACTCTAAATTCCATGAAAATTATTTCGCTGGTTCCCAGTATTACTGAAACTTTATTTGATTTTGGCTTAACTGCTGATGAAGTTGTTGGAAGAACGAAATTCTGCATTCATCCTTCAGATTTGGTGAAGAAGGTGGAAGTGATTGGTGGAACAAAAAATTTGAATATTGATAAAATTAGATCTTTAAAACCAGATTTAATTATCGCCAACAAAGAAGAAAACGAAAAACTTCAGGTAGAGGAATTAATGAAAGATTTTAAAGTTTGGGTTACTGATATCGAAACTTTAGAAGACAATGCTAATTTCATTTCTGAACTCGGAAAGGTTTTAAATAAAGAAGATTTAGCAAAGAATTATAATCACAAAATCGCTTCTGGTTTTACTCAAATTAAAGTTTCGCAAACCAAAAGGATAGCTTATTTAATTTGGAAGAATCCTTATATGACCGTAGGTTCGGATACTTTTATTCATGAAGTATTACAGAAATTAGGATTTGAAAATTTATTTAAAAATAAAAAGAGATATCCCGAAGTTTCTGTGGAAGAATT
>NZ_JBGZYM010000105.1:0-9771 GCF_041824135.1 Kaistella sp. | reverse complement strand
GAAGCTGAGCAATCTAAGATTGCCCTACTGGAAGACGGACGGCTTCTTGAACTCCATGAACAGGAGGACAAAAGTGAGTTCGTGGTCGGCGATTTATTTATCGGTAAAGTAAAAAAACTCGCACCCAACTTAAATGCTGCGTTTGTTAGCATTGGTTACGAGAAAGATGCCTTCTTGCATTATCAGGATCTAGGTCCACAATTTCTCACCTACAAAAAATTTCTGCAAGACACTGTTTCTAAGAAACAACAAAACTCATCATTAAAGAATTTCGAAATTCAAAAAGAGATTCATAAAAACGGTGTAATCGACAAAGTGCTTGCAAAAGATGACAGCGTTATTCTTCAAATTACCAAAGAACCAATTTCGACAAAAGGTCCCAGGATTTCTACCCAGATTTCTTTGACTGGTAGGTTTTTGGTCTTAATTCCGTTTGACAAGAGCGTTTCTATTTCTAAGAAAATTAATAATTCTGAGGAAAAAGAAAGGCTAAAAACTTTAATTGAAAGCATTAAGCCTGAAGGTTTCGGTGTGATCATTAGAACCGTTGCGGAAGGTAAAAAAGTGGCTGAACTTCACAATGACATGAATCAACTGATTCAGAAATGGGAAACGGCTTTTAAAAATCTTCAGAAAAATAAAGTTCCGAGTAAAGTATTGAGCGAAGAAGATAAAGCTTCCTCTATTTTGCGCGATAACTTTAATGCAGATTTCGTTTCTATCATTTGTGACGATGAGCAAATGGTTGATGACATGAAAAATTATATCGAAGTCATTGCACCGGAAAGAAAGAACATTGTTCAGTTCTACGACAAACCTATTCCGTTGATGGAATATTACAACGTAGAAAAACAACTGAAACAAAGTTTCGGGAAGCATGTCAACATTCCAAGTTCGAAAGGTGCTTATCTGGTGATTGAACACACAGAAGCATTGCATGTTATTGATGTCAACTCCGGGAATAATCTTTCCTCAGGAGCAGGTTCATCCAATAAAGAGCATGCGTTGACCGTGAATAAAATGGCAGCCACCGAGATCGCCCGTCAACTTCGATTGAGAGATATGGGTGGAATTATTGTAGTTGATTTTATTGATATGATCAATGCCGATCACCGACGTGATCTGTATGAACATTTCAAGAGCGAAATGAGCAGAGATAAGGCAAGACATAAAATTTTACCGCCGAGTAAATTTGGCTTGATCCAATTAACGAGACAAAGAACACGTCCGGAGAAAGTTATCAAAACCAAGGAAGACAATCCTAATATTGATGGCGAAATTCTGGCGCCAATTGTGGTTGTGGAAAGAATGGAAGAAGTCATTCGAAATTTAATTCAAACCGAAAAAGGCAAACTGTTCCTTCACGTACATCCTTTTGTAGAAGCTTATTTGACCAAAGGTTTAATGAGCATCCAAACAAAATGGTACCTGAAATATAAAAAATGGGTTACGATTATCCCAAGAGATTCTTTTAAATATTTAGAATACAAGATGGTCAATTCTAAAAAAGAAGAATTGATGAGTTATTCTAATTAAGAATACAAAACAGTCGCACAAACATACAACTTCCGAAGATTTTCGGAAGTTTTTTTTATTTTAAAAACACAAAGTCGCAGCGGTTTTATTATAGTGAAAGGAAGTTCATAAAAAGTTGATTACACCAGACTTACTAAAGGTTTGGTAAGTTAAAATCTCTATCGAAAATTTTTATTATTCCTCATTTCGTCATCGTCGAATTCAAAAAATCATATATCGAGAAATAGTTTTATATTTGATTGAAGTAAAAATGAAACATGAAAATAAAACTACTATTTCTTATTACAATCCTCTCTTTTTCAAGTTCTTTCGGTCAAGATTTCGACAAGCTTCTGTACTCCAAAAAAGATCAGGCGACCTACCTTATCGATCAGAAAATAATTGCAAATTTCGACGTGATGAAACAACTTGGGTCTGATCACATCGCGAAAATTGAAGTCTGGAAATCTGCAAAAAAAGGTATTGATCAGTACGCCGATAAGTACCCAAATCTCAGTGAGTACGGTTTGATCATCATTGAATCTAAATTAAAAAATATCCCGGCAAAAAGTCAAACTGAGATCAGAGAATTTCTGCATGCAGATCCAAACACGAAAGTTTATGTGGATGGTTATTTATTAAAAAATTATTACCTCATTGCCACCCAAAGTATCACTGAAATCGAATTCATCAGTCCGAACGAGCAAAATTTAAATGAGGAGAAGATTATTAATGTCTGGACTTTAAACAAAGATATACGATTGGGACCTTTAAATATTCGTCAAATGAAAGTTAAAGAATCCTCCAATACAATACAGTAATTATTAATTTAAATTTAAAAATGAGGTATTTCTATTTCCTTTTGACCTTATTAACTTTACTTCTGATCTCCTGCGGTAAAGGAAAATTGAGCGAAAAAACGACAACGATGGAAAATAATCAACAACTAATTAAGAACTATTTTTCTTATTTTAATCAACACGAATGGACTTCAATGGCGAATATGTATTCTCAAACTGCTGAGTTTAAAGACCCATCTCTGGGATCAGGAATTTTCAAACAATCCAGACAGGAAATCATTGATAAATATGCGGAACTCCAGCAAATATTCACGGACTTACATAATGAAGTTGTAAAAATTTATCCGTCGGGAGAAAATCACGTTATCGTGGAATTTATTTCCAGCGGAACAGCTGCTGACGAAACTAAATTTGAACTGGCAATCTGCACTATTTTCACCATCGAAAACGGATTGATCACCCAGGACTTTACTTACTACGATAATTTTGAAGAGCAAGAAAGCAAGTAATATTTTCTAAAAGAATCAGCCGTTTACGCATTTCTGATTGGAGAATCTGTAAAATTATATCTTGCTTTAACCAATGCTGTTTTTGACGCGTCGATTGCTTTTTAGGTAGTCAAAAAACACTACGATTATTGCTGACCAATTAAGCCGATCCATCATCTTTTCTGTGGTAAGAAGATTAAGGCGAAGAACGGAGCTGAGTTAGTAGTATTCTTCGGGATGCTGCTTATTTATTTTAGTCCGAATAAATTTTTCTACATTTGAGTTCCGATGCATTCATCAATTGGAAAATTAAAAAAATACCATGAAAACAATTTATTCCACCATTTTACTCTTACTCATTATGATTAACTGTGCGACTGCTACTCCACCGCCCGATCCTATGCCTGCTCACGAAACAATAAATATTGATTCAAAAATTCTCGCTGAAATTCGCGTCATTAATGTCTGGACGCCTTCGACCTATCAAAATAGCAACGAAACTTTGCCGGTGCTGTATATGCCTGATGGCGGCGAGAAAGAAGATTTCGCACACATTGCGAATACGCTGGCTGAATTGATTGCCGCCAAAAAAATTCCACCAACTATTTTGGTCGGGATTGAAAACACCCAACGCAGAAGAGATCTTACCGGTCCAACCGAAGTTGCCACGGACAAAGAAATCGCACCCATCGTTGGCGGTTCTGCCAACTTTAGAAATTTCATTAAAACGGAACTGATTCCAGAGATCAACCAGAAATACAGAACAAATTCTGAAAAAGGAATTATCGGTGAATCTCTCGCTGGATTATTCGTGACTGAAACGTTTCTGGTTGAACCTGATCTATTTGATTATTATATTGCTTTTGATCCATCGATCTGGTGGAATGATCATGAACTGGAAAAAACTGCAAAAGACCATTTGGCAAAGTTCCCGACGACGGAAAAAAGATTTTGGTTCGCTGGGTCTGGTACTGATTCTATTTTAAACTCAACTAGAAATTTAGCAGATACCATTAACAAAGCAGGTCTGCGCAATCTAAAATGGTTTTATGCCGATGAACCAAAAGAAAAGCACAATACTATTTTCCGGGCGACCAAAGAGAACGCGATGATCTGGACCATGAATAAAAATTAATTATTGGTGGAAGTTCAAATACTCAATCGTAAAAAACTGGTCAATATACCGAGCGGTTCGGGAATTGCCAAAACGGACGATGGCTATTATGTCATTGGTGACGACTCACCTTATCTCTATTTTTTAGATCAAAACTTTGAGGTCATTTCTAAAACACTTATTTCAGACGATCAAAATTTTAACGGAAAAAGAATCATCAAATCAGAAAAAGCAGATTTCGAAACGCTGGAACTGATTGGTAAAAATGAGTTGGTGATATTCGGATCTGGCGGAAAGTCGCCGCAACGGGATGTTTTTGTACAGGTCTTTCTGAACGAACAAATTACGGTTGAAAAATATTATTTAACCAGTTTTTATAATCATCTTCGAAGTTTACCCGTTTTAAAAGATGCTGAATTAAATATTGAAGCCACGGCTTTTCATGAAGGCCAACTGTATCTTTTCAATCGGCGTAAGAATATTATTTTCAAATTTGATTATGGACAATTTTTGAGCTTTCTAAAAGACGAAGTAGCTTTGCCAACGATAGAAGTTCACGACTATATTTTGCCAACAATCAACAAGGTGGAAGCAGGTTTTTCCGGCGCTACTATTTTGAAAGATCAACCGAAAATCATTTTCACCGCTTCTGTGGAGGACACCGATAATCCATACGATGACGGCGAAATTTTGGGAAGTTATATTGGAATGATCGACATTTCGAATAAGACGATTTCTGATCAATTTGAGTACTGCGAACTTTCAAATTCGGAGGAACATTATAAAGTAGAATCAGTGACGATCGAGGAAGAAATCAGTGTTGGGAAAACAAAAATGATCTTGATCACTGATGATGACGAAGGAAATTCGATGATTCTTGAAAGTGTGCTTTTGTGGTGATCAAGTTTTTTAGAGCATTTGATTAAGCGTTTTTTCAGGAGGCTGAATTGATGGAAAATATTGTCAGTTGAAGTTTTTGAATCGCAAAATTGTAAAGGCTGATTTTGAAAATTGGTCTCTATTTACTTCGCTTAGAAAATTTTAAGAAAGTAAACTTAAAACGAAAGGAGCGATTTTCTTGCTCTAATTAAAACACGATCGAGTATGAAAGAAATTTGTAAAATTTCTAGCCTTGGCTATTTTTTTCTCATGTAATAAAGTGGCAATTTCAAAAGCAGAAATTGGTTCGGTTGGCAAAGTTTTAGAATTTTACGGAGTTGAAATCAATTGTTTCTATGGATTTTAAACCCAAAATGTTGCCCAATATCAATACTTTGAACTGAAAGCGAGTAAAAGTGAGTTATTGAATAATGATCTGCAACATTTAACGGAGCACGCCGGAAATATTGCCCACCTCTAATTCTCGAATTTGGGAAGAGAGCAATCCAGTTATGATGAAATCAGAGTAACGCTTCATTTAGAAAATGGCGAAAATCGGAACTATACTTTTTCAACTAGGCATTTGAAAGAAATCGATAATCTGTATCCTTCGGTTGAGCATTCTAACCTTTTTATAAAGACGGTGATTACCGATCATTGGTGAAACAATTTAGCAGCAAGGTTGGCTGCTAACGATGGAGATTTTTGTCCTATTGCTGAGATTGGAAATTAAGAAAGTTTTTTTGTTTGAAAAACTGCTTATGACCACAGCTGAGTCTGCAGCCCGACTTGAACGGAGCTCTTTTTTGCGCAACGAAGTGGAGCAAAAAAAGCGGGAGTGGAAGGCGGAAATGTCTGCCCAAAAGAAAAGTATAAAAAGACAAGCCATCGCTGATCAACCCGGAAAAAGTTTGTCTAACGGCGAGGGTACGCTGGCAACGGTGCGATCGGCGACATGGGTATAATTGAGTGTGGTTTTGATATCGTTGTGTCCCAATAATTTTTGAATGAGCGAAATGTCGGTGCCTAATTCCAGGAGATGCGTGGCGTAGGAATGGCGTAAACTGTGGATGCCGACGGTTTTTTTGATGCCCGCTTTGTTCATGCCGATTTTGAAAACGGACTGTGCGCTTCTGATGGCGAATTTGCCGCCGGACTGTCCTTCGAAGAGGTAAATTTTGGGCAGATAGGCTTTGTAATAAAGGCGTAAATCTGCCAAAATACTGTGCGGTAAATTGACGTAGCGGTCTTTTTTTCCTTTGCCTTGCGAGATGAGCACCTTCATTGTTTTGGAGTCGATGTGTTCTATTTTGATGTTCACGATCTCGCTTACGCGCAGGCCCATGCCGTAACATAATTGCAGGATGAGCTTGTGTTTTGGATTTTCGGTGACCTTCAGCAATTTTAAAATTTCGGTGGTGTTGAGGGCTTTTGGCAAGAGTTGTGGTTTTTTGGGTCTGGGAATATCGAAGAAAATCTTATCCTGATGCAGTACTTTTTCAAAGTAAAATTTGACGGCATTCATGCGGCTGTGAATTTGATTTTCGGATAGTTTAAGTTCTTGATGACAGTAGAGAAAATAGCTTTTCAGTTTTTCTTTGGTCAACTCCTGTACGGGAAAGGAGCGAAGAATGTAAAGCAGTTGCGCAAATTCTAAGGAATAAACACGGATGGTATTTTGGCTAAATCCTTTGAGGAGTAATTGATTTTGATAGGTTTGATAAGTAAGTAAATTATTAGGATGAATTTTGAGCAAGACCTCCTTGCCGACTATTTTTTTGTCGAGGCCGAAGCGTTCCCGATTCGCATTGTTATCGGTGACGTACCAGGATTTTTGGGTGTTTGACCAACGTGCTTTCACCTCACTTTTCAGCATTTTGATCAAGGTCTCCTCTTTTTGAAATCGTATCCAAATAATATTTTTCTCTTGATGCATGCCTTCTTGTGGAGTGAAATATTTTTTATCAAAAACGGGTTGCGCATTTTCCATAGTTGTAGGTGCGTATTTGAATAGTTAGACTTGCGTGTTTTGTGTAACTATAAAGGTAAAGACATTTTAAGGGTGTGACAGCGAGGATTTCACCCTAAATAAAAATTTTTGTTGAATTGGGAAAGTTGCGTATATTTGAGAGTTATAGGCAAGCAAAACCAACATGACGCAAAAAAAATTTGAATCAAAATTTAAAAAAGAAAATAAACAAGATAATATTTGGAATTACATTATTTCCATCTTAACAATCATTGCAGGAATATTTATTTTCGAAAAATTAGCATTTACAAACTATTATGAATTAAAATTTGAAGAGAAAAATGGAAAAATATTGTCAAAAAATATTCTGTACTTGTCTTCATTAATATTGATAATAATTGGAACCTATGGATTTTGGAGAATTCCAAAATTATATTTTATAAAAAAAATAAAAGGTAAATCTATCAGAAATGAAAATGAACTTTTAATCATAAAATGTGCTCAAAAATTCAAAATGACATTAATTGAGAAAGAAGAGGAATTTTATTCTTATCATTATATTGGAAAATTTAAAAACCCTTTTCATGTTTTTCTCTTTGCCGATGAAAATGGCAATATTCTTATAAATGTTCAAAAAATAGATTATGATGGTGGCTTTATCGATCTTGGAACTTCAAGACGAGTGAAAAACAAAATAATAAAAGAAATAAAAAATGCCTGCCTATAACAAGGTATTTCTACAAGCGGGTATGAAGTTTTCATCGAAGATTTCCGCGGTTAATTAAGTTTTTAGCAAGTAGAAAGATTTCCTATTTTTAGCCCGCCTGCAGAAATACCCAACCGTTAGCGGTCAGGCTAAAAGACAACCCGTAACAAAATGGAATACTTAGTAAAAGACGAGATACTAGAATTGAAATATGAACACGGCAAGGGTGCGTGGACTTATCATATTCAAATTCCGAACACAAAACACATTGTCGGAAAATGGGGTTCATTGAAAGTATCAGGAACTATCGACAATTACAAAATTGACAGTATCAACCTATTTACAATTACGGGACAAGACAAACTAATTTCTATTAACGACAAAATCAGAAAAGCGATTAATAAAAGCGGTGGCGACAAAGTTAGGGTGACACTTTACTTACTGACCTCAAAGGAACAAATTACCGAAAAGGAAATTTTAGAAACATTCAAAGATTCAGAAGTTTTGCAAGCGTTTAAAAAATTGCCTGACGAAGAACAAAAAGAAATCATCGGGAAAATTGCTTCTACAAAATCGGAAGAAAAACAGATTAAAGTGATTTTGAAATTTATTGACCAATTAAGCAAAAGCAATGATTAAGCAGACTTCACTTGATTTCCTTTCAAAACTGAAAAAGAATAACTCAAAAGATTGGTTTGAACAAAATCGAGATTTATACGAGCATTACAAAACTGACATTTTAGAATTGACTGAAAACCTTTTGACAGGATTATCGCAATTTGACCAATCTATTTCACAAGCCAATTTAGACCCCAAAAAGTGTTTGACAAGAGTAAACAGAGATTTACGATTTTCAAAAGACAAGACACCATACAAAAACTATGTTTTAATTGTATTCAACAAAAATGGTTTTCACGGCAACACGGCAGGATATTATATTCAAATTGAGCCAGGTGCTAACTTTTTAGGTGGCGGAATTTGGCGGACAACACCTGAACTTCTTAAAAAAATACGTCAAGAAATTGACTATTCATTCAATGACATCAATAAAATTATAACATCACCAAAGTTTAAAACGATTTTTCCAAGTGGAATACAAGGTGTAGGTAAACTAAAAAAAATGCCAGACGGTTATGACGAAACAAATCAAGCAAGCGAACTTTTGAAAATGAAAGGGTTTTGTACTAAGGAAATCGTAAGCGACAAAATGCTAACAAGCAAAGACTGCGTTGCGAAAATCTTGGACAGTTTTAAGACCTCAAAACCACTAATTGACTACATAAACAACGCAATTGAGTATAACGAGTAAAAAGCCCGAACCTCTAACATCGGTTTTGCGTAATGGCGGGTTCAGTTCTTCGTATGACAGTTTAGTGCAAGGTTCAAGTACAGTTCTTCGATTGAACTTTTGTGCTATAAATCCGCCACTACGCAAAGCCGGGAACCGTTGTAGGAAATTTAACTCCTTATTTCGGGGAAACCTTTGCGCAATCAAAGTTAATTTATGAACGAGACCGGAAATTAACATTAAAATATTTCCAATTTAACCGCGTATGCCGTATAGTGTAAGGCGCGAGAAGATAAAATATTACGAATAATTTTGCTTTCATTTTGATAATGGATAAAGGTCTCAACATGTAATCAATATAGGTGCTTTTTGATTTTGCGCTAATTAACTACGCGATTTTACAAAAAGTCTTGAATCTACAGTCTAAAGCCTACTAATGTAGGGATTGGATTAGGATTAAATAAGTGTATAAAGGTGAGGAAACAGAACGTATAAAGTAAAGGGAATAACTAAGAATTTTGTTGATAATAATAAATATAATTTTTTAATCATGGATAAAAAAAGAAAAAAAACATTAAACATGGGACTTAGAACTGGTGCCATTTTAACTGGAGGTTGGTTGATTGGAGGACCCGTTGGAGGTTTTATTGGAGCTGGAGTTGCTGCTACGATTAATGTTTTTAAAGCAATCCGCCAAGCAAAAGAAGAAGATGAAGAAGAAGAACTTTTAAGTAAGAAAAACACTAGATCTCAGCATAATGGCGAGGAAATTAATTAGAGGTGTTTAATAGAAACTTCCTACAACAAGGTATTTACAAAAAAAGCCCCGAAATCATATTATGAACAGGGGCTTTCTTCGCAAATACCCAATCGTTGTAACACATTTTATAAAAATCGAAATTGAAATTTACATCAAAAATAATTTTAGTAACATTTATTTTTTTAGTGGTTACAATTATAACAATCGTAATTTTATTTGGCGACCACATTAATAAAACAAACTTTAAAATTT
>NZ_JBGZYM010000104.1:0-4395 GCF_041824135.1 Kaistella sp. | reverse complement strand
TTAATATTCGAGAGCCAATCGAAAACGCTTAATTTATAGCTATTTCCGCAAGTATCTACACTTTCACAGCCATTCGCAGATTTTGTTCCGCAAGAATGGGACGAATCGCCGGATGTTTTACATCCACAACTCATATTTATATTTTTGTTATATGTTGCAAATTTAGTATAATTTTTTTTGTATATTTCAATGATACCTAATTTAACACTATCGATTTTTTAATTATGAGAAAATTGGCATTTACGTTATGAATTATTCATCATTATATTAATTATTATGTAAATCATACAATTAAAAAAATAAAAATGGATTCGGTTTTATTGATTTCATTTAAATTAAACAGGAATATTCATGTTAATTTTATTTTTTCTTTAAACCCTTTAAATAAAAGGATTATTAGGTATTTATCCATATAAGAAATTTAAACATTAGGCATGTAATAGCATTTGTTTAAAATAAATTAAGAATATTTAACAATTGTTTAAAAAATAATTTTATATTTGGAACATTAATAATGATTTTATGAAAAAAATAGTTTTAACTACAGCATTGTTAGCTGGTGTTCTTGCTCAAGCTGGAGGCTTTAGAGTTTCTTTACAAGGCGTTAAGCAATTGGCAATGGCTCACACTAGTGCTCACGCAGAAGATGCGAGTGTTACTTTCTTCAATCCTGCAGGAATGTCTTTTATTCCCGCTAAACTAAGTATTGCAGCTGGTGGGTTCGGAGCGAAATCAAGTGTGACGTACCAAAATTTATCAACTCTTGAATCTTTTGACACGAATAATCCACTTGGAACTCCACTTTATGCAGCAATTGCATACAGAGTTTTAGACAATGTATCTGTGGGTTTCAATTTTTCTACACCGTTCGGAAGCACGATAGAATGGCCTTCAGATTGGGCAGGTCGTGAAATCGTTCAACGTTTAGAATTGAAAGCTTTTTATTTCCAGCCAATGATTTCCTTTAAATTAGCTCCTTGGGCATCTGTCGGAGGTAGTTATATTTATGCAAAAGGAAGTGTAAATTGGGATAAAGCAGTTACTCAGTTAGGTGGAAGTTTAAATCTTACCGATGATAAAGCTTCAGGAAGTGGTTTTGGAGTAGGGTTCTATTTGCGACCAACTGACAAGCTTGATGTGAGTATCGCTTATCGTTCACCAATTGATATGGAAGCAGAAAACGGAGTTGTTAGCTTTGATATTTCTCCTGCCTTGTACCCTAATTTAGGTTTGGATGCTACTGGGAAGGACTCATTTAAAGCAACGCTGCCTTTAGTAGATGAATATACAGTTGGGGTTACTTATAAACTTACGCCGAAATGGTTAATTTCTGGAGATTTCAATTATAGTGGTTGGGACCGATATAACAAATTGACACTTGATTTCGCTAATGCACCAATTGGTAACCAGCCGAACGATCCAACAATTTTAGTAAGTCCGAAAAATTTCAAAAATACACAGACGTGGAGAGTTGGAACGCAATATCAAATTAATGATATGTTCGCAGCACGCGCCGGATATTATTATGATGAATCGCCATATGCTGATAAGGATTTCCAGGCTGAAACACCATCTTTCGATTCAAACGTTGTTACGGCAGGTTTAGGAATTAACTTGATGAAAGGATTTGGAGTAGACATCGCTGGTGGAATCGCATTTCCAAAAAGCAGACTGGTTCAAAACGATTACAATAACTTCTACGGACAAGCGAAAGCGAAAGCTTATTACTTCGGTTTAGGGGTATCATATAACGCATTTTAAGATCTAATTTAATTATGAAAAAAATATTAATTTCAACAATCGCTGTTTCAGCATTATTTTTTACAGTAAGCTGTGAAACAGACTTTGATACAGACGTAAGTAGCGTTCAGGTAACCAACGGTCAGGCTAACTTTACGAAATTTGTTTCGATAGGAAACTCACTGACTTCTGGGTACAGAGATGGAGCTTTATATATTGATGGTCAAAATGAATCCTTTCCATCGATGATGGCTCAACAAATGGCTTTAGCTGGTGGTGGAGCTTTCAAACAGCCTTTAATGGCTGACAACTTAGGCGGAATTCCGTCTGTAGGTTTAACCAATAAAAGAATTCTAACTCCTGCTTTAGGAGTAGAAGTTGCTCCAGGAACTGGCACGACTACTTTGGCGAGTATCTTTTCTTCTGGTCCTTATCAAAATATGGGGGTGCCAGGTGCGAAGTCTTTCCATTTAGGTTTGGCAGGTTATGGTAGTGCAGCAGGCTTAGGTACAGGAACTGCGAATCCTTACTTTGTAAGATTTGCTTCTAGTGCAACTGCTTCCGTGATTGGTGATGCTGTTGCTCAGGCTCCAACATTTTTCTCGCTTTGGATCGGGAATAACGATGTTCTTTCTTATGCAACAAGTGGAGGTACTGGTGTAGATCAAACAGGAAACATTAATCCTGCAACTTATGGACCTAATGATATTACTGATCCAAACGTAGTTGCTTCAGTAATTAATGGTTATGTAACTGCATTAACTGCAGGTGGCGCAAAAGGAGTTATTGCAAACATTCCGAATGTGACAACAATTCCTTACTTTACAAGAGTTCCTGCAAAACCTATTCCGGGAGAACCTTCGACAGTTTCTCAATTGAATACTGGCTATGCGACGTATAACGCAGGATTGGGTCAAGCTAAAGCATTGGGATATTTATCTCAGGCAGAATATGACCAAAGATTTATCAAGTTTACAGTAGGTGTTGCTAACGGTGCGGTGATCGTAGATAAAGATCTTACCAACCTTGCTGCCTTAGGAATTCCTTCTTACAGACAAACGACTTCTAAAGACTATATCTTGTTGACTGCCTCTGCAGTGTTAACGCCAACTGCGGGTGGTGGAACTTCAGTTCCTTTAGCAGATGGTTTTGTATTGACAGAAAAAGAGACTGCAAAAGTTTTAACTGCAACTGCAGCGTATAATGCTTCCATTAAATCAATTGCTACAGCAAAAGGATTGGCGTTTGTTGACGCTAGTTCGAAAATGGCAGAGCTTTCTAAATCTTCAGGAATACAGTTTGATGGAGTGAAATATACAGCAACTTTCGTTACGGGAGGAACATTCTCACTAGATGGTGTTCACCTTACAGGAAGAGGTTATGCCTTAATTGCTAACGAATTTTTGAGAGTGATCAATCAAAAATATAAATCAACTTTACCAATGGTAAACGTAAATAGCTATCAAGGAGTAACTTTCCCATAATCGTTATTTGAAAATCATTTAATTATAAAACCACTTGAATTCCTTCGAGTGGTTTTATTTTTTTAAATTTGCATATCTAAAAAAAAGTAAAAATGGCTGATCAGGCAAGTTATTTATTCTCTACCAGAACCAGTAAAGTTTTGGCGGAAAAAATTGCTCAATTCTATGGGCAAGAAATGGGGAAGATTAATTTCCAGGAATTTAGTGATGGGGAATTTGAACCCGTATTGGATGAATCTGTTCGTGGTGGACGGGTTTTTTTGATTGGATCCACTTTTCCACCAGCAGACAATCTTCTTGAGTTACTACTCATGATCGATGCGGCTAAAAGAGCATCTGCAAAAAGTGTCACTGTAGTTTTACCTTACTATGGTTTGGCAAGACAGGATCGAAAAGATCAACCGAGAGCACCAATCGGAGCTAAGTTAGTAGCAAATCTATTGACCGCAGCTGGCGCAACCCGCGTGATGACCATGGACTTACATGCAGATCAAATTCAGGGATTCTTTGAAATTCCAGTAGATCATTTGTATGCTTCAACTATTTTCATCGACTACATCAAGCAATTAAATTTAGAAGATCTTACCATCGCGTCACCAGATATGGGAGGAGCAAAAAGAGCAAAAAATTACGCAAGTCATCTTGGAGCAGATGTGGTAATCGCCTACAAAGAGAGAAAGAAAGCCAACGTCATCGAAGAAATGTTTTTGATTGGGCATGTTGAAGGACGAAACGTAATCCTTATTGATGATATGATCGATACCGCCGGAACCCTTTGCAAAGCTGCAGATATTTTAATGGCGAACGGAGCGAAGAGTGTAAGAGCAATGGCGACACATGGTGTACTTTCAGGTAAAGCATATGAAAACATTCAGAACTCTAAACTTTCAGAAGTAATTGTTACTGACACGATTCCTATCAAAACTGAATTGTCATCGAAGATTAAAGTGTTGTCTTGTGCAGAACTTTTTGCTGATGTAATGAAAATGGTTCACCAGCACAAATCAATCAGCGATAAATTTATTATTTAAAAATAAAAATGATATCTTTGCACCCTTAAAATTATTTAATATATTATAATGAAATCAATTACAATTCAAGGTACAAAAAGAGAAAGCGTGGGCAAGAAGTCTACTAAAGCCTTACGTGATGCTGAATTAGTTCCTTGTGT
>NZ_JBGZYM010000103.1:0-6957 GCF_041824135.1 Kaistella sp. | reverse complement strand
CGGTTTTGTAGAGTTTGACAAACATATTTTCAAACTTGGGGAAGATGAACAAACGGACATTATGATGAAACTAAAATTAACGAACTGAAACAAAGGCAGCCGCTAATAACTAAGCTTTCGTTTTGTCTGAAAGACAAGAAACCGAAGGTTCGGCGAAGCCAAATGAATTGATAAATCACTGAGACCTTTAAAAAATAGAAAGTACGAAGTAAAGCCTGTTGAACGGAACCTCCGGTGGCTTTTCAGCAGCATTCCTATGGAGTTATCGATTTTAGAATTTAGGATATTAGAGCC
This sequence comes from Kaistella sp., assembly GCF_041824135.1. GTDB lineage: Bacteria > Bacteroidota > Bacteroidia > Flavobacteriales > Weeksellaceae > Kaistella. The sequence goes on along the minus strand of NZ_JBGZYM010000103.1, from coordinate 6,663 downwards.
GTTTTTTAGAAGGACTGCTTTTTTTGTGGCGATTGGTAGCCTTTGAGAGGGGTCTAGATTTTCAAGGGTATTATACTTTAATTACAATTGCGGAAAACAATAGTCGGAAAAAACATATCTTAGTGATTAGAAATAAGTCTTACGAATATCAGACAAATACCTACCAAGTACGTTGTATTTGTCTAACGGAGTAAGACATATAAACGAGTTGTAGCACATTTTACAAGCACATATGAAAATATCAAAATTTAATAATTTAACAGTCTATTGGACAATTATTGCTGTCATCGGCGGATTAATGATATGGAACATTTATGCGACTATAAACACACGCAAATTAATTGGATTGCTTCCAGTAACAATTCAAGGAGTTTTACTCGCATTAATCTTCATGAAGAATCAATACGCTAAAATTGGAATTAAAATTTGGTCAATACTTTTCTTATTAATCGCTTCTGGACTTCAATTTTTTGGAAGGTTATTGCAGGATGCAGTTGATAATTTTGTGAATGCAAATGCCCTTCACTACATTACAACTGGAATTGCCGTTATTATTGGGATTGTGATTGTTTTTTGTGTAAATAAAACAGTCGAAGTGATAGAAATTAAAAAATAAAAACGCGCTACAACAAGGTATTTCTACAAGCGGGTTTGAAGTTTTCAGTTGAAGATTTCAGCGATTAATTTAGTTTTCGGCAAGTAGAAAGTTTTCGTATTTTTAGCCCGCCTGCAGAAATACCCAACCGTTAGGTGCAACCCTGTCGAACATCCTTACATAAATCGACAACACTCTAAAAAATCAAGCCTATTTAACTTTTATAGACAGTTGAAATTTATTTCAAAAAATAATTGACTATTAATATCTTTATCGTAATATTGCAATATAGAAATAAAGAAATGGAAACAGAACAAACAAAACCAAAGGATTTTACAGACAGCCAACACGAAATTGCTCACATTATAAAAGCGTTGGGACATCCTGCCCGAGTGGCTATCATAGAATATTTATTATCAGTTGACACTTGTATCTGCGGAGATATTGTTGATGTACTTCCTTTAGCACAGCCAACTGTTTCAAGGCATTTAAAAGAACTTAAAAATGCAAAACTAATTAAGGGAACCATTGAAGGTAATACGATTTGCTATTGCATTGACGAAAATACTATTGAAGAACTGCAAAAATATTTTACAAATATTTCTTCAAAACTCACGCTAAAAAACAAAAATTGTTGCTAATCATATAAATAATACAAAAATGAAACTATCACAAGTAAAAGCACTTTTACCAACTTTAGAAAATGTAACATTCAAACTGGAAAACGGCTCTTTCGTTCCAGAACATTTTCACGTAACCGAAGTCGGAATGGTTATAAAAAACTTCATTGATTGTGGTGGAGTAATTCGTACAGAAAAAACGGTAAATTTTCAGCTATGGAATGCCGATGATTTTGAACATCGTTTAAAACCTACTAAACTTTTAAACATCATTAAACTTTCCGAAGAAAAATTAGGCATTGAAGATGCAGAAATTGAAGTGGAATATCAAAGTGAAACCATAGGAAAGTACGGCTTGGCATTTGACGGAACAAATTTCATTTTGCAAAACAAAACAACTGCTTGTTTAGCACAAGATGCGTGTGGTATTCCGTCTGAAAAAGAAAAGAAAAATTTGGCTGAATTAAACCTAACCCAAAGCAATTCCTGCACACCGGGTGGCGGATGCTGCTAGTTAAATATAGACAAAAAAACAAATTGCGAATGGACAAAATATTCGATACCATAGTAATTGGAGCAGGGCAGAGTGGTCTGGCATGTGGCTATTACCTAAGAAAAGCGAAACTAAAATTTCTGCTTTTGGATAAGCAATCAGAACCGGGGGGCGCCTGGCTGCACGCTTGGGATAGTTTAACTCTTTTTTCTCCTGCAGATTACAGCTCCTTGCCAGGTTGGCCAATGCCCAAAACAGAGCAAAAATTCCCGCTGCGCTTACAAGTGGTTGATTATCTGATGAAATATGAACAACATTATCAATTACCCATACAACGAGGTGTTGAAGTTACCCACATCTTAAAAGACAATGGTATTTTTCATATTCATACTTCCAAAGGTATATTCCAAGCAAAAACGGTTATTTCAGCAACTGGTACATGGGGCAACCCCTACATTCCAAATATAAAAGGTATTGATAAGTTCAGTGGTATCCAATTACATTCCGCACATTATAAATCACCTGATAATTTTAAAGGGCTTAAAACTTTAGTGGTTGGGGAAGGAAATTCAGGGGCACAAATCTTTGCTGAAGTTTCGAAAGTTACGGAGGTTAAATGGTCAACCAAAAAAGAACCCCAATTTTTACCGGATGATGTCGATGGATATTACCTCTTCAATGTAGCATCAGCAAGATACAGAGCAGAAAAAGAGGGCAGGCCATTCGATGCTTCAGCATATAATTTAGGAAATATAGTGATGGTGCCGCCCGTAAAAGAGGCGCGAGAAAGAGGTGTACTTACTTCGTCGGGTTCCTTCACGGAGTTATATGATCAAGGAGTAATTTGGGAAAATGGACAACAAGAACAGTTCGATACAATTATCTGGTGTACAGGTTTTGGTTATGATACCAAGCATTTAAGAACTGTTGTAACACTCGATGAGCGAGGCAGCACGGAAACAATTGAAAGTAAATCCACTACTACAGATGGCTTGTGGTTGGTAGGTTATGGCAATTGGACAGGCTATGCATCCGCAACCTTAATTGGATTAAACCGAAGTACAAAACAAACGGTACAGGAGATAGAATTTTTTTTAAACTCTTAACGAATTAAAAATGAAAATTGCATTATTTAGTGACATTCACGCAAACCTACCCGCATTAGAAGCCTTTTTTGCAGATGTAGAAAAAAGAAATCCCGACAGTATCTATTGTTTGGGCGATTTGGTGGGCTATAATATTTGGCCAAACGAAGTGGTAAACGAAATCCGTAAAAGAAAAATCCCAACCATTGCAGGAAATTACGATTTTGGCATTGGAAGAATGAGCAACGAATGTGGTTGTGCTTACAAAACAGATAGTGAAAAAGACAACGGAAACATTTCTATTTCATTCACCAATTCTTTGATGAAAGATGAAGAAAGAGCCTATTTGCGTGCACTTCCGGCACATATCAAAGTTGAATTTCAACTGAATGAAGACAAGCTGAATTTACTTTTGGTACACGGAAGTCCGAGAAAAATAAACGAATACCTTTTTGAAGACCGTGAGGAAAAAAGTATGCTTCGCATTATGGAGCAAGCCGATGCAGACATTATGTGTTTCGGACATACACACAAACCGTATCACAGAGTTTTAAATTCGGGAGTTGATGGACAAAATCATTTCAGACACGCCATCAATATTGGGTCGGTAGGCAAACCAAAAGACAGCGATGTAAGAGGCGGTTATGTAATGCTTTCGATTAATGAAAACAGTTCTGTGTTGGACAAAGACAGCATCAAAGTAGAATTTATTCGATTTGAATACGACATTGAAAAAGCTGCGAAAGCCGTAGAAGATAGTCCGCTGCCTAACGAATATGCAGAAAATTTAAGACGTGGTTATTAATCATTAAAACCGTAAGCGATTTATTTATGCCATTGTCGGGAAAAATAACTGAAACCAACAAACTACTTTTAAAAGAACCCACATTGGTAAACAGCGAACCTTTTGAAAATGGCTGGATGATAAAAATAGAGATTGAAAACAGCCAAGAAATTGAACATTTATTAACAGCGGAACAATATGCCAACCTCACAAATTCATAAAAAATGCAACCAAAATTAAAATTTCTCGACCGTTATCTGACCCTATGGATATTTCTTGCAATGGCGGTAGGTGTAGGATTGGGTTATTTATTTCCAGATATTTCCAATGTAACGAACTCCCTTTCTGTTGGTACAACCAATATACCATTGGCTATCGGATTGATATTGATGATGTATCCGCCTTTGGCAAAAGTCGATTACAGTTTGTTACCTAAAGCTCTAAAAGACAAGAAAGTAATTGCCATTTCCTTGATATTGAATTGGGTTATCGGTACCGTTTTGATGTTTGGTTTAGCCGTTCTGTTTTTAAGAAATGAACCCGAATATATGTCGGGATTAATTTTAATTGGTCTGGCAAGGTGTATCGCAATGGTTATTGTGTGGAGCGATTTAGCAAAAGCAAACAGAGAATACACGGCATTATTGGTCGCCCTAAACAGTATCTTTCAGATATTGACTTACAGTTTTTTCGTTTGGCTTTTCATCAACATATTGCCCAATAAATTAGGGATTGCTAATTTCAATGTAAGTGTTTCAATGAAAGAAGTTACACAAAGCGTTTTGATATATTTAGGCATTCCTTTTTTTGCTGGTTTCGTGAGCCGTTATTATTTGGTAAAATCGAAAGGTATCGAGTGGTACAATAGAAAGTTTGTTCCAAAAATATCGCCTATTACATTGTATGCTTTACTGTTTACCATTGTGCTGATGTTCAGTTTAAAAGGCGACAAAATATTGGAATTGCCTTTAGATGTCATAAAAATAGCGATACCATTAATCATTTATTTTGTACTAATGTTTTTCGTGAGTTTTTTCATTAGTAAATTTCTAAAAGTCCCTTATGATAAAAACGCATCTATTGCATTTACAGCTACTGGCAACAACTTTGAATTGGCAATTGCGGTCGCCATTGCGGTATTTGGCATACACTCGCCTCAAGCATTTGTGGGTGTAATCGGGCCTTTAGTTGAAGTTCCTGTTTTGATATTATTAGTCAGAGCAAGTCTATTTTTAAAACGAAAATATTATAAACAGTGACAAAGAAAATTTTAGTGCTTTGCACAGGAAACAGTTGCAGAAGTCAGATAGCGGAGGGTTATTTACGACATTTTGCGAACGGAAATGCAGAAGTTTACAGTGCAGGTGTCGAAACACACGGAGTAAACCCAAAAGCCATTGCAATTATGCAAGAGGACAGTATTGATATTTCAAATCATACGTCAAACAACATTGATGAATATTACGACATTGATTTTGATTTTGTCATTACAGTTTGCGACAATGCCAAAGAACGTTGTCCATTTTTTCCAACTAAAGCAAAGAAGTTTCATCACAACTTCTCAGACCCATCAAAAGCAATAGGAACAGACGAAGAAATTAATGAACAGTTCAGAGAAGTCAGACAGCAAATTAAAGAATACTGCGAACGATTTGTAGCGGAAAATCTAAAGGGGAACCAATAAGGGCAGCACCTAATAACTAAGCTTTCGTTTTGTCTGAAAGACAAGAAATGAAAGCGTGTTGAACGGAACCTCCGGTGGCTTTTTCTCCCCACCCTTATGGAGTTATCGTTTCTAGAATTTAGGATATTAGAGCAGTTTTTTAGAAGGACTGCTTTTTTTGGCAACTGAAGTGATCTATTATGAAGCTATCACAGGCTCTTTCTTAGTTTTTAAACATAAAAACCCTTACCCACAAAATTATTTCGCAGGTGAAGTAGAAAATACGCCAAGGATACTTTCTGGCGGGCCTTTGTTGCCGAAAATAGCAATCGTTACGAGATTTCCTTCCTTGCAACACCGGCATTTTTTGAGTAAAGTTTTCGGTTTTGTTTGTGAAATCTGGACTTTTAATGTGCTTTGTAAATCCTGCAATTTTCCACGTTTCCAAGAGCTGCTCAAAATCCCATAATGGCGGATCCTCACAAATCTTTTTGGCAAAATATGAAGACTAAATCTGCGAACAAACTCCATATTCGACAAAGTCATTTCCTTTTTTTGACCTTCCTTGCGATAATCTTTGTACCCAAAACGAACTTCATGATCCGTAACCTCTTTGATGCGATGATTGCTGATGGCAACTTTATGGGTGTATCTTCCCAAATATTCAATAACAGATTTTGGTCCACCAAAAGGTCTTTTGCCATAAACGACCCAGTTTTTGGTAAAGAGTTGATCTATTAAATTCTGGTCTTTAATTCCGGAAGCCCTTAATGAAGCCACAAACTTTGCCCGAAAAACCACACTCATCGCTTTTACACAGAAGAGATATTTATCAGATTTTATCTTCGAACGCCATTTGCCTTGTTTATTAATGCCGCCGCCCGGAACAATGCAGTGCAAATGTGGATGAAGACTCAGATTCTGTCCCCAAGTATGCAAAATCGCAATCATTCCCAGTTGGATTCCCTTATTTTTACCAAACTGATTTAAAGTTGCCCAAGCTGCTTCAAATAAGGTTTTGTACAATAATACCGGTTGAGAGATTGCCAAACCATTAAGCTCTGCAGGAAGCGTAAAAACTACGTGATAATAACTGCACGGCAATAATTCCTGCTCCCGTTTCTGGATCCATTCTTCTTTTTTATGACCTTGACATTGCGGACAATGCCGATTACGACACGAGTTGTAACTAATCGAAAGATTTCCACAACCATCACACGCATCGATATGACCACCCAAAGCAGCAGTCCGGCAATACGACAAAGCGCGAAGTGTTTTTTCTTGATGAACCGTAAAATTCTGAGCCGATAAATTGATTTTGCGAAGAACGTCGGCAACGCTTCCGCTTTGTTTATTTACCTTACTTCGGGTTTCCATTTTTACTGCATAAAGCAAAAACGGTATCCAAAGGGCTGTGCGGTTT
>NZ_JBGZYM010000102.1:0-42110 GCF_041824135.1 Kaistella sp. | reverse complement strand
GAATTAGAGAAAGTGATTTTACCAATTGAAGTTTCGGAAGTTGACGATTCAGATGATGATTTGGTCGATCTTCCGCCGGATATTTTGGATGGTGACGAAGAAGGTTTAATCGAAGAACCAACAAAGATTGTAGAACCAAGAGGAAGTTTTAATTTCCTAAATCTTGACGAAATAGAAAATTTCAAAAATAACGTATTCGCAAATCAGCAACCCGATTTATTTAATAATGATAAATTAAGCTGGAAAGAAAAACAAGCAATGAGAAATAATACTCCCGAATATATGGTTGCTGGATTGGTGACAGAATATACGGTGAAAGATGGAATGAATAGCGGTGAAAAAGTTGCTTTTTTGATGCTGGAGGATTACAGCGGAAGTTACTCTTTCCGATTGGGTGATCGTGATTACATGAAGCTGCGTGATAGAATTGATGTTCAAAGATTTGTCATTTTTAAAATTAAATTCTCGTCATCTAAAGACGGGCGGGTTTTTGTCAACGTTTCTGACGTGATCGACCTGAAAGAGGCCTTTGAAAAATTTGCTAAAAAAATGACCATTGTTGTTGACATCAATGATTTAAGAAAATCAGATTTAGAATTTTTCAGAAGTCAGTTTGATGAACATAAAGGGGAACAAAAACTTAATTTTTTCATTAAAAATCCTGAGGATGAAAGCCAACTGGAATTAATGAGCATGCAAACGATGGTTCAGGTAAATGGTGACTTGCTCGAAATCTTTAACGAAACTCAGAAGTATCAAATATTCCTTAATTAGCGGAACTAAATAATATCTACTAGTAAAATTTTAGTGATCTGCTCTGAATATTAGATTGTCAATTTTCGTGGATTATACAATTCATCATTATTGTTTTTATAAATTTAGTTCAATTTGATTATCATTAACTAATATAATACTTATATTTTTTGGTTTTAATTAAAATATTGGCTAAATTCGTACAAACACAAAACCATGAAAAAGAAAATCATCCTTTATGATCATCAAAGGCTGTACTTAGAGTGTATGCAATATTTCCTAGTCTGTAGTGATATTACGAAAAAATACAATTTGCAGGGAGTAGATAATTTTGATGACCTCCACCAGTACATTCTTGAGAAAGACAGTGTTCTTATCTTGAATATTGCCCCGTTGAACTACGCTGAAGTGGCAGACCAAATCGAGGGATTCCTTAAATTAAACAAAACTCTAAAAATTATTATCCACGCTCTTCACACCGAAGTGAAGCTTATTAAAAAGTTTTTCGACAAGGGAATAAAAGGGTATTTAGGAAATAATGCAAGTAGCAAAGAATTTTTTGAAGCAATCAATCAGGTAACTGATGGGAATGTTTACGTAAATTATGATGCTAAAAATGCGCTTCTCAATTTTATATGCAGCGTAGATGATGAGCATAGTAAAAAACTAAGTGGCTCAGAGGATATTACTGCAAGAGAAAAAGATGTACTTCTACTAATTTGTGAAGGTCTTCGTTCTAAGGAAATTGCTGAAAAACTTTTCATCAGCCCGCATACCGTTGAATCACACCGTAGAAATATGATGCTCAAATTCAATCTGAATAGCTCTTCTAAACTGGTGAAGTTTGCAATGGAAAATCGGTTGGTAGAATATTAGAATAATTTCAAAAAAAATATGAAAAAAGCAGATCAATAATTGGTCTGCTTTTTTAGTAAAAAGAAAGTTGAGGATTTTAATCCTCAACCCCCTTGAAAACATCACTCCCAGTCTGGCATTTCTGCGTCAGGGAATAAGTCTGTTCTTTCATTATCTTGTAAGGTTACTTTTACGATTTTTTTAGCGGAGATGCCATCATTAGAAGTATTGACGAAAATAACGTCCGCATCATTAGGTGAAAACCGTGGATCTAAATCATTACTTCCATCTGGCTTTTCACTTACGGCTGACAAATCAATATTTTCATCTGTCAGCAAATTAAAGATAAACAGATGGGTATTGAGTTGTCTGTAATTATCTTCTTGATGTCCCGAAATATCATAAGTGTATAGCAAAAGATTTCCGTCAACTGAAAAGTTTAAGCCGCCGGCAGCACCTGGAACATTTTCTAAAACTGTTTTTACAGTATTACCCAGGAGATCTATAATATAGATTTTAACATTATAACCGTTAGCATCATTAGTTTTTAACGCAATTTTACTTCCATCATAACTCCAGTCACATTCAGAAATAAAACTTCCATCTGGAGTTGTGTAGATCAGTTGAAGCCCGCTACCATCTTTATTAATTCTATATAGTTTGGCAAAATTCGCATACAAAAACTCTTTGCCGTTTTTACTCCATGAATAATCGATTTCGGCATTATCAAAACCTGCTATGGGAACAGCTGTAACTTGAAAAGGATTAGAACCATCAGGATTTGCGGTAAAGATTTGAGCATTTCCACCAACAGTTCTCAAAAATGCAATTAATCTTGAATTTTGATTTAACCTTGGTCGCCAACTATTTTTATCGAAAGGAGTAAACTGAAAAGTAACGTTTTCTTCATCACTGGAAACAATGTAATAACTTCCATTCATTTTCTTTACATAATGAAATCTGTTATTGGGTGTTGTGCTCGTTTTAAAGCGAAAAACAGGACTGTTTACCGCTGGATTAATTCCATCTGTGACAGTTACTTGCCAGTAATAGGTTACTCCAAATTTTAGATTTTCTAAGAAATAATGTTTTTCCTCTAAATCTTTTATCTCAATAACGTTCGAATCAAAATCATTTTTAACAACTAAGGTATATTTCAAAACATCGAGCGAGTCGGCATCATTACAGTCCCAGGTTAAATCAATCGAAAGTGGCTGATCTACAGCATTATCAACTGGACTTAACAAAACAGGAACCGATGGCGAGCTGTTTAAAGAATCATCATCGCTCATCTCAAACACAATGCTTACCACCTGATTGGTGTTTTTAAGGTTTATACCTTGAAAAGTCGTTAAATATCCGGTAAGTTCCGCCCGAACTGAATAATCGCCTAAAGGAATATTTTCAATAATAAAACTTCCATCTTCTTTGCTGAAGACTGTTTCAGTAGATGGTGTTGTAAATACTTTTGCATTCTTTATAGGTTGATTGGTTCCTTTTCTAATCACAATTCCTTTTAAGGTGCCTACTTGGACCTTTTCAACCAAATCTTCACTGCACGAAGTCAGCATTATAAGGAAAAACAAAAGCGCACTTATTTTAAATATATTTTTCATGATTCTATTTTTTAATTTTTTTTCCGCCGAAATAGTAGATCAAACCCAAGCCGACTCTCACACCCATGTCTTTTCTATCACCATTGACGAAATCGTCCCAGTCATCAGTGAAACCTAAGTCATATTGACTAACAGCCCTAATTGCTAAGTTTTTATTAACCAAATATTCTAAACCTCCACCCAGTTGAGCTTTATAAACGGTTTTATAGGGTAAGAAAAAACTTCCAACACCAGCATAAACAAATGGCGTGAATTTGAGTTTAGGAAGAAAGAGATATTCTAAATTCACTTCTGAAACAAGAACATCTTTTTTGAAGATATCAACATTTTCAAATGTCACCGCATTGACGTTTGCTTCTGCATTAAAATGGTCACTTATAAAATATTTCACACCGACTTTACCACCTAGATTCATCTTGGCATTAACGTAATCACCTTTGATCTTAAATCCTTCTAAGTAGCCAAAGACAGCCATTTTTCCACGGTTTTGCTCCGGGAATTTGTTTCCTATAATTCTTGTATCGTTCATGACTTCCTCGGAATTATAGTTGGCTATAATTTTATTAAAATCACTCGGTTTGTTTAATTTACTATCCCAAATTTGATCTTTTACTCCTTCCACGATTAAAGAATAAACTGCTTTTTCTATCGCTTCAGTTACAGCAAGTTGTACTGGTTCATTCTGAGTAATTCCAATGTCGGATTCCAGAAGTCGCTCCGTGTCTATAAACCGAAAGAAATTTCCGTTGAAACTGGTAGATAAAATTGTTTTAGAAGTGTAAACTGTTTTAAGAATTTCTCCTGTAGAAGTAGAAACTGCTCGAAGATAAACAGTGATTCTATCCTGTCGATACTGTGCTCCAGCACCCAATCCAAAATATCTGGCGCCAATACCTCCAGTCATGACGTTGCTATCATAAGAAATAACGCCACCTTCTAAGATGATTCCGGCGAACAAAAGTGGGGGTAAGCTTGACGCTTCTGCGTCATTACCAGAATATTCTTTTCTGGTAGATCTGATGATCTGTCTCTCATTCATTAAATTTCCGATATTCTCCCTTTCAATAGGGGTGAACCAGCGACTGTCTTCTAAAACTTTCAAGAGAATTGCAGTTGTTCCTTGTGGAATAGCGGTACTCCAACTTGTTCCGTTTTCAGTTGGTTTGTACTGTCCTGTCTGATCGCGGAATTTATAAACACCAACTACAATTTTATCTTTTGGAGTTGGGAGGTTTTTGAGTTCCGAGGTACCTGGCGTAATTTCTCCCAATGTTGATTTTTCACTGTTTGTTGGAATATTGAAGAGAGTACAGTTTTTAAATAGGAGGAGAATTATAATGAGACTTAAAGTTTTTAATAATGTTTTCATAGGGTTTTTGTTTTTAGCCACCGCCTGGTATAACAATTTGCGATTGCTCGCCAGTATCGGTGTTAAGAATAGAAATCAGTAATCCTTGGCCAGTCTGTATTACTTCTAGATAGATAGAACCAAATATATAGGTACCTGGTTTAAGGTCTCCGTCACCAAATTGATCACCAAAAAGTTTTCGGGATAATTCACTGAGAATTTGTCTATTTAAACTGTCGGTAAAACTATCCAGAGAATTGATGTCTCTAAAACCACTAAGTCTACTGTCACCTTCATCAAACTGATTTTGTGCACTTGCCGAGCTCAGTAGCCACTGGTAATTAAATGTGTCACCACCAAAGGCTGGATTGACTGGTTTATATACAAACTGCTGTGAATATAATGCTGAAAAGGAAAAAATTGCGATTGTTAATATTAGATTTTTCATTTCATTAATATTTAAATTCTTTATTCCGAAGACTATTTCTGGAATTGTATGCAATCAAATTTGCCAAAGCTCTATCCGCTTCGGCATCGATTGATTCTTCGTCAGGTTTTGAAAGAAATGCATGAATAAGCTGATCATCAACTTCTACTGAGATTCTGGTATTTCGACCAAACGTAGGCATTTCAGAGATCGTAATTGTTCCTTCAAATTTTTGTGGAATTTGATTATACTTTTTGTAAAAGGAATCATAAAACATCTGTCCTATTTTCGTCTTCGTATTATCAATGGTAAGGCCCGTTAATTCAAGATCTCTTTCAGGAATGTAGCTCACGTCTGAAGTAAACTGATTGCCATTAAGTTCTAAACTGTCTTTGGAGATTACTTGGTCTGTTTCTTCATCCTTCACGAATAGAAACACTTTTAATCCATCATTTTTTGAAAGATTAAGATTAACTTCGGAAAGGGTTTTGGTCTCTTTTGGATTTAAAGAAAACTTACCGCTTTGTTTATTGGTAGAATTTCCTCCTTTTCCTTTTTTTACTGAAACCATGATGTAGTTAAGGTTGGAATATAAATCAGATTCGTTGCTTGCAACAGCTCTGAGTTTAATTTGACCTTCCTTATTTTCTGTAACTATTTTTCCTGTAACAGCGCCGTTTTTTTGTGCGGAAGTTTTGTTAGCGAAAAAAAATGTGACTAGAATTGCGATGAGAGTTTTCATTTTCAAGGGGTTTAGTAGTTTCTCATAAATATCGTCATGTCATTGGCGTTAATATTCATTTTCATTCCATCTGAAATACTGTTGCTTCCGGTAATGTCAATGTAATTGCCCGAACCATTAATTTTTATTTCTGCATTAGTGGGGTAATTATTAGGGTTAATAAAAAGAGTAGTATTATAGTTTCCTGTTTGTACCAACTCTATAAAGTTTGGTGTTTTATCGATTAGTTGTATCATATTTCCTTCGCCAATTTGGACCATAATATCCATGCTCTTCATTTCCTGAGGCATATTACCTGCGTGACTCTGGCGGTATAGCTCCAATACGTTAGAACTGTTGACATCATTAAATGAAATATTTTGTGCCGAAATCAATTGAGAAAATATAAGTACTAAGATGATAGTGATTAAATTTTTCATGATAAATGGTAAAAGCAGGAGAAATATTACTAGATCTCCTGCATGATTAATTATTGATAGACACTAATTGGATTGGGTAGTACTGTCGTAGTTACCGCTACCAATTTGAGTTCCAACATGAACATGGTCTTGACCGGTTTGTACTGCAAAAGAACTATTGTTATTTCCTACTTGTAAATCATCAGCAAAGTTTCTGTCACCAAATTGATTCTGAGTCATGATGTTACCATCTCCCATTTGTAATCCTAAAGCTTCATTATCATTACCCCATTGTTGAGAATAAGAATAGTTGTTATCGCCAATTTGTACATGGTCTGCAATATTATCGTCACCGAGTTGAAATTGTCCAAGAATATTATCCGTACCTATTTGTAACGCAGTTTCATCATTGTCATTTCCGCCCTGATATTGCCAAACTTCATTGCTTAGTCCCATTTGGAAAGAAGAAGCATCGTTTCTATTTCCAATTTGAGATTGCTTAGCATAGTTGACAAACCCAATTTGCATCGCGCTAACGTCGTTTCTATTGCCAGATTGTAATTGTTCAACGGTATTCAAAATTCCCAATTGGTCTGTTGAAGCATCGTTTCTATTACCATACTGCTGAGTGTCATTAGCATTTGCAATTCCAACCTGATCGACATCAATGTTATTTCGATTTCCCTGGCTGATCGCAAAGTTTGTGTTGAATGCACCAAATTGATCAACAGTGGCATCATTTAGATTACCATCTTGTAAAAGATTATTGTTATTCATTAAACCAGTTTGATTGACCACCGCACTGTTGGTATTACCCAACTGTGTTGTTACATCTACGTTAGCTTGTGCGTAAGTGAATCCTACTGCCATAAGCGCTACTGCACTTGTAATTAGTTTTTTCATGATTAAAAGTTTTTATGGTTAGTTATTAATGCTAAGGTCGCACATATTATTAGGAATTTTTTAACTATTACTAATGGTTTTATAAACATCCTTAAAAATGGTTAGGTTACAAGTGAAAACACTTATTGAATTTGGGTGTTTAACTGTACGTCGTTTTCAATCGGATTTTTTAAAAGAAATAAGTTTAAAAATTCATAATTCAAAATAAATAAAAGAGGAGCCAAAAGATGGCTCCTTAAAATAGTTTTAGAAAATGATTAGTTAGATTGAGTAGTGCTCAAATAGTTACCGTTTCCGATTTGAGTTCCAACATGAATATGATCTGTCCCTGTTTGGAAAACTTCAGCATAATTGTTATTACCTACTTGGTAATCATCAGCGAAGTTTCTGTCACCATCTTGTAACTGTATAATAGTATTGTCGTCACCTTGAGACCATCCTATAGTTTCATTATCATTTCCAATTTGCCAAGAAACTGCTAAGTTACCATCACCTGCTTGAGTATGATCTGCACTGTTTCTATTTCCGTCTTGAATTTGATATAGTTCATTAAACCAACCAACTTGTAAACCTGTAGCTTTGTTTCTATTTCCAACCTGGTCTTGAATAGATAAGTTAGCCACACCATCTTGAGTGATCGTCGCTCTGTTACGGTTACCCATTTGATCTTGGTAAGCTTCATTGAATAAACCGTCTTGAGTTGCAGTAACTCTGTTACGATTACCTGTTTGCACTTGCTCTACAGAGTTGAACCATCCATCTTGATCAGTTTTTGCTCTGTTTCTGTTACCATATTGTTCTGTGGAATTGTAATTGCCTAAACCAACCTGATCAACATCAATTCGGTTTCTATTCCCTTGACTTAAAGCCTCATTTACATTCATCGCACCAGTTTGATCAACGGTGGCATCATTACGGTTACCATCTTGTTCTAGATTGTTGTAATTCATCATACCAGTTTGGTTGACAACTGCGCTGTTAAGATTTCCATACTGAGATGTATAATCCATATTCCCTTGTGCGTAAGTAAAGCTTACTGCGATAAGTGCGATAGCACTAGTAATTAATTTTTTCATGATTAAAAAATTTTATTGGTTAATTAGTGATACAAATGTAGTGGCAATAAGAGTTCAAGAAATCACAAACAATAATGATATTAACAAAATCACCTTAAACAATGATAAGCATAGTATAAACACCTTTTGGGTTTGCGGGAAATGCGCAATTACCTTTATACGATGTAATTAGTGAAGTAAGCAATCGCTTTATTTAAAGCTAGTCAATGCCTTTTTTACGAAGAATTGCGTAAAATCTATTAGAGTTTTTGATTTACAACTGTTAATCTTTTTTCTTCGCTTTACAGAAATTTAGTTCTAGAAAATCTAATTTTATCAAAAAAATGACGAATGAAATTGAAAATAACAAAATCAGAAATTTCAATTTCGTCAAATTTTTATAGATTTTACAAACGCTATGGAAGTTAAGAATTGACTTCAAAATATAGTAGAGCTAAAAAAACTGCGCTATCTTTTCATTTCACAACACGGCTTTTAAAAATGAGCTTTTTATAAAGTTGCGTATGGAGCAATTAATTGAGGTTAAAAGAAAGTAATCTTAAAATTACAGTTTACAATAAATTAAAGTGATCAGCAGCAAATTAATTCTAACAAAAATCCCTGAAGCGATAGTTCTTCAGGGATTATTTTTAATGAGCAACTGCGGCATCAATTTTTCGTTGGGAAAGTTTAAAGAATCGCATGACAAGGAAGACCGCAGAAATAGTGAGCCCTAATCCCAGCGCAATCCACATTCCCCAAGCACCCATATTTAGTGTTACACACAAGAAATATCCTAGTGGAATAGTGAAGATCCAGTACGCGACAAAAGTGATCAATGATGGAATTTTAACATCCTGAATTCCACGCAATATCCCAAGTGCCACAACCTGCACACCATCTGATAATTGAAATAAAGCGGCAATAATTAATAATTTTGATG
The DNA here is from genome assembly GCF_041824135.1 of Kaistella sp. Taxonomy (GTDB): domain Bacteria; phylum Bacteroidota; class Bacteroidia; order Flavobacteriales; family Weeksellaceae; genus Kaistella. The sequence goes on along the minus strand of NZ_JBGZYM010000102.1, from coordinate 33,070 downwards.
CAAGCATAATAACTTCAACATCTTCTTTTTTCGTAAAGAAAGTCGGTAATATATTTCGGCCTACAATAAAGAACAAACCACAGAAGGCCATGAAAATAAATACGATTTTCATATTATTGATTCCAACTTTCTGTAATCCCACAAAATCTCTTTCACCCGCTCGTCGGCCAATCATCACCGTTGAAGCTACACTAAATCCTATACTTAAATTAAAAGTAAAAGAAGCCATCGACAAAGCAATTTGGTGCGAAGCAATATCATTTGCCGAAATCAAACCGCAGATAAAGGCGGCGCCTGCAAAAGCAGTTACTTCAAAAAACATCTGTAAAGCGGTAGGAAATCCTAATTTAATTAATGTTTGGAACATCTTCTTCTGAAAAAGTTTAGTTTTCAAACTGAAGTCATCCATATATCTTTTGGTAGTGGGATGCTTCCTCATCACGACGAAAAGGAAAATTACCATAAAAATTCTCGCAATGAAAGAGGCGTAGGCCGAACCATCTACTCCAAGAGAATCCATACCAATTCCTTTAATAAAAATATAATTCAACACGATATTGATGACATTCGCGATGATGGTGGCTTTTGTAACGCCGATCGTAAAACTCAAACCTTCAGAAACTTCGCGCATCGTTTGAAACGCCATAAATGGAATGATACTGATAATGGTAATTCGGAGATAACTTTCTGTATCCGGAAGAATTTTTTCGGGCTGATTGAGATGATATAATAAAGGCATTGCTAAAAGCATCGCAATAACTAACGCAAGACCTATAAGCATATTAACCACAAAACCGTGGCGAAAAACCCGATTGATGGTTTTATGATCATTTTGAGAATGAGCTTCTGAAACGAGGGGAGGTATGGCCAAAGAAAAACCAAGAGCCAAAACAAATACAGAAAAGAAAACCCCATTTGCGAGTGATACAGAAGCTAGAGCATCTGCACCCAAAAGTTTCCCAACCATAATATTATCAAAAAGCTGCACAGACACTTGACCAACCTGCGTGATCATTACGGGTAGGGCAAGCTTAAATAATCTTCTGGAAAGTTCGGGATTTAGAATTTGCATAACTATAAAAAAATTTGCGGCAAATTTACAGCAAACTTTCTACATTACTTTTGATTAGCGGTTTTTTGTTCCTATCATTCGTAGAAGTCTTCATCTATCAATATTAGAATTACAAGAATTGATCTTTTAAATAGAGTGCATTTTTAATTCCGGCAGTTCCGTAAGTATTATTAAAGAAGATAAAAGAAGTTCCTTTAAAATTTTTAATATTTTCAGCTAAATCGATAAACTTCTTTTCTGAATATTCCGATTTAAACATTTGAGGAACGCCATGAAGACGATAATAAGCAGAATGATCATTATTAATAATAAAATCGTCGGGAATTTCTCTAGGAATTGAAACACCTGAGAAGATAATATTTTTTCTTTTTAAAGTTTCAAAAACGTCGGTAATCCACCAGGAAGAATGACGAAATTCAACCACATTCAAATAATGATCATCAACAGTCTGGAGAATTTTTTCTAAATTTTCTTCGCTAAATTGAAATGAAGGTGGAAGCTGAAAAAGAAATCCCGCTAATTTCCCTTTTAAACCAAATGAAATATGGTTGCAAAATTCGACTGTATCAATTTCAGTATCAACCAGTTTTTTAAGATGAGTAATGGTTTTCGGAATTTTAATGAAAAATCTAAAATCCTCTTCAGTTTCATTAAGCCATTTTTCCAGCGTTTTCAAAGTTGGTTTTCTATAAAAAGTGGAATTAATTTCTATTGCATTTAAATGCTTTGAATAAAAACTTAAATATTCACTGGAAGGTAAATCCTCGGGGTAGAAAAAACCTTTCCAAGATCTTTCTGAAAAACCAGAACAACCAATAAAAATTTTATTTTTCATCTCTAATTAATCCATCCGTTAATCCTTCCCACTGAAGTTTGCTGCCAATTAGCATTCCACCAAGTGCAACTGCTTTATTTCTTATTTTCTCCGAAAGTGTTTTATCCTCAAAATTAGGAACTTCATTTCTGGCATACACTTCTGCGGAAATTTCTCTCCCGTTTCTTCTAATGAAAAAATTGGAAGTTGCCGTTGAATCTAAGAAATGAGTAACTTCATCAGAAGGATTAGTTGGGTTGGAAGTTGGTCGCAAACGAATATAAATTGCTTCGTAATCCTCTTTTTTTTCTTCTTCGTAAACTTCAATTTTCACCCAATCAAAATGGTCTTCATCTTTATTTGGTAGAAGAGGAACTCTAATACTGATATAATTTCCAACTTGTGGCGGGTCTAAAATTAATTCGCCCTTCTGATTACGAAGGGTGAATTTTGCTTTATTCTTTCCAGCAAAAAGTTCCCACGAATTGATATCCAGGAAACGTTTTTTTATGATTTCAAAATGATTTTTTGCTAACTCAACATTATCTAAAATAATTTTCGAAATAGCTTCACTTTCTGCCCCGATTTTATGTGTAGGAATTTTATTTTTCATGGCCCAAATTTAAATGGTGAAATTTTTACTTGGAAAACTCTTCTATCATTCTCTGATTAAAAGCTGGTAAATCTTCGGGCGAACGGCTGGTTGTTAAATTTCCGTCGGTGACAACTTCTTGATCAACCCAATTAGCGCCCGCATTTTTTAAATCAGCAGAGATTGATTTGTAGGAAGTCATTTTTTTTCCTGAAACTACTTCAGCATTGATTAAAGTTTGAGGTGCGTGACAAATAGCTGCAACTGGTTTATTGGCTTTAAAAAAACCTTTAACGAAATTCACAGCGTCTGCATTTGCTCTTAATGCATCCGGATTGATCACACCGCCTGGCAATAAAAGGGCGTCGTAATCCGCACAATCAATTTCGGAAACAATTTTGTCGACACTAACTGAATTGCTCCATTGATGATCTTTCATGGCTTTAATTACACCAGATTTTAGAGAGATAATTTCTATTTTTGCACCTGCATCTTTCAAAGCTTTCATCGGACATTCTAATTCCGATTGCTCGTAACCGTCTGCTGCTAAAATTGCAACTTTCTTATTTTTTAAATTTGACATTTTTTTTTTAATGATTTATAATATTCACGAAAAATTTGCTGACTTAAACGATTCATATACTAACAAAAGTAGCGACCATTTGATCGCTACCTCTATTATTTGGCTTTTACGTTGATTTCAGTTTTAGCCAACTTCGTTAAATCTTTATCGCAAGTTTTTTCCTCTTTTAATGTTTCTAAAAGTAATTTTAGAACGTCTTTTTCACCCAATAATTTGGCGTAGGTTGCCATGGTTCCGTATGAAGCAATTTCATAATGTTCTACCTTTTGAACGGCAGCAATAATTGCGGCATCTCTTACTGCACCAGGTTGGGTTTCTTCCATAATTCCTGTTGCTTCTTTTAACAAGCCGGCCATCGCATCACATTTTACCGCTTCAGCTTTAATTCCTAAAGATTTAAATGCTCCTTCTAAACGCTTAACCTGATTTTTAGTTTCTGATAAATGATCATTAATTGCAGTTATTAAATGCCGAGATGTAGCATTCTTTGCCATTTTAGGAAGACTTTTAACCAATGCTTTTTCCGCCCAGTAAAGGTCTTTCAAGCCATCGATCATAAAATCTTTTAGTTGGTCTGCTGCATCCTTTTTAGGAGCGATTTTTCCTTTAGGTGTGGTTTTCTTTGCCATGATATTATTTTTTAATGTTAAATTAATTTGAAATAAAAAATTGAAATTTGTATTTCTGTACTTAATTTACATCATGTTGTATGCCAAAATACCTCTTCGTAAAAAAGTAGAAATAAAAAAGCCAAACGGAATTCGTTTGGCTTTATATCATTTTTATTGAAAATTTAATCGTAAAAATAAAAACTATTTTCTAACAAAACTGGCCACATCATCTCCGTTTATCGGATTTGATCCCAAGATAATTAGACGTTCAACAACATTTCGAAGTTCGCGGATATTTCCGGTCCAACTGAAATTTTCTAAAGCCTTGATCGCCTTATCATCAAAAGTTTTTAAAGCAGTACCGTGTTCATCAGAAATAACTTTCGAAAAATGTTTCACCAAAAGTTTAATATCATCTTTTCGCTCGTCTAGGGAAGGAACATAAATCTCGATCACAGAAAGTCGATGGTACAAATCTTCTCTAAATTTACCTGCTTGAATTTCTGCCTGCATATTTTTATTGGTAGCAGCCAAAACTCTTACGTCTACTTTAATTTCCTTGTCACTTCCAACTGGAGAAACTTTGCTTTCCTGAAGCGCACGAAGAACTTTTGCCTGTGCGATTAATGACATGTCACCAATTTCATCCAAAAAGATTGTTCCGTTATTGGCTAACTCAAATTTTCCTTGTTTATCTTTAATGGCGCCTGTAAAACTTCCTTTAACATGTCCAAATAATTCTGATTCAATTAGTTCAGATGGAATTGCGGCACAGTTAACCTCGATCATTGGACCTTTACTGCGATCACTTTGCGCGTGGATTGCGTGAGCAACCAATTCTTTTCCCGCACCGTTTGGTCCCGTAATAAGAACTCTAGCGTCAGATGCAGCGACCTTTTCAATCATATCCTGAATTTTTTTCAAGGCAGGAGATTCACCAATCATCTGATATTTCTTATTCACTTTTTTCTTTAAAGTGGTATTCTCATTTTTTAAATGCTGATTGGTCTTTTGTAAAATTCTTCTGTCTAAAGCATTTTTAACACTGGTAATCAGTCGGTTGATATCAATCGGTTTAGAGATAAAATCATATGCTCCTGACTTCAAGCAATCTACAGCAGTGTCGATATCAGCATGTCCAGAAATCATCACAAAAGTGGTGTCAGGTTTCAACTGAAGTGCTTGCTTTAAAAGTTCGGTACCCGAAACTTTTGGCATTTTAATATCAGAAACAACCAAAGCGAAATCTTCTTTCTCTATTTGTTTGAAGCCTTCTAAACCGTCTTCGGCAATAATAAATTCGTAATCAGGTAATTCATCTGATAGAATACTTTGTAGGACGCCCGAAATGGCTTTTTCGTCTTCAACAATTAAGATTTTTTGCATTATAAAAATTTATGGATTTAATAAAATTATTGACTTAATTTTGCCAACTATGTAGCAATAATCATACCTAAAAAAGGTGCTTATGAGTAATTTCTGCTACCGAAAACTGCAGATCCAATTCTAACTGAATTGGCACCGCACTCTATCGCTAAAGCGTAATCGTCACTCATTCCCATGGATAAAGTTTGCAGATTTTGTTGTAGTGAAAGTTGATCAAACAGATTTTTAAGGAAACTAAATTCCTTTTTAACTTGATCTTTATCATCCGTGAAAGTCGCCATTCCCATTAAACCAGAGATTTTAATATGGGGGAATTTACCATTTAGATAATCTAAGAATAATTCCTTGGCTTCATGAAGTTCCAAACCATATTTTGTATCTTCTTCTGCAATTTTAACTTGAAGAAATACCTTAATCTTTCGATTATTTTTCTCGGCTTGTTTATTAATTTCAAGAAGGATTTTTTCTGAATCGACACTTTGAATGGTATCAATAAAAGAAGCGATATATTTGACCTTGTTGGTTTGTAAATGACCAATTAAATGCCACTGAATATCCTGTGGCAAATGAGGATGCTTCTCTATCAATTCCTGGACTTTGTTCTCGCCAAAAACTTTTTGTCCTAATTCGTAAACTAATTGAATACTTTCAACAGGATGCGTTTTAGATACTGCAACGAGTTGAATATTGGAAGGTAAATTAGTTTTTATTTTTTGATAATTCTCTGCGATCGTAGAAAATTCTTGCATGGTAGGGTAATTTCGATGAGATTGTTTCCGTCTAAAATTTGGAATTCGAAATTTAAGAAAATAATATTGTAGTTGCAAAAAATGATAGCATAATGGTATTAATAAAAAAAAATAAGATCCTTTGGGTGTTTTCACTTATATTTATACCTTAATAAGTTTTAGATTTGTTAAAATTAAAAAATAAACAATGAGCAGTCTACAAAAACATCTAATTACTAAGAGAGAAGGAGAATCACTCGCTAATGAATATGAAAAGAGTAATTATGCAACCATTAACGCAAAACGGCCAAATGCTAAACCTGACTCCAAAACTTACACTTACGATTTAGAAGTTTTACAGGAATATATCAATCTCATTCGCGACGGAATGGAGAAAAAAGGAATTAAGAATAAAGGAATCAGAGTTACTTTAGGAAAGTATCCTGAGGCGTGCTTTGATCCACGCTTAAATCCACTTTATAATGGATATCAAACGGTCTTCTTTTCTCCGCACGATATGGATTCATCCGACAATAATAAAAATGCACAAGGCGATGATGATGGCGAAGAATTGCCAGATATGAACTTTGGCCAACTTTGTCCACCTTATTAATAAGTAGCAATAATGATAGAATGGAACCGGACTGCAGCAAGTGTAATCCAACTTTTATTAGTATTCGTATTTTTTATATTACTGCTTATCAAAAGAAAAAAATTAGGAAAGGGAATTATTTATTTTATTATCGCAAGTGGAATAGTGGTGGTGACCGATACCGTCTTATTTATCATGCGTTTAAGTTTTAAATTTCCCAGTATTCCCATTTATGCCATAGCAGTCAATCTCTGTGTGTTTTTCCTTTTCTTTCTATACTTCAGAAGTATTTTAGAGCTCAAAAAATCGAGAATAATCAATCTTTTTATAATAGGAATATTTTTAATTAGTTATATTTTATTTGCAACATTATCTGAAGATTTCTTCTCTAAATTTCCTTTTAAATTTTATTTTTTAGAAGTTATCTTGTTGATTTTCAATATTTATTTAGTTTTAAAAGAAACATTCAATTCTGATAAAATTTTAAACATTAAGTCTTATTACCCATTTTGGGCATGTATCGGATTGATGTCTATTTACTTAGGAGTAACTCCTTTGCTCATTATCAGTAATACTTCTATGGAAATGATGAATATCAATATATTTTTCATAATTTTATTTGTTGTTAATGTAATTGGTTATGCCATACTGATTAGTGGAATTTTTTTCGCGAAAAATATTAATTTAAAAAAATGAACTTTTCAGAAATAGATTTTCTGCTTACGATCACCACTTTCATTATTTTGATTGTTATTTTAATGATGGTTTTGGTTTATGGAGTATTTGTTAAGAAAAAATCTGAACTTCTGTTATCTCAACAAAAAAAAGAGGCCCTTTTCGAACAGGAATTAGCCATTTCTCAAGTAGAGATTAAGGAACAAACACTTAATTATATTGGTCAGGAACTGCATGATGATTTGGGACAAAAACTTTCTGTTGCTAGACTGATGACCAATAAAATAGCGATGGCCGATGAATGTGAAAAAAAAAATATAGCGCTCGAAATCAACATGCTAATTGGAGAGTGTATTCAGGATATCAGGAATCTTTCTAAAGTTTTTATCAGTAAACAGGTAAAGCATTTTGGTTTCGTAGAATCTTTGGAACGGGAAATTTTCAGAATAGAAAGGTTAGAGTTAATGGATGTTGACTATCAAATTAATAATCACCATTTAGAAATTAATCCTGACCATGCGCTGATTTTATTTCGAATTATTCAGGAGTGTATCAATAATGTCATTAAACATGCAAAATCCAACAAGATCTTAATAAAAATAGAAGATCATTTAAATTTTATTGACATCAGTATTATGGATTACGGGATAGGATTTAATGCAAAAAAAAGAAATGATGGAAGTGGTTTGGCAAACATTAAAAATAGAGCACAGATTATTAACGCTGATTTTACAATTAAATCTACAGAGAATCTCGGCACTGAAATAACTATTTCCTACAAAAAACCAACACAATGGAAAGAATAAAAATCGCAATCGTAGATGATCATAAACTGGTCTCTAAAGCAATCGAAAACATGATTTCATTTAATCCAAAATTTGAAGTGGTCATGAATTGTTTTAATGGTGAAGACTTTTTGAATCAGCTCGAGCACAAAAAAAACATGCCTGAAGTTGTTTTAATGGATATCAATATGCCCAGAAAAAATGGTATCGAAACTACTGCAGAATTAACGCAGACGTATCCAGAACTGAAAGTCATTGCTTTAACGATGGAAGATAATGAAAGTACGATAATCAGCATGTTAAAAGCTGGTGCAAAAGGATACTTGCTGAAAGACATGTCACCTGATATTTTGTTTGATGCCATCAATATCGTTCATGAGAAAGGGATTTTTTACACCGACATTGTTACGCAAAGCCTCCTAAAAATTAAGACTGAAGAAAAAGCAATTCAGGAAATTAGCGCTTTGCTAAAGGATCGCGAAATAGAATTTATCAAATTAGCCTGCTCAGAATTAACCTATAAAGAAATTGCTGAAAAAATGTGTGTCAGCCCCAGAACCGTTGATGGTTACAGAGATTCTATCTTTGCAAAGTTGAATGTAAAAACAAGGGTTGGAATTGTGCTTTTCGCAATCAAACATGAAATGTGTTAAATTAGGGTGTTTTCACGCTTTTTTGCAAAACAACTAAATGTTACTTTTGCAGTATCAGAAAACACAAATGATAAAACAAAACTTAAAACCGGTTATCTAATCGGTTTTTTGTTATTTCAAAATTTATGCTTCGAGATCAATAGATGAAACTGAACCAAAACCTCGAAATTTAAAAGATCTCTTATTCAAATTTCTTTTTTTAAAATCATCTCTTTAAATAATTCCATTCCGTGCGTGGCAGAAGTTTTAAAGTAATTGTCTGTCTCGGTGTAAGTATTTGGAAGGCTTGGATCAATCACAAATATTTTGCAGTTTGCAGGAATATAATGAATCAAACCCGCTGCGGGATAAACAGACATTGAAGTTCCAATCACAAGAAACAGATCTGCTTTAGAACACAGATCAATTGCCTTATTCATTTCCGGAACCATTTCACCAAACCATACAATATGCGGACGAAGTTGCATTCCTTCAAAATTAAGATGACCTAAATTTAAGTCTCCTTCCCACAATATAATATTTGACTCGGCGTTGACAGATCGTGCCTTTTTGAGTTCACCATGAAGGTGAATAACTTTTGTAGAACCGGCTCTTTCATGTAAATCATCAACGTTTTGGGTAATAATATTGACCTCGAAAACATCTTCTAATTCTGCTAAAATAAGATGAGCTTTGTTTGGCGTAACCTCATTTAACTGTCTTCTTCTCGCGTTGTAAAAATCTAAAACCATCTGTGGATTTCTTTCAAATCCTTCTGGGCTTGCCACATCTTCTACACGATGGTTTTCCCATAAACCATTTGAATCACGAAAAGTCTGAACACCACTTTCAGCAGAAATCCCGGCGCCTGAAAAAACAACTAATTTCTTTTTCATCTAAGTTTTTTATAAAAATACAAAATTTAAATATTCATTCCAATTACTAATTCCTGATTTGAGAATAAAATCTTGATTAAATTTGTACAAGAAAATTAAATTCATGATAAAATTCAATCAACAATTTCATCTTAGAAAAGCATCTTTAGAAGATCAAGACATAATTTGGGATATTCTTCAGCAAGCAATCAAAAGAAGAAAAGAGGAGGGAAGCAATCAATGGCAAGATGGATATCCAAATATGGACAGTATTAAAAATGATATCCAACAAGATTTTGGCTATGTCCTGGAATCTGAAAATCAAATTCTTGGTTACGCTGCTGTCATTTTTGAAATAGAACCTGGGTATGAAATTATCGAGGGAAAATGGCTGTCAGATCAAGAATACGTTGTTATTCACCGAGTTGCCGTTTCTGAAGAATATATAGGATTGGGAATAGCAACGAAAATTTTTCAAGAAGTTGAAAAAGTTGCTTTGTCAAAAAAAAATTTCAGCATTAAAGTAGATACCAATTTTGACAATATTCCTTTGCTTAAAATTTTAAATAAATTAAATTACACCTATTGTGGTGAAGTTTATTTTCGAGGTTCTTCCCGTAAAGCCTTTCAGAAATTGCTGAACTAGATTGCTGCTGAGACAAATTTTGTTCGAAATCAATCGATAAATAATTGTTTAATCACTAAATTTGTATTCAATCATAAATAAATAAAAATGTCAAAAAAAGCCATTTTAGCGATACTCGACGGTTGGGGATTAGGAACGGACTCTTCTGTATCTGCAATTGCGCAAGCGAACACTCCTTTCATTAATTCTTGCTATGAAAATTTTCCAAACACAACGCTTGAAGCAAGCGGAATCGCGGTCGGATTACCTTTCGGACAGATGGGAAATTCAGAAGTGGGCCACATGAATTTAGGAGCTGGGAGAGTAGTGTATCAGAATCTGGTTAAACTCAATATGGCTGTTGAGAACGCAACTTTAGGAAAGGAGAATGTCATTACAAAAGCATTTGAATACGCTTTAACAAACAAAAAGAAAGTTCACTTTATAGGTCTTGTTTCAGATGGTGGTGTTCACTCGCATATTAATCATCTTAAAGGTTTATTGACCGCTGCACAAGAATTTGGATTAACGGATAATGTATATGTTCATGCGTTTACAGACGGTAGAGATTGTGATCCTCATTCAGGTAAAGGGTTTATCGAAGAATTACTCGACCACATGAAAGTTACCACCGGAAAGTTAGCGACAGTTGTCGGTAGGTATTACGCGATGGACCGTGATAAAAGATGGGAACGAGTGAAGTTAGCTTACGATGCAATGGTTAATGGCATCGGCGAGCAAACCAATAATATTTTAGAAACAATCGATAACTCTTATAAAAATGACATTACCGATGAGTTTTTAAAACCTATGATTTGTTTAAAAGACAATCAGTTGCCGGTTGCAAAAATTGAAAACGACGATGTGGTTTTCTGCTTTAACTTCCGAACAGATCGTGGTCGCGAGATTACTCAAGTTCTTTCTCAAAATGAGTTTCCAGAATTTGGGATGTATCCGTTGAATCTTTACTATGTAACGATGACGAATTACGAGAAAGTTTTCAAAAATATTCATATCGTTTTTGATGAAGAAGTTTTACACGAAACAATGGGTGAAATTTTAGAAAGAAATGGTAAAACTCAAATTAGAGTGGCAGAAACGGAAAAATACCCTCACGTTACCTTTTTCTTTTCTGGCGGAAGAGAAGAACAATTCGTGGGTGAAAGTAGAATTTTATGCCCAAGTCCTAAAGAGGTTCCAACCTATGATTTCAAACCTGAAATGTCAGCGTTTGATATTACTGAAAAAATACTTCCCGAGATTGAAAATGAGTCTGCAGATTTCATTTGTTTAAATTTCGCGAATACTGATATGGTAGGTCATACCGGCGTTTTTTCTGCAGCAGTTAAAGCGGCAGAAGTTGTTGACGAATGTATTTCTAGGGTGGCAACTTTAGCTTACGAGCATGATTACGCTGTATTTATTCTTGCAGATCACGGAAACTCGGATGTGATGATGAATCCAGACGGAAGTCCAAACACACAACATTCCACCAACTTAGTTCCTTTAATTGTAATGGATAAAGACCGAACCTGGACTTTAAAACCTGGAAAGCTGGGCGATGTTGCGCCGTCAATTCTAAAAGTAATGGGAATTGAAATCCCAGAAGTAATGACTGGTGAAGTTTTAGTAAGTTAATAAAGTTTCAATATTTAAAAGAAAATAATTTCTGTATTATTTAAGGCACGGCTTGATGTTTGGATTGTTTTAAAATTAATTTAACGAATGAATTATGCAATAGATAATATTTTTAAATTATATTTGCGTAACCTATAAAAAGAGTGAACATGTACAATAAGATGATGAGAATAGAGGTAATGAGGACTTTAGGCAAGAATGTCGACGACTTTATAGACACCTATTTAACACCCGCAGAAAAAATATGGCAGCCTACTGATTTTTTACCAGATCCGTCTTCAGATAGTTTTAGATATGATGTAGAAGAACTGCAAACGTATGCTCAGGAAATGGGCTATGATTTATTTGTAACCTTGATTGGAGACTGTATTACCGAAGAAGCCTTGCCAAGTTATGAATCCTGGATTATGGGAATTGATGGCGTCAATCAGGAAGAAAGATCCGGTTGGTCACAATGGGTAAGAAATTGGACGGCTGAAGAAAACCGCCACGGTGATTTACTTAATAAATACTTGTATTTATGCGGTCGAGTGAATATGCGCGAGGTTGAAATTACCACCCATTACTTAATTCAGGATGGTTTAGATATTGGAACGACCATGGATCCATACCGAAATTTTGTGTATACCAGTTTTCAGGAAACTGCAACGAATATCTCACACCGTAGAGTAGGTTCATTGGCTAAGCAAAGCGGAAATACAAAACTTTCCAGGATGTGTGGTGTAATTGCAGCTGATGAAGCCCGACATGCAAAAGCATACAAACATTTCGTGACAAAAATTTTCGAACTTGATCCTTCAGAAATGATGTTGGCTTTCGAAGATATGATGCGTAAAAAAATTGTAATGCCTGCACATTTAATGCGTGAATCTGGTCAGAAAGCTGGCGAACTTTGGGGACATTTCTCCGATGCTGCGCAAAGAGCAATGGTTTATACAGGTCAAGATTACATTAATATTTTAGCCGAATTATTGCAAGACTGGAGAATCGAACATATCACGGGACTCAATGAATCTGCTGAGAAAGCGCAGGAATATTTGATGAAACTTCCGGGAAGATTACAACGGGTTACCGATAGAATTTCAACTCCAGATCAGGAATATCAATTCAAATGGATAAAATCGTAGAACGATAAAATCTAATAAATATAAATGCCAACTAAGCTAATGCCTTATTTGGCATTTTTTATTCTTAACTAAAGTCACTAATCCTCGCTAACCATTTTGCTCCGTCGTAAATTTATTATCTTTGCACCATTGAAATTTTAGAATAATGAAAAACAGTAAAAAACTTGCTATTGATTTCGACGGAACTATCGTTGATGATGGATATCCTGGAATTGGAAAAACAAAAACTTTTGCTTTTGAAACCCTTAAGAAATTGCAGTCCGAAGGCTACAGATTAATTCTGTGGACTTACCGACATGGGAAAACTTTGGACGAAGCAGTCGAATTTTGCAAAAAAAATGGCGTTGAGTTTTATGCAGTTAATTCAAGTTTTGAAGGTGAAGTTTTTGATAATGAAAATGCTTCCCGAAAAATTGATGCAGATCTTTTCATCGACGACCGTAACCTTGGTGGATTTCCAGGTTGGGGAGAAATCTATAATATTATTAATGATAGGATAGAATTTAGAGTTGAAGGAAAAGAAGTTTTGGCCTATTCTAAAATGAAAAAAGACAAAAAGAAAGGCTTGTTCTGGTAAATGATTATCGAAATTTATAATTCCTTTCCCTTTAAATTAAAGACATACACATACAGTGATACAGTTAAAAACGATAGAAGAACTTCGCTTAATGCGAGAAAGTGCACAATTGGTTTCAAAAACTTTGGGCATGCTGGCCAAGGAAATTAAACCAGGCGTCACTACTTTACACCTCGATAATTTAGGTGGACAATTTATTCGCGATCATGGTGGCGAACCTGCATTTTTAGGAATGTATGGTTTCCCCAAAAACCTTTGTATTTCTCCTAACGCTGAAGTGGTACACGGGATTCCAAATGAAAAACCTTTGCAAGAAGGTGATATTTTATCGGTCGATTGTGGAGTTTATATGAACGGATTTTATGGCGACCATGCTTACTCATTTGAGGTTGGCGAAGTTGCACCCGAAACAAAAAAACTTTTGCAAATTACCAAAGAATCTCTTTATAAAGGAATCGAGCAATGCGTTCGTGGAAAAAGAGTAGGAGATATCTCTTATGCGATCCAATCGTATTGTGAAGCTCATGGATACGGCGTTGTTCGCGAATTGGTTGGTCACGGTTTAGGAAAAAAAATGCACGAAGATCCACAAGTTCCAAATTATGGTAAAAAAGGAAGTGGTAAAGTTTTAAAAGACGGAATTGCCCTTGCGATTGAACCAATGGTTAATTTAGGAACTGAAAAAGTAAAATTCCATGACGATGGCTGGACGGTAACTTCACTTGATATGTCACCATCTGCGCATTTCGAACATGATGTCTGTATTATTGGAGGCAAGCCAGTTTTACTGTCAACTTATAAATTCATTTACGAAGCGTTGGGAATTATCAGCGATGAAGAAAAACCATTTACATTGGATTTTTAATGAAGAAAATTGCCAAATTTCTTTTAAACACCATCCCAAGACCTTTGCTTATTAATTTGAGCATTTTCCTTCGACCTTTAATTTATTTATTCTTTAAAGGATCAAAATTCAGCGATCCAATCGACGGAAAATCTTACCGGAAATTTCTTCCATACGGTTATGGGAAACAACGTGAGAACGCTTTGTCACCAGGAACATTAAGTTTAGAACGTCACCGGCAAATGTGGCTGTATCTTCAAAATGAAACCGATTTTTTTACTAAAAATTATAAAGTTCTTCATATTGCGCCAGAGCAGGAATTTCTTCGCAGGTTCAAAAAAATGAAGAATCTGGATTATATTTCGGCGGATTTATATTCGCCAATTGTGGATGTAAAAGCAGATATTCTCGATTTGCCTTTCGAGAATGAAAGCTTCGACATTATCTTTTGCAATCACGTTTTAGAACATATTGAAGACGATCAAAAGGCGATGAGTGAATTGTATCGAGTGATGAGAAAAGACGGTTGGGGAATTTTTCAGGTTCCTATGAAGAACTCTTTAGAGAAATCGTACGAAGATTTTTCCATCAAAGATCCAAAAGAAAGACAGAAACATTTCGGGCAATACGACCACGTTCGCTGGTACGGAATGGATTATTTTGAACGACTTAGAAATGTTGGTTTTGAGGTTGATATTAATTATTATTCAAAGAAATTCAGCAAAGAAGAAATTACCCATTTTGGTTTAATGGATAACGAAATCTTACCGATCGTTTCAAAGAAATAAAAGAATCATCTAAATGAAAAAGAACTATTTCACCCATCTTTTGAAGTCGATTCCTTTGTTGCCGATCATCTATTTTCAGGGAAAGAAAATCAAAAAAGAAATTCAGTTTTTACCGGAAGCAAAGGAACCAGAAGGTTTGGTCAATGTCAATTCTGATCAAACTTTAAAAGTCCTTTTTATTGGTGAAAGTTCTTTTGCAGGAGTTGGGTCAGATTTTCACAAAAATAGTTTCGCCGGTCATTTCTCTAATGAATTAAGTTCTGCATTTCACTGCAATATCGATTGGAAAGTCTATGCTAAAACGGGTTATAATGCGGCAAAAGTTCATCAAAGAATTGTCCCAAAAATTATAGAAACTCAATGTGATTTATTGGTTATCGGCATTGGGGCGAATGATTCTTTTGAATTTACTCAGCCAAAAAAATGGCTGGAAAATATTCAGTTTTTAATAGATTCTTTAAGAAATAAATTTCCAGAAACTCCGATTTCATTTGCGCAGTTACCTACTATTGAAGCGTTTCCCGCACTTACAAAAGAAATGCAATATGTTTTAGGAAATCATAAAGATTTACTTGCACAATATCTTTACAGTCAAACTTTAAAGAACGAAAATATTTATTTTCCGACCAACAAAGTTGATATTAAAAAATGGATGAAATTACTGAACGAGGATCAAACGATTGCAGATTTTTTCAGTGATGGGATTCATCCTTCAGAATTGACTTATAAAATGTGGGCGCAAGAAAGTGTACAGTTTTTATTCGACTCGAAAATAAAATTCTCTTAATCTTTAGAAAGATTTTCTAACGCTTTCAACATATCAATTCCTTTTCCTAAAACGGGCTTAAAGAGATCACCATTCTTTTTAATACGCTCCAAAGCATTATGAATATTGAAATCAGTCGGCTTTAAACTAAACTTTAATTCTTCCCATAAAATAGGCATTGAAACAGGAGCCGAAGGTTTCGGACGAATACTGTAAACACTCGCTAATGTCTGACCCGTTCGATTTTGCAGATAATCTAAATAGATTTTATTTTGATCCCGTTTCTTAAGACTTCGCTCCAAAGTAGTTAAGTCTGGTAATTTTTGCTGTACTTTCTGCATTAAAAGATGAGCGAAATTTTTCACCTGTTCTACTTCATAATTTTCACCCATCGGAATAAAAATATGAATCCCTGAACTACCGGAAGTTTTACAATAACCTTTAATTTTTGCTTTATCTAAAATTTCTTTTACACATAAACTTGTTTCAATAACATGATCAAAAGTGTTTTTCTCGGAAGGATCTAAATCCAAAGCCAGCCAGGTTGGTTTATCCAAATGATTTACGGTCGAATTCCACGGATTCAAATCGATGCAACCGAGATTATTCAAATACGCCAGATCATTAGCCGTGTTACAGATTAAATATTGTATGTCTTTTTCATTGGATTCTGAAAAAATAGAAACTTTGTCAATCCAATCTGGTGAATCGTTTCCGGCATCTTTATGATAAAAACTCAATCCCTCAATTCCATTAGGAAAACGATTTAAGGATTGCGGACGATTTTTCAAATGAGGCAAAATATATTTCGAAACAGACTGATAATAATCAATCACTTCACCTTTTGTAATGCCACTTTCAGGAAAATAGATCTTGTTTTGATTGGTGAGTTTAACAGTTTTCTTTAGTTTTTTAGTTTTACTTTTAGTTGGTTCATTTTGAATTTTCATTTCTAAAGAAGATAGATTTTCAATTTCATCATCTTTAATTAAATCCTCTTTGTCTTTATCAATTCGAAGTCCCATAAAAACTGGATGACGGAAAATTCCATCTTTCGTTTTTTCGGTATATTTTATTTCACAAACCAATTCTGGTTGCAACCAGGTGGCAGGTGCATTGGTTTTTGGAATTTTATCAAAAGGACAATTTTCAATAATTAAAGTTTTAAATATTTCATATAACGATTCTAATGTTTTATCCGAAAACCCTGTGCCCGCATGTCCGCAATATTCTAATTTGTCATTAATATAAGTTCCTAAAATGATTGCACCAAAATTCTTTCGACCGCCATTGGGTTCGGTAAAACCACAGATCAAAACATCTTCTGTATTTTGAAATTTAATCTTCAACCAATCTGAGGATCGAACTCCTTCTGAATAAGTGCTGTCTGCTTTTTTTGCAATCATTCCTTCTAACTCCATTTTCTTGATCTGGTCAAAAAAATCAATTCCTTTCTCTGGAATATGTTCACAGTATTTGATAACTTCGTTTCCGACTAAAGCCTCTTTCAACAATTCTTTCCGTTGAATTAAAGTTAAATTTTCAGTGGAGTGACCATTCAGCCAAAGCATATCAAAGACTTGATACGTCATTGCCAAATTTGGATTTTCACCGATTTTTTGTAAAGTTTGAAAGTCCGGTTTTCCTTCGCTATTGTACGCAACGATCTCACCATCCAAAATCATTTGGTGATTTTGATCTTCTAAAGCTTTTGTAATTTTAGAAAATTTCTCGGAATAGGAGAGTCCATTTCGGGAATAAAGTTGAATTGCAGTTTCTCTCAAATCTGCAATAGCGCGGTAACCGTCCCATTTAATTTCGAAGACCCAGTCTTTATTATCAAAAGGTTTCTCATTGCTTTGAGCCAACATTGGTTTGATAAAATCTTTTAACTTTTTCTCCCCAATCAGAGATGGCGTGTAGTTTCTAAATGATTTTGATTCTTTCGCCGGAGTTTTTACTTTTTTTTTGCTAGGCCGATTTTCTTCGCGTAAGGTTACTTTAGATTTTTTCGGAACATGTTCTTCAGAATCGTAATCTTCCAATGCGAATTGATCTTTATGTTTGATGAGCAACCAGGCATTTTCTTGTTTCGAGTTTTTAATTTTAACTAAAGCAAACTCTCCTTTCAGCTTTTTTCCATGCAGAACAAACTTGAGAGATTCCTTATGAAGTTCGTGTCGCATGACCAAATCATCCGATTTACCTTCGACTTTCTCTAACGATTCATACGTTCCAGAATCCCAGATTTCAACTTCGCCACCACCGTAATTTCCTTCGGGAATTGTTCCTGCAAAATCTTTATAAGAATACGGATGATCCTCGGTCATCATCGCCAAGCGTTTATCTTTTGGATTCAGTGACGGACCTTTCGGAACCGCCCAACTTTTCAGAACTCCATCCATTTCCAACCGGAAATCATAATGAAGTCGTGAAGCAGAATGACGTTGGATAACAAAAACTAATTTGCCATCATTTTTATTTTCTTTTCCTTCCGGTTCGGAGGTTTCATCGAAATTTCGTTTTTTATTGTACTCTTCTAGAGGCATGATCAGGAAACTTTTTTAGTCTTTTTAGAACCTTCTAAACTGGCTTTCAATTGTGCCATTAAGTCAACAACTTTTCCGCTTTCTTCTTTAGAATCTGCTACTTTTCTGACTTTCTTACCTTTCGCTTTTTTCTTGATTATTTTTAATAGATCTTCGGAATAAGTATCTGTAAAGGCGGCCGGATCAAATGTTTCAGAAGTTTGTTCAATTAAAGACACCGCCATTTTCATTTCACCAGGCTTCGGAGTTTTTTTAGCAGGAATTTTTAAATCTCCGTATTCACGGATCTGTTTTGAAAATCTTAAACGATTAACAATTAAAACATTGTCATCATAAGGACGAATCATTCCAAAAATTTCTTTATCTCGCATTACAAATGTTCCAATGCCCGCCATTTTTGTTTTAATCAAAGATTTCAATAAAAGATTATAAGCATTCTCAGCATTTTTTTGAGGTTCAAGAAAGTAGGGGACTTCAAAATAAACAGAATCAATTTCTGCTTCCTTTACAAAATGTTCAATCGAGAAAACTTTGGTTTTTTCAGGACTTGCAGCGGCATAATCATCGTCATCCAGAACAACATATTTGTCTTCCATCAAATAACCTTTCACAATGTTTTCCCATTTTACTTCTTTACCCGTTTTCTCATTAACACGTTTAAATTTGATATTTGAAAAATCGCTTTTATCTAACATATCCAGATCAAGTTTGCTATCCTGTACTGCAGAGTACATTTTCACCGGAATATTAACCAATCCAAATCCTATTGCACCGTTCCAAATTGACTTCATAATAAATAGTTTAAGATTTTGATTAATGAAATAATTATGCCTTTCGAGATTGATAAGACTTCTCCATTAGTCTCGGTAATTTTAAATTAAAGAATGAAAACAACACCGACGAAAATTCCTTAACTTTGCCCTTACTTTAAAATAAAAATACTTTGAGCAATCATAAAGCAGGCTTCGTTAATATAGTTGGAAAACCCAACGCAGGAAAATCAACACTTCTTAACCAATTGATGGGAGAGAAACTCGCAATTGTTACCCAAAAAGCACAAACGACCAGACATCGTATTTTCGGAATTTATAATGAAGAGGATTTGCAAATTGTCTTTTCTGACACGCCAGGTGTTTTAGATCCGAAATACGGACTTCAGGAAAAAATGATGGATTTTGTAAAGGATTCTTTGCAGGATGCGGATGTTTTCTTATTCATCATCGATCTTACTGATAAATCAGAACACAGTGAATTTCTGGTTGAGAAACTCAACAAGATTCCAGTTCCGGTTTTGATTTTGGTGAATAAAATAGATGCTTCTAATCAAACTGATCTTGAAAAAGTGATGGAGTTTTGGCACGAGCAAATTCCTAAAGCCGAGATTTTGCCGATTTCTGCTTTAACAGGATTTAATACCGAAGTGATTTTACCAAAACTAAAATCAATGCTTCCTGAAAATCCGCCTTATTATGACAAAGATCAATATACCGATAAACCGGAAAGGTTTTTTGTCAACGAAACTGTTCGCGAGAAAATCCTTTTAAATTACGATAAAGAAATTCCTTATTCGGTAGAAGTTGTTACTGAACAATTTAAGGAAACCGAGGGAATGTTATTTATCGATGCTGTGATTTATGTGGAACGCGATACTCAAAAAGGTATTATTATCGGGCATAAAGGTGATGCCATCAAAAAGGTTGGAACCGAAGCCAGAATTGATTTGGAAAAATTCTTTTCTAAAAAAATACATTTAAAGCTTTTTGTGAAAGTGAAAAAAGACTGGCGTAAAAATGATCGTGATTTGAAAAATTTCGGTTATTGATGGAAATCGGTAGATCAAAATTTTGTATTTTAGATGTTTTTATTAATTTCTTGAATTAAATATATTAAATGAGTTACTTTTCTTCAACAAAAGACAATCCTGCAATCAATAATATTGTAATGTTATTAGTACGAATTTTCGTTGCAGTAGCAATGATCATTTTGCATGGACTTCCCAAATTAGAGAAATTTATGGCAGGTGGTGAAATTCAGTTCTATAATTTTATGGGAATTGGGGCGAGTAGTACCTTAATTCTAGCCATTCTGCTCGAACTTATTTGTGCGTTTTTAATAATGATCGGATTATTTACGCGGGCAGCAAGTTTAGTGTTAATCTTCGTAATGGCCGTTGCAGCTTTTGGAGTTCATTATGCAGATCCCTTCAGTGTAAAAGAGAGTAGTCTTTTATTTCTTTCTCTTTTTGCTTTAATCTTCACTTTCGGACCGCGCCAATTTTCAATAGACAGTATGATTTCCAGAAGGAGAGAATCTCGCTGGTAATATTATTTTCATAAAAACAAGAATCCACCAATTAACATATCATGTTTTGGTGGATTTTTTATTATTATTGATGTATCCTTGCTAGAAAGATTAATTTTCGATACTTTTGAAAAAAGAGTATACATGAAAAAAAGACTGACCGCTATTGCATTGCTATTCGTAGTTTTTGCAAGTGCTCAAGAAAGTATTACCTATCAAAAACCTTCTCCTGAGATCATGCAATTGGCAGATTTCGAAAGAGCTCCGTCGGTTTTTATGGATAGTAAAAGAGAACAGATGATTTTCTCTTATCGAGACACCTACAAATCACTCTATGACCTCAATCAAGATGAAATGAAACTGGCTGGATTGCGTGTAAATCCCGTTACCAACATTTCCAGCACAATGACTTATGTTAATAATCTGAAGACAAGAAAACTTAAGGATAAAACCGAACAGCAAGTCAAAGGATTACCCGCAAATGCAAGAATCGCGTATCTTGGTTTTTCACCAGATGAGAAAAAATTGGCTTTTACCAATACTACGAAAAGCGCAGTAGAATTATGGATCTTAGATCTTGCTTCCAATACCGCGAAAAAAATATCGAATCAACCACTGAACGCCAACCTTGGAAGTCCCTATGTTTGGATGTCAGATTCTCAACATTTATTGATCAAGCAAATTCCATCTGATAGAAAAGCTTTAATTGATGATAAACAAAATCTGCCTACTGGTCCAACCGTTTCTAATTCTGACGGAAAAGTTTCGCAAAACAGAACTTATCAGGATCTGTTGAAAAATCCACAGGATGAAGCTAATTTTGAGACATTGGCAAAATCTGAGTTGGTGAAAATTTCAATTAATGGAGATCAGCAAAAATTTAAAAGTGACGCTATCTTTAGTGGCATGAATTACTCGCCAGATGGAAATTATTTGATGTTGACCACCATTCAAAAACCATATTCTTACATTGTCCCCTTGAACAGATTTCCGATGACTTCTACCGTTTACGATAAGAATGGGAATTTGGTAAAAGTGGTCAATGAAACGCCGTTGAATGAAATTATGCCGAAAGGTTTTTCATCCGTTAGAGAAGGAAAAAGAAATATCAGTTGGAGAGACGATCAGCCCGCAACTTTGGTTTATGCCGAAGCATTGGATGGAGGAGATCAGGCTAAAAAAGTAGCGTATCGTGATGAAGTTTTCGTATGGGACGCACCATTTAATGCAGCTCCGAAATCGTTCTTTAAAACGCAACAAAGATTCAGCGGAATCGATTGGTCTAATGGGAATGTAGCAATTGTTTCTGATTCTTGGTATGATACGAGAAATTCAAAATCTTATTTAATTAATCTGAAAGATAATTCTTCAAAAATAATTGAAGATCGCAATTATCAGGACGTTTATAGCGATTCGGGAAAATTTGCCGAAAATAAAAATCAATTCGGCAGAAACGTCATTGATATTAAAAATGGTAAAGCGCATTTAATCGGTGCCGGATTTACTAAAGACGGACAGTTTCCTTTCATCGATGAATTGGATTTAGGATCAATGAAAAAAAATCGATTGTATACTTCAAAATTGAAGAATTCCAAAGAAAGTATCGTTGATATTTTAGATGCAAAAACAGGACAGGTTTTAGTGGTTGAACAATCACCAAGTCAATATCCAAACTATTTTGTAAGAAACATTAAAAACGGGAAAGCTACTGCCGTAACTCATTTCGCTAATCCTTTTGAAAGCATTAAAAATGTGTATAAAGAAGTAATTACTTACAAACGAAACGATGGAGTAGAATTGACTGGAACGCTTTATTTACCGGCTAATTACGACAGAAAAAATCATAAAGAAAAATTGCCACTTTTAATCTGGGCCTATCCTAGAGAATATGTGAATAAAGATACTGCTGGACAAAACACACAGAATCCAAATGATTTTACATTCCCAAGTTATGGTTCGTTTATTTATTGGGTAACCAAAGGTTATGCAGTTTTAGATGATGCATCTTTCCCTATTATTGGTGAAGGAAAAGCACAACCGAACGATACTTTTATCCCACAGTTGGTTGCTAACGGAAAAGCAGCGATTGACGCTTTGGATCAATTAGGATATATTGACAGAACTAAAGTTGCAGTTGGTGGACACTCTTACGGAGCGTTTATGACGGCTAATCTTTTGACCCATTCCAAAGATTATGCATGTGGAATTGCCAGAAGTGGTGCTTATAACAGAACGTTGACGCCATTTGGTTTCCAGAGTGAACAAAGAAATTATTGGGATGTACCCGAAATTTATAACACGATGTCACCATTTATGACTGCTGATAAAATGAAAACGCCAATGTTATTAATTCATGGTGAGGCAGATAATAATCCTGGAACATTTACTTTGCAAACGGAAAGATATTTCCAGGCGTTGAAAAATTTAGGCGCACCGGTGAGAATGGTTTTATTACCAAAAGAATCTCATGGTTATGCAGCCAAGGAAAGTATTTTACATACTTTATGGGAACAGGATCAGTTTTTAGAAAAATGTTTAAAAAACAAATAAATTCTCTAAAAGAGTCTTCCAAATTGGGAGGCTCTTTTTTTTATGTTCTTAAAAAGTAAAATTGAGAGGTTTTGATTTAAGTTATTTTTATAAAAGGGAAGATAATTCTAAAGCCTAAAAACATCTACAATTTAACATAATATAAATTATAGGACTTTTATGAAATTTCAAATTTTTCTAAGGGAATCAAATATATCAATCTTTTAAGATTCTAACCGAACTATTATTCAATTTCCGCTAATAAACAAATTTATATATCATGAATCACAATCAATTTAAAATCCTACAGCCGATTGTCATCGATTAGGATTGACAACTTAATTTCTAATTCTAATCTACATACTTTATTGGATTTTCAGAAACCAAATTTTTTAAAGAAATAACCTGTCCGTTTTTAGAAAGCTCGCATTCTGCAGGTTTATTTTTAAATAATTTAAAAGTAAATGTTATTGTCTCAGTTCCTTTAATTTTATCAAATTTTCGAAAAGCATTTAGAATTTCATTTGGATGGAAATAATAGTCAATTCCATATTGATTTCCATTCCCAAATCTCACGTAAAAAGTTTTTGGAATATTTTCATATTTATTCAAACTTTTTTCTTTCAAATCAAAAATATTCTGTTCAGCAAATGAATAAGCATATGCATTTAATAATTGATCGCCAGCTTCTAAATCTACCTTAAAAATCCATCGATACTTATTTTGAAGCAAATCAGAAAAATCATTAATATTTTCAATTCCTTCATAGTCATTGTATTTTTCACCCAGACTTTCTTTATAAATCAACTGATCAAGATTTCCTGTAGTTTCTTTTGCTCGGTATGAAGCAATATTGATTGATGGAAAATCTTCCTGATCAATTTTCAAAATCACTTTTCCTTTCGGGTAAATCTCACACGATAATTTGGTAAGATCCTTACTGTTTTTTTTTGCGTTTTTTAAAAGCTCATATGGGATTTTTGTTCGAAGTTGATAGAACTTTCTTTCATCAATCGAGAAATATTTCAGATTTAATGAATCTGGTAAAAGTTCAGTGTTTTTCTGAAAATAAATAGATTCCCGACTTGAAGAACTGGTTAAATCCTTAGAATCATTATCTATTTCCTTCCTAGAATTATTGAAATTGTTATAAAAAACACCATTAATTACTTTAATAATATTTGGATTTGAAGACGTTGAATTTTCGGAAAAACTTCTAATTTCTACAGTCCACATTACTTTTTCATTTTCCTTATTCTTCACCTTAGTCGTAAAATAAAGGATAATAAGAACTGCTAATATGCCTACCAGTATTACGTTGAGAATATTTAAGATTTTACTTTTCATATCGATTTTAATGTTGATAGGCTTTTGCTAAAGCTCCCAAATAGGAAAGGATGATAAAACCAATGATCGAAACAATAATCAAAAAGATGGTAAAATATTTAAAACTCTTTTTGTATGGTTCATCCACCAAGAATACTCTCAATAAAATTGCGATAAACGGAATTGTAAAGAATGAAACAATCATCAACAAATCTTCATTGTGAACAGAAAAAAGGTTGGCATAATCGATATAAATGAATAAGACTACTTCTATAAAAAAAAGCAGAAAAATTGTTATAAATGGATTGTTTTTGATCATTATTTATTAAAACTACATCAAAATTTTTGTTCATCAAAATAAAACCTATTAATTCTAAGAAATCAAAATTTTTGGTGTGTCAGTGTATTTCTTATTTATCATCATATTAAATCTTCAAAATAATTTCCGTAACTTCAATTTTCAAAATTTAGTTATTTATTTTATGAAAAAACTTATTCTTTCAGCTCTTATCGTCTCAATGACAGTAAGTTGTGACAAAAAATCAGCTGAGACCGTAACAACCTCTGAACCTGTAGATTCACTGAGCGTACTTCCAGAAACCAACGAACCGATTGAGTCCTCTACCTTACAAACTTGCTATCTACAAGCAACTGGAAAGGATTCTGTTTTTGTTACTTTGGAAGATAATTTGGGCACCATCATTGGTAAAATGCGCTACAAAAACTTTGAAAAAGACAGTTCCAGTGGTGATATTGTAGGCAATCAAAATGGTGACACTTTAAAATTAAATTACACCTTCGAAGCTGAAGGTAAAACTTCTGAACGTGAAATTTATTTCTTAAGAAAAGGAGAAAATATTGTGGAAGGAATTGGAGAACATACCACCGTCGGAGCACAATCTAAATATGCTAATCCTTCTGCATTGAAATATGAAGGAAATACTTTAAAACAAGTTGACTGCACTGATTTTGATAAAAAATTCAAAACTAAATAAGTCTGTCCTTTATCAATTAAATTGAATACGAACGATAGAGATAAAATTTCACTAAATATTTCTTAAAAATCTTTAATTATCCTAAATTAGGGCAAACAAAATTAATATGTCTTATTACCCTTTAAAATCCATTCCAGATTATTTCGGAATTGACAGTTTACTTACTGAGGAACAACTACTTATACGTCAATCTGTTCGCGATTGGGTAGAAAGTTTTGTGATGCCTAAAATTGACGAAGCCGCACAAAATCATACCGATATTCCTAACTTAATGAAAGAATTAGGGAAAATTGGAGCACTCGGTCCTTATATTCCCGAAGAATATGGTGGTTCTGGCTTAGACCAAATCTCTTACGGAATCATTATGCAGGAATTGGAAAGAGGCGATTCTGCAGTCCGTTCCGCAGCTTCTGTGCAAAGTTCTTTGGTCATGTTTCCTATTAATGAATACGGATCTGAAGAACAAAAAAAGAAATTTCTTCCTCAATTAGCAAGCGGTGATATGATCGGTGCTTTTGGATTAACAGAACCTAATCACGGTTCAGATCCAAGTTCAATGGAAACTTATTTCGTAGACAAAGGAGATCATTATTTATTAAACGGAGCAAAAATGTGGATCACTAATGCACCGGTTTGTGATATCGCTGTAGTTTGGGGGAAAAATGAAGAAGGAAAAGTTCAGGGTTTAATTGTTGAAAGAGCTTTCGAAGGATTTACGACTCCAACAACTCATAATAAATGGTCACTTCGTGCGTCGAAAACCGGAGAGTTGGTTTTTGATAATGTGAAAGTTCCGAAAGAAAATTTATTGCCAAAAGTGACTGGTTTGAAAGGACCTCTATCCTGTTTAAATTCTGCACGATACGGAATTTCTTGGGGCGTCATCGGTGCCGCAATTGATTGTTACTGCACTGCGGTTCAATACGCAAAAGAGAGAAGTCAATTCGGAAAACCAATCGCATCTTTCCAATTGCAACAGAAAAAGTTAGCTGAATTTTTAACTGAAATTACCAAAGCACAATTGCTTTGTCTTCAGTTAGGAAATTTGAAAAATGCACACACCGCAACTCCAGCACAAATTTCAATGGCGAAGAGAAACAACGTGAAAATGGCAATTGACATTGCTAGAGAATCGAGACAAATTCTCGGCGGCATGGGAATCATGGGAGATTTCCCAATGATGAGACACGCTGCAAATCTAGAATCCGTCATTACTTATGAGGGAACACACGACATTCATTTGCTGATCACCGGCATGGATATTACCGGAATTAACGCTTTCGGATAAATATAGAAAACCTTTAAAATCTTAAAACTTGAAGGTTTTTTTTTATTAAGCAAAACTTCGATAATAATCTCTTAAACCACAAAGTCACAAAGATTTCTTTTATTATTAGCAATCATAGTTCATCAAGATGAAAATATATTCACTTTTGTGGGCTTTTTATTAATGATATTTTTCACGGTATATTTTTATTCATTTGACTTTTGTGACTTTGTGGTTTTAAAATTTTCACCAAGATTGTTTTACTTCTTCTACAAAATCACTTGCTGGATTTAAAATTTCTACAATCACATTTTTAATCCATTTCATCGGACTTACGAGAGATTGATTCGAGATTTCTTCATCACCATAAATCTGTAAATTCTGAACACCTTTATTGGCTTCTGCAAAACTCCAGATTCCACATTCTACGAAATTATCCGGATACTTATTTTCATTTAAAACGGCATAAGCATAAATGCACAATTGCATTGCCTGCTTATAATCATCTCTGAAAAATAACTGCTCCAATTTTTCTACGTCCTCTTCTTTTTTGGCTTCTTTAATTAAAAGATTTTTGGTCTTCGCAGTTTTATAATCGATTATTCTTAACTTTCCATTGAGTCGGTCGATTCGATCAATGAAGCCGTAGAATGAAACTTTATCCGTTTTATCTTCATTCAAGTAATAATCAACATTTTCAAAATTCCCTTCAACACTTATAATTTCTAAAGTGTTTCCGTCATCAATTAATTTTTTATCAACTTCTAAAATCGTGCGGACTACCCTTTCCGCAATTGATTTATGAATATAATTCATTCCTTTTTCGTAGAAATCTGTTTGATGATTTAATTTAAGAATGGCCTGATTCATCACTTCAATCAGTTGTTGATTTGAAAATTCTAAATCTTTAACAGATAGATTTTTACCTAGATGTTTTTCATAGATAATTTGAAGCGCATAATGAACCAAGTTCCCATAACTTCGCTGCGAAAGCTCCTCTTCAATTTCGCTGGTTTCGCGGGTTCCTAAAATTTTGGTCAGATAAAAATCAACCGGATTATAAATAAAAGAAGTAAGATGTGACGGCGAAACTCTCTTTTTCCATTCCTCTAATTTCTGCAGAACAGAAGTTGATTTTTCAATTTGAATGATTTGTTTATTAATCGGTTCCGAAGAGTTTTCAATAATAATATGTTCAATTTCATGATGTTTATCTTCGATTTCAATTTGAGTGATAAATCTGCTTTTTTCGCCGGTATTAACACCTGAACTTAAAGCATTAAAGAGTAAATGAACATTCTGTGAATCCTGTAAAAGTCGATAAAAGTGGTAGGCATAAATACTGTCATTTTCTAAAAACGTGTGCAAATGAAAATTTTGACGAACATCAAAAGGCAAATACGTATTTTGAGAATTTCCTAAAGGAAGTTTTCCTTCATTTGTCGAAAGTAAAATAATATTTTCAAAGTTCAATAATCGCGTTTCCAGTAGTCCCATCACTTGTAAACCCTGCAATGGCTCTCCTTGAAAATCAATTGTTTCTGAATTAACTAATTGATTAATCAACACTTCCAATGTTTCCATTTTTATTTCAAATGAATAAGGTGAAAGTTGATTTTTAATAATTTTGAAACTCTTCTCAAAATGAGAAATATTTTCATATAAAATATCATCTAACTCTCTGTATTTTAATTGATAACAAAATGCGATCAATTCATCAATGAACTGATTAACGGAACTCGGTTTTTCAAATAAATTAAAATAAGAAAGTTCTGATAAGAGCTCTTTAAACTGTTTCTTCGAAATGTAAACGATATTTCTTTGTTCAATTTTCGCTTTAAAATCTACGATGATCTGCTGATCGATTTCCTCATTTGGCAACTCCTCTAAAACCGATAAAACATCGTTATAATAATAGGAAGAATCCTTTTTCTCCAACTGTTTTTGAAGATAAAAGAGCTGTTTCATCGCATTACTAAACCCTAAATTTTTCAGCGGAAATCCCATGGTAATATTGAGATGTTCAACGCTGCTCATCGCATCTAAACACGTTGGAAGAAGATTTTCATCCAATAGAACCACTGCCGTTTTTGATAAATCTTCATCATTTATTTCTGCGAAAATTTCAGGTAAAACTTTTGCTTGCGTTATATTACCGGAAACTTCATAGACTTTGACATTTTTGGATTGTGCAAAATCATTTTCAATCCAGTTAAAATTTCTGGTCTCAGTAAATTCTTTCCAGGTTTTGATGATCCGTAAAAACTTTCCGGCTTCTTGCCTTTCATCATTAATATAATATTCGTCAGCCTGGAAAAAACACTGCGCTTTATCCCACTGCATTAAGTTTCTAACTAATTTTTCTTCAACAGGCGTAAATGCATTAAAACCACAAAAGACAAATTTCCAGTCCGTTTTCTGAGTATAATCTTCAATTTTATTTTTCGCAGATTCATGAACCATTCCTGATGTCGCCCAATTTTTTTCGTTCAGCTTTTGCTTTAATAAAGGTAAAAACAAATTCATTCTCTGCCAGAAATTGAGAAACTTCCGTAAAGATCCATCTTCGCGAACTTCTAAGTTCTCCGACCAGTTTTTAATCTGTTCATCATCAAACATATATTCTAAAACCGCTTTGTCGGAATCAGAAAATTTCAAAATATCATCCCAATCTTTTAATATCGTTGGAAACCATTTCAGAAAATTAGCAAAATCTTCAGAAGGCTGAATTTGCCGATAGACTTCAAAAGAAAAAAGCCATAAAGCTATTCCCTGAACTGGCTGTTTGTCGGCGATATCTTTTATTAAATCTTCTATGGTGAAAAAGTTGGGAAGCATTCCTGAATATTGTTTTTCCTTCAAGATTCTTTTGATGAAAACCAACGGTCTTTTACCAGGAAGCACAATATTAAAATTGGACAGATCAGTATCTTGTGCTAAAAGTTCAGTAACGATTTTATTTAGAAATTTCATGGATGATGCTCTTAATTTATAACGTGAATTCAAAGGAAGTTTAGAAAATGAAAAATAGGGAAAATTCAACAAAAAAGCATCAGGAAAAATTGAATTCTTGATGCTTATCCTTTAAACTGCAGGAAGATTTTATTCTACCACAATTATCTTTTCAATCCATATATTTTCGCCAGCTGAATTTGTACCATTCCAAAACTTGAAGGTGTAATTCCCCGTTTGTTGAGGACGGAAATTAATTTGGGAGGCATGAGTAACTTCTGCACCACAAGCAACTGCAGTTTTAAATTTGAAAGAACTAACCGTACGCGTCAATTCATCAGAATAAACGTAATCATATCCATAAAAACCTTCACACTTGCTATTGTAATTGGAAAAAGTTTTAATGGTTTGTGTCGTGAAAACATCCATGGAATCTTGTGCAACTTTGACACTGTCAATTTTCACACGGTCCACGCTTTGAATCAAATTTTCTTCATTACGGTCATTACAACTCAATAGCGTAACAGCCATTAAAAAGACCAAACTAAATTTTATACTATTTTTCATGACGGTAAAATTTAAATGAACTAAAGTTTTAATTAGGAATTAAAATTTCCTTTAGATAAATATACTACTTTTTTGGTATCAAAAAATTCGCCTTCAAAATGATCTTTTAGCAGAAATAATTCTGCTTTTAAACCAGCAAGTTCCTCACCCAAATCACCGCCTTTTAAATAAAGAACACCGTTATGTTTAGGATTAATTTGCTCTTTCAAAAATTTTCCTCTTAACCAACGTAAGAAAACCGGCATTTGAGTAACTGCACGACTTACCACAAAATGAAATTGGCCTTTTACCTCTTCAGCTCGTGCATGAATTGCAATTATATTTTTTAAACCAATCCCTGTCGAAACTTCTTTAACAACTGTAATTTTTTTACCAATTGAATCGACTAAGGTAAACTGCACTTCCGGAAATAAAATCGCCAACGGAATTCCAGGAAAACCACCGCCAGTACCAATGTCCAGAACTTTCGTATTAGGCGCGAATTCCATCACCTTAGCAATACCAAGTGAATGTAGAATATGTTTTTCATAAAGCGAATCCATATCTTTCCGGGAGATGACGTTGATTTTTTCGTTCCATTCCTTATACAATTCTTCAAGGTCAGCGAACTGCTTTTTTTGGGTATCAGAAAGATTGAGAAAGTACTTTTCTATTAATTCTACGGACATTTTATTGCAAATTTTTTACAAAAATAAACAAAGCATTTCACAATAATTTGGTTTGTGAGTTCAAACTAAAAATTTATCTTTGAATCACTTAAAATTATATATGGAAAAATTCTCTGACCGGCTGAATCGAATGAGTTTCTCGCAGACTTTTGTAATGAGCAACAAAGTCCGGGAAATGAAAGCTGAAGGAATCGATGTGATCAGTTTAACACTTGGTGAACCTGATTTCGATGTTCCGGCAGATATTAAAGAAGCAGCTTTTGAAGCGATTAATAATAATTTTAGCCACTACTCGCCTGTGCCTGGATTTCTGGATTTAAGAGAAGCCATCTGTGGAAAATTAAAAAGAGACAATCATTTAGAATATAAACCTTCGCAAATTTGTGTATCCAATGGAGCCAAACAAGCGATTCTAAACGTACTTTCTTCTATAATTAATGACGGTGATGAAGTAATTCTGCCGGCTCCATATTGGGTAAGTTACGATGAAATGGTCAAAATGATGGGTGGAAAGTCGGTATTCGTAGAAACTTCCATTGATACCGAATTTAAGATGACTGCAGCACAACTTGAAAATGCAATTACTCCGAAAACAAAAGCACTTCTGTACAGTTCTCCTTGTAATCCGTCGGGAAGTTATTACACTTATGAAGAACTAGAAAGTATTGCTAATGTAATTGCAAAATATCCGCAGATCACGATTATCTCTGATGAGATCTATGAATTTACAAATTATGAAGGCAAACATACTTCGATTGCAGAGTTTCAACAGGTTTACGAGCAAACTGCCGTGATCAATGGAATGTCAAAAGCATTCGCGATGACTGGCTGGAGAATTGGTTATTCTGCGTGTCCGAGTTGGTTAGCGCAAGCTTGTGAAAAGATTCAAGGACAAATGACGAGCGGTGCGAATACGATGGCTCAGAAAGCGTCAATTACTGCATTAAAAACTGATCCCAGTGAATACCGATTTATGATCGATGAATTTAAAAAACGACGGGACTTGGTTTTTTCTTTGATAAAAGATATTCCAGGTTTTAAAGTCAATTATCCGAAAGCGGCCTTTTATTTTTTTCCAGACATTTCATTTTATGTTGGAAAGAGTTTAAATGGAACATTCATTAAAGATGCCGATGATTTTGCGATGTTCTTATTAGAAAATGCTCATGTTGGAACCGTTGGAGGCGTTTCTTTCGGTAATCCAAACTGTATTCGTTTTTCCTATGCAACTTCAGAGAAAGATCTTATTGAAGCAATGAAACGAATTCACGAGTTTTTAGATAAAGTTGAAATAAGCTAAAAGATATTCCATAAAAAAGCCGATTTGTATTTTTCAAATCGGCTTTTTTTATTGTTAGAAAGAATTAGAACTTAATAATGTCTTTCATTTTTTCGTTTTCTTCATTGACCAGATCATCGTCAACCAAAATCTTACCAGAATGTTCATCGATAATGATTTTCTTACGTTGTGCGATTTCCATTTGCTTTTGTGGAGGAAGTGTAAAGAATGACCCTTTCGGAGCACCTCTTTCTAAACCTACAACCGCTAAACCTGTTGGTGAATTTGTACGGATTCTTTGGTAAGAAGCCAATAATCTCGCATCGATATTCTTGGCAAATTCAGTTGATTTTTCAATTAAGAAATCCTCTTCTTTCTGAGTTTCAGAAACTAAGTTTTCCAGTTCTTCTTTTTTGAATTTCAAGTGGTTTTTCAAATCAGCAATTTTAGAATTTAACTCGTCTAAAGTTTCATTCTTGTGACCGATTTTCGCACCAAATTCGTTGATTCTTTTTTCTGAAAGTTGAATTTCCAGTTCCTGGTATTCAATTTCTTTATCCAAAGATTCGAACTCTTTATTATTTCTTACGTTATCTTGCTGAGATTTATATTTTTCAATCAAAGATTTCG
This sequence comes from Kaistella sp., assembly GCF_041824135.1. Classification (GTDB taxonomy): domain Bacteria; phylum Bacteroidota; class Bacteroidia; order Flavobacteriales; family Weeksellaceae; genus Kaistella. The sequence goes on along the minus strand of NZ_JBGZYM010000102.1, from coordinate 297 downwards.
CATGATTAATCACTTCGTTTTTTGTGCTGATTTCATCGTTTTGAAGTTTCACCTCACTTTGAAATTTCTCAGCTCTTTTTTCTAAACCTTCGATTTCAATTTCTAAATCTTCCACTTCAATAGGCAATTCGCCTCTTGTGCTACGGATTTCGTCTAATCTTGAATCAATAATTTGTAGGTCGTAAAGTGCTCTTAGTTTGTCTTCAACGGCGATTTCTACTGTTTTTTTAGCCATATTTTATAAAAAATAGTTTACAGGGTTGGTTTTCTCGGTAGATTTTGAGACTGCAAAGGTAG
>NZ_JBGZYM010000101.1:0-67245 GCF_041824135.1 Kaistella sp. | reverse complement strand
AGACAATTCAGATTTTCCTGAAGATCTATTCGTAGTTCACACCGAATACCCAAGATTTGTTTTGAATGTTGAGGAAGAGGAAGTTGAATGGTTCGACGATCTAGAAGGCGATGACGAAGAAACAGTAGCAGACGAAGCTACCAAAGTAGTCGAAGCAGCTTTCAAATGGTGCGACGAAGAACTCGCCAAATATGATGAGGAAGACGAAGACGAAGAATAAATAAGACAAAAAAAGGAACTCTGATCAGAGTTCCTTTTTTCATATCTAATTTCGTAGAATTGAAGTTTACAACTTGTTAAATTTCAACAGCAAAAGATTGTCTTTATACAATTCCAAGGTATTTCCGTTCACCACATATTTCGTGGCAGCGCCCAACATGCTGAAATAGTTCGTCTCCTCACTCATATTGTCACACGCCATTTTGGTAGCACCAACATTCTTAGTCGAAAAATTTCCAACGGTACGATCCAGCATTACTTCTCCGAAATAATTATTACAACCGCCGTTTCCGGTAATCTTCGCAGTCTCAATAACCAAAGTTGGTTTCTTACCTTTTACATTATCCGCTAAAGTCCATTGTGTGTTTGCAATATTCTCCTGCGGCGTTCCAACTTTTATTTTGGAAGTTGCCATCGTAGAACACGATACAATTGTTGCAGCCGTAAAAATAGCTAAGGAAATATTTCTGAAAATATTCTTCTGTGGGAAGTGAATTGCTTTCATTTTTAAAATTTTAATACCGTAAATTTAAGTAATTATATTGATTTAATGACTTGCAGCAGGATTTAATCTCTTCCGCGAAAACAGAAAAGCATCTCCTTTCAGAAATGCTTTTTGTATTCTTATATAGGATTTCTCTAAGATCGTAACTCAGCAGAAAATTCTTTCTGAAAGGTTTTAATCAAAGAATTCATCACTTCGGTAATGTCTTTATCTTCTAAAGTTTTTTCCTCGTTTAACAATTCAAAACTCATGGCGTATGACTTCTTACCTTCTGGCAAATTCTTGCCTTCATACACATCAAATAAATTAATGTTTTTTAAATATTTAGAAGGATTGCTTCTGGCGGCTTTATACAATTCAGCGTAAGTCACATTTTTGTCAATCAATAAAGCCAGATCTTTTCTGGTTTTATTGAATTTTGGAATATCTTTAAATTTCAAATTATCTTTCGTTCTGAAACTCTGCGCAACTTCTAATTCAATTTCCGCGTATAAACATTCCTGATCGATATCGGCATCTTTCAATAATTCTGGAGCCACTTTTCCTAATCTTGCAACGATCTTACCATTTGCAGATAATTCAATTGCATCTGAAAAACGAGCGTCTTCCAAAGATTTTTCTTCAATCGCAACCGGAAGGGTGTCCAAAAGAACTTTCACATAAGATTTCAATTTATAGAAATCCGTAGTAGATTTTGGTTGCAACCAGTTTTCCGCTTCATCTCTTCCTGAAACTAAAATGGCCAGTTGTTTTCTTTCTAAATAAGTTTCTTTCTTATGGTAGATCTTCCCCAATTCAAAGAACTTAATATTCTGATTTTTTCTTTTGATGTTATAATCAGCATTTTCCAAAAGACCTTCTAACAAAGACTTTCTCATAAATGCTAAATCTCCACTTAAAGGATTTAGAAGTTTAACAGCATCAGATTCATCTTTCACAGAAGTTAAAGAATTGTTCATCACTTCATTGAAACCATTGCTTTGTAAAGTTCTCGCCCAAGCATTTTCCAAAGCATCCTGATCATCAAAACTTAATTTTACTGGCGTAAACGAAATTTTCTGTGGAGAATCAATTTTATTGTAACCATAAATTCTTAAGATCTCTTCAATAACGTCAATTTCTCTGGTCACATCGGCTCTGTAAGCGGGAACAGAAATTTCTAAACCATTTTGAATATCATTTAAAACGGTAATTTCGAGCGATTTCAGAATTTCTTTTATTTTCTCATGATGAATTTTCGTTCCTAAAATCTGCTCTACTTTAGAATAGCGAAGAATAATATAATGATCTTCTATTTTTGTTGGATAATGTTCTAAAAGCTCACCTACCATTTTCCCACCAGCAATTTCGGAAATCATTTTGACTGCATGAGTCAGCATCGTTCTGGTCATATTGGGATCAACGCCACGTTCGAAACGGAAAGAGGCATCGGTATTTAAAGTATGATGTTTGGCTCCTTTTCTAATCCCGATTGGATTAAAATAAGCACTTTCTAAAAAGATGGTTTTGGTAGTTTCTGAAACGCCTGAATTTTGTCCACCGAAAACTCCCGCAATACACATCGGTTTATTCTCACCGTCTTTGATCATGATCTCACTTCCGTTCAAGGTTCTTTCAATTCCGTCTAACGTGGTGAATTTGGTTCCTTTCTCGTTTACTCCTACTTTTACTTTTTTACCTGCAATTTTATCGGCATCAAAAGCGTGAAGAGGCTGACCAAAACCATGAAGAATATAATTAGTGATGTCAACAATATTATTGATCGGACTTAAACCAATCGCTTTCAAACGGTTTTTCAACCAATCCGGAGAAGCTTTCACTTCTATATTTTCGATGATTGCGCCAATATATCTCGGACATAATTCTGAATCCTCAACTTCAATTTGAAAATCAGTTGTTCCTTCATTATTCAAAGGTTGCGAAACCACTTTTTCGAAATCAGAAACTAGTTGATGTGTACTCAAATAAGCATTCAGATCTCTGGCAACACCGTAGTGCGACATTGCATCAGTTCGGTTGGGTGTTAAACCAATCTCATAAACTTTATCATTTGTCAAATCGAAATAATCTGCAAAATTCTTCCCGACTTCAAATTTAGTTTCATCTAAAATCATGATTCCACCGTGATCATCGCTTAAACCCATTTCGTCTTCTGCGCAGATCATTCCCTGAGAAACTTCACCGCGAATTTTGGCTTCTTTAATATCGAACGAACTTCCGTCTTTTCCGTAAATTTTGGTTCCAACTACTGCAACAGGAACGGTTTGTCCGGCTGCTACATTGGGCGCTCCACAAACAATATTTAAAACTTTTCCATTTCCAACATTGACTGTCGTAACTTTTAATTTATCAGCATTGGTATGTTGTTCGCAAGTCAAAACTTTCCCCACAACGATTCCTTCTAAACTTCCTTTCACCGATTCAAAAGGATCAATTCCTTCTACTTCCAAACCTATGTCGGTCAGGAACTCGCCAATCTTTTCTGATTTTAAATCTGTTTTAATATATTCTTGAAGCCAGTTGTGTGAGATTTTCATTTCTGTCGTAAATTTCAGATGTTAGATTTCCTCATTCATTTCTAAATACATTGAAATTGGAAAGGTGCAAATATCGTGATTTTGAAGGTTAAAAAAAAATTGAGATTCAAAAATTTTGAATCTCAATTAATATTTAGGACAATTATTTAGAACGGAGTTTTTTACATTCCGATAACTGGCATTGAAAGCATCAGTAATTTTTCCTGATCTTCTAAACCATCAACTGGTTCAATAATTCCTGGTCTGTTTGGTTGAGACATTTTCATCGTAATATCATCAGCAGAAAGTACGGATAACATTTCCGTTAAAAACTTAGAACTAAAGCCGATATTAATATCTTCTCCATTGTAATCACACGGAATCTGCATATCTGCTTTGTTTGCAAACTCAGTATCTTCTGCGTGCAAATGAAGAATGTTTCCTGATAATTTAAAACGAACCTGATTCGTAGATTTGTTCGACATGATCGAAGCTCTTCTGATAGAGTTCAACAATAAACTTCTATTGATCGTCAACACATTTGGATTTTCTTTGGGAATAACCGCTGAATAATTTGGATATTTTCCATCGATCAAACGACAGATCCAGATATTATTTCCAAAAGTGAACTTCGCCATATTTTCATTGAACTCAATAGACACTTCCTCATTAGAAGACGCTAAGATGCTTTTGAAAATCGCCAAAGGTTTTTTAGGCATAATGAATTCTACGGGTTCAGCATTCATTAAGTCGGTTCTTTTATATACCACTAAACGGTGCGAATCTGTAGAAACGAAATTGGTTTCATCTTCTTTGAACTGAAACAAAACTCCCGTCATTACTGGACGAAGAGAATCATTACTGGTTGCAAATAAAGTATTATTTAAAGCTTCAGATAAAATACCTGCAGAAATCGTTACACTTTGAGCTGCATCAAATTCAGGGATTTCCGGATAATCTTCTGCGTGATCCAAAGCCACGGCGAAGTTATCTTTCTCATCCAAAATTTCGAGCAATTTTCCGTTTCCATCTTCAGCATCTTTCACAGAAAGCGTCAAAGGTTGGTCACCGTAAGTCTTCACAAATTCTTGAAATATTTTCGCAGGAACTGCAATTTTACCTTCAACGTCAGACTTTACTTCCAAAGAAGTAATTAATGTCGTCTCGCCATCAGAAGCGGTAATTTTTAGTCTTTCTTTTTCAATTTCAAACAAAAAGTTTTCCAAAATTGGCCTAGACTGTGAATTGGAAATAACTCCGCTCACGGTTTGAAGGGCTTTCTGTAATTCGCTACTTGAAACAATAAATTTCATAAAAATCAATTATTATTAATTTCACAAATATATAAATTAAACCCTAAAAAATGCAATATTTTGGGTGATAAAAACAGTTTCCGTGAAAAAGTTACCAACATTAATCAAGATCTGACAAGCCTTTTTTCTCCGGCTCTGTTCGATCAATATTAAGAGATAATCCCAAGTAAACAAAGTGTAAATTTTTATTTCCAGAATCTGCAAATTCTCTTTGCCATAGATATCCAGAAGCCAACCCAAAGTGATCATCAATCTGGTACGAAAGTCCAGCGTAAACTCTGTTTCTGGCAAACAATGGATTTTCAGTCGTCACGAAAAAGACTTCATCATAAACATTGGCGGAAATCGTTCCTGATTCTACTTTTTCTGCATTCAAAGGAAGAGAAACATTCAATCGGTAACGCAAACGGATTCGATCAGAATTTTCATCTTTTAAAGTGTTATAAAACCAACTTTTCTCTGCCCGAACGCGGTTTTCAAATTTAAACTTTCCAGCTTTAAGGTCATAAACGTCTTGTAGCCACACCCGGAATTCTTCCTTTTCTAACGAGCGATTTTTATAGCTCACATATCTTCCGATTCCAATTAAAGGTTTGTGATTCTTGCTTAAATTATAACCAATTCCACCTTTTAGCTCATAATAATCAGGATAACTAAACTCTTCAATGCCACGCAATTGACCCTCAGCATAAGCGAATATTTTCGAATTATGTTTGTAATTGATCGTGATCACATTATAGCTGGAAATATTTTCTTTTTGCGCTGATAAATGCAACACAAAAAAAGAGATAAAAAGTATAAGAATTCGTTTTGACATGGTACAAAAATAAAAAAAATAAAGAAGAAACTTTCAATCTTTGATTTCTCAAAAGACTGAAAATCCTTTCTAAAATTTGTTATCGTCGTTTAAAGACCGATTTTGTAAGTAAACCCTACATGAAACCATTGGTTAGGCATAGGCACCCCAAAGGTTTCAGTATAGTTAGCCTTGGTAATATTATTAACTAAAACGTAAAGATTCAGATCTTTAAATTCATAACCTAATTTACCATCCAGCAATTGGTAGTTTCCGGTAGTTACTCTTTCATTATATCTATAAATCAATTGATTAGTAACGTTTTTAAAGAATCGCGTTTCCAATTTTGCAACGAACTGATGTTTCAGATTTTCCATGACGTATCTTGAAATTAAATTCTGCGGTTCTTTTGCTTTGCTGTCTAGATAAGTATAGCCCAACGAGTACGACTTAACAAAGGAATTGAACTGCTGACCCAGTTCTACTTCTACTCCACTGGTTTCAATTTTTCCAATATTTTCTGCCGCCCAGATTCCATCTTGCGTTTCTTTCACCCAATCAATTGAATTCTCCGAAGTTCTATTGAAAACACTCACTTTCCCTAAGAAATTATTTTTTTGAAAACGATAACCCAATTCTGAAGAAATCGCATTTTCAGGTTTCAAGTCCGGATTTCCGATTTCGGTTTTGCTCACATAATACAAATCGGTAAAAGTTGGGATTCGGTTTACTTTGGCGATATTTCCGTAGATCTTATGGTTTTCATTAATGTCAAATCCGACATCTAAACCTGGATAAAAGAAATCTCCGACACTGTCATAATTAGCCCAGGAAATTCCGGGAGAGATCTGTAATTTGTTTTGAAATAAAGAGAAATGATGCTCCAGGAAAATCTGCGTTAAAAATCTTTCGCGATGTCCTAAATTGTTACTAGCCAGAAATTCTTTTCTAAACTCAACTCCTAAACCAGTAGTTCCTAAAGTCGATGAATACGAACCATTCACTTCTGCACCAACGTTATTTCCGATATGCATATTTCGGTAAACCTCTGGTTTTTCTCTGTTGAACAAATATAAATCCTGACCTCTTCGCCAGTAAATATTTGAATTCAAATTGAAATTATTAAATTTCTGTTCATATCCTAAACTAACAATCGAAGCCTGCGTTTCTTCATATTGCTCCGTGGCTTTGGGTGAAGAATAAAATCCGTTAGCTCCAAATTTTTTCTCCTGAATTCCGGCTTGAAATTTCAACTGACCATTATTGATCTTGAATTGATTTTGATAGAAAATATTATTGATTTTATAATCGGTGTTATATCGATAACCCTCCGAACTTGTTGAACCTGCCTGAATAAAATTAGAGAATTTTTCATTGCCAAAATTGGCTCCTAAACCCAAAGAATACGTTTTAAAATCTCCTCCGCTTGCCGAAACAATTACTTTTTCCTCAGAACTCACTTTGGTGATAATGTTCACCACTCCAGCGTAAGCATTTTGGCCGAAACGTCTGGCTGCAGGACCTTTGACGATTTCAATTTTCTCAACCGAAGCCAGATCAAATGGAAGACTCATCGAATTATGACCTGTCTGCGAGTCATTCATGCGAACTCCATTTACCAAAATTAAAACCTGTTCAAAACTACTTCCACGAAGTGAAATATCTGCCTGTACGCCATTTCCGCCACGTCTTCTGATATCAAATCCTGTGAATTCTGCTAAGAGTTCTTCTACACTTTTAGACGGCGAATTTTCTATTTCTTCTTTTGAAACTACCGTAATATTCTCATTGACTTTCTTTATCGGAAGTTCCAAAAATTTTCCTTGAACGGTCACTCCCGGAATTGAACTTTCTTTTTCCTGCGCAGAAATTTGTAGTGAAAGCCCTAATAATAAAACACTTAAGATAACTTTTTTCATTTAATTAGTTCTTAGTTATTATTTTACTGAATGTGCAATGATCAAAAAAATAAACATTATCTGTATTGATGGACACTGCACGATTTTTCAGCGGCAAATATATTTAAGAAAATCGCAAAGAAACAAGTATTATTTTAAGAAATTATTTTGTATTAAATAAACAAAAAATGCAACACCGAAGCGTTGCATTCCTTTTAAAGATTAAAGTTAAACTTATCTTATTTTCATCAAATGTGTAATTAAATCATTTAGAATTTTTCTCATGATATTACTACATTTATTTGTTGAAACAAATATTGCAAAAATTATCTGGAAATCCAAATAATCTACAGAAAATTTCTCTTAAAAATTCCGTAATTTTGTAGCCCTTAAATTTTACAATGATTACACCCACAGATATCGATATTAAGAAACAACTTTTCGTAAAAAATGCGCATCTTAATAATCTGAAACATATTGACGTTCTGATTCCTAAAAATAAACTCATCGTAATCACGGGAGTTTCGGGAAGTGGAAAATCGTCGCTCGCTTTTGACACGATTTATGCTGAAGGACAAAGACGATATGTCGAAAGTTTGAGTTCGTATGCGCGACAATTTTTAGGAAAATTAGAAAAGCCAAAAGTTGATGATATTAAAGGTTTGGCGCCTTCGATTGCAATTCAGCAGAAAGTTATTTCGTCCAATCCACGATCCACTGTTGGAACTTCTACCGAGGTTTACGACTATTTAAAATTATTTTTCGCCAGAGTTGGTAGAACCTTCTCGCCAGTTTCCGGAAATGAAGTCAAGAAAGATTCGGTAACGGATGTAATTAATTTCATTGAAAAAAATGAAAATCAGACGTTCCTTTTGAGAACTCCTTTAAAATTTGAAGTTGAGAAATTTACGGAGCAAGTTAACACCTTAAAACTTTCCGGCTTTACAAGATTGGAAGTGAATGGAAATGTGGCTGGAATAGAGGATTTAGAAAGTTTCGGTTTTGTACCCGAAGCAGATATGGAAATTCAGTTGGTCATCGATCGTTTCAGTTATGATGCCGATGAAAGTTTTCTTCAAAGATTAGCAGATTCTATTCAAATGGCTTTTTATGAAGGTCACGGTTATTGCTCTTTGAAAAATATTGAAAGTGGAAAAATAACCGATTTCTCTAATAAGTTTGAATTGGATGGAATAGAATTCATGGAACCGAATGTTCATTTTTTCAGTTTCAATAATCCTTACGGTGCCTGTCCTGAATGTGAAGGTTATGGAAAAGTGATCGGCATTGATGAAGACCTCGTGATTCCCAATAAAAACTTATCCGTTTTCGAAGAAACCGTAGCCAGTTGGAAAGGCGACAGCATGAGCGAATGGAAAAGAGATTTTATTAAAAAAGCCAAAGACTTTCCTATTCATAAGCCTTATCATCAATTAACGAAAGATCAGAAAAATTATTTATGGAAAGGTGATGGCACCAAAACTTTCCCTTCGATTAATAATTTCTTCAAAATGCTGGAGGAAAATTTATACAAGATTCAGTATCGCGTAATGCTTTCCAGATACCGCGGAAAAACGCTTTGCCCAACTTGTGAAGGTTTGCGTTTGCGTGAGGAAACAAAATGGGTGAAGATCGACGGACACAATATTCAGTCGGTGATCGAATTGCCTCTGGATGAATTTTTACCTTTAATAAAATCATTAAAACTAAACGATCACGATGCTGAAATTGCAAAACGTTTACTGTATGAAATTACGACTCGACTCGCATTTTTAGATAAAGTTGGATTGGGTTATTTAACCATTAACAGAACCTCGAACACGCTTTCTGGTGGAGAAAGTCAAAGGATCAATTTGGCAACTTCACTTGGAAGTTCTTTGGTTGGATCGATCTATATTTTAGATGAACCGTCGATTGGTTTGCATTCCCGCGATACCGAAAATTTAATTGGAGTTTTAAAAAGTCTTCGCGATCTGGGAAATACCGTAATCGTTGTAGAACATGATGAAGACGTTATGAAAGCCGCTGATTATATTATTGACATTGGTCCGGAAGCGGGTTATCTTGGTGGCGAATTGGTATTTGCCGGACATTTCGACGAATTAGAAAATGCTGATACCTTAACCTCAAAATATTTAACGGGAAGACTAGAAATTAAAGTTCCTGAAACCCGTCGTAAACCGAAAGAGTGGATTCACATTAAAGGTGCCCGTCAGAATAATTTAAAAAATATCGATGTTGATATTCCACTGGAATGTTTGGTGGTTATTTCCGGAGTTTCCGGAAGTGGAAAATCGACTTTAATGAAAGAGATTTTGACCAATGATATTCAGATACAACTCGGAATGGGTGGAAAGAAAGGAGATTACGATTCGGTAGATTTCCCAACCAAACTGATTAAAAACATTGAACTTATCGATCAAAATCCGATCGGTAAATCTTCGCGTTCAAATCCGGTGACTTATTTAAAAGCGTACGACGATATTCGCGATTTATTCTCGAAACAGAAACTGGCGAAAATGCAAGGTTTAATGCCGAAACACTTCTCCTTTAATGTTGACGGTGGACGTTGCGATGATTGCAAAGGTGAAGGCGTAATTACGGTCTCCATGCAGTTTATGGCCGATATCGAACTTGAATGTGAAACCTGCCACGGAGCACGTTTTAAAAATGAAATCCTCGAAATTAAATTTGACGAAAAAAATATTTCAGATATTCTCCACATGACCGTTGACGAAGCGTTAGAATTCTTCAAAGATAACGAACAACCAAAAATAGTAACGAAACTAAAACCTTTGCAGGAAGTTGGTTTGGGTTATTTACAATTAGGACAAAGCTCTTCTACCCTTTCTGGCGGTGAAGCGCAAAGAGTAAAATTGGCGTCGTTTTTAGTAAAAGGTGCGACGACAGATAAATCACTGTTCATTTTTGATGAACCTTCGACTGGACTGCATTTCCACGATATTAATAAATTATTAAAATCGCTGCAAGCTTTGATTGAATTGGGCCATTCAGTAATTGTAATTGAGCACCAACCCGACATTATTAAGACCGCTGATTATATTATCGACATCGGTCCAGAAGCCGGGAAATACGGTGGTGAAGTTGTTTTCGCCGGAACGCCCGAAGATTTAGTGAAGAATAAGAAATCGCATACAGGGAAATATTTGATTGAGAAACTGAAATGAATTCCAAATTACAGAAACCAGTAATTCATATTATTTTTTATTTATTAGGACTGGGTTTACTTTGTTTAGCGGGTAATTTTGCACCGACAAGTTTAGCCGGACCTGGATTGGATTTAGTTGTATTAATTATAATGTTTTTGAGCATTCTTTACTTATTAATAATAGTTTGGTTTAAATTAAGAATAACTTTATTACAAAAAATTGTTATTTCATTAATTCATCTAACGGGAATTAGTATTACCGTTTTCATAATAAATATACCTCAATAATTTTTTGTTAAAATAAATTCCATTTTAAATAATTGAAGCCAGCTATTCGAAGTTGGCTTTATTGTTCAATATCTTACCAACTGAATAATTTTTCTTAAATTTCTACTTCCGAAATAGTCGGTACAATTTAAATAAAAACACTTGCTATCGAATTTCCCACAGATCTTCCTTCCATCTTAAAAAGAGTTCAAGAAATTGATCCCATTAAATATGGGAGTTCAAGAAATTTCAAAGATGGCGCTGTCACAAAACTTAGTCCCTACATTTCGCGTGGCGTCATTTCGACGCGAGACGTTTTCGACCATGTGAAAACTCTAAATTTAGAGTGGTTTGAAGTCGAACGTTTGGTTCAGGAGTTAGCCTGGCGTGATTATTTTCAAAATGTCTGGAAGCAAAAAGGAGACGAAATCTTTACCGATCTGAAACAATCGCAGGAACAGATAGAAAATCATGGAATTCCCACCGCAATTGTAAAGGGTGAAACTGGAATTCAAATTTTAAATGACGCCGTAAAAACCCTTTACGAAACAGGTTATCTTCACAATCATTTGCGAATGTATTTAGCGTCCGTTTGTTGTAATATTGCGCATTGTCACTGGTCCGAACCCGCGAAATGGCTGTACAGTAATTTGCTGGACGGCGATCTGGCGAGTAATCATCTCAGTTGGCAATGGGTTGCCGGAAGTTTTTCTAAAAAGAAATATTTTGCGAATCAGGATAATCTCAATAAATATTTTGGCGGAACTGAAAAGAATACTTTTTTAGATGTCGATTATTCGGAATTTGAAAGTTTGCAAACTCCAGAGATTTTAAAAAAAACAGAGAAATTTTCGCTCCGAACAGATCTCACTGGTTTTAAAAGTCCCTCTTTGGTAGACGAAAAAACATTGATCTACACTTACTATAATTTAGATCCGACTTGGCATCAAACAGAACATTTCCAAAGAGTACTTCTATTGGAACCTTCTTTATTCGAAAAATTTCCTGTTACTAAAAAAACGCTCGATTTCGCCATAGAATTATCTAAGAATATTCCAGATTTAAAAATTTACGTCGGAGAGTTTGCAACTTTAAATAAAATGATTTCGACAGAAAACTTTATTTTTAAAGAACATCCAACCAATTATCATTTTGAGGGAATTAAGGAAGATTTTCCCGCACCCAAAACTTCTTCAACTTCACCCGAAAAATCCGAAAAGTTTTTATGACGGCACGACTGGAATTCCGCCCATCGATGACACCATCAAAAAGTTTTAAAGAACGCTTATTGTCATCACATCGAGAGACTGATGATTCTCGGAAACTTCATGCTCCTCTGCGAATTTGATCCCAAAGAAGTTTATCGCTGGTTTATGGAACTTTTTATCGACGCGTACGATTGGGTGATGGTTCCCAATATTTATGGGATGAGCCAGTTTGCAGATGGTGGAACATTTGCGACCAAACCCTATTTGAGCGGCTCCAATTATGTTAAAAAAATGAGCGATTATCCTGCGGGAGAATGGGATCAAATTTGGGATGGCCTTTTTTGGAGTTTCGTCAATAAGCAACAAGAGTTTTTCAAAACCAACCCGCGCGTGTCGATGATGTATTATTCCTTACAAAAAATGGATGCTGATAAAAAAGAACATCACTTCAGGAACGCCCAACAGTTTTTGGAAGGCTTAGATTCCTGAGGATCTTTGACAGAATAACTGCTCTTTCTTCTAGTCCCGATTGACGTGGAAATCCTTTTCCCAACACGAAGTGGCGGGAAAAGATTGCAACAGAAAGCGGGCGGAGTCTGGTAAAGATTCACCCCTATTCTACTTCAAAAAAAAAGAACCAAGTTAAACTTGATTCTCTGTAATTATTAGTAATTGAAAATATTTTTACTTCCCGTTTTTGTCTACTACAATTCTATCTTTTCTATTCGCCAATTCCCACGCTGTGGCAAACACCAACTGCGTACGTTTTTTCAAAGACACATAATCGATTTTGTCTGGCGTATCGGTTGGTTTATGGTAATCTTCATGAATTCCATCAAAATAAAAAATCACCGGAATTCCGTTTTTTGCAAAGTTGTAATGATCAGAACGGTAGTACAAACGGTCTTTATCATTGGGATCATCATATTTATAGTTTAATTCTAAATTGACCGTTTCTTTATTCGCTGCCTCATTAATTTTCTTCAAATCAGTACTCAACATTTCCGATCCAATCACGTACACATAGTCTTTCCCACAGTTTCCCGGATCACATCTTCCAATCATGTCGATATTCAAATTGGCGACCGTATTTGCCATTGGGAAGATCGGATTATCAGCGTAATATTTAGAGCCTAAAAGTCCGTGTTCTTCACCCGTAACGTGTAAAAATAAAATCGAACGTTTCGGTCCGTTTCCAGCTTTCTTCGCCAGTTGAAAGGCTTGAGCCATTTCTAACAAGGCCACCGTCCCACTTCCGTCATCATCAGCGCCATTATAAATTTCACCATTCGACATTCCGACGTGGTCGTAATGCGCAGAAACCACAATGATCTCTTCTGGTTTTTCTGAACCTTCGATAAATGCCAAAATATTTTCTGATTGTGGTAAGCTTCCTCTTCGTCCATTTAAAGCTTCTTTCGGAACAATCTGATAATAAGAACTCATGGATTTCGGATGAGAGACACCCATCTTCTGATACTGTTCAATCAAATATTTTCCAGCTTTTTTCTGACCTTCACTTCCGGTATCCCGACCTTCCATTTCGTCTGAAGCCACGATGTACAGATGAGTTTTCAACTCATCAGACGTTATCGATTCATATGATTTCTGAAACGGCGAACCCGAATAAGAAAGATTGGCGGCACAACTTTGCAATAGCGCAAAAGCCAGCGGAAGTATTAAATACTTAGAATTTTTCATGTTTAATTTTTTGAAGTTTAAAGATAGTTTTAATTTTTAAATCAGGGGTTTTCTTTTCTTTCGTTCTCATTCAGATTTTTCATCTTTAATCAAAAGCGCTATTTCTGAATTATTATTTGGACGGACAATTCTCTCGTCTTCAGGACGAGATTCGCGCTATTTTTTACCAACGATTTTGCCAACGCGAAAAAAAATGAGCTCCACTCAAGTCGGCCTGTAGATGCAATTTAAAAATAAGAATCTAGACAATTTGATACGTTTTATTTTTATTAATTTAGTTTCCCAAAGAAAATCATTTTCTATTGTGACCTGTACCATTATTAGTTAACTTTGCACATGGAAGCAATTAGAGAAATCGTTTTATATAAACATTACTTTGAAGAGTTTTTTGAAACCCTTACCGATAAAGTAAAGGACAAAATTGACGAAGTACTTTTTATGATAACTATTCTTGAGAGGGTTCCAACTAAATTTTTTAGAAGTATCGAAGGTATAAAAGGACTTTTTGAAGTTAGAATTGAGTATGAAAGTAATATCTACAGAATATTCTGTTGTTTCGATAAAGGAAATTTAGTAGTACTGTTTAATGGATTTCAGAAAAAAAGTCAGAAAACTCCCACAAAAGAATTAAATAAAGCAGAGAAAATAATGGAAGAATACTTTCTCGACCAAAAAGACATTAAAGATGGAAACAAAAAATAAAAACATAAAAACCTTCGCCGAACATCTTGACAAAAGACATGGTAAAACAGGTACAGAAACCAGAACTAACTTTGAAATTAAAGCTAAATCTTTTGCAATTGGCGAATTAATTAAAGAAGAAAGAAAACTTGCCAATATGACCCAAGAACAACTTGCGGATAAAATCGGTGCTAAAAAAAGTTTTATTTCAAGAATCGAAAATGGACACAGCGACATTCAACTTTCAACACTTTACAAACTCATTGAGATTGGTCTTGGACGAAAAATAAACTTGACTATTCAGTAAAAATTAAACTTTAAAAAAGTTAGAAAGCCCTCTTTGCACAAGTAATTCAGTAGCATTTTTTATTCGAATTTTTTTGTCTTTGCGTTTACATAATTCCTCAACACCTTACTTCACCACCATTTTATTCCGCGGCAACC
Source organism: Kaistella sp. (assembly GCF_041824135.1). Taxonomy (GTDB): domain Bacteria; phylum Bacteroidota; class Bacteroidia; order Flavobacteriales; family Weeksellaceae; genus Kaistella. The sequence continues at coordinate 52,528 of NZ_JBGZYM010000101.1, read as the reverse complement.
CAATCTCATGTTCTTGTGGATAAGGATTTCCGTCGTCATACTCACAACTTCATTGATCTTTTTTGTAGACTTTATAACTTTTGTGTTTGTCTTCAGCATATCTCAAATTTGGGATGAAAGGCATATTGGCCATCTTGAAAATCGTGATTGGGGGAAGATGAAAATAATCTAAACCAAATTATTGTAGCAGTGATAAGTTATAAGTAAAATCACGCATCTTAAAGCCAGATTTTCTCCTCTCTGCAACGGTCCAAAATATATTTTTTTAAACTTAAAATTGCTTCCTGATATTGCGGCGCTTCATATCCAAAACGGTCATGTTCCGTCTGTTCTTTTTCCAGGTCATTGCATCCTTTTATCACTTCCTGCAGCATATCGAGCATTGCTAATTCTTTGCTGTTTGATTTTTCAAATTTGAATTCTACAATTTCAGTTTCCAGTTCGTCGCAATATTCCAAAAGTTCTATCACTTCTAGCTCTTGAAGTAAGGAAGGATTATTTTTGAAAATTTCCCGTGTAGATTTCATCACATCAAAGTTTTAAACAAATTTAAAAATTATCCTCAAAGTCTTTATAAAACGATAATATTCTTAGTAATGATTATTTCAAGAGGCAAAAAATTATTAAGATATTTTATTATTTCACGACCACCATCTTATTCCGCGGCAACCCAATCTCATGTTCTTGTGGATAAGGATTTCTGGTCGTCATACTTACATCTTCATTGATCTTTTTGTGAACTTCATAACTTTTCTGCTGATCTTCAGCATATCTCGGATCAGGAATAAAAGGCATTTTCGCCATTTTGAAAATGGTAATCGTAGGAAAATGAAAATCAACTTCAACCTGTCCCAACAACAAATAACAACCGCCACCCTGAAAAGGATATTTTTGTAAATTATCCGGAAAATGCGCCGTATCGAAAAAGTTTCCTTCTGCATCAATCCAGGTTCCGAAAAACATGGTTCCTTTTTTAGTCGGAACATGTTTCCGCGAAATTAAATACGCCAACATTCTCACTTGTCGTTTATGATGCTGTGGTAAATGTCTTGCCATGATGATGCTGCGGTATTTCGTTTGCAACAGATCAAATGGGCTGCAAGAGACGGCAAATCCCAAAATTTCTATTTCATCAAAAGCGTCTTCAAAACGATTTCTTTTCAACACCGGAAGTTGGTATTCCTGGACTGGAGTTTCAAAAAAAGTCGGCAAGCGATATTCCGGTTTGAAATGGATTATGAGCAATCGCGCTTCAATCAATAATTCATTTTTAGGTTTTCCCGTAAATCGAAAAGCACCTACAAAAATCAAGGTTTGTAAAGTTTCAATCCCCACCGGAACACGTTTGATAAAGTTTTCTAAGGAAATGTAATCTCCATTTTTTGTTCTTTCTTCCGGAATAAAATTAGCGATTCTGCTTTCGAGTTTTTCAATATGCATGAAACCTAAAAAAACATCTTCGCCATAAACCGTCGTTTCAAATAAACTCTTATTCACACACGGATTATGAATTTTTCCACCACCCATTCTGCATTCATGAACATACACTTCTGTGCGGTAAAAACCACCGCCATTATTGATGGCCGAAACCATAAACTCGATCGGGTAATTCACCTTTAAATATAAACTCTGATAACTTTCTACGGCATAAGAAGCAGAATGTGCTTTGCAAAAAGAATAACCCGCAAAAGATTCGATCTGTCGATACACTTCTTGTGAAAGCTGTTCGGGGTGACCTTTTCTCGCACAGGAATTAAAAAAATTCTCCCGAACTTCCTGTAATTTCTGAATCGACCGACTTTTTCCACTCATCGCCCTTCTTAAAACATCGCCGTCATCAGCAGAAACGCCACCGAAATGCAAGGCGATTTTAATCACATCTTCCTGATAAACCATTATTCCGTAGGTTTCACCGAGTTGCTCTTTAAAAACATCGTGGAAATATTCAAACTTTGTAGGATTATTATGTCGAAAAATATATTCTTTCATCATGCCACTTTTCGCCACACCCGGACGAATAATGGAAGAAGCAGCAACCAAAGTTTTATAATCTTCGCATTTTAAACGTCGAAGCAAACCTCTCATGGCGGGACTTTCAATATAAAAACAGCCGATTGTTTTTCCGATGCTTAAATAATCATTGCAGTTTTTATCATTTTTAAAAAGCGTCGTATTATGAATATCAATATCAATTCCCTGATTTTTCTTGACGAGGTCTAAAGTATCTTTGATCGTTCCCAAACCGCGCTGAGAAAGAATATCAAACTTTTCAAAACCGATATCTTCCGCCACATTCATATCAAACTGTACGATGGGGAAACCTTTCGGTGGCATTTCCAAAGCGGTATAATTGGTAATTGGTTCCTGGGAAATAATAATTCCACAGGAATGCATGCTGCGTTGATTCGGAAATTTTTCCAGCAGCATTCCGTATTTCTGTACAAGTTTGACGACTTTATTTTCATCATGAGTCGCCATCGGATTTTTCGCCAGAACATCGAGTTCTTCTTTCGGCAACCCAAAAGCTTTCCCCACTTCCCGAAAAATGGAGCGGTATTTAAATTCGACATTCGTTCCACAAAAAGCGACGTGTTCTTTTCCGTAGCGTTCGAAAATATATTTTAGAATTTCGTCCCGTTCCCGCCAACTCCAATCGATATCAAAATCGGGTGGATTTTTACGTTGGGTATTCAGGAAACGTTCGAAATAAAGATTCAATTCAATAGGACAAATCTCTGTAATCCCGAGGCAGTAACTCACAATACTGTTCGCTCCACTTCCACGTCCAACATGCAGAAAACCACGACTCCTACTGTATTTTACAATATCTAAAGTAATTAGAAAATAGCCCGCGAAATTCATTTCAGTAACAACTTTCAATTCTTTCTCAATCCGATCGATGACAATTTGCGTTCTTTCTGGGTATCTTTTATCCAAACCTTCGTATGCAAGTTTTCTTAAAAGTGCAGCATCGGTTTCTTTATTTTCAGTAAAGTAGATTTTATTTTTCGGTGTTTTAAAATCAAAATTGAATTCAGAATTATCAAGAATGAATTGGGTATTTTGAATCATCTTGGGATATCTTTTGAATTTCTCCAGAATAGTTGAAACAGGTTCGAAAACTTCATTCGGCGAACAGCAATCACTTTCCGAGAGTTTTGAAATCAAAGTATTCTGATCGATAGCTCTTAAAATTCGATGCAGATTAAATTCTTTTTTAGTTTTAAAAGTAATCGGATGCAAAACGACCATTTTATCCAGAAACATTTGCCACTCTGGACGAATTAAAAGGTTCAGTTCTTCTGCACGAACGCCGACAAATTCATTTTCCTTTAAGACTTCCGGAATATTTCCCAATGGATAAATAACAAACACTTTCTGAAAATCTGGAGAAATCTGCGGAAGTTCTACTTCATCGCAATTATGATTGGTTAATAGACGGTTGATCTCTGCAATTCCGGTTTCATCTTTTGCAATAGTAATATAAAGGAGTTGGTTTTCTTTTAGAATTTCTACGCCTACAATTGGTTTAATTCCAAATTTTTCACATTCTTTTTTAAAATCATAAATCGCGGTAACGGTATTGATGTCGGTCAACACCAGTTTTTTCACACCAGCATCAACGGCTTGCTTCACCAGTTCTTCAACTGATAAAATGCCGTAACGGAGACTGTGATAAGTGTGGGAATTGAGGAACATTTTTTTAGATGAGAGATAATAGACTAATAGATGAGAGACAAAAATTTGAGGTATTATTTGAAATCAAACACGTTCCCTTTTTTTCTATTTGAATCTTTAAAAAAACATCAGAATTTTCTGAAATTTGCATGAGGTCAGACCGATGTTTGGTTAAATATTTTTACCATTAAGATCTCGATGAAGAAGTTAAGACCACTAAGATTTCCTTCTAAAATTGAAATTTATAAAGGCTTTTTTAACCTCTTAAAAAAATTTTAAATAAATGCTTCTGTAACTTTTTAAATAAATATTGAATCCAGCACCTAATGAATATCAGTGTCATGCTGAGCCTGTCGAAGCATCTTTTAAAATACATTTAATAATAGTTTGACTCCACTATTCTCCCAAACTAATATTTAAGTTGGGCAATTCTATCTGTAATTTCACCCTAGCTTTTAAAGCAGTAAAAACTTTCAATAAGGTATCTATTGTGACATTACTGGCATTACTTTCTAATCGTGATATTTGAGCCTTTTGTACCCCTACTAATTTTCCTAACTCTTCTTGCGTCAAATTCCTTTCAATTCTGGCTTCCTTAATTGCTTTACCAATTAGATCCATTTGAAGTTCATACTCAAATAGGTCACGTTGAGTGGTTCCGATTTCTCCTATTAACTGATCCTGAACCTGGTTTAAAGTATATGTTTTCATTTTTTTCTGTTTTTTAACTGCTGATCTGCAAAATATTTAGTTCTCGAATTAACTGCCTTTCGAATTTCATTATCAGGAACTTTACTACTCTTCTTTATAAATCCATGAGTTGAAATAACCAGTGTTTGTGTTGAAGAAGTTTTATCCCAAAATGCAAGAAACCGATATTGAAGACCTTGATAAAGCGTCCTAAATTCCCAAATATCATCGGTCAATTTTTTGAAAAGTTCGGGATCATGAGTGATTTGAGATTTACGAATATTGTAAAGAATTTTCTCATAATGCTTCTTTTCAAGTCCACTTAAAAACTCAAATGCTTCCTCTAAAAAGATAATTTCAAAAAGATTTTTCATTAGATATTCGGTTAATTCAAAGGTAAACAAAGTTTCGTCATAACGAAACCTATCTGATTTATTTTATTGATGATTATTGAGTGTGACACAATTTTATACATTTAAACAGAAGCCAAATCAAATCCGGAAGCGCGTCCCAGAGCATTTTTGCCAAACCGATTTTTCATGCGATCCATGGCTTGGTAAAGATTCATGAGTTCTTCGCTGTCTTCAAATAAATTCATCTGATACGTTCCGTGAACGAGATTGGTAAATCGCAAACCAACCAATCGAAGCCGCATTCTACGGGTGTAGAGTTTTTCAAATAAATCTAATGCGACCCGCGCTAAAGTGTGGTCAATAGAAGTGTAAGAAATTTTGCACTGTTTGGTCTCAGTATCGAAATTAGCATATCGGATTTTTAAAACGACGGTGGAAGTCAGCCACTTTTCTTTTCTTAATTGATAAGCGAGAGATTCTGCCATGGCTGAAATTAACCTTTTGAGTTCGAATAGATCCATGGTGTCATTCGTGAAAGTATGTTCGCTGGAGAGTGATTTTCTTTCGGAATACGGGACAACAGGAGTCAAATCAATTCCGTTCGCTTTTTTCCAGAGTTCACCCCCATTTTTGCCAATCATTTGCTGCAAAACCAAAACGGGCATATCGGCTAAAGTCTGAATGGTTCGGATTCCAACGCGGGAAAGCAATTGAAAAGTGACATCACCAACCATTGGAATTTTTCGGACGGATAACGGATTTAAAAATGGTTTTATATTTTGAGCCTGGATTTCTAATCTTCCGACTGGTTTAGATTCGCCAGTGCCAATTTTTGAAACGGTTTTATTTGTGGACAAAGCAAAACTGATCGGCAAACCTGTATTTTTCGTGACCGAATCAGCAATTTCTTTCGTCCACTGATAACAGCCAAAAAACTGATCCATGCCGGACAGATCCATATAAAATTCATCGATGCTTGCTTTTTCTAAAACAGGAACTTTCTCCTGAATAATTTCGGTGACTTCTTTGGAAAATTTCGAGTAGCGTTCATAATCTCCGCGGATCACTTTGGCTTCAGGACATAACCTCAAAGCCATTTTGATCGGCATCGCTGAGCGCACACCAAAACGACGCGCTTCATAAGAGCAAGACGCCACTACTCCACGGTCACCACCACCAATAATGATAGGAATACCCTCTAGTTTTGATTCCTGTAATCTTTCGCAGGACACAAAAAAAGTGTCCAAATCCATATGTGCAATTGCTCGATTCATGGGTACAAAATTAGTACGTTTTATATCAAAAATTTGTATATTTGTTGCTATAATTTATAGCAATGTCAATTTTATCAGAAAACATGCGGCATCTGAGAGGTCAGCAAAAATATGCTCAACAAAAAATTGCAGATGACCTTTTAATTACCCGCGGGCGATACGCAAAATATGAAGATGGCTCCAGTGAACCGCCTATCGAAATCCTAATTCGTCTGTCTAAATACTACCGAATCAGCATCGATTTATTGGTGGGTTTGGACTTAAGTAAATACTCTTTAGAAAAGATGATGAAACTCCCAGACAATCGGACGATCCTTCCAATCACAGTAGATGAAAAAGGGGAAAATAAGATAGAAATTATTCCCGAAAAAGCGCAGATGGGTTATTTGCAAGGTTACAGCGATCCTGAATATATTGAAAAGCTGCAAACGATTTCCTTACCTTTTTTACGGAACGGAAAATTTCGGGCTTTTCCGGCAAGTGGAGATTCTATGCCGCCTTTTAAAAACGGAACATTCATCGTGGGGAAATATGTGGAAAATGTGACTGATTTAAAGAAAGATAAAACTTATATTTTCATTACCCAAAATGAAGGTGTTGTTTATAAAAGGTTTGAAAAGAAAACAGCTAGAAACATCACCGTGAGTTCCGATAATCCGCTGTACAAACCTTATGATATTAAGCTTTCTGAGCTGGTGGAGATCTGGGAATATGCGTGCAGTATTAACACTTCAGAATTTGAGAATGAAACTTTGGATATGATGACGGTAAAGGAGATGTTTTTGAGTTTGAAGAAGGAGATTGATTTGATTAATAAGAAGTAAAAAGAAACACAAATGTTTTACACCAATTTCAGAAATATCATAAGAAAAAAATTATTTTTTACGGTACATGAAATAAGAGATTAAGAGAAAAACATTGACCAAAACGGCGAAAGCATTCGATAAGATGATGGGAAGTTCTTCTTTGATGAAACCGTACCAAACCCATAAGGAGAGTCCGATAATCAGGAATAGAATCATTAATAAAGATAAATCTTCGACATCTTTATTTTTTAAAACTTTGATGAGTTGGGGCAACATGGCTACGGAAGTAATTCCACCCGCGACCAAACCTAAAATATTTTCGTTCATGCTTTAGTTATGAAAAACGAATGTAGCAAAAAGAATTTGTAAGCTTTTAAAAAGATTTATTTTTTAACCACAAAAGTGGCAAAAGAGAAATGCAAAAATAACTGAATCAAAAGGTTGCAAAATATACAAACTATTCTTTATACACTTTTCCGAAGATTTTAATGGGTAATAATAGAATGCCTTTTCTGTTTGAAAAATATTTAAACCGATTCGTAATCATAAAAAAAATTCCAAAGTAGAAAACCACTTTGGAACTTTTTATTAATTATTCGAAACTAAATGGTTTTTATTTTTGAAGTTGAGCTAATAATATTTCAGCTACTTTTTCAGATGAAGCTGGGTTTTGACCGGTGATCAATAAACCATCTTCTAAAGCATACGGTTCAAAATCGCCAGCTTTACTGTAGATTCCGCCATTTTCTTTCAACATATCTTCTACCAAGAATGGAACAACATCGGTTAACTGTACCAAAGCTTCTTCTGTATTGGTAAATCCAGTTACTTTTTTACCTGTAACCAAAGGTTCTCCATTTGTGCTCTTTACATGTTTCAGAGCTGCGGGCGCGTGACAAACAAAAGAAACCGGTTTATCGGAGTTGTAAAAACTCTCGATCAGTTTTGCGGAAACTTCGCTTTCTGCCAAATCCCATAATGGTCCGTGACCACCTGGATAAAATACGGCATCATAATCATCTGATGAAACTTCAGAAAGTTGATGCGTTTTGCTCAATTTTTCCTGAAGTGCTGAATCACCTTTAAATCTTTTTGTAGATTCAGTTTGATTTTCTGGCTTGTCGCTCGTAGGATCAATTGGTGGTTGTCCACCTTTTGGAGAAGCTAAAATAACGTCAACGCCTTTATCTACTAAATAATAGTAAGGACTTGCAAATTCTTCGATCCAAAACCCCGTTTTTTCGCCGGTGTTTCCTAATTGATCGTGAGATGTTAAGACAAATAATATTTTCATATCTTTTTTTTTAAGTGTTTAAATTTTAATAATTTTTTGAATATTCATATTGAACAATAAATTTTTAACGCAAAGTGTCGCAAAGATTTTTTTAAAAATACTGTTTCACATCCTTATTTAAGTTCGCAAAGGCGTTGCACTTAGCAAAGTCCGCAATGAAATTCACAATACATTTCTTGTAAGATCTACTTTCTAGTAGCTCATTTCGATAATTTTCTGAGCGTCATTCGGAGTCAAAGATTTGTGTTCTCCTAAACCATCCCAGCCTCTTTCGGTAAAACGTTTTGCAACGATACTACCCGTTTCTTCATAATCCTTGGTGTAATCTGATAATTTAATATCGATTCCCAACGATTTGAAAAACTCATCGGTTTTGTTAATTCCAGCGTGCGCTTTTTCTTCCAAAGTTCCTTCCGTAACATTCCAAACGCGTTCAGCATATTGCGCTAATTTTTCTTTCTTGTTTTCGAAGTTATAACGGTAATGATTTCCAGCTAAAATGGCCAAAGTTCGGGCGTGATCGATGCCATAAAGCGCTGTCAATTCGTGACCCATCGAGTGAACTGCCCAATCGCCAGGAACTCCTTGCTGAATTAAGCCATTCAAAGCCATGGTACAACTCCACATAAAATTGGATGCTGCCTCATAATCGGATGGATCTTTCATAATTGTCGGAGCCACTTCAACCAACGTCTGGATGATACTTTCGGCAAAACGATCCTGTAATTTCGCACCAATTGGATACGTCATATATTGTTCTAAAACGTGCGTAAACGCATCAGCAATCCCATTCGCCAGTTGACGTTGTGGAATCGATTTGATAACTTCCGGATCTAAAACAGAAAATATTGGAAACAATCCTGGTCCACCAAACGCTAATTTTTCTTTCGTTTCAGCTCTCGTAATGACCGATCCTGAATTCATTTCTGAACCTGTTGCAGGAAGCGTCAACACCGTTGCGAAAGGCAAACCTTCGGTCACTGGTTTTTTGTTGGTCAATAAATCCCAAGGCGTATCGCCTTCATATAAAGCTGCAGCTGATAAAAACTTGGTTCCGTCGATCACAGAACCGCCACCAACTGCTAAAAGATAAGTGATGTTTTCTTCTTTGATGACTTTCAAAGCATCTAATAAAACGCTGTATTCTGGATTGGCCGGAATTCCACCAAACTCTACAACTTCATATTCTGAAAGTGCTTTTGTAACCTGTTCGTAAATTCCGTTTTTCATAATACTTCCGCCTCCGTAAAGCATCAGTATTTTTGAGTTAGCAGGGATTTCTGTCGAAAGATTTTCTATCTGACCTTTACCAAACAATATTTTTGTTGGATTTCTGTATTTAAAATTGTTCATATTTTTGTTTTTCTGTTTATATTTTTACGATCATTTTTCCTGTATTCTTCCCTTCAAAAAGATTGAGGAAGGCTTGAGGAATATTGTCAAAACCTTCAACTATGGTTTCTTCAGAATGTAGTTTTTCTTCCGACAACCACTGCGACAATTGTTTCATTCCGGCTGGAAACTTCTCGGCGTAATTGCTGACGATAAAGCCTTGCATCAAGACACTTTTACGGATCAGAAAATGTTCAACACGCGGACCTTGCGGTATTGAAGTATCATTGTAAGCGGAGATGGCACCACATACAATAATTCGGCCTAATCTGTTGATATTCGCATGCACGCTGTCGGAAATCGTTCCGCCAACATTGTCATAATAGACATCAACTCCATCCGGACAAACTTCGGCAATTGCTTTGGTCATGTCCTTTGTAGTATTGTAGTTAATAGCATCATCAAAACCAAACTTAGATTTTAGTAATTCTACTTTTTCATCAGTTCCCGCAATTCCGATGACGCGGCAACCCAATATTTTTCCAATTTGACCAACGGTGCTTCCGACGGCTCCAGCGGCTCCAGAAACAACAATAGTTTCTCCTTTTTGTGGTTTCCCAATTTCGGTGAGTCCGAAATAAGCGGTTAATCCAGTCATTCCCAAAACTCCTAAATAATTAGAAAGCGGCGCGAGTTGGTCATTAATTTTTAAAAGATTTTCTCCTTTTGAATTTTGAAATTCTTTCCACTCTAACATTCCTGAGACAAAATCTCCTACTTTAAATTGATCATTTTGAGACTCTGTTACTTCTGCGACGACTCCAGAACTCATTGCTTTTTGAAGTTCAAAAGGAGGAACATAGGATTTTGCATCACTCATTCTTCCTCTTAAGTAAGGATCGACGGAAACAAATTTAGTTTTCAAAAGAATTTCGCCGTCTTTGATTTCTGGCATTTCTTCCTCGATCACTTTAAAGTCTGACTGTTGAGGTTTCCCAACCGGACGACTATTGAGTATGATTGTTTTATTCATTTTTATAATTTTAAAATTAAAAGTTCTTATTGTCAAAAAATATTGAAACAGCTTTAATAACTGAACGTTCATTCTTTTTCAGTGGAAAAAATATTATATCCGAATCGCATCCCAAGCCGCTTGAAAAGTTTCTTTCTTGATTTTTTCATTAACGCTATAAATTTCACGGTCTTGCATTTCCAGTAAAAAAGAAAGCGGATAAATGGTGTAAGCATAAAGAATGTAATCAGAAAGTGGCTTAATGATTCCTTCCTTTCTTCCTTTTTCCCAAAGATTAAGTAAAGGCTGCAAATGTTTTAATCCTTCTACTCTGATCGCCTCATCAATCATGGGACTGTTGTCACATTGGGACAAAAAAGTCGCTTCGTTTATTTGTTTTAATTTGTAATTGGCAATATTAAACCAAATGAGTTCAAAGCCTTTTTTCACGGACAATTCCTCTTGATAGCCTTCAAAAGCACAGGCACTGAACGATTCTTTTACTTCTAAATAAAGCGTATTAATTAAATCCTGTTTATGTTCAAAATAAAGATAGATCGTTGCTGGTGACACGCCCGCAAGTTTGGCGATCTTAGACATTGGGGTGTTATGAAAGCCGTGATTATTGACCAAAGTCAAAGTCGCATTCAATAAAGCACTTTTTTTATCGGTGATCTTTTCTTTCTTAAGCATTGTTTAAAACCTTTTTAGATGAAGTAAACTTGTAAGAATTCCAAGAAAGCCAAATTAATAGAAACTGAATTGCTAATCTGATATACGCAAAAGTCGGACTTCCAATAACAGGTTGTTCCCGCAAAGCATCTTCAATGTGAAGCGGTAAGAAAATCACCATTAATATCGCAATTCCTAAAATGCCATATTTGGTATATTTTTGATTTAAAAATAAAGTGACCACTCCCAAAAGCAACTCCACCACTCCTGATAAATAAACGATGGCTAGCGGAAAAGGTAAATAGGACGGCACAAAAGGCAGATAGAATTCGGGATTCCATAAATGCTGAATGCCGGCAACCATCATTAACACTGCTAAAAGGATGCTTACAATCACCCAAAAAATTACTTTCATTTTCGTTTACTTTTTTTGATAGTACAAAGATACAAAAAAAAGAATGAACGTTCATTTTTAAATTTCAGTAATTCGATTGAAACTATCTAAATTCACAATCGATTTTAGCAAGAGTTTGACCACCTTTTAAAAATTTTAAAATCTTAAAGCTGACCTTTTAATAATGAGTTATCGTGTATAAGATTGCGCAAAGAAAATTTAATTCTAAAAAAATGTTTGAAAAATAATATGCTGCGTTTGAAAATATGATTTAATCGATGCTAATTTTTATACGTCCAACCTCTTCTTCTAACGCGGACGTAAACTCTTTTCATTTTCGTTTTTCTGGCAATTAAATCAGACACACTGATGACCGTTAATAAAGAAATAAAAGCCAGGGCTCCAAGCGCACCACCAAAACCTTCGAAGAAAAGACTTTTGTTGCAGTAAATAATACTGAATAAATTGCCGGCAACAGCCAAACGAAAATAACTTCCGTACGATTTAGCGGAAACCATACCGATGAAGGAAGTTCCCATAAAGACCAAAGGAATATTTTTGGTGAGATAAGGATTAAAGATGTTCGGGAAACTGTAGAAAAACAATCCGACCGCAATCGACAGCAAAGCGGAAGACCGAATCGGACCCAGTTGATAACGTTCACTTACACAAAAAGTAAGTGTCGCACCGAGAATTCCAGCGACGGTTGTCATGATTAAATCGTTCATAGTAACCAATTAATTAAAGAGATAATGACCATACTGCCGAAGGCAATACTTCCGAATTTTCCGCCAATCCCAACGAATAGATTTTTTGCAAGCATAAAAAAGAGACCTGCTAAAATTCCGGCAGCAATGACAAAACCAATCGATGGTGCAATTTTGACACTCGACATTCCTATGAAAGCTCCACAATAAATAGCGGCTGGTAACTTGTTAAAATAGTCTGATTTTTTATCGATGGAAGGTAACAAGGAAGCAACTGCACCCGTAATGCCGACTGATAAAACACTTCCGAGATCGGTTGATGTATTCAACAAATAGCAAATCACCGCTCCAATCGGTACCCAAACTACGACAGAAATATTTTCGTAAACATATTCTTCATGATGTAAATCCAAATATTTATACCCTGATATCAGTACTAAGGTCACTGCGATTATGGAAAGGATGGTCGCAAAATTATTCGATTCATATTGCTCTTTAATAATCATTAATAAAAATATAAGCTGTACAAATAAAACAGTTGATATCATCAAAAACCGAGCGGCTTTGTGTTTTTTCATGAAGTAAAATTCTTTCCTGAGAATGTGGTTTAGGGATGGTAGATGGCTGTTTTTTCAGCGTGCAAAAATAGGGAGAATCAGCGAACCATTATTATCAGCGCGATGTTCATTTAAAATAATCATTATAGACAGAAAAATCTCATGATCTATCTGTAAGTCAAAAACATTGTTTTTAAATTTGAGAACAACAAAACCCCAGCATAACCAGGGTTTTGAAATTGATTGATTATTATGAAAAATATTAATTCCCTCTGTACGTAGAATATCCGTAGGCAGATAAGGTAATCGGTACGTGGAAATGGTTTTCACCTTTGATCTCGAATACGACCTCAATAAAAGGGTAAAAAGAATTTTGGTTTAAACTTTTAAAATAAGGTGCTGTAAAATAAGTCAACTTATAAATTCCTTCATTAGAAACTCCTTTTGTTTCCTTTAAAAAATCGGTGATCCGACCATTTTTATCGGTGACCTTTTCGTCTACAGTCATCCAGTTTCCGGCTTTGTCCTGTTTTGCTAAAGCGATCTTAACACCGGGAGCGGGTTCGCCTTTAGTAACATCTAAGATGTGACTTGACAATTGAAATTTTGCTTCTTGGGCGAAGCTGAAACTTGCAAAGGCAAGCATAAGTACGATTAAAAAATTTCTTGATTTCATTTTAATTATTTTATTTATTTACTTGTTTTAAATCCTAACTGTTGTACGGCTTTCAAGGCGATATTGTGATCATTTTCGCCGCTTCCACCGCCGGAAACGCCTAAGCTTCCTACGAGTTCACCATCTTTCCAGATTGGTGTTCCGCCTCCTAATAAAAGTAATTCTGGAAGGGTATTTAAATTTCGCGCACTTTCGTTACCTGCTGCATTTTTCATCAGGTCATAACTTGCCGTTTTTGTCGATAATGAAGTGAACGCTTTTCTTCGGGAAGCCTCTGTATTGTGTGGTCCTACGTTATCTGCTTTCAGAAGTAAAAGGGTCACGCCAGAAGAATTAAGGACAGCAACCGATACTTTTTTATCTAATTTTTGAGCTTCAAGTCCGGCTTGTTCTGCTAACTTTAAAGCTCCCGCCTGATTCAGACTGTTTTCTTTCTGTACATATTGCGCCGACACCATGCAGGTCATAAAAAGTAGCAAAGTTGTGATAAAAATGTTTTTTCGTATGATCATCATTGTAAAAATTTTAATTGAAGGCATAGTGCTATACTGCACCTTCTTCGTGAACGGTATTTTTAATCTTTAATAATTTTTAAGTAGGAAATTTAATTGCTAATTACGCAGGAGCCTTTTTTTTTCTTTACTCAGGAATTCGTGAGAAATTCCTAAATAGGCAGCGATCTGATGTTGCGCAATTCTTTGATTAAGGGTTGGATATCTTTCCATAAAATCAAGATACCTTCTCTCCGCCGTTTTGTGAAGCATGCTGATCATTCTTAGATGCATGGAGGATAAAGACTTTTGATTCATAATTCGGAAGAGCTTTTCCACTTTAGGAATATCTATATACAATTGCTCTTTCGTAGCGCGATCGATGCTTAAAATCACAGAATCTTCCAACGCCTGAATATTTAATTTCGAAAATTTGCCAGAAACAAAACTGCCGATATCTAAAACCCACCAATCTTCAATTGCAAAATAAAGAATATGTTCTTTGAGGTTTTCGTCCTGATAAAAAACTTTAAAACAACCTTCGAGCACATAGCTTTCAAATTAGCACACTTCGCCTTCATTTAAAATAACTCTGTTCTTTTCTACGGTTTCAAGCGTGTAACAAGATATAAAATGGGCTAACTCATCTTCCGACAAATCAACGTATTTCAGAATGTTTTTTTCAAAAGAAGGGAACGACCCCATATTGTTTCAGTATTGTTTGATGTAGCTTTCACTTGTTTCAAGTGCTGCATACAATCCGCCCAAGGCATTCAGTCCCACCAAAAAAGATTCGGTGATCTGTTCAGCTGGAATTACTTTGCCATTCAGTTCCCGATCTCTCGTGGTCACTGCATCTGTGATGATTGTATTGTGAAAACCAAAATCCATAGAAGCTCTTGTCGTTGAACTTACACAAACGTCGGTCATCATGCCGCAAATTACTAAATTTGAAATAGATTTCTCCTTTAAATAGTCTAATAATTCAGTTTCTCTAAAACTATTCGGGTAGTTTTTGACGATCACCTTTTCCGTTTCCAAGGGAGCTACACTTTGGTGAATCTCGGCACCCTTGGTTTCCGGTAAAAAGAAAGTCGCTCCTTCCTGAACGCCGATATGTTGAATATGAATAACCGGCATTTCGTTTTTTCTAAAAAAGGAAAGCACTTTACCTGCTTTTTCTGCCGCTTCACTGGGCGCTGATAATTACATGGTTCCGCCTGGGAAATAATCATTTTGAATATCGATCAGCAGTAAGGCCGTTTTGTTGTTAATTTCTTGTTTCATCAATTTTTGTTTGTATTAAGGAGGTTGTTGTAAATCTATCTGAAATACTTTATAATTTTCAACGAATATTTCTACCTCTATTATGATGATGCAAAGTTAGGTCGGCGACGAAAAAGAACATGTTGAACTAGTTCAATAAATTTTAATTTGTTCATTTTTTAATAAGATGAGTCCAAAGAATCAATTAAACACTTCGCTGAAAATTGAGAAATCGCTACAAAGAATCTATTCGTGAATTGAGAAAAGCTTATCAGTTTAAAACCAAATAATCAATCATTTACTTCATATCGGCACGAATAAATTCATGTCTTTGCGTCCGGAATATTGGTCTTCACTCCCTCTCTAAAGTTTAGCGGCGGCTGATTAAAAATAAAATTGATGTAAAAATTAAAATATCCTCTTTGGAAATATCAAAAATAATGCGATTTTTGCCGACGAAGAAATGGCTCGATAATGGATAGGTGCTATTTCAGCCACTACTTTCTCAAAAAAGAGTATTATTTTTAAAATTAAATTAAAATAATAATCGTATTCTTTTTGAAAATCATAAAACAACTATGTCCTTCGTTATTACTTTTAAAACTTAAAATCACAATGATCAAATCTTCAATCTTCTTTCTTTTAATACTATGCTCAACGGTCAACGCTCAAACTAAAATGGATGATATTTTAGGAAACTGGATGGCCACCGATAAAAGTGTAAAAGTTCAAGTATATAAAGAAGGTGGGACATTTAAGGCCAAAGTAATCTGGTACGACATTAAACTGGGAAGTGGAAAACCCATGCACGCCAGTGTTGACCACCGCAATCCTAATCCCAAGATGAGACATAGAAAAATAATTGGAATGGAAGTTTTGGACGGTCTGCACTTTAATTCTGCCACCAAAAGATGGGAAAACGGAAAAATTTATGATGCCTCCAGCGGTAGAACCTGGGACTCGTACGCCGAAATTAGAGCGGATGGCGAATTGATTGTTCGCGGCTATTGGAAATGGCAATGGATCGGTAAAACGCTGCATTTCGAAAGATACTAACGCAAATTCTTTTTGTGATTAAAGTTTACGTTTCAAAATTAGTCTGTTCAACAATTCCTTGATTTTTTTATTTCAAACTTTATTTCTGTGCTATTCCTATAAACGAAGCGGGAGTTAATGGTTATCTTTGCAAAAAGTTTACACTTAATTTTCAATTTATTTATGTCAGTAGCGCTTTATAATCCGTTTCAGGATTTAATATTCGACGATCAATTTTGCTTTTTAACCGGTGATTTAACCACCGAAAAAATGACTGTTTATCCGCTGTGGTTGATGGATCATTTTAAATTTGGCACCGACCGAATTGAAATGATGGATAAATCGAAGTCCTACACTTATGCAGATCTTCAATTGCCATGTTCACCACGCGTAAAAAAAGCATTCGAGGCGTTAGAAGAAAAGGTTCAGGCTGCCTATCAAAATGGCTACGACGGAATAAAGACTCTCGATGAAGAGGAGCTTTTTCTCTGGACCGGTCGCATGGTTTATGGAATGTTGTATTACGAAATGCGCTACGAAAGCGCACGCATGATGCGATTAAGAGAACCTTTTGACTTGTCGGCTACCTTACGGGAACGTTTTGGAAATTTGCATTTAATGCTGCAATCGATTGTCGAGCCTATCTCTTTTGTAGACCAGAAACCCTGGACTATTGCTGTATTCCCTTTAAAATATTCGGCTGACATTTTTAGTTATCGCGATGATACCGTTAATCTATTGTTCCAATTTGGTGTCAACGGTTTTGGCCTGATTGCGTGTTTGCAGGATAATGGAATAATTGGCGAAAAGCAGAAAGAAATTCTAGAAAAAATGGACGGTCATGTTTTGCATCCAATACAATTTGAAGAGTTGTTCGCCCGATTTCATTACTCCGATTATATTCTGCAGTATAAACCAGAATACAAAATTGAAAACACAGAGAATGGAATTACAATAGAAGCAATACCT
This sequence comes from Kaistella sp., assembly GCF_041824135.1. Classification (GTDB taxonomy): domain Bacteria; phylum Bacteroidota; class Bacteroidia; order Flavobacteriales; family Weeksellaceae; genus Kaistella. The sequence goes on along the minus strand of NZ_JBGZYM010000101.1, from coordinate 35,322 downwards.
ATCACCGCAAATGCCGATAGACCTGTGTTTGGATTTTGGGATGATGAAGTTTTTGCACAATTGCTCACCAATTACTGGTCAGTTTACGGAATTCAAAGTGAAGATATTATACAGTTTCAAAAACCTTTTTTAAGTTTCCTGGAGAATCCGTATTCGAAAGATTTTGTGAAACCGGAAAGTATTGATCTGCCTTTTTAAATTAGTTTAATATTCATTGTGCTGCGACCACAAAAGTCACAAAGATTGTCTGATGTACTTCTTTCAAAAGTTCAAAAAAGAAGCGTGAAATAGAGATGAATAGAAATTTTTACAAATTTAAATCAGGATTTTTTGGCCATCATTACGTAGATAAGAGTAGTATCAATAAAAGCTCGCAACATTTTGTTTAAACATTTAAGATATTGATTTCTTGCGAACTGTTTATGTTTTAACAATAATGAATTCTTAAGATCATCAAATTTCAATTTAGTCAGATTGATCTTCTTGTTTTTCCACGTACAATCTATTAACCAAAGTCATCACAATTGCTACCAACGGCGTTGCTAATAAAACGCCCCAAAAGCCAGCAATAACACCCATCGCAACCTGTCCGAAAACCAATAAGGCTGGTGGAACACTGACCATTTTTTTCTGAATTAAAGGTTGCGTTACAGTGCTTTGAATAATCTGAATCAAGGTGAAAAGTCCTACTACCAATAAAGCAGTGTTGGGGCCTTGCATTAATCCCAGTAAAGTGGCAGGAATGAGCGCGATCAAAGGTCCAAAATTCGGAATAAAATTAAGTAATCCAGCCACCAATGCTAGCGCTAAAACCAACGGCAGTCCCAGCAGCCAGAGACCTAATCCTGTCAGGATAGCGATGAAAAAGAAACCGAAAATTTGACCTTTTAACCAGTTTTTTAATACTTGATGGATTTCGTTCCATAAGTTTTCGGCAGTGGCTTCTCCCCCAGTCGGTATCAGATGAATAACTCCAGTTCGATAAATTGCAGGACTGGCTGTAAAAAACATACCCAATAAAATCACAATATAAAGATCGCTTAATATTCCAAATGTAGAAGAGAAAAAGGTCTTAATAACGGCACCAGTTTTACCTGAATCCAAAGTGTTTGTAGCATAATTAAGAATTTTTTGTCCAAGAGGTTTTTCAGACAGCCATTGTTTCGCATTTTCAACTGTTTGCGGAAGTTTGGTTGATAGTTCATCCAACTGTGAATTTAAACGATCGCCCACAAACCAAAAGAAAAGTCCGATCACCACTACATTAAAAACTACTCAAAGAATAAGAGCATAAGGTGAACCTATTTTTAATTTACGTTTGAGCAGATCTGCACAACCATGAAAATAAATAGCCATTAAGGCACCAGCCAGAACCAGAAGCAATAAGTTGAGAAGCGTAGCAAATAAATAGGCGATTAAAATTATTAAAAGCAGAATTCCCGCCGCGATCCAGACTTTATTTTTAAAACTTTTCTGGTAGTCATAATTTTTTTCCATAAGGTGATTTTAAAGTTGGTAAAGAAGGAATATGTAATAACTGTAAAAGTAAAGGTAGAAATTTGAGAATAAAGCATAACAATTGAATTTTAAATTTCGTACTTTTTGTTTCAACGATTTCTATTTTTTATCTCAATGTAAGATGCCGCTCGGGTTAAAGTTGTACGTTCCTTTTAGTTTTTGTTAGGATGTCTTACAAAGGGAATTGGTGAAATTTCAAAGCAGATAAGTTTTGGATTCATATCTTTATTTTTCTTAAAGCCAAAAACTACAAGTTTAATAGAATTGTATTTGGAGAATTGATCTTCCGATGGAAAATCTCTGGTTCAATTTAGAAGCGTTCTAAGGATCTCAAATCTTGAAGATCAGTTTTTCATTGATTTTAAAATAAATATATTTGTGTAAAGAAAGATTATGAAAAAATCCAAAATCACACTCCTTGCGCTCGCTTCCGTACTTTTATTTTCCTGTACGGTGCAGCAAAATAGTGCCTCCGAGTCGACTACCCAAGAACAAGTTGCCCAAAATAGTGGAAATAGCATCGACCGTTTTGCCGACATCGAAGTACTTAAATATCAGGTGCCGGGCTGGACCGATTTAACTTTAAAGGAAAAAGAATATGTCTACTATCTGAGTCAGGCGGGTTATGCAGGCCGAGATATCAGCTATGATCAGAATTATCAACACAACCTGAAAATTCGCCGTGCGCTGGAAAATATCTACCAGAGTTATAATGGCAATAAGGACACTGCAGACTGGAAAAATTTCGAGATCTACCTAAAGAGGATTTGGTTCTCCAACGGCATTCATCACCACTACTCCAACGAAAAGATCAAACCTACTTTTTCAAAAACATACTTTGAAGAACTTTTAAAAACGACTGGCACCAAACTCGATGCGCAGGTCGCTGATATCATTTTTAATACGACAGATTCCAAAAAGGTGAATCTGGATTTGAGCAAAGGATTACTTCGTGGTTCTGCTGTTAATTTTTATGGCGACGGCGTCACTTCTGACGAAGCTGAACAATTTTATGCCAATATGAAAAGTCCGGATACTAATCGTCCGCTTTCTACTGGCTTAAATTCTAAATTGGTTAAAGAAAACGGAAAACTAATTGAAAAAGTTTGGAAAAGTGGCGGCATGTATGGAGCGGCCATTGACAAGATCACTTATTGGTTAGAAAAAGCCAAGACCGTCACCGAAAATCAAAAGCAGGCAGATGCTTTAGCGCTGTTGATCAAATATTATAAAACCGGTGATCTAAAAGCGTGGGATGATTATAATATCGCGTGGGTCGGAGCAACTGATGGCAATATTGATTACAATAACGGTTTTATCGAAGTCTACAGCGATCCTTTAGGTCATAAAGGTTCCTACGAGAGTGTAGTTCAGATCAAAGATTTTGATATGTCGCGAAAGATGGAAGTCCTTTCCAAAGAAGCGCAGTGGTTTGAAGATCATACGCCGCTACTGCCGCAACATAAGAAAAAGAATGTGGTAGGCGTCAGTTATAAAACGGTCATCGTCGCCTCAGAATCTGGAGACTCTTCACCGAGTACGCCTATTGGAGTTAACCTTCCGAATGCAGACTGGATCCGGGCGGAACACGGCTCAAAGTCTATCTCGTTGGGTAACATCATCGACGCCTACAATCAGGCGGGAGGCTCAGGTCGTTTAAAAGAATTCGTTAACGATGAGGAAGAACTTCGCCTGGCCGAAAAATATGGTGAACTATCAAGCAAGCTTCACACTGCGCTTCATGAAGTGGTAGGTCACGCTTCGGGCCAGATCAATCCTGGTGTAGGTACGCCGAAAGAAACTTTAAAAAGTTATGCTTCTACGATGGAAGAAGGACGCGCGGATCTGGTTGGACTTTATTTCCTTTACGATCCGAAGTTGCAGGAATTAGGTTTAACAGACAACTGGAAAGAATTGGGCATGGCAGCATATGATAATTATATCCGAAACGGATTGATGATGCAACTGGTGCGACTTGACCCGGGTGCCGAGATTGAAGAATCACACATGCGGAACCGCCAATGGGTCAGTGCGTGGGTTTTTGCGAAAGGTAAAAAAGATAACGTCATCGAAAAAGTAGTACGTAATGGAAAAACTTATTTCAACATTACTGATTACGGTAAATTGCATGATCTGTTTGGTCAACTCTTACGCGAAACACAGCGCATCAAATCCGAGGGAGATTATAATGCCGCCAAAAATCTGGTGGAGAATTATGGAGTGAAAGTAGATCAGGCCATTCACAAAGAAGTACTGGCGCGGAATGCAAAATATGACGAAGCACCTTACCGTGGATTTGTGAATCCTTATATCACGCCAGTTATCGGTAGCAATGGCAAAGCGACGGACTATGTCTTGAAATATCCTAAAACTTTTGCGGAACAGATGCTGAAATACGCGAAGGAATACAGTTTCTTACCTGATAATAACTAAGCAGAATGCCACCGGAAAGGGTGGCATTCTCTTTTTAACCCTTCGAAAGACAGAGCGTCTGTAAACAATGAAGAAGGGATGAAAGTAAATCACTTTCTGAAAAAAAGATTGAAGCATCCGCGCAGAAGCATTTTTCTTCATAAATTTTACAGCACAATTCCCAAAGTATAACAGGAGCAAATTCCGATCGATTTTTTGTTAACCAATCATTCACTTTAACTAGTGACCCCATTTTACACGTACTCAAAATACAGTTTTTTTTGCATTTTTTACAGAAACATTCTCATGAACTCCCGCAGGTTCATAATCCTTATCTAGTTTGCATTTTGCAATTTCTGCTGCGCTCAACAATTTCCCTTCAAATGCTTTTTTTAGAATGCTTTGTCTTAAGGCTTTTGCTTTTACTAAACTTTCTGCAATGCTTTCTTCTACTTTGTCGCATACCGATAAACGCGATTCTATTTCTTGGACGATTTTTTTTTGTTCTTTTGGATCAGGGAAAGGGATTATAGTATTTTTTATTATTGATAAATTTAAATTAGGCTGAACTCCACCACTAGAAAGTAATCTTATTTCTTCGTAATTTTTAATAAAAAACCATTTAACAAATTGCTTTGAATCTTTAAATTCGTCAAATATTGTTATTCCTGCTAATGCTTGATTTGTTGTGGTATCAATTTTTAATTCTGAACATTTTCCTCTAGTTTTTCCTTCACCATACATCGCCACAAGTAAAGAACCCTTTGGAATAATCTTACAATTCGTATCTTTAATTGCCTTTTCAGTTATATATTCTGACGGTTCTGTAACAAAATCATTATTTACAACAGTACTCGTAACCCAAGGAATTGTACCATTTTTCCAAAAGTCTGTATTTCCTCTTTTTGGCGTACCACCAGTATTTACGTAAGCAATATCAATAATCTTTCTTTCAGTATATTGTCCCTCAAACGCTCTTTTCATAACCGCTTGTCTATAAATAAGCAATTGCTCTTGTGCTTTTTTGAGGTCGGCAATTCCGCTGTCTAAACTGCTGAACAATTCTTCTATTTTTTTAAAGATTGCAGTTTGTTCCACTAAAGGTGGAAGTTGGAATTTCTTTTTAGCAAAAACTGAAATCCAATATCTTTTATGTGTGTCATTTCTAATCTGATTAACCTGCATCGCATAAAAAATCAAATGTATATTTACCAATTTGCTTTTTGGTACTAATATTTTCATTGCAGATGATTTTACTTTAAATTTAAAGTTTACAAATTGTGTTGCAGTCGTAAAATCATCAAATATAATAGTTGGTAAATTATCAAAAATGCCATCCGTTTCATCTGTATAACCTTTTATAAAAGTTTTTCCAGCAGTTAAAACAGGAGTTTTGAAATCATCATTGTAATTTGTACTTTTTACAATGTATTTTGTTGGCTGTACGTAATCTAATAAATCTTCAAAAGTACATTCTGCCCAATCTTTTCTCACCTGCTTCTATTTATTTTTTTCATAATTCTGTCAAAAAAGCTCATACTTTTATTTCCTTTATTAATATTTCCATTAACAGTATTTCTTGGTAAAAGATTAAGCTTTTCATTAATCTCTTCTTTCCATTCCTTAAGGCTATCTAGATTAACATCTGCATTTTGTTCATATTTATTTACTTCTTCCATCTCCTGCTCAATTAATTTTACTTGATCATGTAAATTTCTCTTGAAATATTCTAATAGATTATTATTATTTTCGTTAGAGTTAATCTGCTTTAATTTCAAAAGATCAAGGATTATATCATTCCAATCATTTAGGTAATCATGATGGATCATCACGTAACTTGCATATGCCAAACACATTCTTTTGAATTTAGGTTTTTCAATATGAGCTAATACAAAATTAGATTTATCTTCCTTTTTAAATAATTCAAAATAGCTTTCTTCAGCATCTTCGTAGTTTTGAAAAGAATATATTGCAGATGTATTATCAGTTTTCACTTCAAATATAAAATACCTTTTATCTTCAAAACTTGTCACATTTAACCACTCAAGTCGAATTCTAGAGTAGTTTTTTAAAAAAACACCAAATAAATTAGAGTATATTTCATGTTTTTTATCAATGTTAATTATTTTCTGCTTTTGAGTAATGTCTAATTTTTTCTTTCTTGATAGATAAAAAAGAAATTCTTGTAAATCTTCATGTTTTTCTCCCTCTTTGAGTTTTAAACTATAAACATGATCTATAATTTCAACAAGTGATGACCAAATATGTGTTTCTTTAGTTCTTACTTGAATTTCTAATTTGCGTTTTGGATTAATTGGACTTTCTATATAAACGTGATAACCATTGTAACCATCTTCTTTCGGATTTTTTATATAATCATTTATACTGAGAACATTAAATCTTAATTGTAATTGTGAGATTACGGTATTAATATTATCATCTCTGTACAAGATAATTCTGCAACCTGCTATATCTCCCATGTTTCCTAGTTGCATAGTGGGTTCTCGCTTAATTTTAGATAAAATAGATTCTATTCTTTTAACTCTAAAAGCTGTAATACTGTCTGTACCTCCAATTTGCGCAATATCAGAAACAATTGATACCACTACAGAAAGGTCATCCTTAAAAGAAGTCCTGTAATTTTGTAATAGATTAATTTGTTCTTCACTCGGGTCTTGATTATTTTCAATAAGATTTCTAATATCCTTTCCTAATCTATTCGCTGTAGATTTCGATATTACATTTGATTTTTCTAATTCCATAAATCTACGCTGCTAAAACTTCATTCAGTTCATTAATAATCTCATTCATCTCGTTTCCAAATAATTGATGCATTTTTCCTCTTCCACCTTTTGCATCAAATGGCGTGAAGTCTAAATCGTCTATCTCAATATGGTAACTGCTTACCACGTGGTCTTTAATCATGCGCAACCAGTCCAATTGTTCTGCGGAGAAACGGTTGTGTTGTCCGGTGTGTTGTTTAAAAATCCATTTATTAAAATTATCATCAATGGTTTTATCATAAGGTGTGAGTTTTTGGTCTATTCCACACGCTTTTCTAATCAAAGAAACCAAGGCAGTGAGTTCGTCTTTTGGCTGTTTGCTTTTTTCAGAATCTAAAGTGTTATATGCATCCCAAACATAATCTGGTGCTAAAAGTGGTTTTTCTAATGTCAGTTTTTCCATCACTTCTTTTATCATTTTAAAAGTGATGTTTCGGCGGTTGTAAGGTTGGTTGTAGAAAATGCTCAATGCTTTTATTTCATCTTTATTGGCTTCCAAATAGGCGGTAAAATCTTTTACAATTTCGGTGGCTTTATCTACAGAAGTGGTTTCCCATTCGCTTTTGGTAACGGTATCGATGTTGATGGCATCTATAATTTGTTCGTGCTGTTTTCGCACATTATCTACATATTCATTAAACTTTCCGTTGAAGGTTTTGCTTGCCTGCAAAATCAATTCTTCCTGCACTTTTTTCTTGGCTTGTTCTAGCAAAGCAGGAGTTCTTTCTTGCACCGGAACTTTCTCTATTTCAATCTGTGCTTTGGTTTCAATTTCGTCTTGGTCAAAAGCAACAATCAATTCCTTAGTAATTTGTTTTAAATTTTTACCACCAGAAAATTCTAATAATTGGTCTTTTTCTTTGTCGGTAATTTGCTTTTCTAATCGGATCAATCGGTTGGCTAAAGACAAAAACAAATCTTCTTCTGCAACTCCCATCGTAACTGCTTCCAATAAATCTTTCAAAGATTCGGTAGGTTTTCTTTCCAACGGTCGGCTATCCGTTTTTTTAGATTTTGTAGCACCAACTGCATCTACAATCACGAAATGGGTTTTACTTTTTGCCGTTTTAGAAACGAGTTGCAAAGAATCAGGGTTAATGGTTCTCGTTCCACGACCTTTCATTTGCTCAAAATAATTGATGCTTCTCACATCACGCATAAACAGAAGCACTTCCAAAGGTTTCACATCTGTTCCAGTCGCAATCATATCTACCGTAACTGCAATACGTGGATAATAAGAATTTCGGAAGCGGTTCAAAACAGATTTTGGATCTTCCTCGGCTTTGTACGTTACTTTTTTACAAAAATCATTTCCCTCATCAAATTCTTCACGGATGATTTTAATAATATCGTCTGCATGACTATCCGTTTTGGCAAACACCAAAGTTTTTGGAACCTCATAATCGCCATGTTCATCAATTCTATTTGGGAAAATGGTCGTTTTCAATGCTCTTTTATATTCCCGAATGATATTTCTTATTTGGCTTGGATTGACTACTTTTTTATCTAAATCGTTGCTTTTGTAGTCGGTATCTTCATCTTCCTGCTGCCATCTTTTTCTACGTGTGAGTTTATCACGACGATCAACAAACCATCCAGATTCTATTAAAGCACCTTTTTGGGTAATATCAGTTTCAATGAGATAAACTTCTTGGGGAACATTCACTCCATCAATTACCGATTCTTCATAAGTATATTGGCTCACCACATTCTCATTGAAAAACCCGAACGTTCTTTTGTCGGGAGTTGCCGTTAAACCAATAAGGAAAGCATCAAAATAATCTAAAACTTGTTTCCAAAGATTGTAAATTGAACGGTGCGCTTCATCAATAACGATAAAATCAAACTGTTCAATTGGAACGTTTGGCGTGTATTCTACAGGAACGGCTTTGGTTTTTGCCATTTTGTTTTGCAACCACGTATTTTCATTGGGATTTTCCAATTCCGAACTTTCGTCCAATTCTTCTCCTTTTAAAATAGAATACAATCGTTGAATGGTAGAAATACAAACCTGGCTATCAGAAGAAATATAACTGGAAGACAAACGCTGAACATTGTATAATTCGGTAAACTTACGGTTATCATCATTCGGCTGAAAAGTCATAAACTCTTGTTCTGCCTGTTCACCCAAATTTTTGGTATCAACCAAAAACAAAATGCGTTTTGCATCAGCAAATTTCAACAAACGATAAACAAAACTTGCAGCAGTAAAAGTTTTTCCTGCACCAGTCGCCATTTGAATTAAGGCTTTTGGTCTATTTTTTTTGAAGGAATGCTCCAGATTATTGATGGCGACAATTTTCGCTGGACGAAATCCTGTTTCATCCAAAGCAGGAATCTGAAATAATCTTTCTCTTAAACTTTTTCCTTTTTTTAACCATTCGGCAACGGTTTCCGGTTTATGAAAACTAAAAACATTTCTACCTCTTGGTTTTGGGTCTCTATAATCTGTAAAACGGGTAATTGTTCCAGTGCTTTCATAAACGAAAGGCAAAGGATCGTTATTTAAATATTTTAATTTAGCATTGGCATAATTGGCGGATTGTTCTTCTACGACAGTCAATCTATGACCTTCGTCTTCCCGTTTCGCTTCTATAATCCCAACAGGTTTTCTATCAACAAAAAGAACATAATCAGCCGGACCAACATCAGTTTGATATTCTCGTACAGCAACTCCTTTGCTTGCATGGATATCCACTTTATTTTTGGACTGAACAACCCAACCAACTTCACGCAACATCGCATCGATTTTATCTCGCGCTATCTGTTCCGGGTTTTGATTTATAGGTGCAGTCATTTAGTTTTTTTGAAGGCTTTCAAAAATAGGAAAATAAAATGGTTATTCCGCGTGAAGGGATAGTACAACAGGGTACATTTATGCAAACAATGAAATAACATGAAGTGATTGCTCCTTATTTATAGCAAATAAGTCATTGATGTTAGTTACACATTTCTCCCGTAATTCACTTTTTACAGTGAATACAAAAAAATAAAAAATTAATGATTCCGAAATCGGTAGCTAAAAACATCTCTTTCTACCGGATTTTTCGCATTGGAACCGGTGCCAGCTTTAGTCGAACTGCAAAATGCCAGCATCTGTTAAATATGGATCGTTTGTGCGAATGAAGACTTCAAAGTTTCGATTGTGTTCGACTTGATGTCCATTCCGGCACTTTTAAGATTCGCGGAACAAAGGCAAACTTCGTGGGAATCAAAGAAAAAATTCCTCAACAATTAGGTTTAGGAATTTTATGGGGAGAACTAGGTTTTTCTATATACAACCTCTTAAAAACCAATAAACATTAACTACACTCGTTTTCAACTATTTACAAAGATCACACGTTGCCAAGTGAAATTTTACTTAAAGCAAAATAAGCAATCCCAAATAAAAACTGTTTCAACCCTTTTTACCTTACAGTCATCATCGCAGTACTTTATATTTCACCTTTAAAATCCCATCGTTCAAATTCCCAATTTTTTTGAAAGCACCCTGACTCAAATCGAAGGCTCTACCTGATTTTAAAGGACCTCGATCATTAATTGTTACCAATACTTTTTTCGAATTTTCGGTATTGATGATTTCTACTTTGGTCCCAAAAGATAAGGTTTTGTGAGCGGCCGTCATTTTGGAATGTCTGTAAACATCGCCGCTTGCAGTTTTTTTTTCGTTAAATTTGTTTGCGTAATAAGAAACTGTTGTAGATTGATAAGAAGAGCGAGCAGCACCCGAGTTTGCGCCACAAGAATGTAAAGCAATACTCAGGAGGACGATCAGTAAAAGATTGAAGGATTTATTGAGTGCAGAGGTTTTTATCATTTCTTTGTTTCAGGCCGAGGTGAAGATTGAATTTCTTTTTAAAATCTTAAAGTTTGCAAAAATACTTTTTTTAAAATTCGGGAGGAAATCACTTCAACATAGTTTATTGCTACATCTAGAATCCCAACTAGGTCTCCGATTTCCCTTCGGGAATCCGGTCGAAACCTATAATTATCTGGAAAACAATTGAAAATAAATCAGTCAGAAGCTTGCGTTGTAGAAATTTAGGAAGTAGTCAGTCCAAGGCTAAAATTGACAAAGAGCGGCATTTGAAATCTTTCCAAATTAATTGCAGAAATTGATCAGCTTCAATGGAGAATACATCGGGAATAACTCTACACTTCATCAAACGGAAAATAACAGGTTGAACTTTTCATATTGTCGGCGGGAGAACAATTCCTAAAAGCAAAAAAAAATTCCTAAACAATTAAGTTTAGGAATTTTGGGCGGAGAACTAGGGATTCGAACCCCAGGACCTGTTACAGTCAACAGTTTTCAAGACTGCCGCAATCGACCACTCTGCCAGTTCTCCAACTAAAATTGATTTCTCTTTTTCAGTGGTGCAAATATAAAGACCTTTTCGATAGTGACCAAATTATTTTCGAAAAAAATTTTAATCTGTTCATTATCAAAGTGAAAATTAATTTTTAGCCACCTGTAAACCGAGGTAAACCGCGCCTAAACCTACCATCACACTCAATAATATGTAAAATAACAAGATCGGATAGTTGTCATTTTCATACAAAGAGAAGTTCTCGGCTGAAAACGTAGAGAAAGTAGTAAAGCCACCACAAAATCCGGTGATCAACAAAAACTTCAGATAATTATCCACTTTAAGGAAATAAGAAGTAAGCACGCCGATCAGGAAACAGCCTATGATATTCACCACAAAAGTGCCCATCGGAAAGGAATTTACATTCCATAACTTCTGGGTATAGTTGGAGATCAGGAAGCGCAATACACTTCCTAATCCGCCTCCTATGAATATGTAGAAGAGATTTCTGATGGGGTGGTTTGTTCGGTGTTAGATGTTTGGTGCTGGGTGTCAGCTTAAGTTATAAAATAAAAGTCTGGACTATTACATCTGGTTTTCTTTTACTTTTTACCTGGCTCTTTTTACCTGGCTCTTTTATAACTATACCAGTTCTCCTAAATATTTCTCAGCATCCATGGCGCCCATACATCCACTTCCGGCTGCAGTGATCGCCTGTCGGTAGTGGCTGTCCTGAACATCACCTACGGCAAAAACTCCGGGTAAATTTGTTTTCGAAGATCCAGGAATAGTATTGATATATCCGTTTTCATCTAAATCGATCTGACCTTTAAATACTTCTGTATTAGGTTTGTGACCAATGGCAATAAAAATTCCGTGAACATCGATCTTTGAAGTTTCCTGAGTTAGATTATTAATCACGACACCTCTTTCCACTAAATTATTTTCACCTTCAATTCCAGTTAATTCATGATTGAATTTCACTTCGATATTTGCGGTGTTGTTCACACGATGAATCATCGCTTTGGAAGCACGCATATAATCTTTACGCACCAAGATCGTTACTTTATTCACCAACTTCGCCAAATAAGTTGCTTCCTCGGCGGCAGTATCTCCGGCTCCGACCACGATCACATCTTTTCCTTTGTAGAAAAATCCGTCACATGTTGCACAAGCAGAAACTCCACCACCCATGTACTTCTTCTCATCGTCTAAGCCCAAATATTTTGCTGTAGCTCCGGTGGAAATAATAACGGTCTTCGCCAAGATCTCTCTATTTCCCGCCCACAATTTATGAACGCCGCCAACTTCCTGAGAAAATTCGGCTTTGGTGATCATTTCATAGTGAACTTTGGTTTCGAATCTTTCGGCTTGCTTTTGCAGATCCATCATCATTTCAGGACCTGTAATTCCGTTGGGATAGCCGGGGAAATTGTCAACTTCTGTGGTTGTGGTTAATTGTCCACCTGGCTCTAAACCGGTAAATAATTCTGGTTTTAAGTCGGCTCTGGCTGCATAAATTGCTGCTGTAAAACCGGCTGGTCCTGAACCTACAATCACACAGTCTAAAATATTGTCTTCCATTATTTATTATTAGATTTAAAATTGATTTTTAAGTTGTCAAAAATCGTGATTTATTTTGGGGTAACGAAGCTTTTGGTGATGAATTTTGTCAATTGCACCGTTTTAGTTTTCGTTTAGAAATTTCACAAAGTAGGTTAGAATTTCTTTTTTCTGGTCTATCGTACCGCTTTTATCCATGTCATTATGAATGGTATTCGGAAGTTTAATGATCGTAATTCCTAACTTTTTCTGTTCTTCTAAAGTTGGCAAAACACCATCGTCGGCTGGTTGATCACTGGAACGCAACGAATACATTTTCGGTTTTGAGAGATGAGGGAAAGGATATCTCCTTTGGTCTAAAGTGATCAGTTTCCAAACCAGATCTGAATGTTGCTCCACAAACAAAACACTCATGTCGCCGCCATTGGAATGTCCAGCGATAGTGACTTTTTGATAATTGAGCCTGGTGAAATCTCTCTTTAATTGATTCAGAACAAACAGTATGTTCTCGGCACCGCGATCCCAGTTTGGACGTCGCACCACTTGCGGTTTACCTTCTAAAGGAACTAGATCATCAGTTGGAAGTTCATGTTGAATACTGGCGACGAAATATCCTTTCTCAGCTAAATTGGAGAGCAAATAGTTGTAGTCCAAGTTACTGTCGGGATTATTTCTGCCGTAGCCATGACTGAATATAACGACAGGCATTTTTTTAAATGCTAAACTTTCGTTGTAATAAAAAGCAACCGGAATTTTTCGGTCTCTGGACGCGTCAAAATAATCAACACTTTTATTAGGCTGGGAAACATCTTCGATGGTCGAATTACGGTTCGTTTTACACGAAAACAAAAATAGAAACAAAGAAAAAAATACGAGTTTCTTCATAGAGCAATTTTTTAATTTTATAAATATGGGTTAATGTAAATCCACGTTGCGACCCGGCTTGAATGAAGCTCTTTTTATGAAACGCAGTGGAGTAAAAAAGTGGGAGTGGAAGATGTCGTCTTTAAGACGGGACCCAAAAAAAACTGTATTATAATTTTACCTTGTACTGATCGATATGCAAAATCTTGTAAACCATTTCCGTCAGCAAATCACTATCCGTCATGTTAATGGCGCCCAAGCCTTTGCTTTTGAGATCGATTTCGCGTAAAATAGAAATCACCCGCGTACAACTTTTAAGATTATACCATCTCGCTGCTTCACCAAAGTCCTTTAAAAAATAAGGATTGATTCCCATGGTTGCTGCCTGATTTTGTGGAGATTCTGCTTTCATCGTATGAAAAATGATGAGGTTAGAAAAGAAGTTGTACAAGTTTCCGGTCGTCATCACAAAAGTGTGGGTTTTTGATTTTCCCATATAATGAGAGATTTTGAAAGCGTTGATTTCATCTTTTTTTCCGAGGGCTTTAATCAATTCAAAAACGTTGAAATCTTTGCTGATTCCGATATTGGTTTCTATGATTTTTTCGTCCAGAATTTCTCCTTCTTTTAAAATCATTTTGAGCTTCAACAACTCATTTGAAATTCGGGATAGATCGGCTCCCAAATATTCTGCCAGTAAATTTGGGATATTGGGTTTTGCCTTTAACCCTAATGTTCTAAGTTCGGTATCAATCCATTTTGCAATATTGTAATCTTTGATTTTCTCACTCAGAAAGACCATTTTTTTCTTGGTCAGCGTTTTTAAAAATGCTTTTCGTGCATCTGCTTTTTTATACTTGTAAGCGATAACCAGAATGGTAGATTCGACCGGATTTTCAGCGTAGGTCAATAACGCCTTGCTTTCAGCTTCTGTAAGCACAATATCGTGGGCTTCTTTTACGATGATGACCTGTTTGTCGCCCATCATTGGAAATTGCCGCGCTAAAGAAAGCACTTCTGAAAAGGTAGTATCTTTTCCGTAAACCACGGTTTGATTAAACGCCTTTTCATCTTCCTCTAAAACATCGTTTTCAAATGACTTCAAAGCCACATCCATAAAAAAAGGTTCTTCACCATGGAAAAAATAAATAGGTAAAAGCTCTTTATTTTTAATATTTTTGAGGATTAAATCTAATTCTTTCATAAATGGAACTGGCGAAACTGAATTTTAAGGAGGATTTTGACTTTCAAATCAAGAGAGACAAAGATAAGTTTTTTATTTATGATTTGGTTCGAAAGTCGTGGTTAATGCTCACGCCCGAAGAATGGGTGCGACAACATTGGGTGCATTATTTCCATTACATTAAAGGTCGGAATCTATCGTCTTTAATTTTAGAAAAAAAGTTGGTTTTGAACGGAACAACGAAGAGAATTGATTTGATGGTCACCGAAAAAACGGTAGCTAAAGTTTTGGTCGAATGCAAAGCGCCTGAAATTAAACTCACTGAGAAAACCTTTGAACAAGCGGCAAGATATAATTCGATTTTACAGGCAGAAGAAATTATTCTGAGTAATGGATTGCAGCATATTTATGCGAAATTAATCGACGGGAAATATGAATTTTACAAGGGCGAATTTTAAGGCCGATCTCTTTGCAACACTACATTAACTTTTAATTGTAAGATTATTGCATTTTGACATTTTGAACCTTAGTTTTGCACCATGACAAAAACGACCGGCTCCGTGCTCTCCATTTTACCTTTACTCCTCTTTGTAATTGTTTTTTTGGGAGCAGGTATTTACAATAATGATTTCTACGCTTTGCCCTCGCCTATCGCCGCCTTGATCGGAATTGTTTCCGCCTTTGTTTTGTTGAAAGGCAAAGTGAATGAGAAGATTGATACTTTTTTAAAAGGTTGCGGCGATGGTAAAATATTAACCATGTGCATCATTTATCTTTTAGCCGGAGCTTTTGCAACCGTTTCAAAAGCAACCGGCAGTGTAGATACCATTGTCAATTTAGGTTTAAATTATATTTCGCCAGAATATTTTCCAGTGGGCATATTTGTGATCGCGTCTTTTCTATCTTTTGCTTCAGGGACGTCGGTGGGTTCGATCGTCACTCTGGGCCCAATTGTAATTGATCTTGCTGAAAAAAGTGGCTCTCCTCTTGGTTTGATTGGTGCAGCTTTGCTTTCGGGAGCAATATTTGGAGATAACCTGTCCGTAATTTCTGATACCACCATTGCCGCAACTCAAAGTATGGGTTGTGACATGAAAGATAAATTCAGAGCTAATTTTAAACTGGCTTTGCCAGCGGCGATTATTGCCATCATTATTTTAGTTGCTATCGGATTTAACCAAGAAACGACGGCGGTGGTTATGGAACAAAAGGATTTTAATTTCGTACTCATTCTCCCCTATTTACTGGTTATCGCTCTTTCGATTGTTGGTCTTAATGTTTTCGTTGTTCTCTTTTCAGGATTGCTTTTCGCGGGAATTTTAGGAATGGGTTTCGGAACTTTTGGACTCATGGATTTTGCAAAAAACACCTACGAAGGTTTTACCAGTATGACCGAAATATTCCTACTCTCTCTTCTGACGGGAGGTTTGGCAGCATTGGTTGAAAAAGCGGGCGGAATTAATTTTTTTCTAAGAAACATCAGTAAAATTATCAGCTCCAAAAAAACTGCTTTACTAGGAATTGGAGGTTTGGTAAGTGTTACTAATTTCTGCGTCGCCAATAATACCATTGCGATTTTAATCTCAGGGAAAGTCTCCAAAGAGATTACCGACAACTATGAACTAAAACCTCAGGAGAGTGCGTCTGTGCTCGATATATTTGCGTGCTATGTCCAGGGAATTATTCCTTACGGTGCACAAATTCTACTTCTTATTTCTCTGAGCAATTTCAAAATGAGTTATACCGATCTGGTGCTGAATTCATTTTATCTTCATCTCCTTTTAGTGATTACTTTAGGTTCAATTATATTTAGAACGACTAAGGAATTCACTCTCAATAAGTCAACAATTTAAATAAATATTAAATGAATATTAAAAATATTATTTTCGATTTCGGCGGCGTGGTGATGGATTGGGATCCGCGTTATTTTTTTAAAGATCATTTTAACGATGATGATAAGATGGAGTATTTCCTGAAAAATATCGTCACCGATGAATGGAATGGAGAGCAGGATCGTGGCAGAACTTTAGCGGAAGGAACAGAAATTCAGGTGGCCAAACATCCGGAATGGGAAAAAGAAATTCGGGCGTATTATGACAACTGGATAACAATGTTGAAATCTGACATTCCGCATAACGTTGAAGTTTTACGCAAACTGGAACATTCGAAGTATGAGCTTTTTGGTTTGACCAACTGGTCGGCAGAAACTTTTCCGTACGCCTTAGAAAACTATGATTTCTTTACAATATTTAAGGAGAAAATTGTGGTTTCAGGAACTGAGAAACTGATCAAACCCGATCCAACAATTTGGAACCTGTTATTAAATCGCTATCAAATCAAAGCCGAAGAATCGGTGTTCATCGATGATAACGCCAAGAATATTGAGGTTGCAAAAAGCTTAGGATTTATCTGTGTTCACATTGAAGAGAACACCAATTTGGAAAAAGAATTGAGAGAAATAGGGGTTCAATTTTAACTACAAAGTCACAAAGGTTTTATTTTTGAAAAGTTGAAGATTTCTCTTTCTAAAAGTTCACAAAAGCTTGAAAATCTATAGGTTTTCAATTTTGTGAACTTCTGTTAATATTTTTCTAAAGTTTTCTTTGTGACTTTGTGTTTAATCCTCTTCTCTGTTGACTAAATCCATAGAAAAGGCCGGAAGACAAATTGCTAAATAATCGCAAGGATCTTCAAACGGATTGCTGTATCGAACTCTTGCTCCTTTCTCAATCATAATACTTTGTCCAGTTTCTAAAACAACTACTTCTCCATCAATCTCGAATTGCTTTTTTCCTTTAATGATGTACGTGAATTCATCGAATTCTGGTGTTTGAAAAGGTTCGCTCCAGTTCGGCGGTGCTACCATATGTGCGATGGATATTCCAGAATTTCCGGTGGAATTTCCCCAAATTTCTTCTATTAATTTTCCATCAGTGGTAGGAACAATAAACGGTGATTTTTGAATTTTATATTTTGACATGATTTTTATTTAAGAGGCTTAAAATTACAAATTAAAATAATGTTGAAAGTCTCCTTTTAGAAAAATAAAAAATTTCGGACTCCTTGAGAAAAAGTATAGTTCCGAAAGATTGAAATGATCATAAAAGAAATATGAGAATATTAATTAAAACTCTGAAAGAGTTAAATGTTTTTTTAGGAATCCAAATTTTATTAACCGTTTTAAGATGTCACGCATTCGGTAGTGAATACGGTATTAGGTATTTTTTATTTTGACTTAAAAAGCCACTTACTCCGAGGTGTAAAATGATGATAAAGAAATATCGGATTATTAATTAAACTCGATAAGAGTGGAATTATCCTCGGGAAATTCAAATTTTATCCTTTTTCAAATTTGATGCATTGGGTACGCAATAAGGTGTTAGCCATTTTTCATTTTGACGTTAAACAATACCAATAACTTCGAAGGAGTAAAATGATTATAAAGAAATATCAGAATATTTATTAAACTCTGTAAGAGTAGAATTATCCTCGGGAAACCCAAATCTTATCCTTCTTATAATTTGATGCATAGGATACGAAATAAGGTGTTAGCCATTTTTCATTTTGACGCTAAACAATACCAATAACTCCGAAGGAGTAAAATGATTATAAAGAAATATCAGAGTATTTATTAAACTCTGTAAGAGTGAAATTATATTTTAGTTGTAATCCTTATTAGTCAGTTCAAAATATCACGCCTTCGGCGTTTAATACGGTATAATCTACTTTTTATAATAATGACATTCCGTCGGAATTACAATTGGTCAGAGATTCGATTAAAATAGGCATTGATTTGGTTTAATCAGCATTTTAATTTACATAAATTACAATATCTTTTTCCACAAAACACGTTCATAAAAATGGCAGAAATCAAGATTGATAAATTCTATTTTCTTTTCAGTTGAGACCGTTGTATTTATATGTAAATTTATCAATCAAAAAAATTAGAAAATATGATCAAAACCCTAGTATTAACAGCAACAATTATGGTTTCAGGAACGATCTTTAGTCAGAACCTTAAGAAAGTCGCCTACAAAGACGGCACTCAAAAACTCAATGGATTGGTAACTTCCAATGCAGGAAAAAAACTTCCCGGAGTTTTAATTTTACCTGCCTGGAAAGGAATTGACGATGAAGCAAAAATGGCTGCGGCTGAATTGGAGAAACAAGGATATATCGCCTTCATCGCTGACATCTACGGCGAAGGAAATATTCCGACCGATAATGCTTCAGCTGGTAAAACTGCTGGATATTACAAACAAAATTACGAAGCTTATCAAAAAAGAATTTCTTTGGCTTTAGAAGAATTAAAAAAGAGCGGTGCCAATCCAGAGAAAATTGCGGTAATCGGTTATTGCTTCGGCGGAAGTGGAGCCTTGGAAGCAGCAAGAGGAAATATGCCGGTTGTTGGTGTGGTTTCTATTCATGGCGGTTTAGCAAAAGATGCAGCAAGAATGAACGAGCCACTTTCTACAAAAATTTTAGTGGAACATCCAGCGGATGATGAAAGTGTGAAACCTGAGGATTATATGCAATTGGTGAACGAAATGAATGATGGTAAAGCTGACTGGCAAATCATTACCTATTCCAATTCGAAACATACCTTCACGAACCCAGAATCGAAAGATTATAATCCTGTGATGGCAATGAGAGCCTGGAATCATACGTTGATGTTTTTGAAAGAGATTTTGAAGTAATATTTTTAATGATACTTCAAAAAGCTTAGCAAGACAAATATTAAATAGGAGCGATTGTCATTCTGACGAAGGAAGAATCCCACTAATAGAAATAACTTCTTTTGTCATCTTCTTTTGTCCTGAAACGAAATAACCATCGGCCGTGGTGGACGAGCCTTGGAAACGCAGTTTAAAGTTTAAAATGCTTCGACAAGCTCAGCATGACACATATTTAAATATCTGCACTTGTCATTCTGACGAAGGAAGAATCCCACGAATAGAGATAACTTCTTTTGTCATCTTCTTTTGTCCTGAAACGAAATAACCATCGGCCGTAATGGATGAACCTTGTAAACGCAGTTTAAAGTTTAAAATGCTTCGAAAAGCTCAGCATGACAAATATTTAGATACGTGTATTTGTTATTCTGACTTAGAAAGAATATACATAAGAAAATTATCAAGCAGATTTAGCTGATAACGCTGATTGAATTCGCTCCAGTTTTAAATCTGCTTAATCTTCAAAATCTGCGGGAGAAAATGAAAGAAATCCTTTTCAAAACTGAAAAGGATTTCTTTAGTATCATAAATGATTTAATTCTAAAACTGCATTTCAGGAATTTCACCTTCGATGATCAAATCGGCTTCGGTAGATTTCTTAATATCTTCCACGGAAACACCAGGCGCTCTTTCCAAAAGTTTAAAACCGTTTGGGGTGACTTCTAAAACTGCCATTTCAGTGACGACTTTTTTAACACAACCTACTCCTGTTAAAGGAAGTGTACAATCTTTCAGAATTTTCGATTCGCCTTTTTTGTTAACGTGCATCATCGCCACGATAATATTTTCAGCAGAAGCAACCAAATCCATTGCGCCACCCATTCCTTTCACCATTTTACCGGGAATTTTCCAGTTGGCGATATCGCCTTTTTCGGAAACTTCCATTGCACCCAAAATAGTCAGATCTACTTTCTTACTACGGATCATTCCGAAACTGAACGCTGAATCAAAAAATGAAGCACCCGGAAGTGTAGTAATAGTTTGCTTTCCCGCATTAATTAAGTCTGGATCTTCTTCCCCTTCAAATGGAAAAGGTCCCATTCCTAAAACTCCGTTTTCACTTTGAAATTCCACAGAAAGATCTGGAGAGACAAAGTTAGCAACCAAGGTCGGAATCCCAATTCCGAGGTTAACATAATAGCCATCTTTTACTTCTTTGGAGATGCGCTGCGCGATTTGTTCTTTTGTAAGCATAATGTAAACTTGAACTGCAATTTATTGCTTTTTCAATTCCTATACAAATGGTATTGAGACAATCTATAGTATGACCTAAACAAACCAATTAATATCTCTAATTTTGCACCCTACTATTTTTAAAAATGAAAACACTTCTACGATATTTAAAACCGCATAAATGGCTGCTGATTTTGTCTTTAGCTTTGGCCACCATCAATCAGGTTTTCTCTTTGTTTGGTCCTGCCATCACCGGAAAGATCCTGGATCAATTGGTGACCAATCCTAACTTTTTCGACAAAGAAAAGCTTTTAAGCCGAAGCCTGGAGGAATATTTATACGGAACCTCCATGTACCACGGCGCCTTTTATTTCATTGGATTGTTAATCGGTGTCGCGATGGTCAGCAGGATTGCAAAGGCTTTTCAGGATTACACCTCAAGCGTCATTACCCAAAAATTTGGAGCTAATATTTTCACAGATGGATTGCAACATTCAATGGCTTTGCCTTTTCAGGAATTTGAAGATCAAAGAAGTGGCGAAACCCTATCGATCCTGACAAAAGTTAGAGAAGATTCGGTAAAATTCATCAATAACTTTATCAATATCTTCTTTGGGATTTTAGTCAGTATTATTTTCGTTTCTGTGTATGCTATTCAGCTCCATTGGGCGATCATGCCGGTTTATGTGGTGGGAATATTTTTCATTGCTTTTATCACCAATTTATTAAGTAAAAGAATTAAGAAAATTCAAAAAAATATCGTTGCTCAGACCACCAGTTTGGCGGGAAGCACCACTGAAAGTTTGCGCAATATTGAAATTGTAAAAAGTTTGGGTCTGACGCAACAAGAAGTGAAAAGACTCAACAGCAATACCTACAAAATTCTAGGTCTGGAATTGAGGAAGGTGAAAAGCATTCGTTCGTTAAGTTTTATTCAAGGTACTTTAGTGAATTTTCTACAACAAATGATCACGTTGACTTTGCTGTTTCTGATTTTTAAAAACATCGTCACGCCCGGACAGTATTTATCCTTAATGTTTTATGGATTCTTTATTTTCGGTCCGATGCAGGAAATCGGAAATATCATCATCTCTTATCGTGAAGCCGAAGCTTCCTTATTTAACTTCGATACTTTGATGAAGAAGAAGACGGAAGAAAAACCGGTTAACCCAAAGAAAATTGGTGCGATCAACAGCTTAAAATTCACGAAAGTTGATTTCAAACATCAGTCTGCGAGCTATAAAGCGTTGAACAATATTTCCTTTGAAGTAAAAAATGGGGAAACGATTGCTTTTGTGGGACCGAGTGGCGCGGGAAAAAGTACGTTGGTAAAATTACTGGTCGGATTGTACCGGCCGAATGAAGGTTCTATTTATTACAATAATATCAATGGAAATGAATTCGATATTGATGAACTGAGAAACCAGATCGGCTTCGTGACGCAGGATACGCAACTTTTTGCCGGCACGATCAAAGAAAATCTGCTCTTCGTCAATCCGAACGCAACTGATCAGGATTTAAGTATGGCGTTGAGAAAATCCAGCGCTACAGCTTTAATAGAAAGAGCTGAAGAAGGTTTAGATACCGTTATTGGTGAGGGTGGATTTAAATTAAGCGGCGGTGAAAAACAGAGAATTGCCATTGCCAGAGCATTATTGAGAAAACCACATTTGCTTATTTTTGATGAAGCAACCTCGGCACTGGACAGCATTACGGAAGAAGCGATCACCACGACGATCAGAGAAATTTCAGCCGAGAAAGCACAGATCACGATATTGATCGCCCACCGATTAAGCACCATTATGCATGCAGACCGGATCTACGTTTTAGAACGTGGAAAGGTAATTGAAATGGGTTCTCACCATGATTTACTGGAAGACAAAGGTTTATATTACGCCATGTGGCGTCAGCAGATCGGGGAACGAAAATCGTAAGAATTTGGATAATTAAATTTTAATGATTTGATTTACATGATTGCAAATTAATCCATCATGTTTAAAAAAGAAATAAAAAGTCCTCAGGTTTGGTTGACCGTCTTGAGTATCGCACTCTATATTCTATCCATGTTTTTTACACCTTTTTATGTTGCCAATCCCAAGGCAGATATTTATTCAAGTTCGTTTTTCATACTCCTTTCAGGATGGATGGCCGTTTTGGGAGGAGGATTGTTTCTAACGCTTATCTGGTTGGCAAATCCACTTTATATTTTTGGTGCTTTTCTGGTCCTGAATAAGGAGAAATTTGCAGTTATACCAGTTACTTTATCTTTACTGCTTGCCATTTACTTTACAACGTTGGATTCGGTAATGGACGGTGAAAGTGGTAAGACGACAGCCATCACAAAACTTGGAGCTGGATTTTATCTTTGGTTTTCAAGTTTTATTACGATGGTCGTTGTGGGAGTTATGTTGTTCAGGAATGAAAAATTAAGAAAATTTTAAATTACTTTCCTTACTATTCTGTCCTTAATTCTTTTTTCTAAGTGTCGATTTTGTATTTAGAAAGAATTTGTACATTTGAAATAAATCAATTCAATTATGGATTTACAAACTCGAAAATTAAATTTAATTTCCTACCTCGCTCAAATACAAGATGAAAATTTTCTCGAGAAAATAGAAAATTTAATTCTCAGTAAAAGCGGGAAAAATTCAGAATTTAAGAAATTTACAGAAGAAGAATTAATTAATAGAATTCAAAAGTCGGAAAAAGATTTCAAAAATGGAAAGTTTAAAACTCAAAATGATTTAGAAGAAATTTCTGCTAAATGGTAAGCTATGGAAATAATTTGGACCCATTTCGCCATAGAAAATCTAAAAGTTATTTTTGATTTTTACACTATCAAAGCCAGTAAGAAAGTTGCACATAAGATCCGGGTACAAATTTTAAACGCTACAAAACAACTCATCAATCATCCAACTTCAGGTCAAAAAGAAATTCATCTTCAAAAATTAAAAAAAGATTTCAGATATATTGTGAGTGGTAATTACAAGATTATCTATAAAGTGGAAGGTGCTCAAATCATCATCAGCGATGTTTTTGATACAAGACAGAATCCTGATAAAATGGTTGATGGAAAGCGTTAAATTTAACTTAAAACAAAAATTATTTTCGAATTATTTTGTAAAAAAAACATTTCTCTGCCGAGAAATACTCTTATCATTATTTATATTCTTAAAATTCTAAACCCTTTTTGAATTGTTTTCCGTTCAATTCTTTTCTCAAACTTCTCGTTGCTTATAATATAATTGAAATTTTCATCATAGCAAAAATCGGTATATTTGAGTACAAATTAAAAAGTAATGGCAAAAAATACATCCATTTTGTTGGGCGATTACTTCGATACTTTTATCAGCCAACAAATTAAAACCGGGAAATATTCTTCAACGAGTGAAGTAGTAAGAGCAGCTTTGAGACTTTTTGAATATGAAGAAATCAAAAAATCCGAATTGATTAAAGAATTTCAAAAAGGAGAAAATTCCGGATTTATTGAAAAATTTGATCGAGAAAATTTTTTGAATAACATCCATGAGAAACAGATTCCTGAATCATAAAATTTAAAGTAAGTAAAGAGACTGCAAAAGATTTAGAAAAAATTTGACTTTATACTTTTGAAACCTGGTCAAGTGAGCAGGCCGACCGATATTTTAATCTACCGATTAACGAAATTGAATATATCGCCATCAACCCTTAGGCGGGAAAAGATTATAGCAAGATCAGAAAAGACTATTTCCGATCACGAATAAAATCACATTTTTTATTCTACAAAATAAATGCGGAGAAAGAAGAAGTTGAGATTATAACAATCCTTCATCAGAAAATGGATACTGATTCACCTTTAAAAAAATTAACTTTTTATTCCACAAAAAAAACATTTCCCTTTCGGGAAATGTTTCGTTTCAATCATCATTTAAAATCTTCATTGGAAGACTTTAACTTCTTTTTCTAACTGTTCTCTGTTCAATTCTCTTCTCAAACTTCTCGCCCTGGAAAATACGTTGAACCATAATTCCGGGAATATGAATTTCGTTCGGATCCAATTCTCCTGGCGCAACCAATTCTTCTACTTCTGCGATGGTGATTTTTCCACTTCCCGCCATCGGCGCATTAAAGTTTCGGGCAGTTCCTTTGAATATTAAATTTCCAGCGTGATCTCCTTTCCACGCTTTTACAATGGAATAATCTGCTTTGAAAGCATGTTCTAAAATATGCATTTTGCCATCGAAATCTTTGGTTTCTTTTCCTTCAGCGACTTCTGTTCCGTAACCTGCCGGCGTGTAGAAAGCTGGTATTCCATGTTGGGCCGCGCGACATTTTTCGGCCAAAGTGCCTTGTGGTGTTAATTCTACATCGAGTTCACCAGAAAGCATTTGTCTTTCGAATTCTGCATTTTCTCCAACATAAGACGCGATCATTTTTTTGATCTGTTTTTTCTGTAACAATAATCCTAACCCGAAATCATCAACCCCAGCGTTATTAGAAATACAGGTTAAATCGGTGACATTACTTTCTACCAAAGCATTAATCGAATTTTCGGGAATTCCACAAAGGCCGAATCCACCTACTATCAATGTCATTCCATCGCTGATTCCAGCGATCGCTTCTTTGGCATTTTTTACTCTTTTATCAATCATAATCTTCACTTTTATTGTGCACTCCACCCTCCGTCTAACGTAAACATTGAGCCAGAAACCGTGGTTGCATTTTCTGCAGCTAAAAATACGGCAATTTCTCCTAATTTCTCAATCGGAACGAAACTTTTTACCGCTTGTTTTTGCAGCATCACTTTTTCTACGACTTCATCTTCGGTCATATGGTGCGCTTTTGCCTGATCTTTTATCTGTCCTTCAACGAGTGGCGTTTTCACATAACCCGGACAAATTGCATTACAAGTCACATTAAAAGGTGCGCCTTCCAAAGCCAAAACTTTCGTCAAACCCACTACTCCATGTTTTGCGGTAATATAAGCCGACTTAAACTCAGAAGCACGGATTCCGTGAACGGAAGAAACATTAATAATGCGTCCAAATTTTTGATCTTTCATTTTTTTGAAAACTGCTTTTGAAGCATAGAAAACCGAGTTCATATTCAAAGCAATAATTTGCTGGTATTTTTCAATCGGGAAATCTTCAATCGGAGAAACATACTGTATTCCGGCATTATTCACGAGAACATCAACCGAACCCATTTCTGCATAAGCGAAATCTACCAATTCCTGAACGCCTTCCGGAGTCATGAGATTAGAGTTTTTGAAAACCGTTTTTACGCCATACTTCTCGCCCATCGATTTTGCGATTTCTGCGCCGTCTTCTTCCAATCCATTAAAAACAATGTTGTCACCATTCTTCGCAAAAGCCTCGGCGATTCCTAAACCGATTCCGCTGGTGCTTCCTGTTATTAAAACATTACGACTCATTTTATAAAAATTTTAGCAATTCTTGATTCAATTTTTCTGCCTGATCTAAAACAATTCCATGACGGGAATTTTCGATGACTACTAATTTAGCATTTTCCATTTTGTTGGCGTACCCTTTTTTGTAATCCACCGAAGTATAATCCATGTCGGACGCGATCACTAAAGTCGGATGTTTAATTTCTGAAACTTTATCATCTAAACCCCATTCCATTAAAGAACCGAACGTATAAAGATAAGCATCTTCATCATTATCGATAATTCTTTGGTAGAATTCTTTTCGCCATTGCTGTTGACTTTCTTCGGGAAACATTCCGTTGGAAATAGTTTCGGCCAGCGCTTCAAACCCTTGGTCTTTAATAATTTTGGTTCGTGCAGCGAGCAGATCTACGCCTGAATCTTTCGCATTATTAAAGTCTGGCCCAGAATTGACAATGACTAATTTATCGACCATTTCGGGATGCGAATAAGCCATATTAAAGCAAACTGCGCCACCCATTGAAAAACCTACAAAACTTGCTTTTTTAATATTTAAAAATTTCAACAACTGAAAAATATCTTCGGTCATTACTTCTACCCCTTGTTTTTTTGGAACCCGTTCAGAATTTCCGTGGGCCCGAAAATCAGGTGCGATCACTCTCAACTTCTGGGATAAAACCGGGATCTGAAGATCCCAGTCTTTTTTTGTTGATCCTAAACCATGCAGAAGTACCACGACATCTCCTTTTCCTACATCTGCATAGTCTACATCAATCCCATTAATGGTTGTTAAAGCCATTGATGAAAAAATTAGTTATTTTTATTTTTGAAGAAATCGAAGTTGTATTTAAACTCTAGTGAAACCAATCTTTTAATGAAAGGTGAACCTGCAAATTCTCTGATATCAACATTGAATAAGTTGGTTACATTTGCTCCTAAAGTCATTCCGTTGCTGAAGTTATAGCCTGCGTTCATATCTACGGTGAAACCTCCCAACTGTCCGTAATTCCAAGTTCTTCCCGCTGCATAATAAGCGTTTTCTGTAATATCTATGGTTCCGTTACCGTCCAGATCCTGCGTTTTTGCAGAGGTAGAAACTCCAGAGAAGAAGTCATATTTCTGCACATATCTTCCGTAAACTGCTCCAAAGAAAGTCGGCGTAGAATAGTTTAATCCAATGGACATTTTGTTGGTCGGCGTGTTGATCGGCAAATCGGTATCGAGTACTTTACCATCTTTATTTCCGTCGTTATTTAAATCGTCTTTATCCAATTTACGTCCGAAATATGAATAGTTAACCACCGCTTTTAAAGCATCTGTAACATAATAGCTGAAACCTAAATCTACACCATACGTATCCACTTTTCCGAAGTTGGAATATGTTAAAACGAAGCCTGGATTTGCTCCGGCAATCGAAGAAATCGCCTGATCTCCTCTCTTAGTAACCGTTCTTCCGTTCGTTGCTAATTGCGTTAATGGACTGATGAAGTTCTCAGATAAATTATAGTAAGCATTTACATCCATGTAGAATTTCTTGGCGATATCTCCTTTGTAACCCATTTCAAATGAATTGATGGTTTCAACTTCCAAAGGTTTGATTTGCGTTCCGTCAGACAAAGTAAATCCAACCCCATTTCCGAGAATCAGACCTCCAAATAAATATCCTTCTAAATTTAATAATGAAGGCACTGCCATTCCTTTACCATACGTTAAACGGAAAGTTCCGTCGCCTAATTTTTTGGTAATCGCTGCTTTTGGTAAAAGGTTGGTTCCATAATAATCGTGGTTATCAACTCTCAACGCCGCCAAGAATCCCCAGCCATTCATTTTGTATTCTGCCTGTCCATAAACACCAACTTGGTTTACGTTGATCGGTCCATCAAAATCAAGCATGTAAGTATTTTTAGTGAAAGCCATATCACGCTGGAACTGTGCACCACCAATTAAAGTAAACGCGCCCCAGGTATTATTGTACTGACCTTCGGCTACGAATCTTTTGGAATCATCCTTGAATCTCGAGCCTCTTTTCAAGGCTAAACCTGCCGTCGGAGTTGCACCAAACCACTGTTCGTCATAAGATCTTTCTCTTGCAACAGCATCAGAAAAACCTGCATTAATGAACGACACATAATTCTGCGTTCTTTGGTTCATCGCATACGTATCTTCGGTATTACTCCACTGATAGTAAGAATTTAAGAAAAATCTTGGGTGAATAAATTTCAATTGTAATTCGTCAATATTCCAGTCTTTAATTGCATTACGACCCGCACTGGTCACTCCAATATTGTTGTTGTTACTGTGTCCGTAGTACGCCACCAATTCTGATAACGAACCTACTTTATAATTTAATTGCGTATTGAATTTCGTACTGTTGAAATCTCTGTCTAAATCAAGTTCTTTGTACGCTTTATTGTTTACGTAGACAGAATCTGTGTAATCAAATTCAGTTCCCTGCGTATGTTCAGCAGCTAATTTAAACGCGAACTTTTCACCGATTGCCTGAGCATGGCGAAGTCTGGACGTAAATACATTTTGATTTCCGATCCCTAATGCGATGGTCGTTCCTTGAGAACGGAAAGGATTTTTACTTAAAGTATTCACCAAACCATTATGAGCATTCGGACCGTAAAGTGTTCCGTTTGGTCCTAACAGGATTTCTACTCTATCGATATCTTCTTTAATCACGGTACTGAATGTTCCGAAAGGAAGTCCGGTTGCAATTAAAGTGGAAATACGATCATCAGTCACCTGTAAGTTTTTAGAGTTAAAAGCCGAGTTAAAACCACGAATATTGATTCCGGTTCCTAAAACACCAGCTCTTACAAAATCAACTCCTTTCTGTCTCGCAGCCAATTCACCGACATTGAAACTGGTGAACTGTGCAATATCTTTCGCGGTGATGATATTTACGGTTGCAGGAACATCTACCAATTTCTGTAATTTCTTACTGGCAGAAACAGTTACCTCGTCTATATCTCTTACTCTTACGGTATCAGCTACTTGTGCACTCGTAAAAACGACGCTCAAGAAAGATGCTAAAATGACTGATTTTTTCATAATCCTATTAATTTTTTTAATTATCTGTACAATGATAAGCGAAGTTCATTAACGAAAATTAACAGAATTAAAAATTTTAAGGTATGACTTGGTTAATAAAGGAAGCATTTAATAAAGATCACCATCATTAAACGTTTATCAAATGGAATTCTAGTTAAGGTATGACTTAAAAAAAGTTTTAAGTTCCGGAAGATTTTTAGACAATAGATCTGCGTTTTCCTGAATGAGATATTGATTGCTTTCAGTGACCTTGACCTTGGTTAAACTTTCAGTCAACATATTGAAATATTTCTCTTTCGAAATTTTATTTTCTAAAAAGGAAGCGGTCGTAATGACCCAAAGCAGATTAGGTACAAAGTTTTCTGATTTTTTGCGTAAACGCTCCAATTCAGGAAGATTAAACTTTTTATCCAGCTGCAAAATGGTGGTGTAATTTTCATTTTTATACAACACATTCAGATAAGAAGTGAAGAAATGATGCCATCTTAATTTTAGGATTTCCGATTCATATTTTTGAAGGAAATAGATGCCGATATTCTCTGCTTTTTTATTTAAATTAAGCTCACTTAAAGCCCGTAAATAGTATGAAATATAAATAATTCGTTGAAGGCTGTTTTGCGTTTTTTCATAAACAGAATGATAGGATTCTAATAAATCTAAAGCGTCTTTATGCTGACTGAGACGCAAATAAATGGAAACTAAATTATTGACATACATCAAAGTATCTTCATTGGTTTGTCTTAAAGAAAGTTTGCCAAAATAAATAGCTTCTTCATACTTTCTTTGTTTGGAATGAAGCAAAACCCGACTTGAATAATAGTTGTACAAAAGTCTTCGGCAATACAAATTTCCTTGGCTAAAAAAATCATCAATCTGGTCAAAAATCTCCTGTAACTGCTTGAGATTCCCAGTCGTGTTGTACATAAAAGCCAAAAGAATAAAAGCTTTGTAGCGATTATTTCCATTGATGGTTTCAGTTTCGAATACTTTTTTCAGCCACTTTTCCCAATGAACAGAAGTTTCGGAAGTGCGGGTAAACTGGTCGGTAATTTCGATGGTTGCCTGATAAAGCTTCTCCTCTATTTCCTTAGCTCGATCGTAGGATTTACCGTATTTTTCAAGAAAATCAGAGATGATAATATGATCATCATAGCGCATTCTGATCAGCAAATAAGACCGATAATCCCGAATGGTTTGATATAAAATTTGAAAATTGAAGGTGATGCCTTTGTAATTTTTGACGTAGTCGATCAGCACTTTTTCTTCGGCTGAAGTGATTAGATCAAGTGCTAATTTCTTATTAAAATCAAGCAGCCATTCAGCCACTTGATCAACGTCACGCAGGCTTAGTTTCTTCTCAGCCCAGGTTTTTATGTGATGGTATTTCCTTTTATCGAAGTCTGTATTGAAAGACTTCTCATCTTCCGGTTCCAGAGAATTATGAATTAAATTTTGAAAAATCTCCCGTTTATCTTCTTCCTGAAAATTACCTAAACTTTGCAGATATTTCGCTTCATGTGGCAAAAGCGCTTTGCTGAAATCTTCAAAAACTTTTAATTTCGGTTTCATTATTTATCTAGCATAAATTCTTTAATCTCTTTGTTGACTTCCGCAGGTTTTTCAAATTGAAGAAAATGGCCCGCTTCATCAATCATGACCAATTTACTGTTTTTAAAAGACTCTTGAGCCGTTTTTGATAAAGCATCAATCGTCAATGTTGGATGTAAATATTTGTTCGGAATCAGCATATCATTTTTAGCAAAAAGAATTAAAGTGGATGTTATAATTTTAGCTAAATCATCTTTAACTTTATCATCCAACATTCCGGTTACACTTTTTTGAATGGCGATTGCATGCGCTTCAAAATCTGAAGCTTTTACAATATTCTTTCGGTCCTGAATCATTTGGTCTGCTTCTTTCGGCATTTTATAAAAGTTCAGCAAATAATTACGGTCGATTTGTTCTTCGGAAGTTGCCATGATCGTTTTAGGGTTCATCACCATTTTCATAGCATTGCCTTCAAACTCGTTAAATTCTTCAACTCCTGCTGGTGCAATTAAAATCAGTTTGTCTAATTTTTCGGGATACTTTGAAGCAAATTTAATCGAAGCTTGTCCGCCCATAGAATGACCAACTAAAGTAAATTTATTAATTTTCAGTTTCTCAGTAAATTCTTTTAAAATGTCAGCAAAATAAGTTGCGGTAAACTCATCCGCATTTTTATACGATCTACCATAACCTGGCAAATCGATTGCGATACAGATGAAATCCTTTTTAAGCTCTTCAATATTCCTATACCAAGCATCGGAATTGCTGCTGAGACCGTGAACAAAAACCAGAACCTGTTTGCCTTTTCCTTCTTTTTGATAAGCAATTTCACCCTCTTTTAACTGAAGATAATTGGTGGAAAAATGATAAGGTAAAAGTAGGTCTTTCATCGAGTTGGTATTAGTCTTTGTGTTTTGAACAGAACATTGCAAAAAAAACAGGCTGAGTAAAAGGAGAACAATATTTTTCATATCGACATCTATGTTTAATTATTTTTTGATGGAATCGCCGACCTTTAATAGAATTTATTTTTATAAATATAAAAGGACGATTACCAATTAAGAATTACTTTTTTGTTTTTGATTTTGATACATTCTCTTTAGATCTTTACGGGAAACTTTACCAAAACCAGTTACGGGAAAATCTTTCAAGAAAACAAATTCTTTTGGATGTTTGAATCTGGCCAGCTTATCTTTTAGAAATTCCCGAATAATTTCCTCCGAAACTTCTTGTTTTGTTTCCAAAAAAGCCACGCCCTTTTTTCCCCAAACATCATCTTTCATCGGAATAACTAACGACCGTAAAATTAATTGATGTTGATTGAGTACATTTTCGATTTCTTGTGGGAAAATATTTTCACCACCGGAAATGTACATATCGTCGATTCTACCTTTTAAGTAATAGAAACCATCTTCGTCTTTGTACGCCAAATCTCCTGTATGAAACCAGGAATTTTTAATTTTTGCTTTGGTCGCGACAGAATTGTTCCAATAACCGGGCGTGATGATATTCCCTCTAATTCTTAATTCACCTGGCTGATTGTTTTTTAAAGAATTCCCTTTGTCATCGACTATATCCAATTCCACATAAAAGTTAGGCTTGCCAATTGAATTCTGTTTGGTTAAGGTGAAATCCTGATGAAGTGAAGTAATGCTCGGCCCCGCTTCCGTTAAACCATAACCAGGACGAATATCTACTTTCTTTTCTTTTTTCCAGAGTTCAATTATATTTTTACTGATGGCTTCACCTCCCGAAATAATAAATCGCAGATCAGAAAGATCAGCAGTTAAAAAACCTTCGCACTTCGAGATCATTTGCAAAATGGTTGGAAGCGCCATCATCAAAGTCACCTTTTGAAGCTGTAAATGATGCAGAATTTTATCAGCATTGAATTTGCTCAGAATTAAAATCTTGCCGCCATTATGAAGCAAAGGAGTCACAAAAATATTCCAGCCAGAAGTATGATACGGCGGTAAAATCGACAACGTAATATCGTCATCAGAAATCCCGAGTTGCATTGTTGTATTCAAACTGTTCCAGAACAACATTTTATTGGTGTACATCACACCTTTCGGCTCGGCTGTCGTACCAGAAGTGTAAAAAAGGAACACGGGCAGTTCTTCATTAATTCCGTTCAATAAAGCCAAATCCTTTCCTGCAAATTTCGAAACCTGATGATTAAAATCTGCCAGCGTAATGGTTTCGAAAGAATCTTTGATTAAAGATATCGGGGAGGAAAAAAACTCACTATAAATGACCAACGACGGTTCGCAATCTTTTAATTGATTTAAAATTTCCGGCGCGGATAGTTTATAATTTAAAGGAACTAAAATTAAACCCAATCTCTGACAAGCTGAAAAAAGTGCGATCAAATTAATCGAATGTTCCATCAAGACGGCAATTCGGTCACCTTCTTTATAGTCTTCTTTTAAAAGATGCACCATTTCATTGGCTCTCAAATGAAGTTCGCGGTAGGTAAACTCCTCGCCGCTTTCTAGATCAGCAACGGCAATTTTTTGTGGCGAATAATCTGCCCATTTCGCAATCCAATCTAAAACACTCATGCAATCACTTTATTTTTATTAAAGGTATGTAAAATCACTGCGACAACAACCGATGAAACAATCGCAATCGCGGCAGAAGCTCCAGGATTTCCAACAGGACCTTTCATGTAAGGAGTCAACTTTAAATAGAAAATTCCGAAGTGAACCAAGATCGCTATAATTGAAGCAATAAATACGGTAGATGACTTGACATTTTTTACAAAAGTTCCGAATAGTACGGGAACAAATGCTGCCGCAAAATAACCATAAACACCCATTTGACCAAAGATCCCGACGCTTAAATTGGGTGATTTAATTTGATTCCAGGAAAGATAAAAACTGACGATGGCAAGAAATACAATGACCACTTTATTAATTGCCAATCCATTATTGGAAACCTTGTCACCAAATAAAGGCTCTAAAATATCTGAAGTTACGGTGATCGATAAGGATTGAATTAATCCTTCTAAAGTTGATAATCCTGCAGAAATCAATCCAACGATCACGATAATTCCAGCCGCGGCCGAAAATCTTTTAACCACATAATTGGGAATAATTTCATCCATTCTCATTTTGCTTCCATCGTTCATTAAATCAGGAAACATGATTCTTGCATAGAGTCCAGCAACCACAATGATGAAAAATATGATCATGGCAGAAATCGCGAAAAATAAATAAGAGTTTACTTTTTCAGGATTTTTTAACATCAAAGATTTAGTCATGATATGTGGTTGGCAAACGATCGCAACGCCGACAATTGCCTGGCAGATGACGACTTCAAAGAAATCCCGATAAAGCGGACTTGTGGTATTAAATGTTGTGGTCAAATTCGGATCGATCGCATTCAGTTTTCCAACAAAACCACTGAATCCACCTTCAAATAAATCAACGCCGGAAAAGATCATCATTAAAGCAACCACAACCATAATCAACGCTTGAATCGTATTCGTATAAACCATAGAATTCGCCCCACCAAACATCATATAGCCGAATACGAAAATGGTGATTGCGAGCAAGACATAAAATGGTTCTACCTCAATTGATTTGGAAATAACCTGCGTTAAACCAACATTAATTAAAACGATGAAAGTGATGAGCAACATCGCCACAACGGCGAAGAAAAACTTATAGGCTTTATTATTGAAACGATTCCCTATCCATTCTGCCATGGTCTTTGCCTTGATCAACTTGCCATATTTTGCGAAGCCTTTGGTAAAGAAAATTAACGATGCGAACGCTGCAAGTGGTAAAATGATCGCCATGGAAAGAATTCCGCCAAAACCATAGAGTGCGATAAAGCCAGGATTAATTACAAAAGTCGCAGCACTTGTCATTGAGGCTGCCAGGGAAAGTCCGACGATCCAGGAAGGAAAGCCTATATTTCCAACGGCGTAATCGCTGATGCTTTTCGCTTTGCTCGCTCCGCGAATCACGAAGAATAAAATAACGCACATATAAACCACCAAAACGATGCTGATGTATAAGGGCCATTGGTTTTCAGAATTCATAGTTTAACTTTAGAAGAGCAAAAAACGGAATTAAAATATCAGTTTCAGGTTTTAGTTTTGAAAACGAAGATATGACTTAAATAGAAATAATGAGATATGTTATTAAAATCCTTTGTTTAAAATATATCAGTACTTGTATGACTTAAGTACACTGATAATTCACCAAAATTTTAAGTTTAAAAGAAATTGTTTTTAAACGCAATCCCGATAGGCATCGGGACGCAAAGGTTTAAATGAAAGTAATGCAAATAATTGCGAGCGCAAGGGCGTTTCACTTAGCAACGGGCGCAAAGAATGCATTGTGAATACTGACAATTAATTCCAATCTAAATTCTTTTAAAATATTGCAAATGAAATGTTTGTCAGAATGAAAAAATATAGTATTTTTGCAACCTGTTAACCAACCTCTGACGAAGGACGTGAACGTTGCTTAGCTTGACAAAACAAATTTTATTACAATAAAATGGATTTATTACAGTACGTACAAGACAAGTACATTGCAAAAAAAGAATTTCCTAAATTCAAAGCAGGTGACACGATCACTGTTTATTACGAAATTAGAGAGGGTGCTAAAACCAGAACCCAGTTCTTTAAAGGTGTAGTTCTACAAATTAGAGGAACAGGAGGAACAAAAACTTTTACCATCAGAAAAATGAGTGGTGATGTTGGAGTTCAGAGAGTTTTCCCAATGAACATGCCAGCTTTGCAAAAAATTGAAATCGACAGAAGAGGTAAAGT
>NZ_JBGZYM010000100.1:0-5789 GCF_041824135.1 Kaistella sp. | reverse complement strand
TGGCTTCGTATTGTAAAAGTGAATAATGGAAATTTAGAACAGATTGTTAGTAAAAGTATTACGGAAATTTCAGTTGTTACAAATACAATGGGAAAGAATAATTGGAAAGATGAAGCGGGAGGCTTTAATTATAAATCTTTCAATGAGTTAATGAAGATTTCCCAAGAGTTTACAAATTATAGAAATGAAGCAGGATTATCAGAAAATTCATTAAAGCCCATTGAATTTATTGAAACCAGCGAGCCTGTTTTATATTTCTCTTTAAAAATCTATACCCATAAAGGCGGTTCAGAACAAACAACTTCTTCAACATTGTCCAAAACAATAAATATTTATGCCGATAACCAACTTATAAAAACTTTAAAATACTCCTTAGATGACTTGATAAAAGCAGAAGGAGTGTCAATACGGGACTTTAAATTGGGTTCTATTGAAAGTAGATAATCAATTTTTTCTAATATGAATATAAAATATCACGCTCAATTTCTTCTTGATAGGGAAAAAGACAACCCTACTGCAAAACTGCGATATCGCATTAAGTGGGATGGCAACATTGTGGCTTTCAATTTGGGATATAGGGTAGAAGTACAAAAATGGAGCACAGAAAC
Source organism: Kaistella sp. (assembly GCF_041824135.1). Lineage (GTDB taxonomy): Bacteria > Bacteroidota > Bacteroidia > Flavobacteriales > Weeksellaceae > Kaistella. Next base: position 5,181 of record NZ_JBGZYM010000100.1, on the reverse strand, counting down.
ACAACGCTGTAAAGCAAATACAACTCATGGAAACAAAAAAGTCTCGGCAAGTGTTATAAATAGAAAGATACAGTTATTTGAATCCGCTTGTGAGAAAACTTTTCAGAAATATGAAATTGATGATTTGATACCTAACCAAGACCAGTTTAGGGAATGGTTTAATGTTGAGATTGGAAGAACGCCTAAGGAAGAACTGAAATCTGAAAAGAATTTTTTTGTGATATATGATATGTTTGTTAATGAAGAATCAATTAACAGTCAATGGAATTTCAGGACTCTTCAAAAAATGAAAACGCAGAAAAAAGTATTGGAAGAATTTGACCATGATATTTCGTTTGAGAAATTTAATGAGCAATATCTTTCAAATTATCAGCGATATTTAGAAGGGAAGAATCACAAGAATTCAACAATTTCAAAAGAGCTTGCTGCATTGAAGTGGTTTTTGAAATGGGCTATGAAGAAAGGTTATACAAAAAGTGGAGAGTTTGAAAAGTTTAAACCAAAAATTAAAAATGTTCAAAAGAAAATCATTTTTTTGAACAAGTCTGAGTTAAAGAGATTTACTGAATATGAAATACCTACGGATAAAAGCTATCTTGAAAAAATAAGAGATGTTTTTTTATTTCAATGCTTTACGGGATTGAGATATTCGGATGTGTTTAATTTGAAAAGATCTGATGTAAAGGACGGTTACTTAGAGATAACAACACTCAAAACAGCAGATAATTTGATAATAGAATTGAATAGTTATAGCCGAAAACTTCTAAACAAATATATCGATGTAGAATTTGAGCATAATAAAGCTTTGCCTGTAATCAGTAATCAAAAAATGAACGATTATTTAAAAGAACTAGCTGAATTAGCTGAGATAGATGAACTAGTTACCCAAACTTATTTTAAAGGTAATGAAAGGATTGAAGAAGTTTTACCAAAATATTCACTTATGAGTACTCATGCAGGTAGGAGAACCTTTGTTTGCAATGCTTTGTCTTTGGGAATTCCACCTCAAGTGGTTATGAAATGGACAGGACATAGTGATTATAAGGCAATGAAGCCATATATTGATATTGCTGATGAAATAAAAGCAACAGCTATGGAGAAGTTTGATTCTTTTTAACGAAAATCTTTCTCGCCTAATAAGTGAATGAACAAAAATTCCTTGAAAGAAAAGTTTTTTTTAATAAGTTTAAAGTATCTTTGAAGATTGTGTACTAATTGTATGTAGTAATATGGCAACACTTGATATTCTTGAATTTCTTGATTTAGGTAGAGCAAAGTCTATTCAATCCGATAGTGAAAAACTATCGGATAGTGAAGCTGTTATCCTAAATGAAGTAAAAGAAAAAGATTTTGGTGTTGATTTAATTTATTTCAATACAGACGAAGAAACCAATAATAGTTTTCCTGCTGTTTTTCTGAAAAAAGTTGCAAATTTCAATGATGAAATATATTTAAAAGACATTGCTGAAACACAACGTAAAATTTGGAACTACAAAAAAGTATTGTTTCTGTATGTATATTCGGAAACGGAAATCCGTATCTACAATTGCTCTGAAAAACCACTTATAGTAACCAAAGATGATTTTGATTACAAAAATGAGTTACAAGAAATTGAAATTAATTCCTATCAATATTCCGACAAACAACAGTTGCAAGAACTCAATAAGCTATTTTCTAGAATTGCCATCGATACAGGAATTATCTGGACTTTAGAAGACGCGAAAATTGTTCGGGATAAAATAAATTTACAAAAAAGAGTTGATAAATATTTAGTAACCAGTTTGGTTAATACGGCTGAATATTTAAGGAGTCAAGGGTTAGAAATAGATTTCATTCATAGAATTATTCTACGGTCACTGTTCCTTTTATATCTTGAAGACAGAGGTGCTGCTGAAAAGGATTTTTATAGTCAAATCAAAAAAGATGCTGAATCATACTTTGATATTTTAGACGATGTAACAGCTACTTATGATTTATTCAAACGACTTGAAAATCATTTCAATGGTAATGTATTTACATTAGAACAAGGCGAAAATATTTCAAGAGAACAGCTTCAAATAATTAAAACTTGTTTCATTCGTGGGAACGAAAAAAACTATAACGCACAGTTCTTTGATGATTGGAGGCAATTTAGGCTTTTTAATTTCAAAATAATACAAATTGAGTTACTAAGTGAAATTTATGAAAATTTCTTAGCTGAAACCGATCCTACATTAAAAGAAAATTCTGGCACTTACTATACACCACCATCATTAGTTGAGTTTATTTTAAATGAAAAACTTCCAGTAAATAATGGAGAAACAGAATATAATGTGAAAACATTGGATCCAAGTTGCGGTTCTGGAATTTTCTTGGTTGAGAGCTTCAAACGATTGGTTAAACGTTATGAAAATGCTCATAGCATTGATAACCTTTCGGACTTTGACACTTTAGTTAAGCTATTAAAAGAAAATATTTTTGGAATTGAAATTCATCCACAAGCAATAAAAGTTGCTGCGTTTAGTTTGTATTTGGCTTTGGTTGATAAATTAGACCCTAAAAATCTATGGCAAAATAAAAATTATCGTTTACCTTATTTAGTAAACGACCCAAAGGAAAAGAATGAGCAGAAGAAAGGTCGAAACCTTTTTTGTCGGGATACTATTTCTGACTTGTCATCAATAGATGAATTGCAGAACTTTCGGCTTGTTGTAGGAAATCCTCCTTTTGGCGATAAGAACTTATTAGATACGATTAGAAATTATTGTAATAAAGAAAATTTTGCAAAAGAAAAGGTATTGCCATTTTTACATAAGGCAACTTTCTTTGCTCCTCATGGTGAAATTGCATTAATATTTAACACAAAGGTCTTAACCAATACAAGAGGAACTTACAAGAATTTCAGAGAATGGCTTTTTAATCAATGCTATGTAGAAAAAGTTTTTAACTTTTCAATCTTACGTAAAGCTAAAAAGAATTTCGGCGGACAATTGTTCGGAGATGCAACAGGTCCAATAAGTATTGTATTTTACAAAAATCATCAGCCTGATAATCGAAATGATACTATTGTTTACTATGCTCCAAAAACTTGGGTAAGGTCTAATGTTATTGAAGGATTGTCAATAGATTCGACTGATATTAAATATATTCCAAGAGAAGAATGCCAAAAGCCAGATACCAAAATCTGGAAAGTGGCAATGTGGGGAGGAATGAATGATTGGAATTTAATAAAAAAATTGAATAACTCAAAGTTTCAAACAGTCGAGAATTTTATTGTTGACAATAATATTAAATCTGGAGTTGGATTTCAATTGCTTACACAAAAAAAGGACACTCCTAAATATTCCGAAACACTTACATCGTTGGATTATTTGGATGCGGAGTGTGTAAATAAATATTTTACACCAAACGAAAAACTAAATTCTGTAAGAAATGCAATAAAAACATCTAAAGCTATTAATTTTTATAAAGAATTTTACAACGTAAATAACATTACAGAAATTGAACAATTAACTGCTTTTAGAAGATTGGGAGATATTGACGCATATATTAATCCTCACATTATTTTAAAGAAAGGTCTTGAAAACAATAGTGTTTGTGCTTCATTTATTGAAAATCAATGTTCGTTTAGAGATGGTGTTTATGGCTTTTACACAAATGAAAGTAAAATTGATGAGCTTTATAAGTTATTGAGTTTTTTCAATTCAAAATTTAGCACTTATTATTTGTTTATGACAATTTCATCGTATGGAATTGAACGCGAGCAAATAATGAAGAATGAATATTTGTCAATTCCTTTTTCGTTAAATGATGAACAAGGATTGAAGATTATAGAGGCTACAAAAGAACTTTTAATCAAAATGAAATCAAAATCTTTTTTAAATAATGATTTTGAAGAACAGGATTTGAAAAATTTCATTAATGAAAATATTGATTCTACAATTCTTAATGGTTTCAACTTTGAAGAATATGAAAAAGTATTAGTATCAGATGCAATATTGTATAACTTAGATTTATTTCATAATCAGGAAAAGTCAAAAGCAATTTTACCTGCGACCGAAAAACAACCTGAAGAATACGCTCAAATAATATCTTCAGAACTCAATGAATTTCTTGAAGGACAAAATGTATTTGCAAATGCAACTGTTTACAATCTAAAAGGTTTAAAATCATCGCCTTTGATGATGATAAAAATATCCCACGAGAAAACTAAAAAAGAAATTTCTATCTCTAATGAAAACATTGGTGATGAATTAATGAGACTTGACCAATATTTGTGGGAACAGAAAGCGAAAAACATATATTTCAGAAAAAAACTCAATTACAAAAGAGGGGATGACATTTATATCATTCGTCCTAATCAACGTAGATTTTGGTCTCAATCAATGGCTTTTGAAGATGCCTCCGAATTAATTCTTGAAATTTTAAACGGAGTACACGATGAAGCTTAGTGAGATTTACAGAAGGGCTTTTGAGGATGATTGTATAGAATTAGTTGTTAATGCATACAATTTAGCCATTGTAGAAAAGAAATATCAAACCGATTGGCTTGAAAATGATTTTTCAGAATTATTATGTTATTATGTCAATGAAAGTCAATTTTCTATAGATAAAGGCATTACTTGTAAAACTGAAAATAAGCTGTTTTCTAATGCAGAAAATCAGACAAAAGGTTTTGCAGATAAATTACCGAGAATTGATTTCGTTTACTTTAAAATATGGAAAGAGCAAAGGTTTCATTACTACATGGAAGCTAAAAGACTAAAAGAAAAAGACTCCAAACTGAAAAGATCTTATATCAAGGAAGGAATGCAAAGGTATCTTTCTGAAAAATATCCAATGGGTTGTATGTTAGGGTATTTACTTGAAGGTAATGCTGACGAAACTAAAAACGGGATTAACTCTCTTTTAATAAAAGATAAAAGAAACTCTGAAGTGCTAAACCTTGAATCTCACAATCTTATAAAATCCTATTATGAATCCAATCATTCCAAAATTGGAATTCTTAAGCATTTGATTTTTGACTTTACAAATAATCAAAATTAGTCCCTACTTAAAAAATCAGGGACTAAAACAGGGATTATCTAAACATATCTATTGGTTTTTGATTGGTTATAAAATTTCATAAACCGCTAATAATCTGTTTTTTAATTATTTACTGTGTTTTATTGTGATATAAAGATACTCCCGTCTTCGCTACTA
>NZ_JBGZYM010000099.1:0-55878 GCF_041824135.1 Kaistella sp. | reverse complement strand
TTCAATTAAAGGCGTATATTTGCAACGGCAAGTCCTAAACAACCAGCTCCTGAGACTCCTCCAGGGTGGGAACGCAGCAAAGGTAATCGGTTGTAGCGGTGTGATTTAGGTAGCTTGCCATTTTTTGTGCCTTATATTCTGGTAATTTTATTTCACTTAAAGTTCTGATATTCATTCTGTTCTCTTTAATTTCAAGTAGATTATTCTGCATTTCTAAAACTTTACATTCATTCGTGAAGTGTGAAAACCTTTCTCTTTTAATTAGTTATCCTTTTAAATTTCAAAATCTTCACCCAATTGTGGTAAAGAAAATTCGATATTTCTATCTGAAAAGAGTTGATGAGCATCCTCGTGATTAATCTTAATGGGAGGAAAAGTATCGAAATGACATCCAATCACTCTCTTCGTTTTTAATAATTCTGCTGCAGCAAAACTTGCTTTACGCGCACACATTGTATAATGGGAACCAACAGGAAGTATTGCCAGATCAATGTTTCCAAATAGTTTAGGGAACATTTCCATATCTGCCATTACACCAGTGTCGCCTGCCATATAAATATTTTTACCGGAAAACCTGAAAATATAGCCGCAAGGTTCACCGCCATAAGTTCCGTCAGGGAAAGAGCTGGTGTGACTTGCCGGCACCATTGAGATTTTTAAATCCTCAATCTTCGCAGACCCACCTAAATTAATATCAATAGAATTCGGATGACCAAAATAGCCACAGATCTCAGGCTGCCCAATTACAGAAGCTTCCGGATGATGTTGCAAAACTTCTTTCACATCAGCAATATGATCGCCGTGTGCGTGGGTAATGAGTACATAATCGATTTTCTGAGCAGTGATATCAAACTGCGATTGCTCTATTTGATAATTATAAAATGGGTCCGATAATATATTTTTTCCTTTGTAGGTGAACAGAAAACAGTTCTGTCCTAGAAATTTTACTTTCATTTTAGATGTTTTAAATTGATTAAAATTTAATTGAAATAATTAAGACCTGCAGCCACCAAAATTGCCATGGTCAAAGTCATGATCCCGACCTGTTTTAGAAAAGGATCGAGCTCTCTTGGTTCTTTCACCTGCATGATCTTACGACGAAGTGCCGTCATAGGCAGCATCAGAATAAAAAAGATAAAGGCGTAATATTTACCTTGCGTATGCAAACCGTTCATCATCATAAATACCAACATCAGCAATAAAGGCAATTGCAGTAAAATGATTTCATAAACCATTGCTTTTTTAAACCCTAATCTTAAGGCCAGCGTTTTCTTACCACTTGCCGCATCACTTTCGATGTCGCGCATATTGTTGAGATTTAAAACTGCAGCACTCAATAAACCTACTGCTGTTGCCGGCAAAAGCATATCCCAATCGAAATGTTTGGTAAAAAGAAAATAACTTCCACAAACCGAAACCAAGCCGAAAAAGATAAATACCATGATATCACCCAACCCTAAATAACCATAAGGTTTTTTACCGATCGTATAGCCAATCGCGGCTAATATGCAGGCAATTCCCAACCCGACAAACGTGTAAAATTCGTTCATTAGGTTTTCTTTAAAGAAAGCAAAATATAAAAGTGCAATTGTAGCGATTAATGATAAAATAGAAAATAAAATTACTGCATTTCGCATTTGCGTTGCGGTGATTCTTCCGGAAGCTACGGCTCTTTTCTCTGCTTCATTCACTCTTAGGTGATCTGTTCCTTTGATTCCGTCACCGTAATCGTTGGCGAAATTTGATAGAATTTGATACAATAATGTAACGACCAAAGCCATTGCAAAAATCTTCCAATCCCATGTCCCACCGTTTTCCAAAATTCTCCATCGTGCGATGAAAGAACCTAAAATTATTCCACTCATCGAAAGCGGTAATGTTCGCAGACGTGCTGCGCTAATCCAATCCTTCATTGTTTTACATCCAATTTTTTGCTGAAGATTCTACTTTATACAGGCAGTAATTTGCCACATTTCTCAACTCTGAAATTTTTGCAGTTTTCATTTTAACACTTCCACCCGCTGTACTTAAAAATATATTTCCGAGATCAGATCTCTTTTGCCAGAAATATTGAGATATCGTAACCGTTTGAATTTTTTCAATTTGAAGCGTTTTCTGTTCAACATCCCAAATCCCACTTTGTTTTTCTATAAAATGTTCATTGTAAGACAAACGACTGTTGTTAAAAGAAAAATATATAATCACAGCCGCAAAAATACTATAAAAAATAGAATAAAGTAGAACTGGAACATTTTCTGAAAATAAGAAAAAACCAATTGAAACCGGAAGAATAATTAATGCAACAGTCCGGGAAATAATATATCTAAAATGTGGTTTTATACGATTGTTAAAAACTGGCAGTTTGTTGTATAAAAATTCCAGAATATTATTTTTCTCCTTTTCATCAATACCCAAAATGTTATTCGAGTTATTTTTAGAGTTTTCTTCTCCAACTTGATTAAATTTTAAGTGCAGAACATTCCACTTTTTTTGAAGATAGTTTTGAGTTATGGTGATAATTTGAACTTTATCTTTATTGATCAATTGATTTTTGGTATTAAACAAACCGTATTCAACAGATAAATAATAATCAAATTTCGAAATAATTAAATGGTAATACACGACAAAAGTGCGAATAACATTAATTAATATTCCAAAAACTGCCACTAATAAAAAGGCCGCTATAAAAGTGAAAACAGAAAGACTACCAATATTGGTGTACGCAATTTCATTTTTCAAATAGGTTTCTAAATCTAAATTAAAATTTTTAGAGACTTGCTGCGTAAAATAGATCACTAAACTGATGAGGGCGAAAAAACTTTTAACGTAATTAGCAGTTACCGCATATTTTAATAAGGATGAAATTGAAATCTTTATTTGTGGAACCTTTTGTATATCTGACGTCAAGTTTTCTTCAGCAGCAACCTTTCTATCAAGCAAGTAGCTTCTTAAATATTGAGCATTTTCATTCGAAATCGCCTCAATCATAATTTCCTTTTTATCGGTGCCTGGAGAATCAATTTCTAACTGATAAATATTCAAAATGCGATGGAGAAAAGGCTGATTGATATTGACTTCCTGAATCTTACTTTTTTCTAAAAGAATAGTTTTTTTATTAAAAACTCCTTTTTTAATAATGAATTCATCGTCTTGAAAATTAAGTTCGTAAGTGAAGTATTGGTATTTAATATAGGCACTAATGACTACGAATACTAGAGAAACAATCGCCAACAACAAAAGAACTTCTACCGCATATTCCTTTTTTTTAAATAGAATATACAAAACAACAAACCAAAAATTCTTCAGTACTTTTCCGTAAGAAATAAGTGCTAGAATGATAATCCCTTTTTTGGATTGCCTTTGTGGACCAGCGAAATCAGGATTCATCTGCTCCTATTTCCGGTACGTTTAAACTCTCAGTTTGGTCATTTTCCGACTTAATTTTATTCAAAAGGTGTTGATTGATTTCTTCTGAAAGTTCTTTGTCTAATCCGTGAATTTTAATATCACCGTTGTCTTGTCCGGCCGTAAATATGGAAATAGATTTTATTTCTAAAACTCTGCTTAGCCATCCTTCTTCCAGATTTACGTGTTGAATTCTATTATACGGGATGATGATCGTAGTGCTTTTTATTAAACCCTGCTGATAAATAATATCGTGCGTTCGTATCGCAAATTTCCTTTTAAAAAACCCAAAATAACTAACCACGTAGTTGATGATCAAAAATAAAACTGCTCCTACAAGTACGTAATTAAAGTAAATTCCAAAAAAATGAGGTTGTACAATATTAAAAATTAGAAAAGCAGCAAGAAAAATAACTGAAAAAACAAACCAGTTAAAAGCTACGATCCAACCATATTTCCGGGAAATAGGTTGCAATTCCACGGCTTCAAACTTGGGTAAATCTGCGAAATTAATTTCTGCGTTTTGAAATTCCACTAATTCAATTTAAGATATCCAGTTATTATCTCCGAAGTCGGGTTTTCTTTTTTCAAGGAAAGCATTTCTACCTTCTTTCGCTTCTTCGGTCATATAGGCTAACCGAGTTGCTTCACCGGCGAAAACTTGCTGGCCAACCATTCCGTCATCGGTTAAGTTCATAGCAAATTTCAACATCCGAATAGACATTGGTGATTTTCCTAAAATCTCTTCCGCCCATTCGTAAGCAGTATCTTCTAGTTCAGCATGTGGAATTACGGCATTCACCATTCCCATATCTGCAGCTTCTTGCGCAGAATAGTTACGTCCTAAAAAGAAAATCTCTCTCGCTTTCTTTTGTCCAACCATTTTTGCCAAATAAGCCGAACCGTAACCACCATCAAAACTGGTTACATCGGCATCGGTTTGTTTGAAAATCGCGTGCTCCTTACTCGCTAAAGTCAGATCACAAACAACATGCAAAGAATGTCCACCACCTACAGCCCAACCATTAACCACTGCAATCACCACTTTCGGCATGAAACGGATCAAGCGCTGAACTTCTAAAATGTTTAAACGGTGTCTTCCATCTTCACCTACATAACCTTGTTCACCACGCGCTCGCTGATCACCACCGCTACAAAAAGCATGACCGCCATCTTTCGGACTTGGACCTTCGCCAGTCAATAAAACAACGCCTACCGAAGAATCTTCGGAAACGTGATAAAATGCATCGTATAATTCTGAGGTTGTTTTTGGTCGAAAAGCGTTGCGCACTTCCGGTCTGTTAAAGGCGATTCTTGCTACTCCCCCTTTTTTTTGGTACGTGATATCTTCGTATTCTTTGACGGTTTTCCAGTCTGTCATTTTGCGTAAAATTTTGCGTAAAGATAGGGAAAATAAAAAGCCAAGTCAAAATGAAAAGGCTTTTATATTCGCAGAACCTGGTTGTTTTTAGGAGCGTGAAGAATGGATTTTTTTCCGAGAACTCCACCCGCTTTCCACTCACTCTTTTCCTCGTCATGCCTCCTCAAAAAAGGATGCCGTTGCAATCGAGGCTAAAAGGAAAAGCTTTTCTATTTTTTAAAATTTTATCAGGTATTTCAGATTGCTTCGCAGATCATTCTAAAAATCACTTTCAGTAATCTCATTATTTTCTTGCAAGACTTTCTCCGCAGGTTCGAAATCCATTTCGCTCACCAACAAGTAGTAGTTCTGCGTAATTGGTATCACGGCGATATTGTTTACAAACTCGTTTTTAATATAACTTGAAATCTCGCGATAAGCGAGCTTGCTTTTGGCTACCTCAATTTCAAATTAATAGGAAGATTGAAAAATAGGAATTAACGCTGACATCTTTTATTTTTTAGAAGATTTACTAATTCTTAAATCTATTGAATTTTAAAATCGTCTTCGGAAATTTCATCATTTTCTTGCAACACCCTTTCTGCATTCTCAAAGTCACGTTCGCTCACCAGCAAATAATAATTTTGGGAGATCGGAAATACGGCAATATTATTAACATATTCATTTTTAATATAGCTTGGGATCTTCCGGGAAGCAAGTTTTGTTTTGGCAACTTCAATTTCGTATAAATAGGAAGATTGAAAAATGGGAACTAATTCTGACATGATTTCTTTTTGGAAAGTTAGTTATTTTTTTGAAACTTAGAATTGAGACAGTGAACTTTAAAGGATCTCTTTTAAAAATCAGAGTTGTTCAATTATTTACTGTGAATTAACCTTCAATGAAAAATACTAGAAACTTAATGTTTATTAACGATGAATTGTCTCTTTGTAAGGAGCACAAAAAGAAGTTCTAGCCCCGATTGCAGCAATTGTTTGAGCTCTTTTTTCTTTTAAGCAGCGGACAGGAAATGGAAAAGAAAAAAAGCGAGTGCGGAAAGCGGGACTGACCGTCGAACTCTGCACTCACTTTAATGCTTCTAAAAAGTAATTTTAAAAATAGTATTTACTGCGTTTTCCTTCTGTTGATAAACCAATACACTGGAACTCCAAGTAAAATAAGGATGAAGCCTGGCCAGGTATATTGTGGTTTGAAGATGATTAGAAGGGTACAAAATGCTGCTCCGATGAGTAAATAAATAATTGGCGTAATTGGATAAAGCCAAGTCTTGTAAGGTCTTTCAAGGTTTGGTTGTTTGATTCTCATCCAGATAACACCGAAAACGGTGACCATGTAAAACAGGACGATGATGAAAGAAATCATATCGAGCAAGTCGCCATACTGGCCCGAAAGAGCGAGTACGCAAGCCCAGGCGCCCTGCATCCAAAGGGATTTTCCTGGAACGTTGTTGATATTATTCTCTGCGGCAGATTTAAAAAACAAACCGTCTTTTGCCATTGTTTGAAAAACTCTTGAGCCGGCTAAAACCAATCCATTGATACATCCAAAAGTAGAAATCATTACTAAAATTGCCATAATGATTGTACCTGTACTTCCGAAAATAACCTCCGAAGCAGCAACTGCCGGACGGTTATTTTCAGCAAATGCAATCCCATCTCGACCGAGTGCGTGTAGATAAATGAAGTTTACAAAAAGATATAAGATCATGACGACTATTGTTCCCAAAACCATCGCTTTCACCACATTTTTCTTTGGATTTTCAATTTCACCCGACATGAAGGTTACGTTTTCCCACGCAACTGAACTGAAGACCGAGCCAACCATCGCCGCCGCGATTCCACCTAAAAGTGTGATTCCGCCAATTGATTTCCAGCCAGAGGGTGCTAAACTATTTCCATCTTCGGTACCAAAATCCTGGAAGGCATTCCAACCGAAGCTCATATTTTCGGCCCATTGAGAATTCTTAACTAAAATAACTCCGAAAATAATGATGGCTAGAAGAGCGATAATTTTTGAAGAAGTGAAAACGTCCTGTAAAATTTTTCCATTTTTTAAGCCGCGAGAATTGATATACGTCAGAAGTACTATGATTCCGATGGCGAGAATTTGAATCCACGTAATTTTGAACCCACCACTTTGAAAAATGGGATCTGCATTGAGCGCCGGTATTAAATAGGCCGTGAACTTTCCGAAAGCCATTGCTACCGCTGCAATCGTCCCAGTTTGAATGACCGTAAATAAACCCCAACCATATAGGAAACCTGGCATTTTTCCGAAAATTTCGGTGATGTAGGTATATTGTCCGCCCGCTTTTGGAAACATGGAGGAAAGTTCACCATAAGAAATTGCGGCGGCCACGGTCATGATTCCGGTAATGATCCAAACGGCAATCAGCCAGTAACCAGAACCTAAATTCCGCATCATGTCAGAACTGACGATAAAAATTCCACTACCAATCATAGAGCCCATTACAAGCATGGTGGCATCCCAAAGTTTGAGTTTTTTATTCATAAATGAATTTATATTAACGAGAGAAAAGTTTCTTTTCTATTTAAAAATTATGTTAGTTCCGATGTATTATTACAATTTTCATTGAATAAAGCACCTCGCTATTTTGAATTCAATTTAGAAAGGGTTAAATATATAAATTTTATGTAAAGAATTTAATATTTTGATTGCAAGTATATCGTTAAATATACAAATAGCTGATTGTTAAATAATTCTGATTGAAAAAAAAATGATACTTTTGTAAAAATTAAATTAATGAAAAAATTAGTTCTTATATTTTCAGTGCTGCTTTCTACGGTTGCTTTTTCGCAAGCTGCCGAAGCAAAAAAAATGGGTCCACCTGAAGGAAAGGCGATGGTTGGAGAAATTTATGGAGCAGGAGTTTCTGCAAAAGCAGAGAAATCTGCAATGACTACCAAAAAATTAGATCAAAAATTGAAGAAATCTGCAAAGGTTGAAAACGTTGCGGTGAAAGGAAAAGTGGTGAACGTTTGCGATAAAAAAGGCTGCTGGTTCACCGTAGAAACTGAAAACAATGAGAAATTTTTCGTGAAAATGAAAGATTATGCCTTTTTTGTGCCGACGGCGCTCGAAGGGAAAACTGTTATTTTAGAAGGTAATGCAGAGACGAAAGTGACTTCTGTCGATGAGCAAAAACATTATGCGGAAGATGCTAAAAAACCACAATCAGAAATTGATGCGATCACGAAACCTGAAGAAGAAATAAGATTTATGGCCAGCGGAATTAAAGTCGTTAATTAATTTTAATTATTCTATCAATACAAAAGCGAAGTCTATCGACCTCGCTTTTTTTTATTCAATTTTGAAATCGACTTCTTCGTCTAACTTCGGAAATTTTCTATCTGAAACAAATGATTTTCCAGTACAGTCAATTTCTTTCCAGCCTTTCTTTTTACCGATATCACCAACTTCGACAACAATTGGGACAAAAGATATCTCATCATCCTCAGGTTTTATTTCTTCCTTGTATTGCACGGCAACGTCCAGAATACATTCAAAATCGGTATTCAACTTTACATTTCTGTAAATCAAATCATAGTGCGATTCTTTATTTTCAGGTATTTGCTGATAACTTTCCCAACCATCAGTTTTACCGGCTAACTCGGAAATAGCAACCAAACCTTCGTACAAAGCTAAAGTATAATATTTCCGGGTTCCAGTTCTTTTATAATCGTTTTGAAAATGGCCACCTTCAAAAAGAATGGTTGGAATTCCAAATTTCGTAAAGTTATCACCTGTTGAACTTGGATAAAACTCATCAGAATATCTGGCAATCTGATTTGGAATTTCTGCCTCCAGCTTTTCGTAAATTCGGGCAATAACTGCCATTGCCTTTTTGCGGGTTTCCGTAATGGTTCTTTCAAAATCTTCAGCAGGAGCTAAAAAAGATAAAGTCGCCGGATGAATTCCGTCTGTACTGAAAATCGTTCTCTGTTCGTGGAGATTCAAAGCATAATCATACGAACCTTTATGAGCCAATTCTTTCAGGAAAGGGAACTCCTTACTTGATTGTTTTAAAAAGTCTCTGTTAAGATCGATATCATGTCCATTTCTTCTTGTCCATTTCTCTGAACCGTCAGGATTTAGCATAAAGATAAAATCCAAAGTGATTTTTGAGAACAAATCCTTCTGAAGGTCTGGCTGATATTTAAAAATTTCCAATAAATCTAACATCGCATGCGTAGCATTAGATTCATTACCATGCATTTGAGACCACGCCAACACTTTGATAGCACCAGCACCCAAACTCATTTTATAAATAGGTCGCTCTAAAAAAGACGACCCAAGCTGAGAAATAACAGCGCTGTAATTCGCCTGTAGGAAATTAAATAATTTATCTGGGGAAATATAGCGGTTTGGAAAATTAGGGTTTTGTAGGTAGTTCAGGTTTGTCAGCATTAATTTCAATTTTACAATTTCCAAATTTAGAATTTTCTTTTCTAAAAACGTAATTAACTTTTGTAAATTCATCAAACGGTTCAAAATGTCAGAATGTCTGTTGGTAAAATTGTGGATTGCATTAATTTTAATCAAATTTTATAATTAATTGTAAATCAGTTATTTATTTGATTCATCTCATGCATTAGTTCTTATTTACTTTAAGTAAAATTTCGGTCTAAAAACCCTATTTGACGATAAAAAACATAAACAAGAAGTCCTGTGGATAAGTCCCTATTATCTACTTGTTTACATTTGTAACCATTTTAATAATTCTTTAAATTGATTATATTTGTACTTTAAAATTTTATGACAAACGAAAGTATTTTCTTATTAGGTTTCATCGTATTCATCCTAATTATCCTCGCGTTGGATTTAGGACTATTGAATAAAAAATCAGATACCGTTTCGATGAAACAAGCTGGCTTGATGAGTTTTTTCGTGGTTGCACTTTCGATGTGTTTCTATTTTGTTCTAACCAACTACGGTCACCTACTCCATGGCATCGACAGTATCGAGAAATTACAACAGGTGATTTCCAAACATCACCATCCCGTTAAAATCATACCTGGCGACTTAGGAAGTAGTCTTTATTTATATAATCAAAATTTAGGGCTGGAATATTTAACAGGCTATGTCGTTGAATATGCCTTATCTATTGACAATATATTTGTAATGGTTTTGGTGTTTACCGCTTTCGGTGTGGCTCCAAGAAATTACCACCGTGTTTTGTTTTGGGGGATTCTTGGGGCGATTGTGATGCGCTTTATGTTCATCTTTCTAGGTGCAGCTTTAATCCAGAAATTTGAATGGATTATGTATGTCTTTGGTGCTTTCCTTGTATTTACGGGAGTTAAGATGTTCTTCGAAAAAGACCACGATGAGAAAATTGATACTCAAAAGCATCCTGTCGTAAAGTTTGCCAATAAGTATTTTAAAGTTCACAATCACTTTGTAGGAAACAAGTTCTTTGTGACCATTAATGGGGTAAAAAAAATGACGCCTTTATTTTTGGTGTTGATCATCATAGAATTTACCGATTTGATCTTCGCTGTGGACAGTATTCCCGCCATATTCTCTGTTACTAAGGATCCGTATATCGTCTTCTTCTCTAATATATTTGCAATTATTGGCCTACGTTCCATGTTCTTTTTATTGGCAGGCGTAATCGATAAATTTAGATTCTTAAAGGTTGGATTGGCGCTCTTATTAACCTTTATCGGGTTCAAGATGTTGTTGCATGAATATCTGGATCAATTAGGTTTCTCTACCACAGATTCATTGTTCATCATTGTTGGAATACTTGGTGGAAGCGTCTTCCTCTCATTGGTTTTACCGGAACATAAAAAGGACCGAAAATTAAAATATGATCCTAAAAATGATGATCATTTAAGAAAGTAATTGTCATTACTAAGGACCGATAAAAAACATTTAAGACCCTTAAAAATTAAATCGTATCTCCGTTTAATCTACTATCATTCTGAAAATTTCCGTATGAAGATCTGGGTTAATCAGATTTTTCCGGGTTAACTGTATAGTCGATAATTCTTCTGATAATTTATTCAAACCACTTTCTAGCATTAAATGTATCTGAATAAAAAGTGACTATATAACTGGACGCAATCAACATTTTCCGGGTTAATTTAATAATGTAAACATTCAGTATTATTGTAAATCAACGCCTTATAGATTTTATTTACATTTGTAAAGTTTTAAGATTTCACACTGTTTACTTTTGTAATTTATAATTGTAAAATTATATTTACATTTGTAATATGGATTTAAAGGAAAGAATTTCAAAAGTTATTACCTATTCTGAATTATCACTCTCAGAATTCGCAGATGAAATCGAAGTTCAACGTTCGAGTATTTCTCATATCACTTCCGGAAGAAATAAACCTTCTTTAGATTTTTTAATGAAGATCAAAAATCGCTTTCCTGAATTAGAATGGGAATGGTTGATTGAAGGTGAAGGCGAAATGTTGAAAAAGCCCGTAATTCCTACGGAAACAAAGGCAACTCCAGAAAAATCAAAACCTACTTCCCTGCCCGATTTGTTCTCTTTAATTAATGATGAAGCCTTTGGAATCACAGAATCTGAAGATCGAGTCGCACCAGAGAATCCTCAGGAATCAAATATTTCTGAACTACTAGATGAAAAGCAAAAAATATCCGATTCTCAGCGATTAGAGATTCCTAAACCTGTCATTCCGATTGAAACTATTGATAAACAAGATGTTAAGATCAAAAGAATCATATTCTTCTATGAAAATGGAAAGTTTGAAACTTTTGAACCTTGATCATAGTCTTCTACTCTTATTTTCTAAAATACATTTTCAGATAAATTTGTACATTTGAGTTTAGTCTAAAAATTATGTGTTTATGAAATTAGCTGACCTCGCAAAAGAACTGAAAATCCCAACTGAAAGTTTTATCAAATTTATTCAGGACTTTGATTTGGAACTTTCAGAATGTATTACAACCAACTTTGAGGTCAAAAATGATTTTGTAAAGTTTGCCCGTGAGAATATCGTTTTCTTAAGAAAGTATTCAGAAGATTTAAATCAAACCAAGTCGATTGAAGAAATCGCAGAAAATATCGATCAGCCAAAAGATCAAGTGGCAAAAATCATTCAGAAAGATAAACCCAAATTATTCGATAATGGAAAGTACAAATCATCTGTTTCCAGCTTCGGAATCGACAATCAACTGGGCGGAAATTACAAATTCATTTATAATTATTTTGGTAAAAGCACTCGGTTAGCAGAACGGGATTTTATTGGTTACCGTGATTTGTTTTTCTTTATTTCACAAACTTTAGAGCCTTATTTAAGTAATATTTCACTTCAGGATTGGGGTATTCATAAATCTGCTGGCATTATTCTTTACGGTCCGCCGGGATGTGGTAAAATATTCTGGTCGAACAAAATCGCCGAAATTATCGATTATGAATTCAAAGAAATAAAGAAACATTTTTTGGGTCCATCGTTTGTGGATGATCAGAGAATAACCTTTAATGATTTCCTTATTCAGATGATGAAATCTGAAAAAACGCTTTTGTTCCTTGAAGATTTCGATCAATTAATGAGTGAACGCAGCGAAGATAAGTCTGTTAAAAGCTGCGATGAGGAGACCAAAGAAATCATCTTACATTATATCAGCCATTTCGAAAAAGAGCAAATTGTGATGGTCGGTGCGGCAAATTCTTTAGAAACAATTGATAAAGAAATTTTGGCTCCAGGCAGATTTGATATTTTAATTCCCATATTTCCACCTAATATTAAGGAGCGTTCAGAAATGCTTTTATTTCATATGAAAGAAGGTCTTTCCGAGGACGCATTATTACTGAAAATCTTAGAGAACAATAAAGCACATCAGCTACCTTTTTGGTTAGAAACCTCCAAAAAAATGCAGGCATTTTCAAATACGATGTTAATTGATTTTACCCAAAGTTTAAAGAGGAGAATTAGAAATCTTTACCAAAAGGACAATTCAACAACTATTAATATTACCAAGAAAATGCTGGACGCTTCTTTAAGAGACGCTTCTTCAAAACTAACAGGAACTTATCTGAACCAGATACAGCAATTTATTTTTGATGTTTCTTTAAATAATTACGAAGATTTTCCGGTACGAATAGAAGCTTTAAAAAAGGAACTGGAACATTATAAAATTATTGATGAACCGAAAAAACCAATCGGTTTTAGTCATAATGAACAAACAGATTAAAAAAAATAACCTATTGATCAACAATAGGTTATTCATTATGTTTTTAAAATAAACTTCTAATCCTCAAGAGGTTTTGAAACGCCGATTTCATAAACATTGGCTTGTTTTAAATATTTAGAACGTTCTCTGGAAGTTACCGATTCGAACTCGTTATTTTTTAAAACGATGATAGGATCTTCAGAAATTTCAATTTCAGCGTTGGCAAAATATTTTTCCTCTGGACTTTCTTCATCCAAATCTGATTTTCTTTCCTGCAATTGATCTGCGTATTCTCTAAAAGCCGGATCTGCGGAGTGAATAAATCGATATTCTGGACCAGCTTCAACAAAAAAATGCATTTTTCTGGAGACTAAAGAAGCCTCATTGGTAATCATTGGGTTATCATTTCCATCTTTGAAACCAACCTCTACCAAATCACCCAAATTTTGTGCTGCATAATTTTCAGCTTCTTCGTAGTTTGGAAATCCTACAACGATCTGTTTTTCATCCATTTCATATTTTACCAGATTTTCCGAATTAAACGTTTTCATAATTTATTTTTTTTGATTAGGTAAAAGATAACAATTATTTGGCCATTAAAACTGACTAACAGAAAGTTTAACGGTATTTTAAGAAATTTACTATCTTTGAAATCTTATCAAAAATATTATGAAAAAAATCCTCTTCTCAATTTCTATTTTAGCCTCGGTAGCCTTTTTCTCTCAAGAAATAACTTTAGACAAAATATATTCTGGTTATTATCGAGGTAAAGGAATTTCGGGAATTTCATCTCTTAAAAATGGTGAAAACTACATCGTTAACGAACAAGGTGGAATTGCGAAATATTCGTATAGAACAACTCAAAAAGAAGGAAATATTGTCGACGGAAATTTTCAATCTTATATCTTTAATGATGACGAATCGAAAATCCTTTTGTTAAAAGAAAGCGAACCCATTTACAGACATTCATTCTTAGGGAAATTTGATGTGAAAGACTTAAAATCCGGAAAAGTTCTTAATCTTAATAATGGAAACTTTGTTCAGGAACCCACTTTTTCTCCTGATGGAAGTAAGGTAGCTTTTATCGCTGATAACAACCTTTTTTATCAGGATCTAAACTCCGGTAAAATTACACAGATCACCACTGACGGAAAGAAAAATTCAATTCTCAATGGACTTGGAGATTGGGTGTACGAAGAAGAATTCGGACATGCCAAATTGTATGAATGGACCAAAAATTCAGATGCGATCGTTTTTGTAAAATCAAATGAATCTGAAGTTCCCGAAATGTCGATTCCCATTTACGGTAAGCAACTCTACCCTTCTGAAATGCGTTTTAAATATCCAAAAGCAGGGGAAAACAACTCTGTAGTTTCAGCACAGTTATACCGTTTAGATTCGGCGAAAACGATCGCTTTAAATTTAAGCAACTTCAAGAACTACTATATTCCTGATGTTTACAAAACGGCAAAAGCGGACGAAATTATTTTAATTACTTCAGAGCGTTTGCAAAATGCGTCTGATGTTTTAAAAGTAAATACCAAAACCGGAGCGATCACGAAATTATTCACCGAATCTGATAAAAGATGGATCGATACTGACAATGTAACTTTGGAATTCTTAGCCGATAATTCATTTATTTGGGGAGCTGAACGTGATGGTAACCGTCATTTGTATTGGTATGATCAAAATGGTAAGTTGAAAAAGCAAATTACGAAAGGAGATTGGGAGGTAACCAATTATTATGGCTATAATCCTAAAACCCAAGAAGTTTTTATTCAAACTACGCAACAGGGAAGCATTAATAAAGTAGTTTCAAAAGTGAATATCAATACTGGAAAAACGACTTTGATCTCGAATTCTACTGGCACCAACAGTGCTAATTTTAGTCAGAATTATAATTATTTCATTGAAACTTCTTCGTCTGCTGCAAAACCGTACACCTATGTTTTAAAAGATGGAAATGGAAAAACTTTGAAAGAACTTCAGAATAATGAAGAACAGTTGAAAAAACTACAGCAGGATAATATGGTCATCAAAGAATTCATGACGATTCCTAACGAAGCTGGAGATCAGATGAATGCCTGGGTGATGAAGCCAAAAGATTTTGATCCAAACAAAAAATATCCTCTATTTATGTTCCAGTATTCTGGGCCTGGTTCTCAGCAAGTAAGCAATTCTTGGGATCAAGGAAACGGGTTATGGTTTAATCACTTGGTTCAAAAAGGATATATCGTTGCCTGTGTTGATGGCCGTGGAACTGGTTACAAAGGAACTGAATACAAGAAAACCACTTATCTGAACCTGGGTAAATTCGAAATCGATGATCAAATCGCTGCCGCAAAATGGTTTGGTAAACAATCTTATATCAACAAAGACCGAATCGGAATTTTCGGCTGGAGTTATGGAGGGTATATGGCGAGTTTGGCTTTAACCAAAGGTACAGATGTTTTCAAAGCAGGAATCGCTGTGGCGCCCGTGACCAACTGGAGATATTACGACTCTATTTATACCGAAAGATTTATGAGAACTCCTCAAGAAAATCCAGATGGATATGATGATAATTCGCCAACAACTTACGCTAATTTATTAAAGGGGAAATACCTTCTAATCCACGGCACAGCCGATGATAATGTGCATTTTCAAAATGCCATGGAATTTTCACAAGCTTTAATTCAAAATAATAAACAGTTTGAATTTATGGCGTATCCCGATAAAAATCACGGTATTTACGGTGGACAGACTCGTCCGCAATTGTATCAGAAAATGACCAACTTTTTGCTTGAAAATCTTTAATGAAATTCACGATAAAATCAGCTCTCTAAATACAATTTGAGAGCTTTTTTATATTTAATCTTAATAATATATATTTGCTCAACTTAAACTTTGAAAATGGAACAAAAAACAACCAGCAAACACCCTAAAGGTCTACCCTATCTGTTTTTCACAGAAATGTGGGAACGATTCGGATACTATTTAATTCTCGGAATCTTCGTGCTTTATATGATCGATAGTGAAAAAGGAGGTCTCGCTTTTAATGATAAAAGTGCAGATGATATTTTCGGAACCTTTATCGCACTAACTTATCTTACGCCATTTTTAGGTGGATTTTTAGCCGATAAACTTTTAGGCTATATCAAAGCAATTTACATAGGAGGAACTCTAATGGGATTGGGATATTTGGGTATTGGATTGTTTAAAGAATTGCCATTATTCTACGCTTCACTAGGATTGGTAATTTTAGGAAATGGTTTCTTTAAACCAAGTATTTCTACACTTTTAGGAAATCTATATAACGAAGAACCTTACAAAGCCAATAAAGATGCGGGATACAATATTTTCTATATGGGAATTAATATCGGAGCGTTTATCTGTAATATCATCGCAGCTTTTATGCGTAACAAATACGGTTGGGGACCCGCGTTCATGACTGCCGGAGTCGGTATGTTTATCGGTCTTTTCGTATTTACCCTTGGAAGAAGACATATTTTGGAAGCCAATATATTAAAGCCTTCACAAGAAGGTGATACCAAAATTTCTGATGTATTATTGAAGGTATTCTTGCCAGCAATCGTGGCTGGAGTTATTGGTTGGATGCTTCCAGGAAACATCTTCGGAACTGATTCTACCGATGCCTTTATTTTTGCTTGTATTCCGGTGATCTACTTCTACATCATGCTTTATGTAAAAGCGAATGCAGAAGATAAAAAGCCAATCGGAGCCTTACTTGCAATTTTCGCTGTGAGTTTAATGTTCTGGGCGGTATTTAAACAAAACGGAACCGCTTTAACACGTTGGGCAAATAACTATACCGATCGTTCCATTCCCGCACCATTAATAGAGCCTTTAAGAGCAATCAATCTAATTGATGGTAAAGACGGAGTTCAAGGAAAAACTTATGAAATGAAAGAGGTTTCCGCTTACGATGATCAATATAGAACATTGAAAGATGAAGAAGGAAAACCAGTGAAAGAGCAAGGTCAGGATATTTATTTTAGAAATATTTCTGAAAAAGATCGGGCAAGCCTGGAAGCAAATCCCAATCAGGAGGTGGCCCTTTATAATACCGAATTATTCCAGTCAATCAATCCTGGATGGGTCATCATACTCACCCCTATCGTCGTCGGATTCTTTATGATACTACGGCGAAGAGGAAAAGAACCGACTACTCCAACTAAAATTGTTTTAGGGCTATTCATTTCTGCCCTTTCCTGTTTGGTCATGGTAGGAGCAGTTTATGCCGGAGATAATGGATTGATAAAAGTTTCAGCTATTTGGCTAATCGCATCCTATGGGGTGATCACTTTGGGCGAATTAATGTTGTCACCGATGGGATTATCACTGGTTTCAAAACTTTCCCCACCAAGACTTACAGCATTGATGATGGGAGGCTTCTTCCTGTCTACTTCTATCGGAAATAAGCTATCTGGAGTACTTGCAAGTTTCTGGTACGAGTACGATAACAAAGCATATTTCTTTGTCGTTAACTTTGGTTTATTACTAATTGCAACCATTTTAGGTCTATCAATTTTGAAGAGACTTAATAAGATTATGAAAGAAAGAGGGATTAATTAATCGCTTTAATAAAATATAAAGGGAAAAGTGCTGTATAATTCAGCACTTTTCTCATTTAATTACCATTCATGCTTCTTCGTAAATAGAAAAAAAAACTATATTTGTTCCCGAATGTTAAACAAACAATAAAAAATATGGATACTACACAGCCACAACAAGGTCATCCTAAAGGATTATACACCTTGTTCTTTACTGAAATGTGGGAGCGATTTTCCTATTATGGAATGCGTGCCCTATTAACAATTTTCTTAACCGCCGAATTAGCTACAGGAGGTTTCGGTCTTGATCGGGCTGAATCTTTATCGGTTTACGGTGTTTTTACTGCCTTAGTTTACCTTACCCCAATTTTGGGTGGTTGGTTTGCAGATAAAATCTTAGGTCAAAGGAAATCTATTTTAGTCGGTGGATTAGTAATGGCTGTCGGTCAGTTCATGTTGGCTGCTGGGTCTTCTATTGATTTATTTGCAGATGTTGAGACAAGAAAAAACCTATTCTATTTAGGATTAGGAGTTTTAATTTTAGGAAACGGATTCTTTAAACCAAATATTTCAACCATCGTTGGTGATTTATACGACAATGATGATCCAAGAAAAGATGGTGCTTTTACCATCTTCTACATGGGTATTAATATTGGTGCTTTCCTTTCTCCTTTTATTGCAGGGACTTTAGGTGAAAAAGTAGGTTGGCCTTACGGTTATCTTGCTGCAGGTCTAGGTATGCTTTTAGGGGTTCTTTGGTTTTATGCACGGAGAGGTACTTTAGGAGACAAAGGACTTCCACCAGGATATAAAGAAAAAGGAATGACTGACTTAGTTGGAAAAGACTGGAGAGACGTTATTCTTTACACCATCGGAAACATTGCATTTGTTGTATTGGTAATGTTTATTTGGAACAACACTTCAGAAATGATTCACACGATCATGGTTTGGGCCTTAGGTATTGCTGGTGTTGGATTCATTGGAATGTCTATTTTTAAAGGAACAAACGGATCTACCGAATGGACCAGGGTTTTTGTAATCTTAATCTTAGCCTTCTTTAACATCGTTTTCTGGGCAGGTTTCGAACAGGCCGGAGGGACATTCAACCTTTTTGCTCAAGAAAATACGGACAGAGTTGTAGGTGGTTTTGAAATCCCAACAACTTGGTTCCAAAATATTAACCCAATTGTAATTGTGACTTTAGCTCCGCTTTTCTCGATCTTATGGGTGAAGTTAGCAGCAAAAAGATTGAATCCAAGAACTCCGATCAAATTTGCAATGGCAATGTTTGTTGGTGCATTTGCTTTCTTTATTATGACACAAGCTCAAAACAGTGCAGATGCTGGAAATATCGTTAGCCCAATGTGGTTGGTAGTTGTTTACGCATTGTTAACTGTTGGAGAACTAATGTTATCACCAATCGGACTATCTATGGTAACTAAACTTTCACCAAGTAACATTACCTCTATTATGATGGGTGTTTGGATGGCGAGTTTTGCATTAGGTAACTACCTTGCAGCAACTTTAGAGCAAATCTTAACAACTTATGATTTTGCCTTATATCCATTTATTACGTATCTGATGTTGGCTTCTGGAGCATGTCTATTACTACTTTCGCCGCTATTGAATAAATTTATGAAAGGAATTCATTAAGCTTCTCAAAAAATAAAAATTACAAAAACCATCGATAACTCGGTGGTTTTTTCTATTTTCGTTTGTCCAAAATTTATAAGTAGTGTTTTCTTTATTTGAAGATTTCTTATAAACATTTGTTCAGCATTTCTAATTACTAATTACTCATTACCTATGAACTTAACTCTCGAACAAATTCAGGATTTTAAAGGAAAATATCCGAAACAGATTTGGTCCCTCTTTTTCTCGGAAATGTGGGAACGTTTTTGTTTCTATGGAATGCGCGGAATGCTGGTCTTCTTTATGATTTCACAATTAAATCTGGCGGAGAAAGAAGCCAATCTTCAATATGGAGCTACACAAGCCTTTGTATATGCTTTCACCTTTGTAGGTGGTCTGTTTGCAGATAAAATTTTAGGTTTCCGTAAATCTTTATTCTGGGGTGGATTTCTAATGATCATCGGGAGTATGATTTTAGCAGCCAATCCGCATGATTATTTTTTCATCGGGATTTCTTTTACCGTTGTAGGAACAGGTTTCTTTAAACCCAATATTTCCACTATGGTTGGAAAGCTATATAAAAAAGGTGATAACCGTACAGACGCAGGTTTCTCTCTCTTCTATGCCGGAATTAATTTAGGTGCTTTACTCGGTGGATATCTTTGTATCGCTATTGGAAAAGGCGAGTTACTTTCGCATTTGATCCCGGAAGGATTGCACTGGAATGTTGCTTTTGGTTTAGCTGCAGTTGTAATGGTGATCAGTTTAATTAATTTTGTTTTCACTCAAAGAAGTTTAGGTCCGATTGGACTTCAACCGAAAAAAACATTAAAGACTGGCGAAGAAGTAGACATGGAGAAATGGAAAGAATACGCTGTTTATGCGCTATCTCTGGTTTTCATTCCGATGATCATGGTGATGGTTGCCAAAACAGAGTATACCGATTATTTCATGTACGTCGTCGGTCCATTAACTCTGATTTATTTATTTTATGAAATGTCTAAAGTCAATAAGCCAGAAAGAAATAAACTTTTTGCAGCCCTGATTTTCATCTTCTTCTCAATTATATTTTGGGGAATCTACGAACAAAGTGGTGGCTCGCTAAGTATTTTCGCTGCTCACAATTTAAATAATGACTTGCTCGGCTTAGATCCAAACGGTGTTAATAATTCTGGAGGTGCGTTCTTTATTTTACTGGTTGCGGTACCAATTGGTTTGCTTTGGATTTGGCTAAGTAAAAAGAAATTAGAACCCAACACAATTATTAAATTTGGTTTAGGTTTCGTATTTCTGGGTCTTGGTTTTTATGCGATTTATGCAACTAAATTTTTCGCAAATGTGGCTGGTGTTACCTCTCTAAGTTTATTTACCATCGCCTTATTCATTATTACCCTTGGAGAAATGTGCCTGTCACCAATCGGATTATCGATCATGACGAAACTTTCTACTCAGAAGTTGCAGGGAATGATGATGGGAATGTGGTTTTTAGCTTCGGCCTACGGACAATATGTGGCTGGACTTATTGGCGCTAATATGGCGACAGCACGTGAGGGCGCTTCGAACATAGAAAAATTGCAGGCTTATACTTCAGGCTATAAAGATTTAGGTTTGTACGCGGTGATTGCCGGGATTGTTTTAATTTTAATTTCACCATTAGTTAAAAAATTGATGCAGGAAGTTAGATAATCTTTAACTTGGTACGACTTTAGCCATCAAACGTAAGATGAAAAAAATTACTCTTTTATTTTCGCTGTTCATAACCTTTCTGGCTTCGTCGCAAGTCAACTGGATGACTTTGGAGCAAGCGATTGAAGCTCAAAAAACAGTTCCGAAAAAAATATTGATCAACTTCTACACCGATTGGTGTGCTCCGTGCAAGGTGATGGACAAAAACACCTACAACCAACCGATGATTGCTGCTTATCTAAATGACAACTATTATCCCGTAAAATTTAATGCAGAAGGGCAAGAAAATGTTACGGTATTTGGCAGAACATTTACCAATTCAGATTTTGCTGAGGGAAAGAAAAAAAATTCAATGCACGATTTTACGAAATATATGAATGTTAATGCGATTCCATCAGCTGTTTTCCTAGACGAAAGTGGAAATCCAATAACGATTCTTCAAGGAGCTTTGACCGCAAAAGAATTAGAACCTTATATTCCTTTCATTGCCGCTAACGAGTACAAGAAAATCAATACGCGTGAAGGTTGGGAAAGCTATCAGAAGAAATTTAGGTCCAGCATTAAAGATTAATAATTCGGTTTCAACTACAAAAATCAAAGACTTTCAATTAAATTTTGGAAGTCTTTTTTATTTTAACGAAATTCGCTCTTTCTCATGAAACCTCTGATCAATCACTTTTGACTTTAGAAACTTCCATTGAATTTTTGAAGGGAATCGGTCCCGAACGCGCCAAATTCATTAAAAATGTTTTAGGATTTACAACCGTGGAAGATTTTCTGACCTTCTACCCTTTGCGGTATATTGATAAAAGTATTGTTCATAAAATCGGAAATTTAAAAGCAGATCTTGAGGCTGAAATTCAATTGAAAGGAAGAATAACCGATATCCAAGAAGTGGCTTATGGAAAAGGTCAAAAGAGATTAACCGCTAAATTCCGGGATGATTCCGGAACGCTGGAACTGGTTTGGTTCCGGTATTCAAAATGGATGAAAGAGCAAATTCCTTTAAACCAGGAAATTTTCGTCTTTGGTAAAATCAATGAATTCAATGGATTATTTTCAATGCCGCATCCCGAAATTGAAGTTGACGAAAAAAAAGCGCTGCACGGAACACTTTTACCTATTTATCCGGGAAGTGAAAAACTGTCAAAGCGTGGATTGAACAACAAGTTCTTTCAAACGATAACTGCAGATATTGTTAAAAACTTACCCAATCTGGTTTCTGAAAACCTTCCTGATTCTTTAATGAAAAGTTTAAATCTAATCGGAAGAATTCCGGCTTTGTACAATATTCATTTTCCAAAAGATCTGGTTCATTTTCAGCATGCTGAAAATCGTGTCAAGTTCGAAGAAGCTTTTTTCTTTCAATTAGGTTATGGTTTGAAGAAGCAACATCACAAAGCCTCCGTAGTCGGCAATCCATTTCCTAAAATCGGCGAAAATTTCAATCAGTTTTACAACAATTATATTCCGTTTGAACTGACCAATGCTCAGAAAAGGGTTTTAAAGGAAATTCGCACCGATATGAAAAAACCGATTCAGATGAATCGGCTGCTTCAAGGTGATGTAGGTTCGGGAAAAACGATGGTTGCCCTTTTGTCAATGTTAATAGCGCTTGATAATAATTTTCAAAGTTGTCTGATGGCACCAACTGAAATATTAGCGCAACAGCATTTTAATTCTATTCAGGAACTTTTAGCACAAACCAATATTAAAGTCCGATTGTTAACGGGTTCTACCAAAACTTCAGATCGAAAAATTATTCATCAGGAACTTCTTTCAGGTGAACTTTCTATTTTGATCGGAACGCACGCCGTTTTAGAAGATATTGTACAATTTAAAAATTTAGGACTCGCGATTATTGACGAACAACATCGTTTTGGCGTTGCTCAAAGAGCCAAATTATGGGCGAAAAACAAAATAGCTCCACACATTCTCGTCATGACTGCAACGCCGATTCCACGGACTTTGGCCATGAGTTTCTACAGCGATTTAGACGTTTCGGTGATCGATGAATTACCGGTCGGAAGAAAAGCAATCATCACGGCTCACCGTCGTGAAAAAGACCGGTTAACAATTTTCAGATTTGCAAAAGAGGAGATTGAAAAAGGCCGACAGATCTATTTCGTTTATCCTTTAATTGAAGAATCAGAAACTTTAGATTACAAAAACCTGCTCGAAAATTTTGACCATATTTTAGAATTTTATGAAGGATTCAATGTAACCATACTTCACGGTAGAATGAAACCTGCTGAGAAAGAAGCGGCGATGCAATATTTCGCTTCCGGAAAAGCCCATATTATGGTTGCCACTACCGTTATTGAAGTTGGCGTAAATGTTCCGAATGCTTCAGTTATGATCATCGAAAGTGCCGAAAGATTTGGCTTGTCACAACTTCATCAACTTCGTGGACGAGTTGGCCGTGGTGCCGAACAGAGTTATTGCATTCTGGTCACTTCCGATAAACTTTCCAGTGACAGCCGAACGCGAATGAAAACCATGGTCGAAACCAACGACGGTTTTAAAATTTCAGAAGTCGATATGAAACTTCGCGGTCCTGGAGATATTCTGGGAACCCAACAAAGTGGCGTGGTTGACTTTAAAAAATTAGATCTCATTGCTGATGGAAAAATTATTAAAGTCGCCAAAGGAACCGTAGAAAAATTACTTGAAAATGATCCACATTTAGAACATCCTGACAATTTTGAGCTGCGAACGTATTACGCCAAGCAATACAAAGGCAAAAATAAATGGGGAAGAATCTCCTAGCTCTTATTTCTTAGATCTCATCGGAGGTGGCGGCGCTGAATATTGTGTAACTTCCGTACGTTCATCCTTTTTTGCGCTAGAGATTCCGTTTAAGAATTCATGAATTTTAACGGAGTTTTTTTCAAAGCTGTTTTGCGGAGAAAATGCGACCACTCCACAATATCCCAGATCATTCAGATAATAATTGCCTGCATATTCGAAATCTAAACCTTTCGTATTGGCAATGTACCGGATATATAAAACTTTCAAACCGTTTACGGTACCGTATTCAGATTCTTTTAATCGGAAAAAATCAGCATTTTTCTGTACACCCATCAATAAAATATCTCTTAGATTTTTCAAGGTCGGAACTTGCACTTTTTCCGTGATCAGAAACCCGATAATTTGATCTTCGGCATTGGCGCGGAACATATATTCCACGTATGGACTCACTTTTTCGGGTGAAACTTTCCATTCAGGAGGATTGAAATAAAGTCCCATGTCTAATTTTTTACTCCTCATCAAAAATCCCGCATCGTTACTTTTCTTAAAAAGGAAATCGTTGGTAGAAATGGTTTCTAAACTTTTAGCGTCACTTTCATTCACAAACTTCCAGGTTCCATTGTCAAACAACACCACTTCTTTTCCGTCATCAGTCAATCCTTTGGTTTGGGAGAAAACAGAAACATTCAATAAAATAATTCCAAGAATACAGATTTTTTTCATTGAACTAAAGTACAAATTATTTCATTTTAAACGATGTTATTGCTAAAAGCTATGACCGAAATTTAATGCAGAAAACAGTAACTAAATGATATCTAACGCTGAATCTTTGATTTTTTTGAATACTTTTGTTTTCTATGAAAAAACAGATTTCGATTGTCTTCTTATTTCTTGGCCTTTTTGCTTTTGGTCAGTCAAAAATCACCGTTATAAAAACAGGAGAAAGAACTCCAATTCCTAATGCATCTGTTCTTTGCAACGGAAAACTTTTGGGTAAAACCAATACTGCAGGAACTTTAACCTTCAAAACAAAATGTGATAAAGTTGATGTTAAAGCTGCTGGTTATTATGATGATGAAGTAGTTGTGGACAAAGTGATGGAATTGGGTCTGGCTAAAACTGATCCTAAAACGCAGTCAATTGAAGGTGTGATCATTTTAGATAAAAGTGATCCCCTCGCTTTGGCTATTTTACAAAAAGTGAATGATCGTTTTAAAGATAATTCACCATACAGTTTAGATTCTTATTCTTTTAAATCCTACGAGAAAATTTCTTTCGATTTCGATGAAGATAGTATTAAACAATACAATCAATATTTGAATCACCGTTTAGATTCATTGAGTTTACTTCCAAAAGCGGTGCAATCTGCGGAAAAAAAGAAAGATTCTATCGAAAGTTTGAATGTGATGAAACTGATGACTACCAGTAAATTATTCTTGTGGGAACGAGCTTCCGAATTTTTATACTCCAATAAATACGGCGAAAAAATTAATATTTTAGATAATCGGGTGGCAGGTTTAAAAGAGCCTGTTTATGAAATGTTGGCTTTGCGTTCAAACAGAAATAAAATTCCGAAAGAAATTCAATTGGAAAACCGCACGCTTTATCGTTACTTTTTAACGGACAATATTGAGATCGAAGGTCGCAAAAATTATGTCATCAGATTTCGACAGGCCGATTATAAAAATCCTATTCAGAAGCGAAAATTCAATGGTTATATCTATGTCGACGCAGATACTTATGGTTTGAAAAAAATCGAGAGCAACAGCAAGAAAAAAAGCGAAGGTTCTATCACCAGTATTTGGAAACCTATCGATAATAAGTGGTTTCTATTAAAGGAAAACTTGAAAATTAAAACGAGTTCAACCGTTTTTAATGAAAAGAAATCGGACAAAAAGAACAAAGATGATTCGGATGAAAAATTGAAGCAAAAATTTGGAAATTATATTTTCATCATGGCTGACTATTTTGATTTTAAAACATCTATTGAAGAGAAGAAAAAAGATTTTGCTGGCTATTCGATGTCTGTGAAAAATTCTGATGGTGATATTCTTGATGAATATAGAACCGATTCGCTAACGACGCGTGAAAAAATGACTTACACCAAGATTGACAGCGTTGGAAAAAAATACAATCTTGATCAAAAGCTAAATGTTGTAACAGGATTTCTGAAAGGAAAGATCAGAGTTGGAAATGTGGATTTTGATGCGCTTTCATTATTAAAATATAATCAATACGAAGGAATAAGAGTTGGCGTCGCGGTAAAAATGAATGAGAAATTTAATAAATACATTTCTCCGGATGCTTACATTGGTTATGGATTCAAAGATGCCGCCTTGAAATATGGCGCTGGAATCGACATTAAAACTACATTAGAAAAAACCTCCTTTTTCCGTGCTGAATATTATAACGATGTCGATGCAGCCGGTAGATTTAATGAAGATCTGTGGAACTTTAAAATGCAAATCAATAATTCTGGAGTTGATCTTAACAACGATAATTTTTATCATTTTGAAGGTTTTAAAGTATCTTATGAAAATGATTTAACAGATGCGTTAACGCTAAGAGTTTCTGCAAAAAGAAATCGTGAAGAAGCAAAATTTGATTATAACTTCAATAATCTCGGCAATAAATTTGAAAACTTCGCAACGCAACTGACATTGAAATATTCACCGAATTCCAAAACGATGATGACGCCATCTGGGAAATTAACTTACGAGCAGAATTATCCGGAATTTTATTTCAATTATGAACAAGGAATAAAAACTTTGGGCGGAGACTTCAATTTCAGCAGATTTGACTTTTTAATGCAGCATAGTTTCAAGACCAAAATCGGTGTTACTGGCGTTCGTGTTTATACAGGTTTGGTTACCGGTGACGCGCCTATCTGGAATCAATTTGCAGTGAATGGTTTAGGAAATGGTGAAAGTTCCTTGAATTTCAACCTTACTTCTTACTTAGGTTTTGCCACTATGGAAGGTGGTAAATATTACAATGACAAATTTGTAGGTTATTATTTAACGCACCGAGTTCCATTCTATTTCAGCACCTTTGGAAAGAAGATTTCCAGCTTTGATATGGTTTACAGAGGAATTACCGGCGATATGAAAAACACGGCAATTCACGATTTCGAGTTTGAAAAACTGAATCACTTTTATCAGGAAATCGGTTTAGAAGCCAATAACTTTTTAGGAAGTCCTTTTAATTTAGGTTTCTTTTATCGCGTTGGATATTACGCTACGCCAACCTTTAAAGAAAATTTCGCAATACAGTTAAAACTCAATTTTTTAGGATTTTAGAAATGAAAAATATACAGATTAAAGCAAGTTCCTTTTTTGAATTGTTGAAAATGAAAGACACTTCGATGTGGGAAATTTTCGCTCAGATGATCGATGCAGACAAGAAAGAAATCATCTTTTTGGATGATGAAGAAAAGGTTCTCTTCAACTATTTATTGCCAAACAATTTGGAAAAGTTAGAGGAAGACCGGAAACAGTTTTCGGAGGAATACGCTGAGAAATTGTCTGGCTTAAACTAATAATAGACAAAATCTTCGATAAGACATCGACAAGCTCAGTCTGACAAAATCGACCTTTTGAAACTCTTTTGAAGAAGTCAAATCTAGATTGCCGAAAACTTTTCTAAAAAACGTTTTTAATAACTATTGAGTTTGCAGAAACAGATCAATAGTTTGCCTCGCTGCTAAAACATCATGAACACGCAGAATTTTCGCTCCTTTTTCTAAAACTTTTAAATGAATTTTCTGCGTTTCTGTTTCAATATCTAAAGGTGATTTCCCTAAAGGTTTATAAATAAAAGATTTTCGGGAAATACCGACCAGTAAAGGGTATTCTCCAAAACTGATCATGTCGAGTTCTGCAATCACTTGATGGTTCTGCTCCACCGTTTTCCCAAACCCAAATCCAGGATCCAGAATGAGATCTTTAATTCCCAGCCTTCTTAATTCTTGAATTTTCTCAGAAAAATAATAATTCATTTTTAAGATGATGTCTTCATCGATCAACTTGTCATGCATTGAATCATAAGTGGGATTGATATGCATTAAAATATACGGAAGCTGCGTTTTTGCGACGGTTTTAAACATTTCATCGTCAAACATTCCGCCCGAAATATCATTTATCAGATCGATTCCTTCATCGAAACCAAACTTTACCGTTTCGGAATAAAAACTGTCTAAAGAAATTAAAATCTGAGGAAATTCTTTTTTGATTTTGGAAATTAAACTTCCTAATCTACTTATTTCTTCCTCTGCTGAAAGAAGTTGAGCTTGTGGTCTGGTAGATTGTGCACCGATGTCAATCATTGACGCACCTTCACTGATCATCTTTTCAACCTGCCGAAGTGCATCATTTTCATTATTAAATTGTCCGCCATCTGAAAAAGAATCCGGCGTAATATTGAGAATACCCATAATTTTCGGTTCCGATAAATCGATCAATTGACCACGATAATTCATGGTTGAAAACGGATTCGGTCGTGAGTTGGAAATATTGGCTTTCATTCGACAAAAATACAATTTCTACCAACTATCAGCCGATAACTCTCAAACGAAATTCTTATCTTTGAAAAGTTTAGAAATCTTATGCAAAAAACATCAAAACAGTTCGACGAAGTTATTCAAGTCTGCCGTGAATTATTCAGCAATAAACTGTCGGATTACGGCGCTTCTTTCCGCGTTTTACGTACTTCTTCTTTGACCGACCAAATTTTCATTAAAGTTAAAAGCTTAAGAAATTTTCAAACAACGGGAGTTTCTAAAGTTGGCGAGTCTGAAGAGGAAAATTTCATCGCGATTGTGAACTACTCTATTATTGGTTTGATCCAGTTAGAGAAAGGTTTTGCAGATGATTTTAAACAGGACAGAAATGAGATTTTGGAGATGTATGACCGATTTGCATTTGAAGCAAAAGAGCTAATGCTCCGGAAAAATCACGATTATGGTGAAGCTTGGCGTGAAATGCGAATTTCTTCCATCACCGATTTGATTTATCAGAAAGTTTTAAGAACAAAACAAATCGAAGATAACGCCGGTGCAACTTTAGTTTCAGAAGGTGTTGACGCCAATTATTTTGATATGCTCAATTATGCAGTCTTCTGTCTGATTAAGTTTTCTGAAGAAAAAGAAGTTTTTAAACCTACTATAATTTAATATAAAATGTTGAAAAATATACTCCGAATTATTCTTGCGCTTATTTTCATCATTTCTGGTTTTGTGAAAGGCGTCGATCCAGTTGGATTCTCTTTTAAATTAGAGGAATACTTTTCACCTTCCGTTTTTAATATTCCATTCTTAGAAAAACAAGCACTGATATTGGCAGTAATCGTGGTCGTCTTTGAGATGGTTTTCGGATTTTTCTTACTCATTAAAACTCAGCTGAAATTTACATTGTCGATGCTCATTGCGTTGTGTGTATTTTTTGCCTTCCTCACTTTTTATTCGGCCTACTTTAATGTGGTAACCGATTGCGGTTGTTTCGGTGACGCTTTAAAAATGGAACCTTGGCAAAGTTTCTGGAAAGACATTGTTTTATTAATTGGACTACTCATCGTTTATTTTCTTTACCGAAATGAATTTAATGAGCCAGAAGATAAAACCAATTTCAAGAAATATTTTTCTGCATTTGCTTTTATGACTATGGTTTTCGTGATTAACTGGGGAATTACGCATGAACCGGTAGTAGACTTTAGAGATTATAAAATTGGCACAGACTTAAACGTCGAGAAGCAAAATATTGATAAAGATCCATCTGTATTTAAAACTTATTACTCTCTTAAAAATGAAAAGACAGGAGAAGTTTTAGAAGTGAATCAGGACGATTATGTAAACGATAAAAAATATTGGGAAGAAGGTTCGCCCTGGATGATTGAGGAAGGAAAAACGACCTCAAAATTAATTAAACAAGGTTACGAGTCAGAGATTTCTAAGTTCAAACCAGAAACTACAGATGGGGTCGATTTGACCGATGAAATTCTGAAAGCTCGAAAAGCAGTATTGATTTTCGCATACGATCCAAAAAATGCCAACATCAATGTTTTAGCGCAAGCAGAAGCAAAGTTAAGTCAACAAAAAGATGCTTTAATTTTAGGAGTTTCTACCGACCCAAATACCTTTAAAACCATTAATAATGCAGTAATGGATGGAACGGCGATTAAAACAATTGCCAGAAGCAACCCTTTCGTACTGACTCTAGAAAAAGGAAAAATCGTAGATAAACGCTCTGCGGAAGATTATATTAAACAAAAAAAATAAAAGATAATGAATCAAAATCAACAC
Organism: Kaistella sp.; assembly: GCF_041824135.1. Lineage (GTDB taxonomy): Bacteria > Bacteroidota > Bacteroidia > Flavobacteriales > Weeksellaceae > Kaistella. The sequence goes on along the minus strand of NZ_JBGZYM010000099.1, from coordinate 26,000 downwards.
AAATCTAATAAATCAATTGCAGGTTATCACCTACTGATGATCCTTTCCGCAGTTGATGGCGAATTTGCGCCCGCAGAAGGAATGCTTATTCAACAATATCTTGCGGACGAATTTCCCTTCAAAATTAATTTAGACAATGAGCTTGACGCAATTGCTGTTTTACAAGCCGAAGAATGGAAAGATCATTTCGAATTTCACGCGCACTGTTTTTTAGATGATTCAACGCCAGAAGAGAGAAAATCTTTCGTACAGTTTGCGAAGACTTTGATCAAAGCAGATGAAGAAGTATCAGAGCGCGAACATCTATTCTACACGCTTTTAAAAACTATTTGGAAACTTAATTAAATCTTTGAAAATGAGAAAGAATATCGTTGCAGGAAACTGGAAAATGAATAAAAATGTAATTGAAGCACAACAACTGATGTTTCAATTATTGGACTATAAAAAGAACAACAGTACCAATTGTGAAGTTTGGATTGCACCGCCAGCAATGTATTTAATGATGGCCAAAGACGTTTTCTCAAACAATGAAATCGGCGTTTTCTCCCAAGACATGAGCGAGTACGAAAGTGGCGCTTATACTGGAGAAATTTCAGCAGATATGCTGGAATCCATTCATGCAATGGGAACTTTGATTGGTCATAGTGAGAGAAGACAATACCACGGTGAAACTGATGCGCACTGTAATGTAAAAGTGAAATTAGCTTTGGACAAAGGTTTAACGCCAATTTACTGTAATGGTGAAACTTTAGAGCAAAGAAAATCAGGCAAACATTTCGAAGTGGTAAAAAACCAAACCGAAGTTGCTCTTTTCACTTTGACTGCAGAAGAAATTAAAAAAGTAGTAATCGCTTACGAACCTGTATGGGCCATCGGAACAGGCGAAACTGCTTCTCCGGAACAGGCACAGGAAATTCATGCCCACATCAGAAGTTTAATTGCCGACAAGTACGGAAAGGAAGTCGCTGATGAAATTTCAATTTTATACGGCGGTTCTGTAAAACCAGATAATGCGAAAGAAATATTTTCTCAACCAGATATCGACGGTGGTTTAATCGGCGGTGCTGCTTTGAAAGTAGATGATTTTTCTAAAATTATTGAGGGATTTAATAACTAGGATCCTTACCTTAAATCCCTCTCCAAAAGAGAGGGACTTTTACGAAAAATGCGTTTCATTTCTGAAACGCATTTTTATTTTTAGCTTGAAAGTAAATTATTTCTTTTCTACTTTTCTGGCAAGAACTTCATCCACCATTCCGAAATCTTTCGCTTCCGAAGAGGTCATCCAGTAATCTCTATCAGACGCTTTTTCTACCCATTCGTAAGTTTGTCCAGAATGTTCAGAAATGATATCGTATAATTCTTTTTTCAATTTCAACATTTCACGCAAGTTGATTTCCATGTCAGAAGCCACACCTTGTGCACCACCGCTTGGTTGGTGAATCATCACTCTTGAATGTTTCAAAGCTGAACGTTTTCCTTTCTCACCAGCGACCAAAAGAACAGCTCCCATTGAAGCAGCAATACCTGTACAGATTGTCGCAACATCTGGCTTAATAATTTGCATCGTGTCATAAATACCCAATCCTGCATAAACGCTCCCACCTGGAGAGTTAATGTAAATTTGGATGTCTTTCGACGAATCAGAACTTTCTAAGAAAAGCAACTGAGCCGTAATAATATTAGCTACCTGATCATCGATTCCTGTTCCCAAGAAAATAATTCGGTCCATCATTAAACGCGAAAAAACGTCCATTTGAGTAACGTTTAATCTTCTCTCTTCCATGATATAAGGCGTAAGATTGGTCGGGCCATACATTCCCATATATTGATCCGTTGCCAATCCGCTATTTCCTAAATGTTTTACAGAGAAATCTCTGAAATCTTTTTTAATATCCATTTTATATTTTTGTATTATTCTTATTTACTTTTGCTCAAAGTTTATACCTTTTCGTGAATTTAGCCATTCTGTCACTTAAATTTCGGATTTCTTTTAGAGTGGAAAACAGCGTCAATATAAGCGATTTTTTCCTGTTCTGCAATTCAGTAAATTATTGAGTATGGAAATCGGATTAAGGGAACTTTGTGCAAATTCTATCTATTTTTATATTCTTCAAAAAGATAAGGATTGTCTTGAATCAAATTCAAATATTCTTCAACTTCTTCAATAAAATCAAATCCTAATCCACTTCTTTTATCTTCATACCAACTAACTGCCGCCTCTAATTCTTCTGCAGCAGGTTGTAAAAAAATAATTTCGTAACTCAATTTAAAATTCGCTTTTTCAAACTATTCCAGCTCTCAGTAGAACTTTTACCATTTTCGAAATCTTTCTTTCTTCTAATGGCCTCTTTCCACTGCTCTTCCGAAAGCTCAGTTTCTTCTAATAACAATTTCGCAATCGTCTGTTTTTCTTTAGCATTTAATTGATTGATCATTACTAAAAGTTGCTCGAATGGTAAGTTTACAGAAATATCCATTTTTAAAGTTTAATCAAATTTAGAAAATTTTTCCTTAATTCCATTGGTCCAACCATCATAAAACCCTAAACAATTTCTGGTCGATATCTTTTTTTAATTGAGTCAGGTTCATCATTGTTTTATAAAGCTCGTCGTTATTTTCAGATTCTGACAATTTTAATTTCAATTCTCCCATCAATTTCATTACGTATTCTCGTTTATGCCTAAAAATAACATCCTGAACAATTTTAGGAACAACATCTTCCTCCTTACTAAAGAAAATCTGATGCTTTTCCCAATTGCTTAATTCATAAGGATCGAGCAAAACATTAGCTACTTTCTGCGTAATATCCGCATCCATTAAGGTTAGAAAAAAATTCCCAGAACGCAGGCTCTTTTCTGAAATCCCTTCTTTAATTTCATTGATAATGCTTTGATTTAAAGAAGATTGAACCTCATATTGATCTTCGTCTAAATGACCGATGATCTCTTCAATAACCGTAGTTTGGTACTGCTTGTTTTCATCGTCAGTACGGTCAACAATTAAGTCTCCATATTTTAACATGAGTTCCACCAACTTCTCTTCTAAAATGATGAGCGGATTAACCTTCGGAAGATCGGCTGGAACAACTTCCATCTTTGGTCTTTCTTGCGGTTCCTGCCTGTATTGTGGCGAAAATTGTTTAGTTTGAATCTGCTTTTGAACATTCAGTTCATTAAAAAGAGATTGTTCTGAAATTCCAAACTTATTCGCTACTTCTTTCAGGTAAACTTCCTGCTTCAAAGCATTCTTTACAAATGCGACCGACTTGATGATGTCGCGAATTGCTTCTGCTTTTTTGATCGGATCATCGCCAGCTTCTTTCAATAAAATTTCAGCCTTGAAATCAATGAAGTCTTTTGCTTGATTTTTAATAAAATCCTCTACATATTGCTGTGGATGTTTCCTGGAGAAGGAATCAGGATCGTCGCCATCAGGGAAAAGCAGAATACGAATATTCATTTCTTCGGCGAGCAATAAATCGATGCTTCTAAAACTCGCTTTAATTCCGGCCGGATCACCATCAAACAAAATGGTTACATTTTCAGTCAAACGCTTAATCAGTTTAATTTGATCAACTGTCAATGCTGTTCCAGAACTCGCAACTACATTTTCAATTCCACTTTGATGCAACGCGATTACATCCATATAACCTTCCACTAAGAGGCAAAGATTTGCTTTTGAGATCGCTTGCTTACCTTGACTCAGTCCGTAAAGAACACTGGATTTATGATAAATTTCTGTTTCCGGAGAATTCAGATATTTCGCCGTTTTAATATTATTCTTCAGAATTCTGGCACCAAAACCTAAAACTCGGCCCGAGAAACTATGAATGGGAAATAGAACCCTTTCCCGAAAACGGTCGATTCCATTGGGTGCATTTTCAGGGAAAATAGAAAGCCCTGATTTTTCCAGAATTTCTTTGGAATATCCTTTATTTAAAGCAAATTCTGTAAAGGCGTTTCGCTGTTCCGGCGAATATCCCAAATGGAATTTTTTAATAATATCGTCCCGAAGTTCACGCTCTTTAAAATAAGAATAAGCAATGGTCCTTCCCTCTTCAGTTTCAAACATTTGCTCCTGAAAATAATCATTCGCAATCTCATGTATTTTATAGAGCAATTCTTTGTCGGTTTGCGCTTGCTTTTGCTCCTCGGTGAATTCTCTTTTATCTTCTTCTATTTCAATTCCGTACTTCTGTGCAGCATGTCGCAGTGCTTCTGGATAAGTGAAATTTTCGATTTCCATTAAGAATGAAATGGCTGTTCCCCCTTTTCCAGACGAGAAATCTTTCCAAATCTGCTTGCTTGGAGAAACGACAAAACTGGGTGATTTCTCATCGTGAAACGGACTTAAACCCTTAAAATTAGAGCCAGCTCGTTTGAGTTGTACATATTCACCAACGATTTCCTCGACCCGAACGGCAGAAAATATTTGATCGATTGTTTGCTTAGAAATCATTCGGTAAAAATAGGAAATATGTTTTTCATTTCCTTATAGATTTGGGTGTATCCCTCGCCAAAACTTACCAACAAACTGCACAATTTTCCAGCAGCTCGGGTCGGGCTCTACATTACAAGTCCTCAGTCGACGCTCTCCGCCGAGGCGGATCGCGCCTCCTTCCGGGCTTTCCATTGCGATCCCTTACGCAGGGGAAGAGCCAAGTAAAAAGTAGGAAGAGCCATGAAATGAAAGTTGTAAATTTCAGAACTGATAATAATACAATTTTTGTTAAGGCATTTATCTCAGTAAATTCCTGAAAAGCAACTTCGGCATAGTCAAATCTGTGCACAAAAGGCGAATTCATTTTCTTGATTTTACTATACTATATTAATGTTATGCTAAAAAAAATTCAATAAATTTGGCGAACAATTTCTTTTACAAATGAAAAAACTCCTACTCGCTTCCATCGTCACTTTTTCACTGATGATGTCGGCTCAAAAAAAATACGTTCTCGTTATCCATGGCGGTGCAGGAACCATTCTCAAATCCAACATGACGGCTGAAAAAGAAAACGCATACAAAGCAAAATTGACAGAAGCCCTAAAAGCTGGATATGCAGAAATTCAGAAAGGAAATACGTCCATCGATGCAGTTGCGGCTTCCATCACGATCATGGAAGATTCGCCTTTATTCAATGCGGGTAAAGGAGCTGTTTTCACTGCTGATGGAACAAACGAACTCGATGCTTCCATCATGTATGGAAAGGACAAATCAGCGGGAGCAATTGCTGGAGTTCACACTATTAAAAATCCGATTAAAACTGCGATTGCGGTAATGCAAAAATCAGAACATGTGATGTTGTCTGGAGTTGGCGCAGAACAGTTTGCAAAAGAACAAAACTTAGAAATTGTTGATCCAAAGTATTTCTGGACCAAAGACCGTTGGGAAGGTTTGCAAAAACTGAAGCAAAAAGAACAGTCGAAGACAAATAAAAAAGTCTCCCAAAATACGCTACCAGAATCTTACGAGATCGACCAAAAATTCGGGACTGTTGGTGCAGTTGCTTTAGATAAAAGTGGAAACATTACGGCTGGAACTTCCACGGGAGGAATGACCAATAAAAAATACGGTAGAATTGGAGATGCTCCCATTATTGGTGCCGGAACTTATGCTGATTCTCAAGTCGGAATTTCCGCCACAGGTTGGGGAGAATATTTTATCCGTGCTACAGCTGCGAGAACGATTGCGGCAAAAATGGAATATCAGAATAAAGACGTTAGAACTGCTGCGCAGGAAACCATCGATGAAGTTGAAAAAATGGGCGGTGATGGTGGTTTGATCGCTTTAGATAAGGATGGAAATATAGCAATGCCTTTCAATACCGCCGGAATGTATCGTGGAGCAATTACCGAAAAGGGTGAAATTCTTATCGAAATTTATAAGTAAACATGGAATTCAAAATTAATAAATTAGAAGACTGGCAGATGGTTATTGACGAAATCCTACCCCAGCTTCAACACAATATTCTTCTGTTAAAAGGAAACCTCGGTGCCGGAAAAACAACTTTTAGCCAGTTTCTTTTGAAAAACCTGGGCAGCCAAGATGAAGTTTCCTCTCCTACTTACGCGATTGTAAATGAATACGACACGCCGAAAGGTAACGTTTTTCATTTCGATTTATACCGCATGAAATCTGCGGATGAAGTTGAAGATATTGGTATTCATGAATACCTGGATAACGCTTTTCTCTGCATCATCGAGTGGCCTGAAGTTTACGAAGAAGAACTTGCGCATTTCCCACATCATGAAATGAGCATTGAGAACGATGGTGAATATCGCGTCATCAACTTCCGCTAGAATTTTCCGCATTAATAATCAAATCATCGTATATTTGTCCACTGATTCTTTTGGATTAGTCGCTATTTATCAAAACTTATAAAATGAGTCATACCCACGTTTTTACCCCATTTTCCGAAAGAGATTTACTTCCGCAAGAAGAGAAATTAGAAATCGTAAAAAAGGGAAAACAATTCAGTATAGGAGTTCCAAAAGAGACTTGTCTTAACGAGCGCAGAACGTGTATCACGCCAGATGCAGTGCAGGTTTTGGTGGCCAACGGCCATCATATTATTGTAGAAGCCGGAGCTGGTGAAGGATCCTTTTTCAGCGATTTTCAGTATTCTGAATCTGGAGCGAAAATCACTCAAAATCCGCAAGAAGCCTACGAACAGGATTTAGTTTTAAAAATTAATCCGCCAACTACTGAAGAAATTGACATGCTGAAGATGAATACTTATCTGATTTCAGCTTTACAAATCAATTTGCGGGACAAAGAATATTTTAAAAAACTGGCAGAGAAAAAAATCAACGCGATTGCTTTTGAATTTATCGCTGATGAATACAAACAGTTGTCATTAGTACGATTGATTGGTGAAATTGCAGGAAGTATTTCTATCCTTTATGCCGCGGAACTTTTGGCGCTTTCCAATGGATTGATGCTTGGTGGAATTACCGGCGTTCGTCCTACAGAAGTAGTAGTGATCGGCGCTGGGATCGTTGGAGAATTTGCTACTAAAGCCGCTTTAGGTCTTGGAGCGAGTGTGAAAGTTTTTGACAATTCTTTATCAAAACTTCGTCGTCTGCACATGATGGTTGATGGTCGTGTACCAACTTCTATTATCGACCCGAAAGAATTAACCAAGAGTTTAAAAAGAGCCGATGTAGTGATCGGCGCCCTTTCAAAATTAAGTGCAGTTCCGATTGTCACCGAAGAAATGGTGGTCGGCATGAAAAAAGGCAGCGTTATTATCGACGTTACGATCGACAATCGAAAAATGATCGAGACGTCGGAAGTGACAGATATGGAGAATCCGTATATTATTAAACACGGAGTTATTCACTGCGGTTTACCGAATTTAACTTCGAAAATGCCAAGAACAACCACGAAAGCAATTTCTAATTTCTTTCTTTCCTATCTCCTGAACTACGATGACCAAGGAGGTTTTGAAAATATGCTGGTCCATAAAAATGAAATGAAGCAATCGCTTTATATGTACAAAGGTCGCCATACTAAAAAAATGATCTGCGACCGATTCGATCTTACTTACCACGATATCAATCTTTTAATTTTTTAAATGAGAAAAATAAAATTCTTCTTACTGGGCCTAATTCCCGGACTTATTCTCGTATTTTTTATTCTGAACAAAAAAGGCGCAAGTTGCAGTGGATATCTTCCTAACTCAAGAGTGATCGCTGAATCTTTATCAAAAGAATTTACCTACTCTGACGATTTTAAAAAGGAAATGGAATTGTGGAAAGTGGATGAGAAATTTCTGAAAGACAGTATTCTCACCAAAGGATATATCGTTTTCGAAAAAAGTGACGCTCAGAAAAAGCCTTGTCCGAGTTACACCTTGATCTATCCGAAGAAAAATCCCCGATACGAAGTCGCATATGAAAAATGTGCAGAACAATCTAATTTCCACAGTCTTAAAAAATTAAGATAAGCAAATTTTACAAATAAAAATCTACATATGAAATTAACCATCATCGGAACTGGTTTAATTGGTGGGTCAATTGCCTTAAAATTACGTGAAAAACAATTTATCGATTACGTTTACGGCGTTGATCAAAATGAGCGGCATTTAGTTGAAGCAAAAGAACTGCGCATTATCGATGAAGGTTCTACGTTAGAAAGCGCAGTTCAAAATTCTGATTTAATTATTCTCGCCATTCCAGTGGATGCCGCCAGACAATTGTTGCCTGCTGTTTTAGATTTAGTTAATGATCAGCAAACCGTTATGGACGTTGGTTCTACCAAAGGTGGAATTGTACAAGCTGCAAATACTCATAAAAACAGAAACCGTTTCGTGGCTTTTCACCCGATGTGGGGAACAGAAAATTCTGGACCTCAATCTGCGATATCAGACAGTTTTACAGGAAGAGCAGGAGTTATCTGCGACCAAGATGATTCCGCCCAAGACGCTTTGAAAATGGTGGAGCAAGTTGCCAAACATTTAGAAATGAATCTTCTGCACATGGATGCAGACGGTCACGATATTCACACTGCTTATATTTCTCATATCTCGCATATCACTTCGTACGCTTTGGCAAATACCGTTCTTGAAAAGGAAAGAGAAGAAGATACCATTTTCCAACTGGCGAGTTCTGGTTTTTCGAGTACGGTTCGTTTGGCGAAATCTCATCCTGAAATGTGGGTTCCGATTTTCAGACAGAATAAGGAAAACGTGTTGGATGTTTTGAATGAACACATTACGCAACTTCGTAAGTTTAAATCTGCGTTGGAAAAGGATAATTATGATTATTTGGAAGAGTTGATTCGGAATGCGAATAAGATTAGGGGGATTCTTAGATAAGAGGTTGAAACTTATTTATAAGAAGGTTTGATTTTCCTTATTTCTTCTTGAAGATCATTGTTAAAATTCTCGGAATAGAACTTTTGTCATTGTCATCAAAATATTCGCTGATATCGACTAACTGCAAATCATGTTTTTTGGCACAAGTTGCAAATTCTGAAATGTGATGCGTAAAGCAACTCACTTCTTGAAGCCCATCTACTGTTTCAAATCTTGCTTTTGAACCGTTGTATTGCTTAAAAGGATGTAGTTCACCAATGTAAATAATTCCGTTTGAATTGACGACTTCGTTTAGTTTTTGGAAGATCATATCCAGATTTTCGATATGTTCTAAAACGAGACCGAAAGTGACTAAATCATATTTAGTATTCCCCGTAAAGTTCCATTCTTCGCTGATGTCAGCCTGAATAAATTTTACATGGTGAGAATTTATTTTCTGTTTTGCCTTCGCTAACATTTCAGCTGAAAAATCCACTGCCACAACCTGGTCCGAAATTTCCATTAAGAACGCAGTGTTTTTTCCTGTTCCGCATCCTATTTCCAGGCAGTGAGTAAAATGTTGTCCTTTTAGATTTTTACTGAGTGAAATTGCTTCCAGATCTCTCGTTTTATTCTCGTTGGTGTCATATTGTTCAGACCAGATCTTATAGGCTTCTCTTACATTCATTTTTTAGAAAATCAGTTTATTTTGTATTTTAAAATCAAGCGACTTTCGTTTTATCTTTTTTGAATTTACTGTAGAAAAACTTTACAAGCTGATAAAGAACAAAACCTAACGGTCCAAGCATAAAAGTAAAAAACAGACACGGAATAATTACCAAGTGTGGAATTGATAATTTTTGAGCATCTTTCAATATCCAGGTTCCGACAAACAGATCAAAGGCAAGAAAATGATACCAAAGCGCACTGCTTCCCCAAGCATCACTGTGTTGCAACAAATTCATAATTCCTTGTAGAGAAGTAAAGTCCATAAAATCCAGCGTACCATAAGAAGAGATAATAAGAATGCTGTAAGTGACAGAAAGTATTAGTACTACAGAAAAAGTGCTGATGATGACTTGCGTAACTTTCCATTTGGGCGCAAAAATCATCAGTATCCAAACGATTGCAACGAGATTATTTAAAATCAGAAAGAGTGTTTCGGGATTCATAGTTTTTAAGTTTTATTTTTGAAAACGAATATAAGTATTAATTCCTTTGAAATTACTGGGCTGGAAAATAAAAATATCAGCTGTTAACAACATCGTCGGAGTTTGAAACACAGAAAAAACGAAATGATATTTACCCCAAAATAAATTATCGCAACTCATTATTTCTGCATTATTTTAATAAACTCGTCAACATATTGTTCTTCGTTATCGTAAATACCCTTAATGTGTTTACCTTTAATTTCCCAGAATTCAGTATTAGTTTTATTAGCTGCTTCAAATAATTTTTGGCCCAACTCATAAGGAACTTGCTCATCAAATTTACTGTGTATAATAACGGTTGGGATTTCTAATTCTCTTATCTCCTTTTCAGCTGGAAAGTCATTGTTCATCAATAGTGGAACAATCCATTTAAAATTTTTTAGGTTTAATGCTTTCGCATACACTTTTCCAATATCGGGAAAAGAGCTAAAAGTTCCTTCTAACACCAATCCTTTTATTTTATCCTGTCTTTCTTTCGCAGTCATTGTAGCAAAAGCACCACCCAGCGACTGTCCCCAAATGATAATTGGCTTTTTAGAAACATCGTCAAATTGGGCGACTTTATCGAAAACTAATAGCGCATCTTGTTTTAAGATTAAAGAATTATCAGCCACTCCATTTGATTTTCCAAAATCTCTTCTTTCAAAACAAAAAACCTGAAAACCTTTTTTTAGAAGTGGTTTGTAAGATTCCTGAACGGAAGACATTAAATGCATCCCTTTGCCAGAATAATGAAAAATTGTTCCGACGACAGGAGTTGAATCTGGTTTAAATAGAACGCCATGTAATTTCACGTCCTTATTTACTTCAAAATAGAATTCTTGACAATTCAGTTCTGACGTAAATTCCACGTAATGAGTATCATTCATTTGATAGATCATCCTGTCCGAAAATCTGGAAAAACGAATATATAAAATGAATATTAATACAATTGAAAAGAATGTTATTATTAACAACTTTACAATTTTTATTAATTTAATCATGGTTTTATTTTTGTTCCTGAAACTAATCATTGATTTAATATTTCATTAAACTTGTTGACGTATTCCCGTTCATAGTTGATAATTCCTTTTACATGTGCTCCTTTTATTTTCCAGAATGTTGTATTCGTTTTATTTGAATTGATGAAAATATTTTCACCCAATTGAAACGGAATCATTTTATCTTCTGTACTATGAATGATCACCACTGGTTTAGTAACCTTTTTTATTTCCTGGTTCGTTGGAAAATCATCATTTAAAAGCAAAGGTATTAACCATTTCAAATGCTCTAATTTAATTTCACTTGCGTAATGGTCCGCTATGTCAGGAAAGGAACTGAAAGTGCCTTCTAAGACTAATCCTTTAATGTAATTATTTCTTTCTGCTGCATTGGTTGTGGCAAAAATCCCACCTAAAGAAACACCCCAAATGATGATATTGGTTCCCTTAACATCCTCGATAGTTTTAAATTTATCGAATATTTCAAGAGCGTCTGCTTTTAATTGGATTGTGTTATCATCTTCTCCGGTCGATCCTCCAAAACCTCTGCGTTCGTACGTAAATATTTGAAAGCCATCCTTCAAAAGTGGTTTGTACATGAGCTGCGCCGTATTTAAATCCATTCCGTTTCCGAGATGATGAAAAATAGTGGCTTTTACGGCTACAGAATCACGCATGAATAAGGCCGCGTGTATTTTTGTGCGATCATTTAATTCGAGCATTAATTCCTTATGTTTAAATAAGCTTTTGAATTCGGTTTTACCTGAATTAGTTTTATAGATAAACGGATCAAGAGTTCTACTGAATCGGACGTAACATAGAATACACACTAACAGTATCAGTGTTACAACAGTAATTTTTACAAGGATCTTTAGGACTCTTTTCATTTGCTAAAATGTTTATTATTTAAATATTTCAGCAAATGAAAGAAGATTTAAAACAGAACGAAAATTAAAGTGGCAGGTGCTTCCCTTTTGTGGTGAAACCGTACTTCTTGGGGTGAATTCCTGATTATTTGGGACCGTTTAATATGGAGTTAATCGTCTCAAAATAGGTTTCGGAAACAGGAATGGCAAGCTCGGTATTTTTCAGATTTAGTTTTGAATTTTGTTTACTTCCTTTTACCGCAAGAGTAAAGTCCGGATTGACAATGTAAGAACGGTGTGTTTTAATAAATGAAGGAAGTTGTTTTTCGATATTGGCAAGCGTACTTCTTAGTAGTTTCTCTTTGATCAAATCATGTTCTAGATATGAGATGAGCACATAATTATTTTCAGATTTTACAAACATCAGATTTGCTTCATCAACTATAAAAATATCTTTTTTCAAACTACCGGTAAGGGTAATATTTTTAGTGTCCGACAAAGTAGGAGTTTGTGAATTTACATTCTTGTTCGTTAAATCTTTCGCAGTGTATTTTCTTCTTAGATAATAGGTGAGAATAAACAGGAGAATTCCAAAACTGAATAAGATCGTTTTAAACCAACCTAAGAAATGCGGTAGATTTAATCTTTCAGGGTTTTTATTGATAATGATTTCCGTATAATAAAATCCAATGATGATAGAGAGAAAAATAAAAATGACATTGAAGATGATTTCTTCAAGCACTTTCCAGATCTTTATTTTTTTATAATATAAATATGAAAATAAATGAGTGATGAAATAACTTAAAAAAACGATAAAATCATAAATCAGAAAATAGATGGTTTTATAGGAAAAATCAGAACCTCCAGAATTAAATGGTTGCAGAAAAAATAGAATGAACAGAACGAAGAATCCCAAACAACTTCCAATAAAAAGATGAGCTCTCGCTGAAGTTTCGTATGGAAATGGTTTATTTAAAAACATATTAAATTAATTTCTGACTGGATTTTCCAGGTCAATTGATGGAAATAGTATTTTAGGTAAGCTTATCATTGGCGATGAAATTAAATCCGGATCATTTCAAAATTCTTTAAAATAACTTTTCTTTGCAAAAATTTGTCAATAAAAAAAACCGCGCTCTGTTCTAGCCCGGATGGAAACAGCATCCTTTTTATTTTTTTCGACAGAAAAAATGAAAAGATATAGTGGACAGCCGGACGGGTATTCGAAAAAGCGAAAATCTTGTTGCTCTTAAAAATTAAAGGAAAAAATCTAGCATTCAGCCACGTTAACCGCAATGGCAAGACCGCCTTCCGATGTTTCTTTGAAACGGTCGTTCATTCCTTGCGCAGTTTCCCACATCGACTGAATCACTTCGTCTAAAGTCACACGCGCTTTGGCAGGATCGGATTCTAAGGCAATATTGGCCGCAGTAATCGCTTTCATCGCACCCATAGAATTTCTTTCGATACATGGAATTTGCACCAATCCACCGATCGGATCGCAGGTCATCCCAAGGTGATGTTCCATGGCGATCTCTGCAGCCATCTGAACCTGACCAGGAGTTCCACCCATAATTTCTGTAAGACCCGCAGCGGCCATGGCGGAGGAAACGCCGATCTCTGCCTGACAACCGCCCATCGCAGCAGAAATTGTAGCGTTTTTTTTAAAGAGCGTTCCAATTTCGCCTGCGACTAAAAGAAAACGGATGACACTTTCATCACTTTTGAATTCGGTGAAACATTGAGAGTACATGAGCACGGCTGGAATAACGCCACTTGCTCCATTTGTTGGAGCCGTGATAATCCTACCGAAACTTGCATTTTCTTCGTTAACCGCTAACGCAAAACAGGAAACCCATTTGTTGATATTGGTAAAACTCAGATCAGCATCAACTAAGTATTGATACCATTCGTGGATATTTTTGTAGATATTTTCGCCTAGTAATTTGCTGTTCAAATTTGCAGCACGACGCGTCACATTTAAACCGCCGGGAAGAATCCCTTCTTTGTTAACGCCTTTATAAATACACTCTTTGATCTGTTGCCAGATATAAAGCGCTTCTTTTTCTGTTTCTTCTTTAGTACGCCACGACTCTTCGTTCAGAAAAACCAGATCTGAAATTTTATCTAATCCTAATTTTGCAATATTTTTATCAATATCTTTTCCATTATGGCAAGGATAAAGAGTTCTGGTACAGTTATTCTCATAGGAATGTTCCTCTTTAGTAGCAATAAATCCACCACCGACAGAGTAATAATCCTGAATCAATTCTTCGCCATTTTCAAAAACAGCTTTGAAGATCATTCCGTTTGGATGAAAGTCAAGGGATTTTTGCTTGTTTAAAATCAAATGATGTCCGTAAATAAAGGGAAGTACTTTTTCGCCATTAAGATTTAAAGTATTCGAAGATTTGATGGCTTCTACTTTTTCATTAATTTTTGAAGTGTCGATGAGTTTAAAATTCTCACCGGAAAGTCCGAGCATTCCGGCAATATCAGTTCCGTGCCCAATACCGGTTTTGGCTAAAGAGCCGAAAAATTCTACAAACACTTCTGTGACGTCCTGAAGATCGTGGTCGGTTTTTATTTTTATAATAAAGCTTTCTGCTGCATTCCACGGTCCCATCGTGTGAGAACTTGAGGGTCCGATCCCGACTTTTATAATTTCAAAAACACTGATTGACTCCATTACTTTTTATACGAAATGATGATTAAACCTAATTGACTTGAAGACAAAGATAATTCTATTTTTACTATTTGTAGAATAGAATTTACTTCCTGAATATCGATCAAAATTAGGAACGTATCTTCCATTGATCGAGCGAATTAAGTAAGATTATTTTTCAAAAAAACGATTTACTTAAAAATCTCATTCAAAATTTTGGAGACCTGTTTTGGTTTGGTCGCGGGAAAAAGATGCGTTCCATTCTGAACGACGTAATCAGGTTTGGAGTATTTCACCGGAAACACAATATCTTTGCTTCCCAAAATTTGAATTACTTTGGGATTTTCTTCAAATTTCCAGTCAGACACTTTTTCGATACCCCATTTTAAATAGTATTGATCACGAACCGTAAAGTATTCCATGAGTTTTGGATTTTTAGGATCTACAATATTTCGGGCTACGGAATAAATGGCGGCAGATTTTACGTTAAACATACTTTGTGGTAAATATTTAGTAATCCGAGACATTTCGCCGAACTTAATGAAGCGGGATTTTTCTTTATCAGATTTGATGCTGCCCATAATGACCACTTTTTCAGCAGATTTGATCTTATCAATTTCCTGCACAATAAGGCCACCAAAAGAATAACCGAGTAAGGCAAACGGTTCAGAATCATCCACTCGAGCGGCCATCCTTTCTACATAATGATGAAAATCTTCTTTATTCTCGGGAATGAGCCAGTCTAAAAAAACAACTTCTAAATTTTCAGGGAAATTAATTTTTTCGAGTACTTTAAAATCGGCGCCCAGGCCGCTGATGACATACAGTTTCATCTATCAAAAATAGAAAAAAGAGCAGACAATGCTGCTCTTTCTGTACTAATATTTTGTTAAAGTTACTTTGCCGTAATATTGATGATCATATCGATATCGTCTTTTACAACCACATCTTTAGCTGCAGAAGCATATGCGATTCCGAATTTCTGACGGTCAAACGTAAACTTATCTGAAATCATATTCAGTACGCCATTTTTTAAAGAAATTTTCGCTGGGAAAGAAACTGGATTTGTTTTTCCTTTTGCAGTCAAAGTTCCGTTCACCATATAAGGGAAGGCTTTGCTGTTATTCTTTTTTACAGATGTAATTTTGTAAGTCGCACTTGGGAATTTATCAGTTTCGAAGAAGTCTCCCGTTTTCAAGTGGTTGTTTAATTTGGTTTGATATTCACCAGTTAAATCAGTTGCGTTGATGCTGGTCATATCTAAAGCAAAAGTTCCGCCCACGATATTATTTCCTTTCATTACAACATCGCCAGATTTTAAAGTCACATTTCCGTTGTGAGAAGAAGCTTCGGTTTTTGCTATTTTATAACCCCACCATTCAACGTTTGAATTCACTACCTTTTTGGTTTGTCCGAACATCATTCCTCCAGCTAAAATTGCTGCTAATACTAAATTTCTCATATCTATTTTGTTAAATTTTCAAGTGCAAACATATTGAAAATTTAATACAGATGTCCTTGATGTAAGATAAGAAAACTTTATTTCCCTTTTAGAGTAACGTTCATTTCAACATCATTGCTGATTAACATATCTTCAAAAAATATTATATTTCAAGCCGAAATTTTTTCGGTTAAAAGTAAATTGTGCAGAAGTTAAAGTAAAGATCGAATTAGCTTGGGTAACCTTCACCGGAAACGAGATATTTTTAGAAATCCCCTTGATCGTCAATGGTCCCGTGACTTGATAATTGTAGCCGTTACTTTTAATTTTCTTTATAAATTTGATTTGAAAGGTTGCTGTCGGGAATTTATCGGTGTCGAAAAAATCATCGCTTTTCAAGTGATTCTCCAGGAATCTTTTTTGCTTCGGGCCTCCGTTCATATCTTCAGCATCAATGGTAGTCATATCCATAACGAAACTGCCACCTGCTAAATCATTTCCACTAAAAATAAGCTTGCCTGATTTTAATACTACTGTTCCGAAATGAGAAAGGGATTCTGTTCGCAATGTTTTATAGGCTTTCCAGCGGATCTCGGAGGAAATTATGCTTTTCGACTGAGAAAATAGAGTGATTGAAAATAAACCGAATAGAGGGAGAATAAGCTTTTTCATTAATAGTAAGATTAGTTAGAAATAAAAAACTCCGCTTAGTAGCGAAGTTCATTTACGAGTATTTGATTAACATTTTTTAGAGAAAGCTGCATAAACAGCTGCTCCGTTAATAATCGTTTTTTCATCTTTCACCAAATAAATTGGAATGTCTTTTAAGATGTTTTCCATTTTATCGCTGATGATGAAATTTTTGTAGAATTTGCTATTGTTAAGAAATTGCTCCAGCATCACTGGGATTTCTCCACTAAGGAAGAGTCCGCCTGTTGCTTTCATTTTCAGCACCAAACTGTTAGCTTCACGAGCCAGGAATACCAGGAATGTTTCAATCGTCATGGTACAAATTCGATCTCTTTTATCAATGGCACCTCTGATAATTGCTTCTGTAAAATTTCCAGCTTCAATTTCCTGCGTCAACCATTCTGGCTGAACCTGACGTTTAACATCTCTCAAAAAACGATAGACATTGAACAAGCCACCTTTTGAAAGAACCGATTCCCAACTTACAATTCCGTAAATTTTTTGCAGGAAAGAATAAAATTCAACTTCGTCATTGGTTCTTGGTGAAAATTCACAGTGACCACCTTCTGTAGCAAATGGTCTTAAAAAACTACCATCCCAGAATAATGCTGCTTCTCCTAAACCGTCGCCAGGTGCTAATAAAACTGCGTTGCCAGGCGCAAAATTTCCGGAGTCATGAATTTTAACAAAATTTTCTTCAGCCACATGTTCTAACCCGTAAGCGGATGCCTCTAGATCATTGATTAAAAAAACGTCTTCAATTTTTGTATTATTTTTGATCTCTTCAGCATCTAATTTCCAAGGCAAACGGGCGGGAGCACTTTTCCCGCCGATTACAGGACCAGGAACTGCAACTGCAATTTTAGAAATATTGTCTAATGAATTCTCGCTGATAAACTGATTGACGATATCTGAAAAAGAACTGAATTCTTTGGTATCGTACGTCTTTTCAATTTTTAAAAAAACCTTGCGATTTTCCGCAATGTAAAGACCGACAACTGTTTTTTCATCTCTAAGATCGGCGGCGATCAAAGAGACATTGTCATTGGTCTCTGAAGAAATTCCAGGTAAAAAAAGGTTGAATTTATTTTTAGTATCCATGTTGTAATGTTATCAACCAAAGATAATAATAGTTTTTAAAACAGCACTTAAAAAAACAAAAAACCTCCTCTGTTACCAGAGAAGGTCGAAAAAATTTTTTGAAGAAGATTATTTTCCTAATGGAATATTATAACCAACTCCTACACCGATTGCACCGGCATTATAGTCTTGTCCAACCATTTCACCTTTACTTCCTGTAAACGTTTTTTGGTAGTTTAAGGAGAAGTTCCAGTCTTGATTGTGGTACCCAATTTCTGGTTTAATATATAAACCACCATCTGGTCTGTCAGCAGATCCAACATTTGATGCAACTTTGTCATCACCAACGATGAAACCGTAACCGATATCAGTACCTAAATAGAAACCCATTTGTTTTGGATATACTCTAATTAAAGCAGCTACAGGAATAACACCGAAGTCATTATTATTATATCCATTATTTTCGGTACCAAAGAAATGATTATAACCTGTTGCGATACCTAATCCAAATCCTGGCGTAATTAAATTTTGATAAGAAAGATCAACACCTACCGTTCCACCAGCATTTTCAGAAGGAACCGCAATTCCACCGTTGATACCAACTTTAAGCATATTCGTCATATCCGCACTTTGTGCACTCATTAAACCTGCGGTCATTAAACCTAAACCAAGAATTGATTTTTTAACTGAATTCATAATATTATTTTTTTAAATTTTACGAAGAGGTACTTGTCAAAATCGTGCCAAAATACAAAGCAATCTGTCAAATTTTAAATAAATAATAAACAACTAATTGACTATAAGATACTTAGATACTATATAAAACTAAACACGCATTTAGATTATAAGAAATGTTTTAATGACAATTATTGAATTAATTAGAAATTAGACAAAAAAAAAGAGTCGATCAACGATCAACTCTTATCTTAATTAAAGAAATCTTTTACAGATTTTCTAAAGTATGCTTTACATCAGAATAACCTCCACCATTATAAATGTCAGACATATTTTCAGATTTGAAAAACTCAAGCGCTTTTCCGCTTCTATTTCCGCTTCTGCAGAAAAAGATTTTTGGACCGTCTAACTGCTCTACTTCTTGTTTGCGATCTTCCAGTTCTCCTAAAGGAATATTAACCGCAGATTCGATCTCTCCATCCATTTCTAATTCCATTGGCTCACGAACATCGATTAAGTGATATTTTCCTGATTTTAAAATTTCTTCTACTGACATATTTTATTATTTAGTGGTTGTTATATTAAAGACACAAATTTATAAAATATTGTTAGTTTTGCAATGCAATCTATGTTACAAAGTCCAGAAAATTATTCGAATCTCATTAAAGCCAAAGCAAAAAAGTTTGGTTTTCAAAATTGTGGAATTTCCCGAGCTGATTTTTTAGAAGAAGATGCGAAACCATTTGAAAGTTGGCTAAGCAAAAATTACAATGGCGAAATGGCTTACATGGAAAATTATTTCGATAAAAGACTCGATCCAAGATTATTGGTCGAAGGGTCAAAATCGGTGATCTCTCTTTCCTATAATTATTTCCCGGAGGAAGATCTTTCTGGTATCGATCAGTTGAAAATTTCGAAATATGCTTATGGTCAGGATTACCATGAGATCATCAAAGAAATACTGAAAGAAATGGTGGCAGAACTTCAGGATGAAATTGGTGATTTCTACTGTCGGATTTTTACCGATTCTGCACCGATATTAGAACGAAGCTGGGCCAGAAAATCCGGAATTGGCTGGGTTGGAAAAAATGCAAACCTCATCACGAAACAAAGCGGTTCTTTTTATTTTTTGGCTGAAATCATTTGCGACTTAGAACTTCAGGCGGATTTTGAAACAACTGATCATTGTGGATCCTGCCGGAAATGCATCGATGCTTGTCCGACCGATGCGATTGTTTCTGACAAAATAATTGATGGCAGCAAATGTATTTCTTACGCAACCATCGAATTGAAAAATGAAATTCCTGAAAGTTTTAAAGGAAATATGGAAGACTGGATGTTCGGTTGCGACATTTGTCAGGACGTTTGTCCCTGGAATCGATTTGCAAAACCTCATCAACAGGAAAAATTTAAACCAACTAATTTACTCAAAGAACTTCGCAAACCGGACTGGCAAGAATTATCACAGGAACTATTTTCAGAAATATTTCGCAAGTCGCCGGTAAAGAGAACGAAATTTGCAGGGCTAAAAAGAAATATTGAATTTTTGACTAAATAAAGTCCGTTTGAAATTTAATTGTATCTTAATTATATCTAAAAACATTTACATTGAAAAAAACACTCCAAATTATTTTAAAAGTAATCGCTGCAATTGTAGGATTAGTCATCATTTATGTAATTCTAGCGCTCACAATTCCTTATATTCCTGTTCAGAAAAAAGCAACAAATGACGTCGCTGATATTCCTGTTTATATTTACACCAATGGTGTTCATACCGATATCGTAATGCCGATCAGAACAGACCAAATGGACTGGAGTGAAAAAATCCCGTTTCAAAATACCCTATCAAAAAGTACAGATTTTAATTACGTTGGAATTGGCTGGGGCGACAAAGGATTTTATTTGGATACGCCAACCTGGGCACAATTAAAAGTTTCCACCGCTTTCTACGCCGCCTTCTGGTTGGGAGATTCTGCGATGCATACCACTTTCTATAAAACAATGACAGAAGGTGATGATTGTAAGAAAATCATGCTCACGAAAGCGCAGTATGAAGAGTTAATAAAATTTGTGGATTCTAAATTTGATAAAAACACTGCTGGCCAGAATATTCTAATAGAAACCGACGCAGTTTACAGTAAAGATGATGCCTTCTATGAAGCGCAGGGAAGTTATAGTTTCCTGTACACTTGTAATACCTGGACCAATAACGCATTAAAAGCAGCCGGACAAAAAGCAGCACTTTGGACTCCCACAGATTTTGGGATTTTTCAACATTACAAATAAGCTTATTAATCATACTTTTCTTTATTGCTGATATTTTCAAATTTGTGAGAAATATCAATTTTTCTTAATTTGAAAACTTCGGCAAAAATCAACTTCTTATGAAACAACGACTTCTTCATCTTTTACTTATCCTTAATTTTAGTTTTTTATGCTTAAATTCTTTATCCGCGCAAACTGTCAATTCTAATAAAGATTCTTTACGCGTTGGAGTTGCTGGTACTGCTCCGTTTGTTTTTATGGATAAAGGAAATCCAACACCTCAGGGAATTTCTGTTAATATCTGGAATCAAATTGCTACTGATCTTGATTACAATTACACGTACAAACCTTACAATACGGTAAATTTAGCTTTAGATGCGCTTAAAAATGGTGAACTTGATTTAGTGGTTGGTCCAGTTACTATTAACTCTCAACGTTTAGATAACTTCAGATTTTCGCAACCCTTTTATCAATCCAGTTTAGCGATCGCTTATAAAAAAGGAGAGTTCAGCATTTGGAATGTTGTTAAACTTTTATTCAGTTTTAAATTATTAATAGCGATTGGTATTTTCTTAGTAATTCTTGCGATTGTTGGGGCTCTTTTATGGTTGGCAGAACGTAAGGCTTCACCAGATCAATTCCCCGCTGAAGCTTCAAAAGGAATTGGAACGGGAATGTGGTTGGCTATTGTAACGATGAGTACAACCGGTTATGGAGATAAAGCTCCCGTAACTTTAATGGGAAGAATTATTGCCGGAACATGGATGATCGTATCCATTATTTCTGCGACGTCAATGATTGCCGGAATCGCGAGTGTATTGACCTTTTCTAATCTTCAATCGGTTGACATTAAAAATATCGAGCAGCTGAATGGAAAAAAAGTAGCCACCGTTTCGGGCTCACCGTCCATCACTTTTCTGAAAGAATATAACGTCAGAATAAAGTCCGTAGAAAACTTAGCTGAAGCGATGAAAATGTTAGATGGCAAAGAAGTAGATGCGATTGTTTACGATCGTCCGCAATTGATGTACTACATCAACACTCATAAAGATGACGATCTGGAGCTTTCCAAAGCAGAATATTATCAGCAAGGTTATGGTTTTGCTTTTCCAAAAGAAAGTGATCTCATTTTTAAAGTTAATAGAACTTTATTGGAGTTGGCTGAAGATCAACAAATCTCAGAGATCACTGAAGAATATTTAGGTAAACAGCAATAAAAAAGTTCCCGATGAAGGGAACTTTAAAAAAATCAATTGATTTAATCTTTAACTGAAAGACTGAAAAATAGATCCAGTTCATCTTTAACATAAACCATCCCTCCCATTTTCTTTGGAGGAACAATGTTGAAGTCCGAAAACCGTACTCTCTTATTCCCTACCAGATTATTATTGTACATGCTAAATTCTACCTGATAGTTTTTAGAAACAGTCATCATTTTAACTTCTAAAACAGCAATAAACCGATCAGCGGAAGTTTTGGTAAACTCGATAAATCTAATGGTGAGATTTGGATATTGATTCGACTGCAAAATTTTTCTAAAATCAGAAGTCATCATCTTGTTTCTACAATCAAAATCATCTAACTTAAAAATCACCTTTGGAAGCTGACTGCCTTTAAAAGAATAGATAGATAAGGAATTCTGGAACTTGGTATTGCTACATTTAAAAGTATTAACATTGGTCCAGCCATTAATTTCCAATCCATTTTTCTGAGCGAAACCAAAGCTGGAAATCAGTAAAAAAAGTAATATGGAAATTTTAGTTTTCATGATAAAAAAGTAAAAGAGAAGGAATCGGCGTGCAATCCCTTCTCTAAAGAATATTTAAAAATTAGAAACCGATGCTCGCTTCAAACATAAATCCGTTAAACTTACCACCTCTTAGAGCACTGGTTGCACCCCAAACTGCATCATCATTATATTTCTGAGAAACATATTCTACTTTAGCAACTACGTTTTTGGTCATGAACCAACCACCGCCTACGTTGAATCTGTCTATTTTTCTTTCTGCAGAAACTTCATCGTCCTGTCCAGTTACAGAGTTATATCTACCGCCTAAATAGAATTGTTCATTTCCACCAAGTCTGTATAATAATTCTGCACCTAACTGAGTATAATCACCTCTTGTCGCTCTTGGTGTTAAACCTGCTGCTTTGTTACCGGTAACATATTCATAAACTCCGAAGAATTCTAAACCTTGATACTTGATGAATGGATTCAGTTGGAACGCCTGTACTTTTTTGAATCCTGGGTTGAATCTTCCAGTTGCGTAATTGTCTTGTCCCATTGCATCATTTTCAGTAAGAAGAGTGTAGTAATATCTACCACCTGCTCTGTCTGCACTGTATAAATTTCCACCACTGCTCAAACCATTTGTTTGAATGAAAGATCCAGTCATTCTTACTCTTAAATCGGCATTAACCTGTTTGTCCCAACCAATTTTAGCATAAACTGAAGGAGAGTTCCAGTTAGTTCCTTTAACAGCTGTTTGGTTTAATTTACCGTTAGACATCCCTACCATTCCAATAAAGTTATTGTAGAACCCGTATGCTTCACCAAATGCTTCAGTAGTAAAACTGTCCATAATATAGTTTCCTACGAATGGGTTGTTGATTGCTTCTGCATTATCAGTTCTTCTAAAGTGAGTATCACCGTAGTTAATTTCGTCCATACCGATTTTTACTCTCGCATGTTTCATAATTTCTGAAGCAAAACCCTCTTTAATGAAACTTAGATCATCAACCTGAATATAACCACCTTTTACCCAAGCTTCGTTATGGTGACGTGCAGAAAGATAAGTTCTCAAATGCATTTTTAATCCTTTTGCTTCTTTTTTTTAATCAATATTAAATATAATAACATAAAATACTTAAATATTTACATAATTAATAATATAAATGACTTAAAATCTTAAATTATTAAAAGAAATGGCATAATTCTTAACAAATGTTAATGGAATTTTTTATACTCCTCGCAAATCGCCTGACAGAAGTCATTTATAAAATTGTAATTTATCAGATAAAAAAAATTATTTTTAGAAAAAGCTGAAATGCTGAGTGGAGAATTAGAAGTAGTGAGATTAGTCCAGATACTGAAAATTTCACCTGAAATTAGAGGTGTTAAGTTGAGCAATATTAGAAGAGTGCATGAAATCTCATTGTTACAATTGAAAGAGCTTAATATAGGAAATAAAAAAACCTCTGCAAATCAATGATTACAGAGGTTTTTGGTACCCGGCACCAGAATCGAACTGGTACATCTTGCGATACTAGAGTTTGAGTCTAGCGCGTCTACCAATTCCGCCAGCCGGGCTCTTTTTAAATTGGTGTGCAAATATAGAATTATTTTTTAGTTTAAGGAAAATTATTTACTGAAATTTTCAACATATTCTCAGTAAACATCGGTTAGTTTCGCTAACTATTTGATTATCAAAACTGCAGTTCCAGTCCATCATAGGCAAGATGAACATTTTCGGGAAGCTCTTGTTCTAATTCATCGTGTAAGCCTAAATGATGCGAGATATGCGTTAAATAGAATTTCTTGGGTTTCAATTCTTCGAAGAGTTCCAAAGCCTGTGGTAGAATAAAATGAGCAGGATGCAGCTCCTCTCTACGAATGCAATTCAGAATCAAGTAGTCCAGATCTTGTAACTTTCCTTTCTCCTGATCAGAAATAAAACTGGCGTCCGTAATGTAAGCGAGTTTTTTAAATTTGAAACCTAAAATCTTTATTTTCGAATGCATCACTTCAACCGGAATAATCTCAGTTCCGAAAATTGAAAAAGCATCATCGATTTCATGCAGGTCAAAAGACGGCGCACCCGGATATTTTACATCTGAAAAAGCATAAGGGAATCTCGCTCTCACTTCGTCTCCTACTCTTTTCTGACAATAAAGATCAATGTTTTTTCTATTTTTAAAAATTAACGGACGTAAATCGTCCAGTCCAATCACGTGGTCATTATGTTCGTGCGTCAGGAGAACAGCGTCAACTTGCTCTTCTCTGTTATCCAGCATTTGCATTCGAAAATCAGGTCCACAATCGATTAGAATCTTTTTTCCAGAATCGGTAGTGACCAAAGCGGAGGAACGGAAACGTTTATCTTTTGGGTTGAGTGAGGTGCAAACCTCGCAGTGACAGGCAATAACGGGAACTCCTTGCGATGTTCCACTTCCTAAAAATTTCAACTTCATTTTTTTTGATGTTGGTTTAATTTTGGTAAATTTACAAAAAATTAGAATTGCCCGTGACTCCTCAGAAACTTACTCCAAAACAAAAAGCTTTAGCGATTAATTTAGACCCCAACATTTACGGTACTTTTGCCGAAATTGGCGCGGGTCAGGAAACTGTTCGCCATTTCTTTAGAGCGGGAGGTGCTTCCCAAACCATTGCAAAAGCCATGTCTGCTTACGACAAAGACTTCAGTGATGCAATTTATGGCAGAGAAGCCAAGAACAGATATGTTACGCAAAACAGACTTCGCAAGATGTTACGTTATGAAGTTTCTTTGATAGAGGAACGCGTATCGCGCGAAACCTGTCCCGGTAGAAAATTCTTTTCTTACGCCAACACGGTAACAACCATCAACTTCGATAAAACGATGAAAGGTCATGGTTGGGTTGGGTTGCGTTTTCAGTTGGGGGAATGCGAAGATTACAACGAAATTGTACTGCACGTAAAATTTAATGAAAATGATGCAACATTACAGCAAGAAACCTTGGGGAGTTTAGGAGTTAATCTTATATACGGAGCTTTTACTTACGCAGATAATCCCAGGCAGATGATTAACTCACTGTTGGATGATGTCTCCAAAGACAATATAGAAATCGACATGATCGACTTTAGTGGGCCAGCGTTTTCATATGTCGATAACCGTTTAATGAGTCTACAGCTTGTAAAGAATGGAATGACAGACGCGGTAATTTTCAATTCAGAAGGAAATAACATGTTGCCTGCTGATATTCTTTACAGAAAAAATATTTTTGCAGTCCGAGGAAGCTTTCGTCCTGTAACTTTGGTTAACACCGATATGTTTGAGAAGGGTTTAGAACTTTTCAAAAAAGATTGGGGTTGTAGTGAAGAAGAGACCGAAGTTTTATTCGAAATTACCATTGCCAATTTAAGAGCCGCTGGTGATATTGATGAGCGTGACTTTTTAGACCGTGTAGATATTTTGGGAAAATTAGGTTACACCGTTATCATTTCTAACTTCTCCGAATACTATCGACTCATCGACTATTTCGCCCCTTATACCAATGGTAAAATTGGAGTAGCGATGGGTGTAAATAATATGCTTGATGTTTTTGATGAGAATTACTACGAAAATCTTTCA
>NZ_JBGZYM010000098.1:0-5188 GCF_041824135.1 Kaistella sp. | reverse complement strand
TTTATGTACGTACGAATCCTGCATGTCACAAAAATAGCAATTAGAATTTAGAAATGAGAATTTAGAGATTAGAATTTCTAACATCTAACTTCTAGCATCTACCATCTTTTCTTATCTTTACCAAAATTAATTTTCTATGCTCAAAGCAGGTTTAGTTGGCGCAGGTCATTTAGGAAAAATCCATTTAAAGTTACTTCAACAATCAGAAAAGTATGACTTGGTCGGCTTTTATGATGCTGATAAAGAAAATGGTAAAAAATTAGAAAGCGAATTCGGTTATACGTTTTTTGAAAATTTCGAAGATCTATTAAATGAAATCGAAATGCTCGATATCGTAACTCCAACTCTGTATCATTACGATTACGCGATGAGAGCGATCCAGAAAAGAATTCATTTTTTCATTGAAAAACCTATTACACAGACTTTAAAACAAGCAGAAGAAATTCTTTACAAATGCCGTGAATTCGGGATTAAGGCTCAAGTTGGTCACGTAGAAAGATACAATCCAGCTTTTATTGGGTCGAAAGATTTCATCAAAGATCCCATGTTTATTGAGATTCACCGTTTGGCAGAATTCAATCCTCGTGGAACTGATGTTTCCGTAGTTTTAGATTTAATGATTCACGATCTGGATATTTTGCTGTCTATTGTGAAATCAAAAGTGAAGAATATTCATGCAAGTGGCGTTTCTGTGGTTTCGAAATCTCCGGATATTTGTAATGCCAGGATCGAGTTTGAAAATGGATGTGTTGCCAATTTAACAACTTCCAGAATTTCAATGAAAGCCATGCGTAAATCTCGATTTTTTCAGAAAGACGCTTATATTTCTGTAGATTTCTTAGAGAAAAAAGCTGAAGTGATCCGCATGAAGCCTGCTCCTGAAAACCCAAGTGATTTCGATATGATCATTGAAAATGCGGAAGGAGAAAAAAATCAAATTATTTTTGAATATCCGAACATCCAGCCTAATAACGCTATTTTGGATGAATTAGAAAGTTTCGCAGATGCGATTACCGAAGATAAAATGGTAGAAGTTTCTTTGGAAGACGGAACCGAAGCTTTGAAAGTAGCTTTGGAGATTGTGAGATTGATCTCTTAGCGTCATGAATTATTATCAAACGAGTTTACATGAAAAAAACATTTATAATCACTGCTCTACTTCTTTTCTTTTTAGGTTATTCCCAATCTTTAAAAAGGGAGATCAACCAAATCATCAAAGGTAAAAACGCAACCGTCGGAGTTTCTGTTTTAGATTTTGAAAACAACAAATCGATAAGCATTAATGGCAACAAACATTTGCCGATGTTGAGTGTTTTTAAATTCCATATTGCGTTAGCAGTTTTAGATCAGGTTGATCAAGAAAAATTGAGGTTGGATCAAAATATTTTGATTAAAAAATCAGAACTTCTATTAAATACCTGGAGCCCGATTCGGGAGAAATATCCGGAGGGAAATATCGAAATGCCTTTAAGTGAACTGATCAAATATACGGTTGCACAAAGTGATAATAATGGTTGCGATATTTTATTGAGATTAATTGGCGGAACAGAAACTGTGCAAAAATTCATCAATTCGAAAGGAATTAAAAATTTTCAGATTAAAGCTGATGAAGAAAAAATGCACCAAGGCTACGAGTTTATGTATTGGAACTGGACAACGACCAACGCGTCAAACACTTTATTAAAAAAGTTTTATGACGGAAAAGTAGTCTCAAAAAATTCGACTGATTTTTTAATGAAAACCATGCTCGAAACCAACACCGGCGCAAATAAAATCGTCGCTCAATTGCCAAAAGGAACTTGGGTCGCACATAAAACTGGTTCTTCCGGAAAAGATGAAAAGGGATTAACCGTTGCAGAAAATGATATGGGAATCATCACACTGTCAAACGGAAAACATTACGCCCTAAGCGTTTTCGTGTCAGATTCTATGGAAAGTGAAGCGACAAATACCAAAATTGTTGCGGATGTTTCTAAAATTGTTTTTGATTATTTTAGCAAAAAATAAATTGAATGAAAAGATTTTTTTTACTAGGATTTCTCTTGATTCAAACCTTACTATTTTCGCAAGAGAAATGGGACATTCAATTTTATAATGAAGTTGTTAACCGAGAAGTTTTTATTTACTCAGACAATAAAGAAGAAATGCCAATATCTGCACAGTTTCAATTCAAACTAAAGAATCTAACCTGTACGCTTCCTAATGACGAAATAGTTGTAATTCCGCCAAAAACCCGAAAGTTTTTGATTGCAAAGTTAGCTCCGATAAAAGCAAACGAAGGAAATTCTTTTTCTTACTCCAATTCGTATAATTTTGGAAACGCACTTCAGGAAACCTTTGATGATGATTACATCTATTCTTTGCCTTTCGAAAAAGGAAAAACACAATCGATCTTCCAGGGATATGACGGCAAGTTTTCGCATCAGAATGAATTTGCGTTAGACTTTGATTTAAAAATTGGTGCTCCAATTTTGGCTGCCCGCGACGGAATTGCGGTGGTCGTCATCAATAATAATACGAAGAGTTGTCCCAATATTTCCTGTGCGAAATACAATAACAAAATCGTGATCATGCACAGCGACGGAACTTTTGCAGATTATTCTCATTTAAAATACCAAGGTACAAGCGTGAAAAAAGGCGATCATGTAAAAAAAGATCAACTCATTGGGTATAGTGGAAGTACGGGTTTTGCAAGTGGACCCCATTTACATTTCGCGGTTTTCATCAATAGAATAGACGGAAAAAGAACATTTATAAAAACAAAATTTAAAACTTCTGAAAGTGACGTAACACTTTTGGAAGAAGGAAAAAGTTATACTAAAAATTATTAAAAATTTAAAAATGAATAAAAATATTGTAGTGATCGGCGCAGGAACCATGGGAAACGGAATTGCACATACTTTTGCACAAACCGGATTTCAAGTTAGTTTGGTTGATGTTTCACAAGGAGCTTTGGATAAAGGTTTGGCAACGATTACTAAAAATCTGGACCGTATTATTTCTAAAGGAAATATGACTGAAGACCAAAAAACAACTACTTTAAGTAACATTTCGACTTATACTGATTTAGCAGATTGTGCAGAAAAAGCAGATTTAATTGTAGAAGCGGCCACAGAAAATCTGGATCTGAAGTTGAAAATTTTCAAACAAATGGATGAGTTGGCTCCAAAGAATTGTATTCTGGCAACCAATACTTCTTCGATTTCTATTACTAAAATTGCGTCGGTTACCAATCGTCCAGACAAGGTAATTGGAATGCATTTTATGAATCCGGTTCCGATCATGAAACTGGTAGAAATAATTAAAGGTTACTCTACTTCAAAAGAAACTTTTGACGAGATCTACGAAATGAGCAAAACGTTGGGGAAAGTTCCGACAGAAGTGAATGACTATCCAGGTTTTGTAGCGAACAGGATTTTGATGCCAATGATCAATGAAGCGATCGAAACTTTATACAACGGCGTTGCCGGCGTTGAAGAAATCGATACCGTAATGAAACTGGGAATGGCTCATCCGATGGGACCTTTACAACTAGCAGATTTTATTGGATTAGACGTTTGCTTGGCGATTCTCAATGTGATGCACGACGGTTTCAAAAATCCAAAATATGCACCGAACCCATTATTAGTTAATATGGTAATGGCTGGAAAGTTAGGCGTGAAATCTGGAGAAGGATTCTATGATTACGCAGAAAGTAGAAAAGCCGAAAAGGTTTCGAATCGGTTTGTGAAATAATTAAGTACGATTTTTAAAAACATCAGAGGTTTATTTTTAATGAAAAAAAATAAGGAAAAGATAATCCTAATTCTATTGGTCATTGCAACTTTTGTGATGACCATTCTTCGTTTTTTGTGGAATGAGAAAGGACGTGTAAATCCGGATTCACTGCGATTTATGCGAACGTCAAAAGTATTTCCGGAAATCGACAATACAACTACTCCGCTTGGCTATCCATTGAGTTTAAAGTTTTTTACTTTATTTGGTTTTGATGAATTTTGGGCGAGCAAACTCATCGGACTTGGAGCCTATTTATTTCTCGTTTTATTCGCCTGGAAAAAGAATTTCTATTTGAAAGAAATCATTTTAATTGGTGGACTTTTTAGCTTCGTTTCCATCTTTTCCTATACGATGAGTGAAACGTTGATTTTACCTTTTGTTTTTATATTTCTTTATCTGGCTTATCAAATTATTACGGAGAAACTAAAAGGTTTAAAGGCGATTTTATATTTAAGTTTGATTCTAATTGCTTTGTATAATATTCGCTATCCTGCTTTATTTATCATGTTTGCGACTGGAGTTTTTGGGGTTTTCAATTACAAAAAAAGCTATGGAAAGACTTTTATCTATTCTGGAATTATCGGTTTGGTTTTCGTGATTTTATATAAGTTTTTGTTCATCGATTATTTTAATGAAAATTACGTCGATAGTTTTTTAGAAATCGGTCTACATCCTACTTCGAAATTATTAACAGAACTTTTTGAAGGACTGACAACGGTTTTTAATCCTTTCATTCATATTTTAAATCCAGCGGGAGGAATCGTTAATTATGGAATTATAGGAATTGGATTACTTAATATCATATTAATGCTATTCCTTTTCCTCAAAAATAAATTAACTGAAACTGAAAAATTCTTCCTTACAATTGGCGGAATCGGAATAGCCTGTTCTTTTTTTATTCAATATTTTTATTCTGTAAATCCTCTAGATTATCGCCTTTTAGCACCGTTCACATTATCAATTTGGTTGGTGTATTTTAAAAAATTGTATGATATTTTTGGTAAGCTCACTTATGCAATAACTGCCTTTAGCTTGTTGACCGGATTTGCTTTTACTTGGCTTGCCCGCGGAAACTACTTAGAAAACCGACAAGAAATAAAAACTTTTCTACACGACGAGGATTTAGAAAATGGAAGGCTTAATTTCTACATGGAAAGTGAGGAGGAACTGGAGAAAATGAGAATCGCAGAATTAATCAGTACCGTGAACCCGAATGTAAAAGTGACCTTTAAACCAGAAGATACACTCAAAAATAACACTTTAACAAAATACAAAGTTTTACAAAAAATTAAAATTGACAAGAATCAATTTCAATAAATAATTATTATCTTTGACCCAGTTATAAACATTAAGAAAATGAAATTACCAAAGTTTTTATTAGCAGACAATTCAGATTTTCCTGAAGATCTAT
>NZ_JBGZYM010000097.1:0-2986 GCF_041824135.1 Kaistella sp. | reverse complement strand
TTAAGAAATGCAGCAAATGCGATTGGTAATTTAAAAGATTCCACACCATTATCGGATTTTTTCAAGCGAATCAATTTTAGAAAAGGCAGAGTATCTGCAATCTCAGCAACTGCAAGGAAATTAGCAATCATTATTTGGAATATGGTCGTTAAAAATCAATCCTACGTCAATCCTGAAGGCTACTTATTTTTGGACGAAAAAAGAAAGCTAGGTTTAGTAAAAAGGATTCAAAAGCAAATTACTAAATTTGGTCTGACTAATGAAGATATCAGTTTCGCAACTAGCTGATTGTAAGTAAGAAATAAAAACGTTAGTCAGAAGGCTAAACGACCTATTCATCCAAACTTTAGCAAACAATTTTTGAAATAGAAATGTAATATATTTACAATTCCAAAATGTTTTTTAAAACAACACTATTATGGACATTACAAATTTTCCAGAAGATTTATTTGAAAATAACTACACGGACACTTCAGACCTGCAAATTGCTAATTACGAAGTATATAAACATGTTTCCAAAAATAAGATTAACCTAAACAAAAATGTATTCAGTTTTTTGTTGGATGGACAAAAGGACATTCACTTTTCTAATGACATCGTTTCGATAAATCCTGCACAATCCTTACTTCTTGCATCGGGGAATTTTTTAACAACAGAAATTGTAGGGGCAAATAGTTATAGTTGCCTACTCTTTTTCTTTTCTCAAAAAAACATTAATGATTTTTTATTGAAATATGGGCATTTATTTAACCCAAAAGACTTAAATAAAACAACGAACAATAGTCCCTATTTCCTTATCAAAAAAGACAATTTTATTATCCATTTTATTAATTCTATTCAACAAATTTATGGCTTGAATCAAACAATCTCACAAAAGATTCTGGAATTGAAATTTGAAGAAATTATGCTATATCTGGCTGATAAGTATGGGCAAAGTTTTTTTGTTTATCTACATTCATTATTAATCAATGAAAGAGAATTATCTTTTAAAATGGTCATTGAAAAAAATCTGTACACGAGTTTGAATATTGACGAGGTTGCTTTTCTATGCAACATGAGCCTGTCTACTTTTAAGCGGAAATTTTTACAATTATATCAAGAGTCTCCAGGAAAATGGTTTCAACTAAAACGGCTCAACAAAGCCAAAAAATTATTGCTTAATAATGAAGCAACCCCATCAGAAATCTATATGGACTTTGGTTATGATAGCTTATCAAATTTTAGCACAGCCTTTAAAAATGAATTTGGTTACAGTCCAAAAAACATGATGAAAACTTGACCTTTTTTCATAAGTTTTTGAACTAAATAAAAAAGCACCACAAGTTTAAAGGTGCTACATTTGTTAAAACAAAATTGGTTTAATTTAAAAATAAAAAGACATGAAAAAATTAGGATTATTAGTTCGACTAGAAGCAAAAGCAGGAAAAGAAAAAGATGTTGAAGCCTTTATCACAAGTGCATTGCCACTTGCTAATGAAGAAACGGGTACTATTACATGGTATGCGTTCCGTATTGACGCTTCTACATTTGGCATTTTTGACACTTTTTCAGATGAAGAGGGCAGAGAAGCACATCTTGGTGGTAAGATTGCAAAGGCGTTAATGGAAAATGCACCTGAATTGTTGGCTACTGCACCATCTATTGAGAAATTGGATGTTTTAGCGGCTAAATAAATACACCACAATTATTATAAAATGGCTGCCTGTCAAAGTTCTGTAAAGGAATTTGGACAGGCTGCCTTTGTTTACAAAACAGCTTGATAATAAATTAAGCGTAGAATGACGAAGAAGCCCAGCACACAATAACTAAGCTTTCGTTTTGTCTGAAAGACAAGAAATGAAAGCCTGTTGAACGAAAATCCTGAGGTGGGCCACGTTGTCCGAAAAGTGCGATGGTGATTAAATTTCCTTCCTTGCAACACCGACATTTTTTAAGCAAAGTTTTCGGTTTTACTTCTGTAATCTGGATTTTTAAATCTGATTGTAAATCCTGAAGTTTCCCGCGTTTCCAGGAGCTGCTCAAAATTCCGTAATGCCTTATTCTTACAAACCTTCGAGGCAAAATATGAAGACTAAATCTGCGCAAAAATTCAGTATTCGATAAAGTCATTTCCTTTTTCTGACCTTCTTTGCGATAATCTTTGTACCCAAAACGAACTTCATGATCCGTAACTTCTTTGATGCGATGATTGCTAATGGCAACTTTGTGCGTATATCTTCCCAAATATTCGATCACTTGTTTTGGTCCGCCAAAAGGTCTTTTGGCATAAACGACCCAGTTTTTGGTGAAGAGTTTGTCCATTAAATACTGGTCTTTAATTCCGGAAGCTCTTAATAAAGCCACGAACTTTGCGCGGAAAACTTTGCTCATCGCTTTTACACAGAAGAGATATTTATCGGTTCTCATTTTCTTTTTCCATTTTCCATTGTGATCAATTCCACCACCTGGAACGATGCAGTGTAAATGAGGATGAAGACTCAGATTCTGTCCCCAAGTATGCAAAATCGCAATCATTCCGAGTTGCATCTGTTCTGTTTTACCAAACTGATTTAAAGTTGCCCAAGCTGCTTCAAATAAGGTTTTATACAATAATGCCGGTTGAGAGATCGCCAAACCATTCAACTCTTCAGGAAGCGTAAAAACCACGTGGTAATAACTGCACGGCAATAATTCCTGCTCGCGTTTCTGGATCCATTCTTCTTTTTTATGACCTTGACATTGTGGACAATGCCGATTACGACAGGAGTTGTAACTGATGGAAAGATTTCCGCAACCATCACACGCATCAATGTGACCGCCCAAAGCAGAAGTTCTGCAATACGATAAAGCCCGAAGCGTTTTCTCCTGATGAACCGTAAAATTCTGAGCCGATAAATTGATTTTGCGAAGAACGTCGGCAACGCTTCCGCTTTGTTTATTTACCTTACTTCGGGTTTCCATTTTTACTGCATAAAGCAAAAACGGTATCCAAAGGGCTGTGCGGTTT
>NZ_JBGZYM010000096.1:0-58630 GCF_041824135.1 Kaistella sp. | reverse complement strand
TTCCCAATTTATTTGAGATGGTGTTTACCAATTCTGCCTTTGTCATTTCCTTTTTTTATTTATATTTTTGGTGTGCAAATATAATAAGAATTTTTGAAAACAAAAAAACAAAATGCTGATTTTCTTCATGTTGGTAGGAAATTGCTCGAATGGTATCAAATTCACGGTAGAGATTTACCGTTCCGAAAAACCAACGACCCATACAAGATTTGGATCTGCGAAATCATTTTTCAACAAACCCGAATAGAGCAAGGTCTAAATCATTATCGAAATTTTATTGAAAGATTCCCTGATGTTCAGACTTTAGCCGAGGCTGAAACCGATGAAGTTTTACTGTATTGGAAAGGGCTTGGCTATTATTCCCGAGCTTTAAATTTACACAAAGCTGCTCTTCAAATTATGAATGATTTTAAGAGAGCTTTCCCGAAAGAACATGACGAGATTTTAAAACTAAAAGGCGTTGGTAAGTACACTGCTGCAGCAGTTTCCAGCATTTGTTTCGGTAAAAAAATTGCGGCGGTAGATGGTAATTTTTATAGAGTTTTGTCCAGAGTTTTTGCAGATGATTTCGATGTTTCTAATTCAAAAGCATTTGAATATTTCTCTGAATTGGCTTTAAAGATGATGCCCGAAAATGAAGCCGGACATTTTAATGAAGCGATGATGGATCTAGGTTCAGAAATCTGCAAGCCCAGAAATCCTTTGTGTGAATCCTGTCCTTTAAATAAAGATTGCCTCGCTTTTAATTTAGGAAAGATTCCAAATTTTCCGGTGAAAACCAAGAAAGTAAAAGCAACCGATTTAGAACTTTTTTATTCTTTTGTAGAATTTGATGGACAGTTTTTAGTCAAACAAAGAAAAGATGATTTCATCTGGAAAAAACTCTATGAATTTCCGATTGAAATTCCCGTAGACTGGGAGGAATTCAAGATTAAACACAAGACAATAACTCATAAACTCACTCATAAAAATTTAACCATCCAAATGAGTCATGTTAGATTGGAGTCCAAAGAAGTTTTCACCGAATTTGCTGTTGAGAATGATTATCTAATTATTAATGAAGAAGAATCGCATCTTAAATCCTTCCCAAAACCCTTAGAAAATTACTTAACTGATTTTTTTAAAAGAACTGAACTGTTTTAAGATAAACCGAAGTTCTTAAACCACAAAGTCACAAAGTTTTTTACGGTCTGTTCGAAGTGATTACGATGGTATTAAAGTTCATGAAGATTGGCGCACCACAATTTCCGTAGGAAAACCTTAATGAACCTTAACACCTTTATAGAAAACTTAAAGGTTCAATTCAGCTGATGTTTTTTAGTTTTTTAAACCACAAAGTCACAAAGGTTTTATGATGTAAAAAGCTTTTAAATATAATCTAAAAGTTCATGAAGATTGGCGCAGCACAATTTCCGTAGGAAATCTTAATGAACCTTAACTCCTTAATCAAAACCTTAATGGTTCAAATTTTTTAATCAAAATTATCCCGCAGATTTTGCAGATCGTGCAGATTAATTAAATGCATAATGATGAAATTCGCTCAGTCCACAAAATTTACGGGAACTTAAATTTTTATCTTTGAATAATCACACCATATAAAAAACAAGAAAAGTCTCGGTTTTCAGAACTCAATTCGAACCATAATTATCTTTTTTAAAAATTTAAAACTAATTCGTATTTTTGCGCAATGTTTAAAAAACTCATTTTCACTTTTTTAGGATTTGTTTTACTTTCCTGTTCAGAGGAAACGCAGCCAAAACCTTCTGGTGAACTTCGTTTAGAATATCCCACCCCGAAATATCAACGGTTCACATCTGCCTGTAATTTTGGTTTTGACTACTCTGATTTTGCGAAAGTTAGAGAGGCGAAAAATCCGTGTTGGTATTATATCGAATATCCGGAAATGAAAGCGAAAGTATTTATTACCTATTTTCCCATTAAAAACGACTTCGATCTGCATGTCAAAGAATCGGAGAAAATGGTTTACGAACATACCATCAAAGCAAGCTCGATCGATACGAAATCCTTCAGTTTTCCAGAGCACAAAGTTTTTGGAAACTTTTATGAATTAAAAGGACAAAGCGCTTCGAATCTCCAGTTTTTTGTAACGGATTCTACGCGTCATTATGTGACGGCAAATTTATATTTCAATTCCAGACCGAAACCGGATTCATTAGCGCCGGCGGTAGCTTATATTAAAAAGGATATGATGCGTTTGATTGAAAGTTTTGAATGGAAGAAGTAACAAGGAGTGATGGATAATTAGTAATAAGCAATGTTGGGAGATTGTAGTAAAACTATTTTTCAATTTAAAGATGATAAAATATAAAGCCACCAAGTGGTGATTTAACAAAGAGTAGGATGTGATCCTATTTATATTAAGAAACAAAGTACATTTAAAAAAAAGAATTAGATATGAAATTATTAGTTGTTGGGTCAGTTGCCTTCGATGCGATTGAAACTCCTTTCGGAAAAACAGATAAAATTTTAGGTGGCGCTGCAACCTATATTAGTATAGCATCTTCGATTTTGGGTGTAGAATCTGGAATTGTTTCCGTAGTGGGTGGCGATTTTCCACAGACCGATTTAGACATGCTTTCTGGAAGAGGAGTGAATATCGAAGGAATTGAGATCATCAAAGAAGGAAAAACTTTTTTCTGGAGTGGAAAATACCACAACGATTTAAATTCAAGAGATACTTTGGTTACAGAAGTAAATGTTCTAGAAAACTTCGATCCCAAAATTCCTGAATCAATGCAGGATGCAGAAATCTTATTATTAGGAAATTTACATCCGGGCGTGCAGCTTTCAGTTTTAGAAAAAATGCATAACCGTCCGAAACTGGTAATCCTTGATACCATGAATTTCTGGATGGATTCTGCAATGGATATTTTATTGCAAATGATTGCTAAAACTGACGTAATTTCTATTAATGATGAAGAAGCGAGACAGCTTTCTGGTGAATATTCATTGGTAAAAGCGGCTCAGAAAATTCACGCAATGGGTCCACAATTCGTGATCATTAAAAAAGGAGAACACGGTGCTTTACTATTCCACGAAGGAAAAATATTTGCCATTCCTGCTTTACCTTTAGAAGAAGTTTACGATCCAACTGGAGCTGGAGATACTTTTGCGGGTGGATTTGCCTCTTATTTAGCCAAGAAAGAAGATTTCTCTTTCGAAACCATGAAATCTGCTCTGATCGTAGGTTCTGCGATGGCTTCCTTTACAGTTGAAAAATTCGGAACTCAGCGTTTGGAGGAAGTGACAGAAGCTGAAATGTTGGAAAGAATTCAGAGCTTTAAAGAATTAACCACTTTTGAAGTGAACGTTTAACTTTCCTGGAAATTACAAATCTTATCAGTTCGTGTTTGTTGTAGCGGAAAGAAATAAGAAAAATATAAAATAGACATGAAAGCCAATCAGACTAAAGACGGAAAGCTGTCGCAAATGACCGAGCTAGAATTATCAAAAGTAGGAAGAACCAGAAAATCATTGTTCTACGTTCTTACTATTCTGGTTTCAATAATGGTCTTGGTTGCAATTTTCACAACTATTAAAAACGGTTTTACTTTCTTTACGCTTTTCCCTCTGTTTTTCGCTCCAATGGTTGTGAACAATTGGTTGCAGCTTAAGGCAGTGAAAGAGGAAGTTAAAGCGCGTAATGCAAACTAATCTATAAAAATGAAAGATAAAAATATGAGAAAAATATTCGGTGTAGTGATGATGATGGTTTTGGGCGGTGGACTTTCTGCACAATATATGATTGTGGGCAAAGACAGTATTTCACTGGCTCAGTTTAAAAAAGAAAATGTTTACGGTTTAGAAAATACCGGTGTTCAGAATACCATTAACACCACGCAGAATTTCTACTTATTTCAGCAATTTGCAGCCGATAAGAAAGCCGATACGCTGACTTATTTCCGCGAAAGAATGTCGGAGAAAGAAGCGGAATTAAGAGGCCAGTATTTTTTTCCAGCTCAGGTAATTGATCCTGTTTTAAATGATTACGTAAAAGATAATCAGACTGAAAAAGAAGTGCAGATTTTCATTCTTGAAAAAACTGCTGATGACAAGAACAATTACCAACAAGTTTACAATGAAGTGAAGTCTGGTAAGATGACGATGGAAGAAGCGATTTCTAAATATACGAAAGCAAGTCCGAAAGCAATTTTCATTAAACCCGGAAGTTTGGATAATCAAATGTATGCAGAGATTAAAAAACTGCCGAACAATACCATGACCCAATTCTTTGATACGCCTTCTTATATTGGATTTGCCAAAGTTTTGAGTTCCAGACCAAGTTTAGGTTATATGGTTTTCGGAACGGTTTCTTTTCCTAAAGATGGCAATTCTGAAACGGTGAAAGGAAATATCTACAAAGATTTAAAAGCCGGAAAAACTTTTCAGGAAGTTGCCAAATTATACGGAAGCAACGAGCATGAAAAAGACAATGGGGGTGTGATCATGGGTTCACCAACTTTGCCAAATGAAGTGTATGAATTATTCAAAGGTAAAAAAGCAGGTTATTATACGTCAGAACCAATTTTGTTTGGCGAAAATTATTTCGTGTTCAATATCTACAATGTAGAACCATACATTTTAACGGAGAAAAACAGAGCCTTTTTCTTAAGAGAAATGAACAACTCACTTTACGCAGAAATTTTGCAGGATAAAATGACGGCTTATTTGAAAACTGATCCTACTTACAAAGAGTTTCCAGCTTTACAGCAAGTCAAAAAATCGTATCAGAATTTAATGGCCGCCAAAGACAGCGAAGTTCTTTATCAATATAAAAATGAAAAAGTGACCGCTGGATTTATCAAAGAAATGATCGGCGACAAAAAAGATGATGCAGCTAAATTATCACCAGCAGTTTGGGCGGATGCGATCGAAAATATCAACTCGCAGGATGTGTTGAGAATTTACAGTAAAAACTTCACCAACCTTAAAAATGTAAAAGAAGAACTGGCTGCAAATAAAAAATCATTGTTCTCTGATTATATTTTCTCTAAATATCTGAATGAAGAAATTACAAAACACCCAGAATGGATGACTGAATATTACAATCAGAACAAAGCCAAATACATGTGGGATGAAAGAGCAGAAGGAAGAGTTGCGATCACCGGCGATGATAAATTGACCAAAGAAATTGCGAAAGACATTAAAGATCCGAAAACCTGGGAAACTTTGAAATCAAAATTCTCTGGAAAACTGAATGAAAAGAAACAGGTATTGGTCAACTTTGAAAAAGGCGAAATGTCGAAAGAGGCAGAAGTATTCACCAAATACAATGTTCCTTTTAAAACCGGCGTTCATCAAACCAAAATGGGCGATAAATCTTTGATCATTGCGATTGATAAAATCCTGGCGCCATCTCAAATGACGCAAGAAGAAGCCGC
Organism: Kaistella sp.; assembly: GCF_041824135.1. Taxonomy (GTDB): domain Bacteria; phylum Bacteroidota; class Bacteroidia; order Flavobacteriales; family Weeksellaceae; genus Kaistella. The sequence continues at coordinate 53,228 of NZ_JBGZYM010000096.1, read as the reverse complement.
TGAAGAATTGAAAGATGCCGTGAACGAGAAAAAACTGAACGAGATCATCGCAGAACAAAAAGCAAAAACGAAAATTGTAGTTCAACCTGAATTCCTAAAGGATTTAGAAAAGAATTTTAAGAAATAATTATAATAAAAAATGCACGTTATTTCGTTTAGAATGATAGTTTTGCAAATCGATAAAAAATAGATATGAACAAGAATTTAAAATTCACCCTGCTCTTTAGCTTAATGCTTGTGTTTTTCAGCACGCTAAGTAAAGCGCAATCGCAGATGAAGAAAGGAGATTTAGTTGATGGTATTGCGGTAGTGGTAGGTGATGAAATTATTTTGGAATCCGATATAGAAGATCAGGCCAACTTTGCAAAACAGCAGGGAGCGACCGTGGCAGACAAATGCGAGTTCGTTGAAAGTATCATCAATAATAAGCTTTTGATTTATGAAGCGAAAAGAGATACCTTGATCGAAAACCGTTCTGCAGCCATAAAAGAAAATGCCAATCAAAAATACACGCAGATCTTGGGACAGTTTCCAGATGAGCGTGCGATGTTGACGACTTATAAATTCCGTACTTCTTATGAAATGAAAAACGCTATTGAAAAAATCGATAGCGATAACTATTACGGACAAAGTAAATACGGGCGTATTACCGAGAAAGCGGATGTTACTCCGAATGAAGTAACCGATTTCTTTACTACGTTTCAATATCAACTTCCAGAAGTGAAAGACGAAGTTTCTCTTTCTCAGATCATCATGTATCCGAAACTGACCAATGCGCATAAAGACGAGATCATTGCGAGATTGAATAAAATAAAAGCAGATATTCAGGGTGGTGAAACCTTTGAAAGTCAGGCGAGAATTTATTCCGACGATCCAGGTTCGGCGGCAAAAGGAGGTTTGTACACCAATATCTCCAAAGGGAAAATGGTGAAGCCTTTTGAAGCAGCAGCACTTAATTTACAGGAAGGAGAACTTTCTGAGCCTGTAGAATCTGACTTCGGATACCACTTAATTCAGTTGGTTAAGAAAAGCGGAAAGCAGTATGACGCACGACACATCCTGCTGAAAGCGGAACCAAATGCTGATGAAATCAGTGCCGCGAAAAAAGAATTAGACAGCATCAGAACCCTGATTGTAGATGGTAAAATGAGTTTCAAAGATGCGGCCTTCCGATTTTCAGATGACAAGCAAACCAAGTTCAATGCTGGTATTGTAACTTCTGCAGAAGACGGATCGGATAAAATTGAAAAACTGAATTTGCCACCAACGCTTTCTTACCAGATCGCTGGGTACAACAAAGGTGATATTACCGATGTATTCGAAGATGTTGCAGCACAGGATCGTAAAACAGTTACCATCGTGAAGATCGACGATGTGATCGCAGCGCACAAATTAGACATTTCTACCGATTACAACCGAATCAAGCAAATGGCGCTCAACAAAAAGAAAAACGAAATGGTTGAGAAATGGGTGAAAGAAAAATTACCCAATGTATTTATCTCCATCAACGATCGATACAAGGATTGTACCTTCAAAACCGACTGGCGTAAAACAGTTGAAACCAAATAAAATTAGATCTCTGCAGTAGCGGAGATTTTTTTTTGCCTTATGATTCCAGAATGGACATCTATTCTTTAGGAGCAATACCATTTGAGCTTCTTCCAAAACCCGTCCTGCTCTTCGTTACAATTCCTCATGCGCCGCTCTCCGCCGCGGCGGCTCGCGCCTCATTCCGGGATTTCCACTTCGCTCAGGGCTAGAAGTTCAGGCAGTCTTTATCTCAACCGATTTCTGCTGTAGTTGATTACACATTTTGTCTTGTTTCAATCAGTACATTTCCTTTTCAGTCACACCACAAATTTTCCACAACACCAGAGCTCATCCCCGTGTCGATATTTATGTCCACGATCGACCTCAGTATTATTTTTTGGTGATTTTCGAAACTTGCGTATATTTGAGAGTTGTAGGCAATTTCAAGAAAATATCTCCAAAATACGGTTTCCCGTAAAATATATCAATTGAAACGTTTTATTTTTGAAAAGTTAATTACAACGGCGGGTAATCTGAATTAAAAAAACATTCCAATTTGACGTCTAAGCGCATCATTGCGTAAATCAGGAATTAAAAAAAAATTATGAGACCATTATTACTAATTTTTGCATTTTTCTTGGCAATCGGAATAAATGCACAAACAGACAATTCTTTTAGTAAAGGATTTAGAGAAGGTTATGAATCAACTATTAATGATGCAAACTTACGAGGTCAGTATCATTTAGCAGATGAAAGAAAATGTACTCCTTCTCGAATATATAACAAAACTATTGATAAGAACGCCGATGAAAAACTATATGCAGAAGCTTATCGTTGTGGAGTACAGCAAGCAACTTCACATATTTCTAGAATTCAAGAATTAAATGCTTACGATGCAAATAAACGAATTCAAGATAATACTCAGATTAACAATAATCAAAATTCTGCAAATAATCAAAATTATGGTCAAAATGCACAAGTTGACCATAATCAGCGTCAACAAAATGAGGCAACAAACACTCAAAGAAGAGTTGAGCAAGAACGTAATATGAAAATGCAACAAAATCAAGCATATTATGAGTCAACCTTACAAAATATGAGAAACCAGCAGATTCAATCACAACAAAATTTTCAGCAGGAATTATCAAATAATCTAAATAGCATATCTTCTTCATTACAAGCAATGCAGTATAATGTGATAAAAAAAGAAATAGATAGAAGGCTTACAACAGCAAATAATTTTTCTCAATTTCAAAGTAACAAAATTGAAAAATTGCAAAATTTTTATAATCAAATTCCGAAATCTGAATTTAACAAGGTATTAAGTGGCATTTTTTCGGCAAGTATTTTAAGCAAAAAAAAGTATTCTTTTGTTAACAATCAAGAACTTACTGCGGAAACACCAGTATTAGTTAACATAGAAGATAATGTTATAAAGAATATCTATTTATACGGAAAAGAAAAAATGGAATTAGATTACCCAAAAAATAATCCTGAAAAGTCATATTTATCTAATGGATTTGTTACTTATTCTGATTTTAAAACGCTTGAAACCATCAATGTAGTTGTTTTAGAACCTTACACAACTTCAAATCCAACGAATTACAAATTGACCACCAATGAAGTTTCTTACATTACCTTATGGACATCTAATAAAGATGCTGTCAATAAAATTATTTATATTCAAGAATTAGATAAAAACGGAAATATTATTCGGGAAATTTCTGCACCTATTAATTATGCAAAAAATGAAAAATCTATTGATGATAGTTTCCCAAAAATCCCAATGAATTCTAATAACAAACTTTTATTTTTTGGAGAAGTTACAGCCACACCTTTCGGAAATTTTCCATTATATCCTAGAATGTCAAAAAGTGATATGAATGCACTAAAAGATGGAGAAAGTAGATTAGTAGAAATTAAAAAATACAGAGAATAAAGAAACTGCCTACAACAAGGGTTTGGCAATAGCGGGCGGAAAGTAAAAAGTTCACGTTTTGTACTTCGATTAAAATTTGTATTTTAGTTGAAAGTTTCGGCTTCAATTTGCCCGCCATCGCCAAGCCCCGAAACGTTATCGGCAATATTACAAACTTACTTTTCAAAAAAAAATCAAAGTATATGAAACTAAATTCAATGTTTATTTTATGTTCTATAATTTTTATTTCAATTTCTTGTGACGGACAAAATAAATCTACACCGCAGAAAACAAAATTTGAAGAAATAGAAAATGTAAAAAAACCTGAAAAAATAACAAATAATATGCGGATTGACAACCTAAAAAAATCAATGACTGAATATATGGAGATAGCAAATCCGTCATATTCTAAAAAAGACGTAGAAGAATGTGGAATAATTTTAAATGAATTTTTATCTGAAATTAATAAATCAAATTCTAAAGAAGAAGGATTAAAAATTGTAAAATTTGCTGTTGAAAAACTTAACAATTTGAATAACAAATGTGAGTCGGAACTTATTGAAACCTCTGAACGTGAAGAAATCACGGATATAATAAATTTGGCTACAAGTTCAAAAGGTTATAATAAATATGAGGACGATATTACAGAAGAATGGAGAGAATGGTAAAAAATACTGCATACAATACGGTATTTCTACAAGCGGGTATGAAGTTTTCATCGAAATTTTAGCGATTAATTAAGATTTTAGCAAGTAGAAAGTTTTCGTATTTTTAGCGTGGCGGCAAATGTCTGACAGATATTTGCAATTTTAAACTAAAAGTCCGCTGATGAAAAAAATTCTATTCTTTCTAATACTTTCCATAATCTCAAACTCGCTTAGTGCTCAAGATCAAGAATTAAATTTATTTAAAAATATACTTCTGAAAGGGGATTCGATTACCAAAGTTGAAATGGATACAATTCAACTATTTAAAGTTGCAAATAAGCTGGATAAAAAGCATCCTTCTCAATATTTCGATGAAATGGCTAATTATCTAAACGAAGAAAAATTTAACGAAGCAGCATTCCTATTTTATCTGGGACGAATGCGATATAGATATTATAATTCTGCAAATCCCAAATATTAAGCTTCAAATGATGGAGCATTATTAGCTTCTCTGTCAATGGTTCTTGGAGAACCTATAAATCTGTATTGTAGAACAAACGCCAATAATTTCATCCGCATTCTTTCAGTAACTAAAGAATATTTTAAAAATAATGACTACTAGTTTTATTCAAAAAAGAAGAATGAAATTAAATATGACGAGCAAATTAATTCAGTCAACAACTTAATTCAAACTATTGAGAATGAAAAGTTGACATTAGAAGAAGATTGGAAAGAAGAGCGCGAAAAATACATGGAATTATATCAAGGAAAATGAAAACTGCTACAACAAGTTTTCTACAAAGCAGATCTGAAGTTTTAGTCAAAGATTTTAGCGATTAATTAAGTTTCTTGCAAGTAGAAAGATTAGTGTTTTTAGCCCGCCTGCGTTAACAATCAGCTTAATACCAAGTCGAAGAATTCAGTAACGTAAGCAAATCAACAATATGTCAGACAAACAAAGAACGCTTGAAGAACAGAAAGAAGAATTCAAACAGAAGAAACTTCTGGCTTCTCCGATCGCAGGTATAATCGCGTGGTCTGTAGTAGCTTTATCTGGACTTTTCTTTTCTGATGAAATTACTGTTTGGGTCTTGTTCATCGCAACAGGTTCTATCGTCTATTTAGCGATGGCAATTTCGAAATTCACGGGCGAAGATTATCTTGACAAAAACAAGCCTAAAAACACTTTTGACAATCTCTTCTTTCTGACCGTAGCTCAAGCCGTTTTGGTCTACTCAATTGCGATTCCATTTTTTATTGAAAACTATACCTCTCTTCCTTTAACTGTTGGCATTTTGACTGGACTGATGTGGGTTACATTAACCTGGATCATTGACCATTGGGTTGGTCTATTTCACGCCATTGCACGGACGGTTTTAGTGGTAGTGCTTTGGTATTTATTTCCTGCAGACAGATTTGTGACAATTCCGATCGCAATTGTTATCGTATATATCGTATCAATTTTAATTTTGAAAAATAGAAATAGTAGAGCAGATAAATCCTGAACGTTTAAATAATCAAAACTTACCCAGATCTTTAGGATAAGTTTCTCGAATTTTAAAAGTAAAATCAGTTGTTCAACAGCAGGAAACAATTCAACAAAGATATAGTCAATCGTATATGTTCAGAATCAATTATATTTATTAGTAGTTTTTAGTTGGGTATATTTATATTTGTCAATACTATTAAATATTCAAGATCATCACCAAAACAAAACCCGCTCCATGAGTCAAAAAGAATTATCAGAACTAACCAACGAAGACCTTCTGCTTGAAGGCAAGAAAATTAAATCAGGTAATATTATGAATGCTGTTTTATTCGGTGTGATGATCGGTGTTGCAACCTGGAGCACCGTAAAATATGGTCTTGGAATCATTACTTTCTTTCCCTTACTTTTTATTCAAATGCTTCTTAAAAATAATGCCCGCAGAAAAGCTTTTGAAAATGAATTAAAAGAACGGAATTTAACGTTGTAAAGATGTTTAAATTCTGGTAATCGAAAATCAGAATTTTTGATATTAGCGCAATATATCAAACTCTTTTAATTAAAATTGTCGTCACAGGCAAGAAATAATATTCGAATGATTTCAGTAACTTGAAGGATAATATAAAAATCGAAATTATGAAAACAGCATCTTTAAGAAGCGAACTTAATTACAACGAAGATAAAGTAGCCGTAACGGTGATGATGGAAACAGAATCATCCAAAGAAATCCGGATCCTTTTTAGAAAAGGTCAAACCATGAAAGAACACAAAGCCGGTTTCCCAATTACCGTCGAGATTCACGAAGGCACGATCGAATTCGGAGTTTCGGGCGAGAAAATGGTTTTGAATGCAGGTGATCTGATCTCTTTGGAAGCTAATGTTCCGCACGATTTACTGGCACAGGAAGACAGTATTGTGAGATTGACGCTATCGAAATTTGATACCATCGAAAGAGTAAAAAAAGTAGTGGAATAGATCTCAAACTTTAAGTTGGAAACAATTTAAATAAAATTGATAACAAGACTTACCTAAAAGAAAAGCGGTCTAAATTTGGAGTTCAATACTTCAAATTTAGACCGCTTTATTATTTGGTGACAGAAACAGCAATAATTATTTACTATTCTCTGCTAAATAATTCGAGAGTACTTTATCAACCAGTTCTTCTTTCGTCAAATGGTGAAAGATAGTTTTAACCTGCTGTCTTACTTCCTCTGGAACCTCACGGTTGGGCTTCGTTTTAAACACTTTTTTCGCCCAAACTAAAGTATTATTCCATTCGATATCTTCAGCGTTTGCTTTCTTAACTGGATGAAATTTAATGCCTAATTCCTGCTCAAAATCTGCGATTTCTTTCACTTCTTCCTGCTGAATGATCGTCATCGAAAGTCCTTTGGCGCCAGCTCTACCTGTTCTTCCACTACGGTGAACGTAAGCTTCCGGCGTGTCAGGCAAGTGGTAATTCACCACGTACGCTAATTCCTTCACATCAATTCCACGCGCCACCAAATCGGTTGCGACGAGAATGTCAATATATCCTTCACGAAACTGATCCATGATACGGTCCCGAATTCCCTGCGTTAAACTTCCGTGCAAAGCTCCTGACGAAATTTTACGGATCGCTAGATTTTTAGCTAATTTATTGACGGCAGCTTTGGTTTTACAGAAGATAATTCCTCTTCCGCCTTCCTGCGTATTTAAAAAGTGCAAAAGCACATCTAATTTCTCAATCGGATCTACGACGATATATTGATGATCAATGCCTTCATGTCCAATCGTCGCCATATCAGAATTAATGGACACCGCATTCTTCGACATATAATTATGAACGATATCTTTCAGTTCTCCCGGCATAGTCGCACTAAACAAGTACGTACGTCGATTTTTAGGAACTGCTTTCAAGATCGACATCAAATCTTCCTTCAATGCTTGAAACATTTCATCGGCTTCATCTAAAACCAAATTCTTCAACGATTTAATATCGACTTCACCTTTCTCCAGCAAATCTAAAAAACGACCTGGCGTGGCCACAATAATTTGGGGAGCCGATTTCAACTCTTCCACTTGCGATTTTACGGTATTTCCTCCTGTTAATAAAACGATGGAAACTTCAGGCATATATTTCGCAAAGTCCGTCAGGTTATTATAGATCTGCTGACTTAATTCTCGTGTTGGCGATAAAATTAAAGTCTGAACCGTTGCGTTATCAGGATCTACCAACTGTAAAAGAGGCAATCCGAAAGCTGCAGTTTTACCAGTTCCCGTTTTTGCCAGCGCCACCAAATCTTCAGTCTGATCCAGAATGACCGGAATAACCTGTTCCTGAATATCAGTGGCCACCGTAATTTCTAAATCGGTTAAAGCGTTTTGAAGTTTTTTAATAATTCCTAAATCGGAGATAAGTCTGGACATGCTAATTTTTTTGCAAAGATAATCCTAGTTTTTTTGAATTGATTGATTTCCAGCTTTAATTAAAAATTTTATTAAAATATTTAAAGCGAAGAGACTTGAAGAAAAAATAGAATCCTTTTTCAATATCATACTCATCTTTTTATTATATTCACGAAACCATATCACCGCTTTTTAAAGTTGGCGCAGTCAGCTGTAAATAGAGTAGTGGCTGACAAATAATTCATTTATAAGTGAAAAATAATTTGAAAATAATTACGACGACAATTCTTTCAGAGGAAGAGAAAACACAGGTCTTTGATTTGTGGAATAGGGAGTATCCAGAAAAACTCTGTTACAACTCTTTGGCTGATTTTGACGAATATTTAGAGAAGCTAGCCGATCAGCACCATTTCTTATTGATCAATAATGAAAATAAAATTTTAGGTTGGGCCTTAACTTTCGATCGAGAAAATGAAAGGTGGTTTGCCATTATTCTAGCTGATGAAATACAAGGTCAAGGCTTCGGACGAAAAATGCTGGACCACTTAAAAGAACAGGAGTCAGTTTTGAACGGTTGGGTCATCGACCAAGAAACGAATCAAAAGAAGAATGGAGAACTATATAGATCACCTTTAAAATTTTACGAAAAATGTGATTTTGCAATTCTCACCAGCGAAAGAATAGAGCTGCCAAAGATCTCCGCTGTAAAAATTAAATGGACTAAACCGAAATCCTAGAAACCCAATATTATGGACCAATTAAACGAACTTGAATCAATACTTTTAGATCATTTAATCAAAAAATATCCGTCTTTAAAATCTCACGTTCCTCATTTGAAAGTGAGAGAGCGCGAAATAACTAAAAGCGGAATGATTGTACATTTTGACTACACGAATGCTAAAGAAGAAATCAATTTCGACGACATCAACGCTCTATTTAGCGGCGGAGAAAATATAGAGATCAAAAGTTTAAAACAGGGTTTAAGTTATGTCATTGATGTTACTGATGGTCAAATTTTCTATATAGAATTTACAACCTACGGCGAAAACTGGAATGGGAAATTTGATGACTATAAAATTATTGCAGAATAAATAGTCCCACGCTCCTAAGTGTGTAACTTCGAAATATTTTTTTAAATATTGGATGGTAGTCTTAACCATTAAGTTGTTGCGAGCTTTGCGAAGTGAAACTCCTTTGCGTTAATTTTATTTCTCTCATCAATTTTCCACTCCAACATTTTTTCCTCTTCACTGATTTAATTAAATTTACCACATGAGTACTATTTTAGATTTTGGTGTGGCCAAAAAAATGAAAGAAATGAACGAGAAACAAAATAAAGTCACCGACTTATTCGAAATAAAATATCCCATCATTCAGGGTGGAATGATCTGGCATTCAGGTTGGCGTTTAGCATCTGCCGTCTCACATAACGGCGGTTTAGGACTGATCGGTGCCGGAAGTATGTATCCAGATATTCTGCGAGAGAACATTCAGAAATGTAAAGAAGCGACCGACAAACCTTTTGGCGTCAACGTTCCGATGTTGTATCCGAATTTAGATGAAGTGATTCAGATTATTTTGGAGGAAGGGGTGAAAATCATTTTTACTTCTGCTGGAAATCCAAAAACGTACACAGAAACATTACAAAAAGAAGGCTTAAAAGTCGCTCACGTCGTTTCCTCCACCAAGTTTGCCATGAAGTGCGAAGACGCCGGCGTTGATGCTATTGTTGCCGAAGGTTTTGAAGCTGGCGGTCACAACGGTCGCGATGAAACCACTACTTTCTGTCTGATTCCAAACGTAAAACAACATATTTCAAAACCGTTGATTGCCGCGGGTGGAATTGCGTTAGGATCTCAAATGAAAGCCGCCATGATACTTGGTGCAGACGGTGTTCAGATCGGTTCTCGTTTCGCCGCCACCGAAGAAGCAAGTTCCCACGAGATCTGGAAAGATAAAATTATTTCTTTGAATGAAGGCGACACGCATTTAACATTGAAGGAATTGGCACCTGTAAGAATGGTCAAAAATAAATTTTTCCATGATTTAGAAAAACTCTACGACGCCGGACGAAATGTAGAAGCTTTGAAAGAAACGCTCGGACGAGCCCGCTCGAAACGCGGAATGTTTGAAGGTGATCTGGAAGAGGGAGAATTAGAAATTGGTCAAGTTTCCGCTTTAATTCACGAAATATTACCCGTCGAAAAAGTCTTTGAAAATTTATTGAGAGAATATCGCGAAGTGAATTCCTTTGATTTATAAATAAAAAAATTCCGTTTCAATTTTGAGACGGAATTTTTTTGTGTTAATATGAACCTGTAATGGGTTCTGGATTTCAACTTATCTCGTTCTTACCGAGCCTTGTTTTTTTCCATTGAATTTTTTCATAATATAACCTAATAACATTGGTGCTGCGAAGATTAAAATTCTTCTAAATAGTGTTCCCATAATAATTTATTTTTTTGTTAAAAGTAGTTTTGCAAATAATTTGCCAAACATGATCGACCTTTTATGTAGGACAGCTTTTTGATTAAGTTGAATGTCTATTTATTATTTTATTATGGCAGCTTTTTCCGCCTTCCGCTCCCGCTTTTTTGTTCCACTGCGTTTCACAAAAAGAGCTCCGCTCAAGTCGGGCTGTAAGATTAGGATTTCTAATGTAACTCTGTTTTACGTTTCGAACTACTTGCTGAAAAACATCATTTCTTCAATATTACCCCTAAACAATTCTTCTGAAAAAACCTTGTCAAGGTTCTGAACCTTGACAAGGTTAATATCAAAATATCCTCACAGCTGGTAACTGTAAATTTTCCATCCTCAAAAAAATCTACCTTTTTTCACTCAAAGCTTCACCTTCAAAATAAATTCCATCCCAACCAAACTGTATAAAGTTTCTGATATTTTGATGATCACTTCCGTCTGGATTTTTTAAAACATCGTTTCTATAAAATTCTCCAAAAAGAAATAAGGTTTCTTCTTGTGACAAATTATTCAACTTTGCGAAACTGAACACTTTGCAGGAACCATTATTCTGATTAGCTTCATTGCTGGTGTTTCCATTTCTGAATGGAGTTGGCGTGAAATCATAATGCTCATCAATAAATGAAATAACATCATTGAACTGTATGTTTTCAGGATTTGACTTTAACTGCGATAGTATCATTTTAAAATTTTCGTTAAAAATAAGAAAACGTTCGCAATTTAAATAGTAACTATTTAAACAAGAAACCGTAAAATCACCCCGATCACATTGGTGCTGATAGACCATATTTGCTCCTACTTCTATAAAAATCTAACCTATGGAAATACCTAACATCCATGAATTAGCGACTGAAAAAACAGATTCAACAACCATTTCGTACTTTCTGCTGCGACAGCTTATTGGGATTCTCGGAATTCTATTGCCGTTTGCTTTAATTATTTTCGGCGGGCGATTACAACCGTCGCTCAGCCACTATTATTATAGTTTTTCTCACACCATCTTTATAGGGACGTTAGCAGCGCTGTCAACATTTTTAATTACCTACAAAGGAGAATACAGAATTGAAAACTGGCTGGCGAACATTGCCGGAGTTTGTGCGGCTGGCGTAGCGATATTTCCGACCAATGTTAAAGGTTTCATCGGTGCGAAATTTATCAGTCTTCCCATTTCTGCGGAATCTTCGCACTTATCAAATGCACTTCACTATGGTTTTGCAACAGCTCTGTTTATCTGTTTTGCTTTATTCTGTGCGGTAGTTTTTCAAAAACCTGATAAAAACGAGATCGTTGATGATAAAAAACGGAGGCGGAACAGGATCTATCGAATTTGTGCTTATATAATGATTTTCAGTATTCTCGCGATCGCCTTTCTTTCTATTTTTAAAAACTTAGATTTTCCATATTCAACTCTTATTTTTGAATCGACCACCTTACTTCCTTTCGGGATTTCCTGGTTGTTGAAAGGTTCCTACAACTGGACTCATTCCAGGTATGATATTATCAAAATATTGATTAAACCTCTGAGGTAATTGAATCGAAGTTTTGATTGCAAAAAACACCCGAACTTCTCGGAGTTTCGTACTTATAATACAAGCATTTAAGATTGGAACTACGTTTTAGTTTGCTTTCGTTGACGTTGTTTGCATTCTTGAATTTTGACTGAAATATTAATGTTCAAAAATGAAAATGATGATCGCTTAAATTTAATATTTTCTGAAGATTTTTTTCAGTTGTTTTGAAATCATCCTAATTTCTTCACGATTTTTTGTATTTCCGAATCTAAGTTCTGCCAGCAGTTCTGACTCCAGATCCGCACATATTCAAACCCGGAATTCTGCAGAATTTTTGCTTTGTGAAGATCTTCCAGATAACCAAGCTCACCATCATATTTTTCCTTACTCATGCATTCCACGATAATTGATCGGTGATCCGGCTTTTCGATAATAAGATCTAAAACATAGCCGCCAAAATGATGGTTTTTAGAAATTTTTAATTCCGGAAATTTTTCTTTTAAATGCTGTTCGATCTCGTTGATGAAGGAAGTAGTTTCAGTATCTTTTTCTGTGGAAGCTTTATGTCCGTAAACATCCAACACATTAAGAACTTCATTTCTTTGCATTTCATTTTGGTCACTTACCGCCTTGCAATAAGCCAGATATGCATAGAAAACCGCTTTCCGATTATTCGCGCCTTCTTCTTCGAGCGCATTTTTGTAATTCATGAAAAATTCTTCGGGAATGGAATTGCAAATATAAATTTTCTCTTTCGCTCGCGTAATGATCACATTCAATAATTTATAGCCTTTGGAGTGATTCACCGGACCAAAACTTTGCACAAACTTGCCGCTCGGTTTTCGTCCGTACGTCGTAGAAATAATGATAATGTCTCTTTCGTCGCCCTGAATGTTTTCCAGGTTTTTAATGAAAAGTCCGGCTGCTTCTAAACCTTGAATTTTCTCTTTAAACAGTTCATTTTCCGGAAGATTAATTTGATGAACGATCTTTCGTTTTATATAATTCCGCTGCGTAATATTAAAAGTCGCAATTCCGACGGACGGATATTTTCCATCTTTGTTAGGTTCAATTGTTCCCAAAATATCAAGCACTTTATCAGCTTCTTCCGCATTAATGTGATCATTGAAAATACCATCAACCTGAAAAAATTCAATCGGTTTATTTTGCGTTTGCGTCGGCAGCGGTTTTAGTCTCGAATTGTAAAAAGCATGGTTAGAAAAGTCAATCAAATAAGGATGTCTGGAGCGATAGTGAAAATCGAGATGGTTCTTTTCGAAATTGTTTTCCATAGCAAAATCCAGTAATGATTCGATATTGAGCATGGCATTTTTGTAGGTGATGATTTCGTTTTCGCCTTCCAACTCATACTCATCATCGGTAGAACCGTCAAAAACTTTACTGAAATAATTCGACGGCGGCATTTGATGTTCGTCTCCCGCGATGATGATGTTTTTTCCTTTGAGCAAAGCCGGTAGATTATCTTCCAGTTTTAGCTGGCTCGCTTCATCAAAAACTACATATTCGAAATAGGAATTTTTGTTCTGAAAAAGATTACTGCAAACATCCGGCGTCGTTAAAATAATAGGAAAAAATGTCGTGAAAAGATCAATGTCTTTTTGGGCAATTTGTCGCAGCGTTAATCGCGTGTGATTGATGCTGCTTCGTTTGTTGTAAAGGTTCGCAACCGTAATATCTTTATTGTTTTTCTCGAAATTTTTCACGGCTTCCTGTTGCGCCGTATTCCAAAATTGTTCAATGAAACTTTTCTGTGTAAAACCGAATATTTTTAGTTTTTTAATAATTTCCGCGTATTGCTGCTCGTTGAAATTAAGTTTCTCATCGCTGTGATATTTTAGCAAAAGGGAAAAGTAAGCAGAAAGAAAAGAAGATTTCCAGTTTTGAAGTGGATACAATTTCTCCAGCAAACCTTTCTGGAAAAAAGACAGATTGTGATGAAAAGAAAACCAATTGTATTCTGCCAACAAAGGATTCGACGCATCATTTCGAAGGGCGGAATATTGGGAGAAGACCGTCTTTAACCGTTCTTTGGTTTGTAGATACGTATTTCCAAAATCAGTATTGGTGATCCAACCATCATTCAAAATGAACTTCTTTAAATTCTGAATTTTTTGTGAAATAGTTTCAGTTTCCCGACCGGAAATAGCTGCGTCAAAAAGGTTTAGAAAATCCAGCGACTCATAATTCTCTTCTATGTTTAAGGAAAACTGAGTTTGTGCAATTTCTGATTTCTGACGATAATTAATGATCTCCTTTTTGTTGTTCCAAAGATTTCCGGAGATCTCAATTGCCGGAAAAAGCGGATTTAAACTGATCTCTTTTATGGACGAAGAAATTTCCGTTAATCTTTTTTGATTCTGAATTTTCCTTTTTTTCGTTGATGAAAATAAAGCACCCAATTTATAAAAGAAACTTTCTGTGACTTCTGGTAAAAACTCGTCTGAATGAGAGGTCAAGGTAGAAGTCATAATTTCTGTTTCATTAATAAGATAAGTCAGCTTTTGTAAATTTTGACCAAATTCCTGCTTCTTCTTTTCGATGTAAATGGGCTGAAAATCCCGAATAAATGTTTGGATTTCCTCCCAGAATTTTTGATAACTCTGGAACGATTGATCTAAATTTTGTAAACTGCTGAGAAAATTTTCCTGTATTAATTTCTCCGTATTCAGGAAAGACGACGCGATAAAAGGTTCATATTCTTTAAAAAGAGATTCTCCTTCATTAAGCAAAATCTCAATTTCAGTAAACTCTTCCTTTGAAAATGAAAAAATAGAATCCTGCAGATCCAGCGTTTCGTTCGATTCTTTAAATTCCAAAAGATTTCCTACAATTTCCGACCAGTTTTTCTCTGGCAATAATTGGGTATTCAATAAATGATGAACAGCGTTGACGTTATTTTGATGACCTGTTATTTCCGCAATCTGATCGTTTAAAGACTGCGATGAATAGAGTTGCATTGGTTTTTTAAAATCTGCCGGATCGATCAGATTTCTGACTGAATTCACGACGAGCTTCCGGTCTGAAATACTGTCTTTGATCATCGTGCAATATCGAGCGTAACCCATTTTATGAAGTGCATTGTACAAAACTTCAAGAGCGGTTTGTTTCTCACAAACCACGATGGTTTTTTGTTGGTTTTCTAACGCATTAACCAAAACTGCCGTCAAAGTCTGACTTTTCCCAGTTCCCGGCGGACCTTGAATCAAAATTTTATTTTGGGATTTCAACGATTCCAGAATTCCCTGTTGCGAAGGATCGGTTTCGATGGAAGTGATGGATTGAAAAGATTCTTTTACGGGATCTTCTAAAGGTTTAAAGTTGCTTTTTAAAACCTCATAATCATTGATGATATTCTGTTTCTGAACTTCAAAAATGGAGAAGATCCCTGATTTTATAATGAAAGCGTCGCCTTTTTTTGGCAATAAAGTTTCGTAAACCGCTTTGGTTTTGATGGCCGGAATTTCCGCATAATTATTCATGATGAAATCCAGATTCTGTGTGACTTTCAACTGACTCAAAATGGTTTCGCAAATATTGAAAAGTTCGGGTTTATCGATCTTTCCGTCTGAAAGCATTTCTTCTGACAGTTGGTCTAAAATAACTCCGGAATCACTTTTCAAATGGTTGATGAGCACTTCGTTCAGATAAATGGGATCATCTTCCGCGCGCGTGATTTCCCACGTGTTCATTTCGTTGGTCGGCTTGATGTTGATGGACCAAATGAGTAGGGGAGAAGCCGAGATCTGTCCGTCTGACACATCTTTTCGGATCAATATTGGAAAACCAAATCCTAATGAATTGACTCCTTTTTCGGAGTAGATCACCTCATTCTGAAAAATCAGATTTTCTAAACTTCGTGACAGTTTTTCCTTGTTCTTTTCTTTCGTTTCTGCATTTGGAAGTTCAGTCGATGTTTGATTTTCTTCCTTTTCAATTTCTTCGGACTCTCCATTTTCATCTTCGAAAGAAAGAATTCTGCTTGATGAATCTGCAGAATCTTTCACCACAATTTGATCGTGAATCGAAAATTTAAAAGAAACATTTTTCTGCGTCAAAAGATTCACAATAAAATGTTCGGGCAAACTTTTATGAATTTCAGAAAGCTGCGCCAGATCCAACTTATACCGCGAATTCCCTGGAATAGCATTCAAGTGAACACCACGACGGTTACCGGTTTTTAATTTGTTTTGAAAAGCTTCGAAGATTTCTGGGGTGAGGTTCAGCATTGAATTTAGTGGGAAAGTTATGGTGGATTAAAAGTAGGAAATTTTGGTTGGAATGCAATACAATCAACTTTTTTGCAGCGTCATTTAAAAATCAAGCCAATTTTTTCTTTCCGTAGGAAATGTAAGAAAGTGATTTCATAAAGTCAATCTCAACACAAAGCGCGACAAAAAATTGCTGAGAAATTATGACTAACCTTCCTCTTTAATATGTTAATTTTCATTTGCTTTTACCAAAACTCTCCTATTAAAAAGAACCTGGAACAATCTTCCCTCTCAATTCTGTAGGTCGTAAAGTGATCAGCGCGATGGTTTTCATTTCTTTGGTCTCCAGTTCTAATTCGTATTTTTTATAGAATAATCTTAGAAAAAGGATCATCTCCATGTAAGCGAAATGTTCGCCGATGCAGTGTCTTGCTCCATTTCCGAATGGAAAATAAGGTTTATTTTTAACGTCACTATCTTCAAATCTTTCGGGCACAAAAGAATTGGGCTGTTTCCAGTCAGCCGGATTTCTGTGCATATCATACAACAGAAATTCTACAATCGTCCCTTTTTCCCAGGAGAAGCCTTTAAAAGAATCATCCGCCAAAGCCACGCGGTCGATGATCCACGCGGGTGGATACAATCGCAAGGATTCTTTGATGATGGTCATTGTTTTCGAATTTCCAAAAAGCGTTTTTAAGGCTAAAAAATCGTCGCCCAGATCTTCAATTTCTTTTACTAATAACTGCTTTTCATGCTTATTATTCTCAATTAAAAATAAGGTGAATGCCAACGCATTCGCAGAAGTTTCATGTCCGGCAACGAAAAGGATGATGATTTCGTCGATCAACTGTTCCATCGCCATTGGTTCGCCGCTGTCTTCGTATCTGCTGTTCAATAGATTTTGTAGGATGTCATTAAATTCTCCCGTCTCACTTTGCCTTTTCAGAATAATTTCCCGAAAAACCGTACGCATCTCCTCCGACAGTTGCAGGTGTTTTTTCAGCTGTCCCGAAATTTTATACCAGGACATCAAAAAAGGTTTTCGCACTTCTTTGATGAACATTTTCTGAATTTCCGTTATAGAATCTGAAATTCTCAGAATCTGCGTATAGTCGATGGAGTTGCCAAACAAAGTCTTCGCGATGATATTAAAAGTGAGACTGTTGGTCATCTTATAAAGATCGATCGTTTCATTTTTGAGCTGACTTTCAATCGTGGCATTAATCTCATCGATCATCGTTTGATGCAGCAGTTCTATATTTTTATTGCTAAAATTGGGCTGAATGAGCCGACGTTGTTTCAACCAATTTTTCCCGGTATTCGTCAGTAAACCTTTGCCCAGATATTTTCCTAAAACATGGGTTTGAATGGCAGATTTCTCATAATTTTTTTGATTCTTCCGCAACACATAATCAAACAGTTCGGGATCTCGACTAAAGACAAAACGCTTTTTTACCAAAAAGGACTGCAAGGTATAAGTTTCTCCCAATTCCCGAAAATTCTGAGAAATAATAGCGATCGGATCGCTGTTCAACTTCAACAAAGTTTTCCAGATATTTTTCTCGCTGACTTTTGGTGGATAGTTGTACACAGTTCTGTTTTGTATTTGTAGCGAAATTACGGCTAAAATTTTGGGGAAAAATTTAATTTTATTAATGAGGACGAGATTGAATTTTGTAATTAAATAAGTTTTATGAGTAGAGAATTTCAAGTTTTTTAAAAAGTATAATATATCAATTAACATATCGAGTGTATTTTGTTAAAAATAATTGATTAAAATAAAAAAATTATCAATTAATTGGTAAATTTGAAAAAACTCAAATTATGATTAAAGAACTAGAAGAATTATTGTATACAAAAACTTTAGGGAAGCAAAGTGATATTCTATTTGCTCACTGGAATTATGATAAAAAGATTATTCCTTCTGCACTAAATGCTGTTGCTAACTTATTCCCGCATTATAGTTTACATGATGAATCTCATTCGGAAACCATTATTAATAATATTGTGAGAGTAATCGGATTTGAAAATATTAAGAAATTGTCAGCAATTGATATATGGTTTATTCTTGAAGCAAGTTATAGTCATGATTTGGGAATGGTCGTCTCAAGTGAAGAATTAGTTGCAGCATTAAATTCTGATGAATTTTTAGATTTTTTTAAAGATTTAAAGGACGATTCTAAAAATGGCTTACATGAATTTGCAGATCAGTTCGAAATTGAAAATAAAAAAATAAAGTATAAACATTATGAATTAAATTTAGGATTTCATGATGGTATAAAATTTATTTTAGCAGAATATTTTAGGAGATCTCATTCTGAAAGATCAAAAGATATAATTTTAAATCCTACTCGTGAACTTTCATTAGCAACTCCACGAGGCGTAATACCAAATCGTATTTTTAAAATACTAGCTGATATTTGTTCATCTCACACAAAAGATTTCGAAGATGTAATGCAACTAACATTTTCAGAGGTTGGGATAGATGTTGAGGATGCTCATCCAAGGTTTATAGCATGCATGCTCCGGATAGGTGATTTATTAGATTTAGATAATAATAGATTTTCAGAGGTTATGTTGAGAACCTTAAGTAAAATTCCTATTGACACATTAAATCATAAAGCTAAGCATCTTTCAATTGAATCATTTAGGGCTGATACAGAAAAAATAGAAGTGTTTGCTAAATGTAATGATTATGACGTTGCAAATATTACTCAACATTGGTTTAATTATTTAGATACTGAAATCAGAACCCAAATGATTAATTGGAATGATATAGTACCATTTAAAGATTATGGATATCTTCCAACAATCGGAACTTTAAAAGTTGAGTTAGATAAGTATGATTATTTAGATGGTAAGAAAAAACCTAAATTTTCAGTTGATACTGATAAGGCATTATCACTTTTACAGGGCGCAGGTTTATACGAACATGCATATCAATCAATTAGAGAGTTACTACAAAATGCTGTGGACTCCACCCTTATTAGAGTTTGGTTAGAACACAAAGATAATTATGATTTTAAAACGCCTCAAGATCATGTTTTTTTTAATTATTTACAAAATTATCCGATTGAAATATTCATTGATCAAAAGGAAGTCATAGGTTCTGAACAACGATCTATAATAAAAATTAAAGACAATGGTACTGGTATTTCATCAGAAGACTTGAAATATTTAATGAATACAGGTAGCTCTTCTAAAAATAGAAAAAAAATTAGCATTGTTGAAGATATGCCTGAATGGTTGAGACCTTCAGGAATTTTCGGTATAGGATTTCAAAGCATTTTCATGTTGACTGATGAAGTTGTGATTGAAACAAAAAGCTATTTTACCGAAGAATATCAGAAAATAGAATTATATAGTCCAAATAGTAATAGGGACGGAGCTGTTCTGATACAGAAGAAAAAAACAGATCATAGTGTAAAACCTGGATCGCTAATAAGTTTAAACTACAATACGCCTGCAATTCCAGAAAGTTGGTCTATAAAAACAAAACAAGGAAATGCTATGTCAATTGCTCACAATTTCGATCCGCTAACAAATGAATCGCTTGATATTAACTTGGGGATGATTATAGATGAAATATTAGAATTTGAAAATGCATCAGTTATTCCCATGAAATTATTTATCAATTCAAATAAACACGAGTTTCTCGAAAAAAAGGAGAATTATTTCAAATTTTACGAAGAAAGTAATTCATTAGAAATAAACATTTTACCCAATTTAAATTTTAAATATATTGGAAGTTTTTACAAAAATCAATATGTAGAAAATAAATTTGAAAGTTTACTTTTTATCGATTTAACTGTAAACATTCACAAACAAAAAGCGAATGAAATACTAACACTTAATAGAAATAAAATTAAGTCCGAAGCTTTAGATGGTCTGTTCGACGAAATTCTAATTAGTTGTTTCAAATTAATAACAGAAAAATTTGATATTATATTTGCTAATGAGAGAGAAAAACAGATTGCAAGTATGTTTTTAAAATATTATCAAATAGAATACAACTTTTTATCTAATTTCAATTTATCTCAATTTCAACAGTGGGAAAATTTTGAAATTCCAATAAACAATCAACCTAATATTAAATTGTTAACGCTTTTAAACCAAATAGAAACCATAGAATTAAAACTTGACGAAGAGCAGATTTTTCCTCCACAAGACTTGTATTTTTTAAATGACAGCCATTTCACAATTAAATGTTCTGGAATGAGTGTAAATTCTCCTGTTTCATCTTTAATTTATTCTATTATTGAGAAAAATATTACAGGAGTTAAAAATTTTGAACATGGAAAAAATCATTCTCTAACGCAGGTAGAATTTTTCTTGAAACAAAATGAGAGCGAGTTTTTTCCGCATAATAAATATATAGAAATACTAAAAGAGACTATTAGTTGGAACAGGACTTCACGAAAAATCATACCATGTTTAAAAAATTATAATTATCTACGCTTAAAACAAAACGCTAAAATCCCATATCTGTGTCATTATCAATTAAGCCATATCATCAGTTTTGATTATCCTAAAATGGCATCTCCGTATGTAGTTACGGAAGATTATAAAGCAAAGAGAGAAGATAAATATACTGTTTCAATCGTTATAAACGATAAAGTATTGGATTGGGTCTTCGAGAATAGATTTGACACCAACACAACTCGAGAGAATATAATTTCCGCTTACGATGAATTCATTACTGAATTCCCATTGAATCTAGTTAAAGCTTCTCCGATTCTGTAGCTGCAGATTATTTATTCTAAATAAGATATTAAAATTCGTATAAAATTATGGAGATTCTCAAAATTAAACCCCTCAATTTATTGAGTGGTTTAATATTTTAAACAAACGCACTAAACCCCGTAATACTTCTACCAACAATCAAAGAATTAATTTCCTTCGTGCCTTCATAAGAATAAATGGCTTCGGCATCGGCAACAAATCTGGCAACGTCGTATTCCAGTAAAATGCCGTTTCCACCCAGAACTTCACGCGCCCGAGAAACAATATCGCGGGTTCTCATGGTGCAGAATACTTTGGCGAGCGAGGCGTGTTCGTCTTTTAAAATACCTTCGTCCTGCATTTCAGACAAACGGAAAACCATGGTTTGCATCGCCGTTAAATTGGAAAGCATTTCCACCAAATGTCCCTGGATCATCTGGAAAGACGCGATGGGTTTTCCAAACTGTTCGCGGGTTTTCGTATAGGCTAAAGCACTTTCATAAGCGCCTCTCGCGCAACCGGTCGCCATCCACGCCACGCCGGCTCTGGTCATGCGCAACACATTTCCGGTATCTTTAAAAGAATTGGCGTGTTCTAATTTATTCTCATCGGTGATCAAACAGTCCGTCAAAGTGATCAAGCCATTCTGAACAATTCTCAACGCCATTTTTCCCTTTATTTTTTCAACTTTGAAGCCGGGATTGTCTTTTTCTAAGATGAAACCTTTTACTTCGCCATCATCTAAACTTCTTGCCCAGATAATAATGACATCCGCGAAAGTGGCATTGCCGATCCATTTTTTCTGACCGTTCAGGATCCAGCCGCCTTCAGTTTTTTTACAGGTCGTGGTTAAACCTCCCGCTGCGCCAGAACCAACTTCGGGCTCGGTTAATCCAAACGCACCGATCTTATCGAAGTTTTGCATTTGCGGCAACCATTTTTGTTTTTGTGCTTCAGAGCCGCACAGATAAATGGAGCCCATCGAAAGTCCCGAATGAACACCGAAAAAAGTCGCGATCGAAGCGTCAACTCTTGCCATTTCCATGGCCAGAACGCCTTCCATTAGAAAAGGCAAACCGGGACAACCGTACCCTTCGTAAGTCACGCCGCAGACATTCAGTTTCTTAAATTTTTCAATAATTTCAAAAGGAAAAGAATCGTGCAGCCAGTGATCATTCACCAAAGGTTTTACTTCCGTTTCCATAAACGTTCGAACTTTAAGTTGAATTTCTTTTTGTTCCGGTGTCAAAGTCTCGAAAACATCATAGAAATCGCCATCAACGGGTGGAAGATCTTTTTTCTTTTTTTCCGGATCAATGGCACGCATCAGCATCTTGATCTGCTTGTCGTTCATTTTAGAAAAACCTTCCATCATCTTTGGAAGATCTACTTTCCCAGATATTTTGGAGAGTTCATCCAGATCAATGGATTTAAATATTTCAATAGCGTTTCTGACTTTGGAAAAAATATTTGACATTGAATTTAAAATTTAATTAAAAAGGTACGGAAAAGATTTGAAGGTGAATTGCAATATAAAAAACTTTTAACCACAGACGGCGCAAAGGTTTTAGACAGTGATTAAAAATAATTTTCGCAGAGGAATTTCATTTAGCAGATAACAATGAGAAATATTAAAATTAGATGATATCAAATTATTGCGTATTTCAATCAGGTATTTTTTAATTCTATACATTATAAAAATAATTACATTTGTATAAATATTAAAGATATGGAAGGCCTGACTGTTTATCCTAAAAATAATTCTGAAATGGATTTGCTTCAAAATTTATTACAGAAAATGAAAATTTCTTTTGAAAAAACTATTGTTGAAAATAAAATTATCCTGTCGGAAGCTCAAAAAATATCAGTGACCGAAGGAATTGAAGAAGCTGATAAAGGGATATTTTACACAGAAGATGAAGCGAAGAAAATTATTGAACAATGTTTCAAATAAAATGGACTAAAAAAGCCCTTCACGAACAGGCAGAGATTTTGACTTATTGGATTGCGCGAAATAAATCTAACACCTTTTCAAAAAAGATTTTATTAGAATTAAAGGATAAGGAATTACTTTTAAAACAAAATCCACTAATAGGAAAAGCGACTGATTTCGAACAAGTACGTGTTGTTATAATTTTGAAAAATTTCTCATTATTTTATCGAGTGAAACCTGGTATTGTTGAAATTCTTTCATTTTGGGATAACCGACGAGATCCAGAAAACATCGAAATTTGAACTTCTTAAACATAAAAAACTCCCAAATCACTTTGGGAGTTTCTATTTAATCTGAGCTCTTTTTAGTTCTGATTATCTTCTTGACGTGGTCCGTTATTTTCCGGTCGGTCATCTCTTCGTTGAGGTCGGTCGTAGGAGAGATGTAGGAAAAAAATGTTTTTGAAAGGACAGTCAAAAGAAAATTAATTTAGATCGCTGCCGCATGAATTCTTTCGCGCGGACAGAAAAAACCTCCAGTACGTAAAGCGGGAGTATTTACCGATAGAAAAATAAATACCCTGGATTGGGTATTTCACCGCGTTGAATTTCTTCTAATTTTACCAAAAATAATTCACATGAGAAAAATAACGCTCGCTACTTCGATTTTGTTATTCGGAGTAATCGCTATCAAGGCCCAATATGGTGATGCCTATCACAAACCCAATCAGGAAGAGATTCGCAAAGCCACACAGCAGCGGCAACAGGCACAAAGTGATCAGCATTTTAAAAATATTGCTCCCTCCAATACAAATTCTTCCGTTTCCTCGGCCTTGCCAACCTCATCATCGAATTACAGTCCTTACGCTGCGGAACATCAGGCTAAAATGGACGCCTATAACCGAAAGGTGCAGGCAAAAGCAGATGACTGGGAAGCAAAAGAACGAAAGTTTGTAGCTTTAAGTGCAAACGTGCCGAAGAATGAGGAAAATTATCGGAAACTTATTGCAGTTGCTGAGGAGGCAGGATTTGAATATTATGATGCACTACGACTGAATAGTTCATATAAACCAAAAGTTGAAGCGAACACCCCCGAGAGTAAGCAAGAACAGACTAATGAGTTGTATAAATTGTTGCAAGGGCTTAATAAATAACATTTTACTTGAAAAAAAAACCACCGAGCAATCGGTGGTTTTATTATAAATAGCGGATGATCTTTAATTAAAAACCTTCTGGTTTATTATCGGTATCATTCGAAGGTCTTAAATTTTCCCCTTCGTTTGATGGGTTATTATTTTGAGAACCTTGTTGAGGTCTGTTATTTCCTCCGTTAAAGTTACCGTCTCTACGGTCATCTCTTCTTTGAGGTCTGTCGCCTTGTGGACGATTTTCTCTTGGTCTGTCATTATTGTATTGAGGACGATCTCCCTGTGGACGATCACCTTGAGGTCTTTCTTCACGAGCTGGTCGGTCTAACAAAACTTTTCTTGAAAGTTTCATTTTCTTACGGTCATCGTAACCCATGAATTTCACTTCTACCATATCGCCTTCGTTGTACGGAACTTTGTCCAAACGCGCCCATTCGATTTCTGAGATGTGAAGTAATCCTTCTGTTCCTTTTGCAATCGCTACGAATGCTCCGAAATCCATTACTTTAACAACTTTACCGTTGTACACGCTTCCAACTACAGGCACGAAACAGATTTCGTTAATTGCTGCAATCGTTGCGTTAATATTCTCTCTGCTAACACCGGAAATTTCGATTCTTCCGATTTCGCCAATTTCTTCAATCGCGATAACCGTTTCGAAATCTTTCTGCATTTGCTGAATGATTTTTCCTCCAGGTCCGATGATCGCTCCGATGAAGTCTTTGGAGATCTCCAATACTTCCATTTTCGGTGCGTGTGGTTTCACGTCTGGTCTTGGTGCGTCTAGCGTTTTCAATAATTCATTAAGGATATGCAATCTTCCGTCTTTCGCCTGGATCAGTGCTTTTTCCATAATGTCCATTGAAAGTCCTTCCACTTTAATGTCCATTTGACAAGCCGTGATTCCGTCTGCAGTTCCTGTTACTTTGAAGTCCATGTCACCTAAGTGATCTTCGTCTCCTAAGATGTCAGAAAGTACGGTGAATTTACCTGATTTTGGATCAGTTACCAATCCCATTGCAATCCCGGAAACCGGTTTTGAAATTTGAACACCTGCATCCATTAAAGCTAAAGTTCCAGCACAAACAGTTGCCATTGAAGACGAACCGTTTGATTCTAAAATATCGGAAACGATACGGATGGTGTAAGGGTTTTCTGTAGGGATCATTTTTGCTAAAGCTCTTTGAGCTAAGTTTCCGTGACCTACTTCTCTTCTTGAAGTTCCTCTTAAAGGTCTTGCTTCACCCGTTGAGAACGGTGGGAAGTTATAATGTAAGAAGAATTTTTGATCGTAGTTGATGGCAACCGTGTCCACCATGTTGGCATCTTTTACAGATCCTAAAGTGACCGCAGTCAATGACTGAGTTTCTCCACGTGTAAAGATTGCAGAACCGTGAGCTCCTGGTAAATAATCAACTTCTGACCAGATCGGACGAATCGTTTCCGGAGTTCTTCCATCCAAACGGATTTTTTCGTTCAGAATCATTTGACGCATTGCTTCTTTTTCTACATCGTGGAAATATATTTTTGCGAAAGGTTTAGCAACTTCTAATTCTTCTTCAGAATACTGAGTTAGGAAGTCTTCTAAAATTGCCTGGAAGTTATCATGTCTTTCTTCTTTAGCAGAAGCAGTTTTTGCAACTTCATATACTTTATCATAAGTGGCTGCCCAAACTTTTTCACGAATTTCTTCGTTGTGATCTTCGTGCGTGTATTCTCTTTTTGGAAGAGATTTACCAACTCTTTCGGCTAATCTTTCTTGAGCTGCAACTTGAACTTTAATTTCTTCGTGTGCAAATTTAATGGCTTCGATCATTTCCTGTTCAGAAATTTCTTCCATTTCACCTTCTACCATTACGATCGAATCTTTGGTTGCGCCAACCATAATGTTCAAATCAGCTTTCGCTAAATTTTCCATACTTGGATTCACCACTAATTTTCCGTCGATTCTGGCAACAGTAACTTCAGACATTGGTCCGTTAAAAGGAATATCGGTAATTGCGATTGCTGCAGAAGCGGCTAGTCCTGCCAAAGATTCTGGCATACATTCTTTATCATAAGAGATCAGGGAAATCATCACCTGAACTTCTGCATGGAAATCGGATGGGAAAAGTGGACGCAAAACACGGTCAACTAATCTCATTGTCAAAATTTCTTCGTCAGATGGTCTTGCTTCTCTTCTGAAAAAGTTTCCTGGAATTTTTCCTG
This sequence comes from Kaistella sp., assembly GCF_041824135.1. GTDB lineage: Bacteria > Bacteroidota > Bacteroidia > Flavobacteriales > Weeksellaceae > Kaistella. The sequence continues at coordinate 27,025 of NZ_JBGZYM010000096.1, read as the reverse complement.
CTGAATAAAATTTCTCTCTGTAATCTACTGTTAAAGGTAAAAAGTCAACACCTGGTTTAGCATCTTTACTGGCGACAACTGTTGCAAGAAGCATCGTGCCTCCCATTCTTACTACTACAGCACCATTAGCTTGTTTTGCTAATTTTCCTGTTTCGATGGTAACTTCTCTACCATCACTTAATTGAAATTTTTCAATAATTGCTTGTGGAGCATTCATAAAATTTGTTCGTCTTTGGCACTCCGTATTGAGTGCGTTATTATTTAATTTATTTAAATTTTCGTGTGCAAAGATACGGAATTATTCTCGAGTAAAATTGGGCATAAATAGTATAATGATTCGATTAAATCAATGAGAATTGTAGGTTTGAAACCGAAAGTGATCTTATTATAAAAATTTTAATTATACCTTTTTTATGAAACTCCTTCCTTTAATTTAACATATCGCTTTTAGACTTAAATAGGTGAAAGGTGAACATTTTAATGATTTTTATCAGTTTTTCAACAATTTCGGCACACAATTGGATAAAGTGATTAGCATAACAGAATTATAAACATTAAAAAATTTAACATTATGGGAATTTTATGGACATTGATTATCGGAGCAATCGCAGGTTGGTTAGGATCACAAATCTTTAAAGGCGGAAGTCTTGGATTAATCGGAAATATCGTTGTTGGTATCGTCGGTGGTTTTATCGGATATTGGTTATTAGGAGGAAGACTGGGTGAAGGCGTAGTCGGAGAAATTTTAACTGGAACAATTGGAGCAATTGTCTTATTAGCAATTGTAAACTTATTTACCAGGGGAAAAGTTTAAACAAAATATTAGGCATTAGCCTTTAAAAAAAACGTTCTGAAATTATCAGAACGTTTTTTTTTGTTTTACCAGCCTCCGCCACCGCCTCCGCCACCGCCACCTCCGGAGAATCCACCGCCGCCAGAACCGCTTCCGGAACTGGAAGGTTGCGTAGATGAACTCGCAATCGATTGCGATAGAGAAGAAGTTAACGTATTCGCAAAGTTCATGTGCATCATCGAACTTCCTACGTACCAGCTGGAATTGTACTGTTGGTTTTCTAAAGAAGAAGTTTTCAGCATATTCTGAAATTTATTTCCCCAAATTTTATCAACGCCTAGAACCATAGCATAAGGCAACATTGTTTCAAAAACCTGCGGAGTCATCGCTGGCGGATTATGAAACTGCAATGTTTTTTCTTCTGCCGTTCCCAAATACATTTTGAAACCTTCGATGAGCGATTGGGTTTCTAACTTTTCGGGTGTGGGTTGTTTGATGAGGTATTGGTAAAATACGAGTCCAATAGAAGTTAAAATTAAAAAAATAAAACACGCATAGAAATTGAGGTTTTCCATCATCGAAGTATCTGCAGTGGCCACGGGAATAAAAGCGATAACTAATCCAACAGCAAATAATCCGTAAAGCCATCTCATCCATTTATATCTCGCGAATGCCAATGAGAAAATAATGGATGTTACGGTAATGAAAATAAATAAACCGATGCCAATTCCAAAGTAGGTATCATTGTAGGAGAGTTTGTAACTCAAGTATAAACCGCCGATATAAAGAATCAAGATTGCTAGAATTGGGATTAACAATTTACTTAAATTATTTCCTTTCTTTAAAAAACTGTCGTGTTGAAATGTTAAACTCGCTTTAAAATCATTCACTGCATTTTCAATTTTAGAATTATATTTTCCGTCAAAAGAAATGGTGTTCGAGTTGCCTGAAAATAATTTATTCATCAAATTAATTTCCTCTTTTGGTAGTGTTTGATCTTGCTCTTTTAATTTTTCTAAAGTATATTCTTTGCCACCGAAGATTCCTAAAATTCTTTTATCATCTTCAATAATTTTAATAAAACCTTTAACTGCTAAACTCACAATCGCGGCGGTGATCATTGGAGCCGAATAATACTCATTCTCCAAGTACCCTAAGGAAGCTGGCGAAAGATTTTGGGGCGAATTGAACTGTGGATAAACAACCGGCTTCTGCGGATCAATTCCGTATTTCTGCCAGGTGGAATAAAAATAAACGAATAATCCCAACCCTGCTAAAAGAAGAACTGCCAGAATTCCATACTTTTCCAACATTCCGGGTGGAGGTGGAGGAGTGAAAATTCCTTTATTAAAACCTACAGCAATCGTTAAACCTTGATTTTGACCCAAATTTTTTGCAGACCATTCAATAGTATTTGATGATAATTGTTTACCTATGCAATTCGATTCATTTGAACCATAATTGCCAGTGTAGCAAGATTGTTGCAAAATTTCTGCACCATCTGGCAAAGTGACTTTCGCTGAAATTTGATCAACCGGAAAATCCCACAGAGCTCCGTTAACGTTCCAGTAAAATTCATCATATTTCTCGAAGAAGCCAATCTGGTCTGAAGTTTTATATTGTAGTTCATATTCATAAACTCCGGGAGTTAGGATGATACCTTTGTCTCCAAAATAAATAGCGAAATCGTCACTCGTGTTTTCGGTGTGGTAATTTTCTTTAGAACCATTTTTTTGAACCGAAATGATATCATATTTAATTCTGATTTTCTTGCCATTAACATTTCGCCAAAGCGGAAGCGATCGAAAAATACCACGTTTGATATTAATACCTTCCGCATATACTTTTATTTTTTCGGTGATGGTAGTTTCGGCATCTTTCGAAATCAGAATATCAGAATCAAATGATAAGATGTGTTCATAATTAGGCGCTTCCTGATTAGCGGAATTCACATCTTGTGCAAATCCGAAACTGAAAATCAGCAGGACAAACCCTATCAATAAACGTTTCATGATTTTAAAATTTAATGCTGGGAACAACTCTCTCTGCTACATTATCTAATTCAAAGAAAGTTGATTTCGTAAATTTGAATATGTTTGCCAGGATATTGCTGGGGAAGGTATCCACCAAAATATTATTCTCACGCACAGTTCCATTATAATATCTTCTCGATTTTTCGATATCACCTTCTAAGGCAGAAAGTTCTCCTTGAAGTTGCAGGAAATTGGTGTTTGCTTTTAGATCTGGATATTGTTCCGCAACAGCATTCAAATTCATCATTGCTTGACTCAGATTTTTCTCAGCCACTTCTTTTTCCTGAATGGTGTTGGCACCCATCGCTGCGGCTCTGGCTCGGGTAATACTGTCCAACGTTGCTCTTTCATGCGTCGCGTAACCTTTTACGGTTTCTACTAGATTCGGAATTAAATCGTGCCTTTTCTTCAACATCACATCAATGCTGCTCCAGGCTTCCTCCACCATTGTTTTCAGTTTTACCAATCGGTTGTAGATTGAAATTCCGTAAAAGAAAAAGATGGCGATTACCGCCAGAATAATTAGAGTAATCATAATTTTAAGTTTTGGTTGTTAAGTTTTATTTTATCCTTATATAATGAGTGGATAAATGAAAGGGAAAGTTACAAATATTAACATTAATAATAAACCGCTTAAAAAAACTATATTTGCAAAAATTTTTGGGCTCGAAAAGTTCGAGTAACCCATTAATAATGTCATTATTAAACAAAATTTTATGTCGAATATCGTCGCCATAGTAGGACGTCCCAACGTTGGGAAATCCACCCTTTTTAACCGTTTTCTAGAACGTAGAGAAGCCATCGTAGATTCAACAGCCGGAGTTACCAGAGACCGTCATTACGGAAAATCTGACTGGAACGGAGTTGAATTCACTGTAATCGATACTGGAGGTTATGAAGTAGATACTGAAGATGCATTCCAGGGAGAAATTATCAAACAGGTTGAATTAGCCGTTGATGAAGCTACATCGATCATCTTCATGCTGAATGTTGCTGAAGGTTTAACAGATACGGATATCGAAATTCATGAAATGTTACGCCGCGCCAATAAGCAGGTTTACATTGTAGTGAACAAAGCAGATTCTGCAAAAGAAGAATTGGCTGCCACCGAATTTTATCAGCTCGGAATTTCAAAATATTACACCATGTCTTCTGCAACAGGTTCCGGAACCGGAGAGTTGTTGGATGATATTGTAAAAGATTTCCCGACGACCGAATACAAAGATCCTTTCGAAGGTTTACCTAAAATTACCATTGCAGGAAGACCAAATGTTGGTAAATCAACTTTAACCAACGCACTTTTAGATAAGGAACAAAATATCGTAACAGATGTTGCCGGAACTACGCGTGATTCTATCCAAACTTTATACAATAAATTCGGACATGAATTTGTCTTGGTTGATACCGCCGGAATGCGTCGTAAAGCGAAAGTTAAAGAGGATTTAGAATTTTATTCTGTAATGCGTTCTGTGCGTTCTATTGAGTATTCTGATATCGTTATCATCATGGTTGATGCCACTTTAGGTTGGGAATCTCAGGATATGAATATTTTCGGATTGGCTCAGAAAAATAGAAAAGGAATTGTGATCGTTGTTAATAAATGGGATCTGGTTGAAAAAGAAACCAATACAACCCGTGATTTTGAAGCGAGAATTAAAGAAAAGATCGGTCAGTTTACAGATATTCCAATTCTATTTGTATCTGCTTTAACGAAACAGAGAATTCTGAAAACGGTAGAAGTGGCGATGGAAGTTTATGCCAACAGAGCGAAGAAAATTAAAACTTCTAAGTTGAATGAAATTATGCTTCCGATTTTTGAAAAAACGCCGCCGCCAGCATTGAAAGGGAAATACGTGAAAATTAAATATTGCGTACAGCTTCCAACGCCAAGTCCGCAATTCGTATTTTTCTGCAACTTACCTCAATATGTAAAAGAAGCCTATAAAAGATTTACTGAAAACCAACTTCGAAAAGAGTTCGGATTTACCGGAGTTCCTATTGAAGTTTACTTCCGTCAAAAATAAAAAGCCAAGCCTTTTAGATTTTATCTGAAGGGCTTTTTAATACCTAAAATAATCACGAACTTTGCAACCTAAATAATAGATATGATTACCGTTTTATCAGATAACTTTTCTCTTGTCAATACTTGGATCAACGAACTTCGAAACGTAGATGTACAACAGGACCGTTTACGGTTCCGTCGCAATATGGAACGCATCGGCGAAATTGCTGCCTTTGAAATCAGTAAAGGTTTGGCAACTGAAGAAATTGAAATTACTACGCCCTTAGATCAGCTCAAAGTTACAGAAGTTTCGGTTCAACCCGTAATTACAACCATCTTAAGAGCTGGAGTTCCTTTGTTTCAAGGTATTCTAAATTATCTCGACAAAGCAGATTGTGGTTTTGTTGCAGCTTATCGTAAACACGACGCCAACGATTATTTCTCTATTAAACAGGATTATTTAACCTGTCCAAATATCGATGGAAGACCTTTAATAGTGGCAGATCCAATGTTGGCAACGGGTGCGAGTTTAATTGAAGCCATTAAGCATTTATTAAATCACGGCACTCCATCGCAACTTCATATTGTTGTTGCAATTGCTTCTCAACAAGGAGTCGATACCATTCAAAAAGAATATCCGAATTCAAAACTTTGGGTTGGGGTAATTGATAAAAAATTAACTTCAAAAGGATATATCACGCCAGGATTAGGTGATGCTGGAGATTTGTCTTACGGTGAGAAATTACAGAGATAATGATAATTTCAAAATAAATAAATTATCCTTCTTTTCAGAGGGATAATTTTTTATAGTGATTTCCAACATCCAATATCCAACATCTAATAATTAATCCATCGCCATTACCAACACACTTACTTTATTATTTCCTTCTTTTAAAATTTGCCAAGCCACCGCGCTCATCGTATTTCCAGTGGTAAAAACATCATCAATTAATAGAATATGTTGGTTTGAAATGCTTTTGGTGATTGTAAAAAGATTTTCATTAAAAGTTCTTTGCTCTCTTCGTTTTTGTGCCTGAGCTTTCTTGTAGAAGTTTCTTTTAATTAAATGATGATTGCACGGAATCTTTACATAGGTAGAAAGACGATCTGCAAAGAGATGCAGTTGATTATAGCCACGCTCTTTCTGTTTCTTTGGATGCAGCGGAACGGTTGCTAATAAATCAAATTTTGACTGACTGAAATCTATTTTTTCTAAAGTCCAGTTGGCGATGATTTTACCTATTTTCTCCCGACTGCCGTATTTTAGCTGGTGAATGATCTTTTGACTTGTACTTTCTTCTTCAAACTGCATTAACGCAAAAGCATTTTCGATAGGGAAAAGCAGTCGGCATTTTTCAAGTAAAAGATTGCTTTCAGAATAGTGGTGATGCGTAAAATGAATCTGATCAAAACACAATACGCAAACCACTTCATCGTGATGAATAATTCGATTGCATTCCAGGCAGCGATTCGGGAAAAGTAAGTCCACTAAAAACATACTTAATTTGTTTAATGAAAGTTACGATTTAGTTTTATAAAACCACAAAGTCACAAAAGTTTTTATTTGATGAAAATTGGTTTAAAGTATTTCCTTCCGAATCGTCTTAATCGATTTCTTCATATTTTCATTAAAGATTTCCTTTTCTAATCTTGAGGGTGGAGCTTGTCTAACTTCGCAATCCGGAATACTACAGAATTCGCAAGTAACACCAACATTCACGGTTTTGATCTGATTACTTTTTGCAAATTTTATTTTCTTAAGAGAATTAGAATTCAGTAAAATGCCAACGCAATAACTTCTATTCGTTCCATCAGAAAATGGATTTTTTTGAGATGTTGAAATCACCAAATAAGTTAATCCGCTATCTTTATAATGAGATATTTGAGCGTCGGTTAGTTTCTCATTTCCTTTCAGATTAGTCATGTTCTTCACTGCGATCCAACGTCTGCAATAATGTTCGTTCGTTGCGTTGGCGTGTGGTGCCTGTTGCTGATTCAGATGCAACTCTTTTAAAATCTGAATTTTATCTGAATTTTTCTTCTTCGTAAAACAGAGATAAAACAGATCTTTAATTCCTAATTCCTGTGGTAGAATATTAGTTAAGCGATAATAAAAAGTTTCTGGAGAGTTCGTAAATTCTTCAATTAAATTTTCAAATAGTTCGGGATTCCATTCTGAGTTTTGGAAAAAATCATTCAATTGAGTGGTTAAGATTTCTTTGCGAATCAATAGGCATCCAGCAAAGTAAGAAGCATAATAATTATTCAGAAGTTCTTCGAAACTTGTAAAATCCAGCCAAGAATAAGTGTTTGGACGTGGATTCAAATTCAGAATATTAAAGCCGATTTCTTTTGCCAGAATAAATGTTTTTTGATCTTCATCTAAAAGTTCATTCAGTAAAAGTAGTTTCTTCTCGGGAATATATAGCGATCGTAATTTTCCTGATGCGCCATATTGCTCCAAATCGAGAGATTTAATTTCATATTCAAATTGTTCTTTTAAAATGGATTCAAATTCTGCAGAATGAGGTTTGTTAGAGAGCTTATTTTCTAAAATATAGCTGGTCGCTTTCTCCTCAATTTCCGGAAAATAATTATCGTGTAATTCTTGAAAGCTTCTGATCACCGCAAAGTAAAAACGCTCTTTGCTCAAATTATAATTCTTCGAAATTTCAATTAAGGTATTAATGAAAGCTGTTACTTTTTTCGGTGCATCACTGATAATGCTGATCAAGTTGTTTTTATTAATGCCGAAGAGATCGAGTGGTATTTCTTTAAAAAAGTCAGACTGTAAAATTTCGGTAATCGGCGCTAAACTTTTATCCAGTTTAGTAGAAACCAAGTCGTCATAAGTGCAATTTAATGCTTCGGCCAACTGCGCGATCTTATCGTGTTTCGGATATTTCTTACCATTTTCAATCTCATTTAAATAGGATTTGGAAACGCCTGTTAAATTCGCAAGATCCTGTAAAGAAAAACTCTTCTTTTGTCGGAACTGCTTCATTTTCAATCCGAAAACCGTTTTTATAAAATCACTGTCGCTTGCCATTAATTAAATTTTAATTTATAATATTTCTAAATAGAAGGTGAAATACGATGAATACAAAGGTAAATATAATTAAGCGATTGTTCGCATAATAAATTATAAATAAAATTAGCGAACGTTCGCTATTAGTGAAAGTTTTTGTTTATGTTTGCAGTAGTAAATCATTAAAGTTTATACAAAATGGAAACGGCTACCCAATTTCAAATTCTTCCTCAAGAACAGTACAGCGATATTTTTACGGCTGAATTAGTAAGTTTTCTAAACGAACTTCATTCTAAGTTTAACAGTGAAAGAATTGCGCTTCTTCATTCAAGAACGATGAAACAAGTGGAGTTTGATCATGGCCAACTTCCGAAGTTTTTTCCGGAAACAGCAGAGATTAGAAATGGAACCTGGGTGTGTAATTCACTTCCAAAAGATCTATTAGATAGAAGAGTTGAAATTACCGGACCTGTTGAAAGAAAAATGGTCATTAATGCTTTGAATTCTGGCGCATCAACTTTTATGGCAGATTTCGAAGACAGCAATTCGCCAACTTGGGAAAACTGTATGGAAGGTCAAAGAAATCTTTCCGATGCCATAAACAAAACGATTAGTTTTGAAAATGAGAATGGTAAAAAATATGAATTGGTTGAAAATTTAGCCACTCTTTTAGTCCGTCCGAGAGGTTTGCATTTAGAAGAAAAAAATATTGAATTTAACGGTGAAAAAGCTTCCGGCTCTTTGATCGATTTCGGGATCTACTTTTTTAGAAATGCTAAAAAATTAATTGAGAATGGAAGTGGACCTTATTTTTACTTGCCAAAACTTGAACATTATCAAGAAGCAAAATGGTGGAATAACGTTTTTAAGTTCTCTCAGGATTATTTAGAAATTCCCCAAGGAAAAATCAAAGCCACAGTTTTGATCGAAACTATCACGGCAGCTTTTCAACTCGATGAAATTTTATTCGAATTAAAGGAACACAGTTCCGGTTTGAATTGCGGACGTTGGGATTATATTTTTTCCTACATCAAAAAATTCAGAAATCTGCCTGAATTTTTAGTTCCGGATCGTGATCAGGTGACGATGACCTCACCTTTTATGAGCGCTTATTCCAAAAGAGTGATTCAGGTTTGTCATAAACGAAATGTTCATGCGATGGGCGGAATGGCGGCACAAATTCCCGTGAAAAATAATGAAGAAGAAAACGAAATCGCGTATGCAAAAGTTCGCGCCGATAAAGAAAGGGAAGTTAAAAACGGACATGATGGAACCTGGGTTGCACATCCGGGATTGGTTTCGGTGGCTAAAAAAATCTTCGATGAGTTCATGCCCACTCCAAATCAAATTAATAAAAAATTCGAAAATTATCAGATTTCTGAAGAAAATCTCCTCGAAATTCCAAAAGGAACGATCACCGAAAATGGCGTTAGAAAAAATATTAACGTCGGAATTCTTTACCTCGAATCCTGGTTAATGGGAGTTGGAGCCGCAGCTTTATACAATTTAATGGAAGACGCGGCAACCGCAGAAATCTCCCGAACTCAAATCTGGCAATGGCTGAAAAATGAAGCAAAACTGGAAGACGGAAGAACATTAATGCCCGAAATGGTTTTGACCTGGCAGGAAGAAGAGTTAGAAAAGATCAAAAATTATGTCGGCGAAGAGCGCTACAAAAATGGAAAATTCGAATTAGCAACCGAACTTTTTGATGACCTGATCCTTAATGACAATTTCGCGGAATTTTTGACTTTGAAAGCGTATCAGTTTTTATAAGAGCCGGGAGAAAAGAGCCAAGTAAAAAGTAAAAAGAGACAAGTTTAGGAAAGTTAGAAATTAACTGATAAAAAACTGGGAAATCTTAACCACAAAGTCACAAAGTTTTAATATTAAAGTCATTTATAAAGATCATGAAGGGCGATTTCAAAAATTTGCAATTGCTGAGTGAAACGCCTTTGTGCTCGTAATTTTAGAAGTATAGTATTAAAAAATCTTTGCGTCCATTGCGTTAAAAAGAATAGTCCACAGAAATAACAAAACAAAAACAAAATCGATATGAAAAAGCAAGAACAAATCCAGCAACTGGAAAAAGAATGGTTAGAAAGCCCAAGATGGAATGGTATCAAAAGACCTTATTCCGCAGAAAAAGTATTGAAACTTCGGGGTTCTTATAAACTCGATTACACCATCGCCAAATTAATGTCCGAGAAATTATGGGAAAAATTAAACGCCCAGGATTTCGTGGCAGGTTTAGGCGCCTTAACCGGGAACCAAGCGGTACAGGAAGTTGACGCTGGTTTAGAAGCGATTTATCTTTCTGGTTGGCAGGTTGCAGCCGATGCGAATTTAAGTGGTGAAATGTATCCTGATCAAAGTTTATATCCCGCGAATTCAGTTCCGTCTGTGGTGAAAAGAATCAATAACGCGTTGTTGCGTGCTGATCAAATTCAGTCTGTGAATGAAGTTAAAGCGGAAGATTGCAAAGATTATTTAGTTCCCATCGTTGCTGATGCGGAAGCAGGATTTGGTGGAAACTTAAATGCTTTTGAATTGATGAAACAAATGATCGAAGCCGGTGCAGCCGGAGTTCATTTCGAAGACCAATTATCTTCTGCAAAAAAATGTGGACATCTTGGTGGAAAAGTTTTGGTTCCGACTCAGGAAGCGATCAATAAATTAGTTGCCGCACGTTTGGCAGCCGATGTTTGCGGAGTTCCAACTGTTTTGGTTGCGAGAACAGATGCTGATGCTGCGGATTTATTGACTTCAGATATCGATGATCGCGACAAAAGATTCGTGACTGGAAAAAGAACTACTGAAGGTTTCTACGAAGTGAATAATGGAGTAGAACAAGGTATTGACAGAGGTTTGGCTTATGCACCTTACGCCGATTTGATCTGGATGGAAACTTCAAATCCAGACTTGGATTATGCCAGAAAATTTGCGGAAGGAATTCACGCAAAATTCCCTGGGAAAATGCTGGCTTATAACTGTTCACCTTCTTTCAACTGGGCTGCAAAATTATCAGTTCCCGAAATGGAAACATTCCGTGAGGAGTTAGCCGCAATGGGTTATAAATTCCAGTTCATCACTTTGGCCGGTTTCCATGCTTTAAATACCTCCATGTTTGAGTTGGCTTTAGCTTATAAAGAACGTGGAATGGCAGGTTACAGCGAATTGCAGGAAAGAGAATTCGCTCTACAATCAAAAGGTTTCCGCGCAGTGAAACACCAGAGTTTCGTAGGAACTTCCTATTTTGATGAGGTTCAAACCGTAGTAACCGATGGAAATTCGTCTACAACTGCTTTGGCAGGCTCAACAGAAGCGGAACAGTTTCATTGAGTAAAAGCACAAAAACTCCATAATTTTTATAATTGTTTGAAGTCCTTCCCAGTTTTTGGGGAGGATTTTTTTAAATAAAATCAACTGAAATTTTTCCCCATTGTAAATAGAAATTTAATTACTTTCGGAAACTAAAATAAATCGATGGAAACCGAAAACATTCAGAGTGAATTTCAAGAATTTGAAACTTACGATACGCTTACCGACACAGAGATTTTTACAAAGATCTGGACGGAGCCAAGAAGGGTGCTGAAATACATCAATGAAACAAAATACGAGAAATACTTTTACATCCTATTGTTTTTGGCTGGCGTTTCCGGAGCATTTGATAGAGCTGCTAATAAAAATATGGGCGAGAATGCATCTTTATTTGGCATTGTCGCAGGTTGCGTTATTTTAGGTGGTTTTTTAGGATGGCTAAGTTATTACATTTATGCCGCGCTGCTCAGTTGGACTGGCAAATGGTTAGACGGAAAAGGAAATACAGATTCAATTTATAGAATTTTAGCGTATGCAATGTTCCCATCTGTGGTGTCGCTTCTATTTTTAGCTCCACAAATTGCAGTTTATGGCATCGATCTTTTCCGACAGGATGGAGATTTAGTTAATGCCGGACTTTTTGGAAACATCATATTTTGGAGTTCTCTTTCTTTAGAAGTTGTTCTGGGAATCTTCACCCTTGTTTTTTCTGTAATCGGAATTTCAGAAGTGCAAAAAATATCTATTGGGAAATCGATTTTAAATCTATTGCTTCCATTATTAATAATTGTAGGTCCAATTCTGGTTATTGCATTGATCGTTTATGCTTTTTAAAAAGAAGGTATTTCCACCTTTTTATCTTTTTCAAAAAATTGGTTTTATAGCAAAACTTAAATATTGAATTTGATTACCTTTGCAAAATGATACGCATTACTAAAATTTTCACTTTCGAAACTGCCCACGTTCTCTACAATTACGACGGCAAATGCAAAAATATGCACGGACATTCCTACAAACTATTTGTCACCGTAAAAGGAAATCCGATCAATGATTTAGACCATCCGAAAAATGGAATGGTGGTCGATTTTGGTGACATCAAAAAAATCGTAAAATCCGAAATTCTTAATATTTGGGATCATGCCGTAATGTTGAACGGAACTTCTCCGCACAAACAATTGGGTAAAGATCTGGAGAATCAGGGTCATAAAGTAATTTATTGCGATTACCAACCGACGTGTGAAAATATGTTGTACGATATTGCAGTTAAAATAAAAAAGCAACTCCCAGAAACAGTTTCTCTCGCTTATCTTAAACTTCACGAAACCGAAAACTCTTACGGAGAATGGTTTGCAGAGGATCAAGAGTCAAAATAAAAGAGCCAAGTGAAAAGTAAAAAGAGCCAAGTAAAATAAATAGAAATAAATTATTCCCACACCTCAAATCTCGAAACTTGCAACCCGAACCTCGCAGCATGAAAATCACTTTAGAACAAAATAAAAAAATTTACTTCGCTTCCGATCAGCATTTTGGTGCGCCGACGCCGAAAGAAAGCAAAGTTCGGGAAGAAAAATTTATCCGGTGGTTGGACGAGCTAAAATCCGATGCGCAGGTTTTATTTTTGATGGGCGACTTGTTCGATTTCTGGCATGAATGGAATCATGTAATTCCCAAAGGTTACGTGCGAGTTTTAGGAAAATTAGCAGAGTTGAAAGATTCTGGGATTGAACTTTTTATGTTCGTTGGAAACCACGATCTGTGGATGAAAAATTATTTTGAAGAAGAAATTGGGTGCAAAGTTTTTTTTGACAAACAATATTTCGAAATTAATGGAAAAAACTTTCTGCTCGCGCATGGAGACGGACTTGGTCCAGGTGATAAAGGGTATAAAAGAATGAAAAAATTATTCACCAATCCTTTTGCACAGTGGGCTTTCAAATGGTTGCATCCAGATATCGCGATGAAAATGGCCATCTATTTTTCTACCAAAAACAAAATGATTTCCGGCGAAGAAGACAAAGAATTTTTGGGTGAAGACAAAGAATTTCTTATCATCTATTCCAAAGAAAAACTCAAAACTGAAAAAATAGATTATTTCATTTACGGTCATAGACATTTGCCAATGGTCTTGCCTTTAGAAAATGGAAAAGCGTCCTACATCAACCTCGGTGACTGGATTTCTTACTTCACTTACGGTGAATTTTCTACCGATTTTGAATTGAAGACGTTCGAAAACTAAAATTTGAAGGCATTATCTTTGCCCAGAAGAATCGGTAACGATTTTGGTAAAAAACTTACCGCATTTTAAACTTAATTTATTTTATGAAAAATTTTATTTTCGCATTTGTATTTGCGTTGATCTCGACAACTGCATTCGGTCAAAACACCGAAAAAACGTATCAACTTTCCAGTCATATTCTGGATGTTTCTAAAGGAATGCCCGCTTCTGGAGTGACCATTAAACTGGAAAAATATAACGAAACGAATAAAACCTGGACTTCCGTAGAAGAAAAAGTGACCGACAAAAATGGTCGTGTTCCAGATTTTTTATCAAATGATAAATCGAATTTGGGAATCTACAAATTGACCTATTTTACAAGCGATTACTTCAAAAAAATGAATGAGAAAAGTTTTTATCCGTGGGTTGAAGTAGTTTTCGAAATTACCAATAAAGAACATTATCACGTTCCAATCACGCTTTCAGCGTATGGTTATTCAACGTATAGAGGAAATTAAAAACCGTTTATTCTTCAATTAAAAATTTTCAGGCGGAATTCAATATTTAATTTTGAATTCCGCTTTTCTTTTGGGACTTTTGCAAAATCAAAATATGAACAAGATTTTCAACATAAAAACCGAAGCCGATTTCAAGCACAAATGTTTGGAAACTTTTCAATATCAATATCAAAATATTGAGGTTTATCGGAAGTTTGTCGATTATTTAAAGATCAATCCAAAGGAAATTCAAGAGATAGAGAAAATTCCCTTTCTGCCTATTGAAATGTTTAAAAATCATACGCTTTTAGATAAAAATAAAACGACAGATCTTTATTTTCAAAGTTCTGGAACAACGCAGATGAATCTTTCTAAACATTGGATTGCGGATGAAAATCTGTATCAGGAAAGCATTGAGAAAAGTTTCGAGCAATTTATTGGAAAACCGGAAGATTATATTTTTCTCGGATTGTTGCCAAGTTATCTGGAAAAACAAAATTCGTCCTTAATATATATGGTGGATTTTCTGATGAAGAAATCTGGAAAACCAGAGAATGGATATTTCCTCTATAATCATGAAGAGCTTTATAAAGTTTTAAAGGAGCTTTCAAAGCAAAATGAAAAAGTCATTTTATTCGGAGTTGCTTTTGCTTTGTTGGATTTTCTAGATTTTGCGAAAACAAGTCATCAAATTATCGAATCGTCTGATCAACTCATCATCATCGAAACTGGCGGAATGAAAGGTCGTAAGCAGGAAATGACCAAAGATGATTTGCTGGCTATTTTTCATCAAGGTTTCGGCAGCGATAAAATTTACTCAGAATATTCAATGACGGAACTGCTTTCGCAAGCTTATTCTTTAGGTCAAAATATTTACGAAACTCCAAACTGGATGCGCATTCTCATTAGAAATACAGAAGATCCTTTTTCTTATGTAGAAGCCGGAAGGAATGGCGCAATTAACATCATTGACTTAGCGAACAGATATTCTTGCAGTTTTATTGCGACGCAGGATTTGGGTAGAACATTGACAGATTCTGAGATTCTTCACTTTGGTACAAAAGGTAAAAAAACTAATTCGAATCAGTTTCAAGTGTTGGGAAGAATTGATCATTCCGATATTCGGGGTTGCAGTTTGCTGGTCTCTTAATTAAAATTTCCATGCTTAAAGTAGAAGAACTAACGTATAACTATATTTCGAAATTTTGTGATTTTGAGAAAGATCTGGTTTTGACCAATCATTTCCATTCCGATTGGGAAGCTGATATTTTAATTATTAATGAAGATGGATTCAGTCATGAACTGGAAATTAAGTTTTCAAAAGCTGACTTTAAAAACGATTTCAAAAAGCAATATCAAAATCAGAAAACCAAAGAGCGGTTTCTGAAACATGATAAAATTTCTTGTGGTGATTATCCGTGCAATCAATTCAGTTTTCTTTTGCCACAAGGAATGGTTGAAGCTTATCAAATTCCAGAGCACTGTGGAATTATCGAATTTTATCACAATCCAGATTCTTGGGTTACTAGTTTTGATGAGATCAGAAAACCAACGAAAGTTCATCAGGAACCGTTTTGGAAATTCTTTGATAAAGATTTAATGCTCAGAATAATGGCGAGAAACCTTTATTATAAAAAATTAGAAGTCAAAGGTAAATTCGAGGAATTAATTCTTCCACCGAAGTTTTTGTCCAGGAAATAAAAATATTTACGAACGGTTTACCTTACAATACTTTGGTTAAAGAGCTTCAGTAATTTTTTGAAAATTCATACCTTTACCTAAATTGAAATCGTATGAACTTTAAAAAATATAAGATCATGTTCTGGTCTGCTGGAATACTGATCGCCCTTTTCTTAGCTTATTTTCTTTATCAAATGACGCAAAGTGAATCCATTAATTCGATGATGACGTTGATCATGTTATTGTTAGGATTAGTTTTGGGTGGAATTATTGCCTTCTTGATTTCCAATAAAATGAGTGCGGCGCCGGTTGTTATTACCGAAAGTTCTCATACGATCGCGGAAAGCATGCGCAAGGTTTTCAAAGTAGTTTCGGCGGAAGGTCATTTCAATGAAATCTACAATTACGAGGAAACGACCAAAATATTTAATTTTATTCCTTCAAAAAAGAAAGCACTGGTTATTGTTCAGGCAAAAGTTTTGGTAGGCTATGATTTTGAAAAATTTCAATGGGAAGTTGATGAAGTGAACCGAAAAGTAAAGTTGCTGAATTTTCCCGCACCACAAATAATTTCGACCGAAACCGATTATAAATATTATAATATTGAAGAGCAGTTTTTCAATCTTTTCAGCAAAGATGATTTGGCAAAAATTCAACAGAACGGAAAACGCCAGGTGATTGAAGCCGCTAAGAAATCCCATTTACCTGAAGTCGCTGCTGAACAAATGCGAACTTTGCTCACCGAACTTTTAGCGGGAAAAAATTTCTTCTTAGAAAATGCCAACGCCATCTCAGAAAGCAAAAATCAAATTGAATATAATTCTATAAACATCACGGATACTTCTCAGACAAAGGCTATTTTGTAATCGTTATTTGATTATGAATCAGATGATAAACAATAAAAATAAATAGAGGCTTCATGATGAAGTTTTACTATTTTTACATTCTTAAAATAATTTGAACATGAAATATTTTTACACGCTTTTTTTAGCTTTGATCCTTCCGTTTTTTGCGGTCGCTCAGCAAAATATCACCTATGCGGTCAACCCTGCCACTTTTAATGAAACTGAAGCAATTACGCTTACTTTTACGGTAAACGAAACCGCATTTGGAGTTGCAACCTCTCACGCTCTTTATCTTTGGGCCTGGTCGGTTGATTCTAATAATTCGCAAGTTGACGCTCCCACCAATGGAGCGTGGACTGCTTCAAATGCAGCGAATAAATTGACTTACGTTTCGAGCTCAGGCGGAGTCGGGACTTATACTTTCACCATGAACACGGTGAAGTCCTTTTACGGAAACCGCGCTAATCCTCTTATTAGAATTGGGATGTTGGTGAAAACAATTAATGGCGGCGTTCAATCACAGGATATCTTAATTAATGTCGGAAAATTCCAGTTTAATTTAACCAATCCAGTTGAAGGCAGTACCAATGTGGTGACTTCGGGAACTGTTTTGAATATCATAGGAACTTCATCTTTACCTGCGAATTATGTTGTGAAAGCAAATGGAAATCCAGTATATACGAGTTCTACTGCAGGTACGACTTTGAATTTTCCTTATACGGTCACTCAAGATGCAACGATGGAAGTGATTGCTACGGACGCTGTTGGCGGAACCATAGTGAGTAAAACTTTTACAGTTGCCCTTTCAATTCCGGTAACTGTTGCGGCAATTCCAGCGTACATGAGACAGGGAATTACGTACGATCCAGCAGATCCAACCAAGGTTGGCCTGGCAATTTATGCACCTTTAAAAGCATCTGTTCACGTGATCGGAAGTTTTAATAACTGGGCAGTAAGTGCTAATTATTTAATGAAAAGAGATACCACCAATCCTGATTTGTATTGGTTGGAAGTTACAGGTTTAACGCCGCAGCAGGTTTATACTTTTCAGTACAGAACCGCCGACGGGATTAAAGTAGCAGATCCTTTTTCAACTTTAGTTTTGTCACCAGATGATGATCCTTGGATTAATCAATACGCAAACGTTTATCCTAATTTGCCGGTTTACCCAGCGGGACAAAGCTTTGATGTTTCTGTGATTCAAACGGCGAAACCAGCTTATAACTGGACGGTTTCTAATTTTACGAAGCCAGCGAAAGAAAATTTGATCGTCTATGAATTATTGGTGAGAGACTTCACGGCAGAAAGAACCTGGCAATCGCTGATTGATAAAATTTCCTATTTAAAATCATTGAATATCAATGCGGTAGAATTAATGCCGGTAATGGAATTTGATGGAAATAATTCTTGGGGTTACAACACAGGATTTCATAATGCTTTAGATAAAGCGTACGGAACTCCAGAAAAATTTAAAGAGTTTATCGACTTATGTCACCAAAACGGAATCGCCGTGATTCTGGATATTGCCTTAAATCATGCCACAGGAAGAAGTCCATTGACCAGAATGTGGATGATCGATCCGGATGGTGATGGTTATGGAGAGCCGGCAGCGAATAATCCGTATTTCAATCAGGTTGCAAAACACTCTTACAGTGTATTTAATGACTTCAACCATTCTACATCGGCTACCAAATATTATGTGAACAGAGTATTGGAGCAGTGGATCAAAGAATATAAAGTGGATGGTTTCCGTTGGGATTTAACGAAAGGATTTACCCAGAATTGTACCGCTGGCGATGATGCTTGCACGAATAAATATCAGCAGGACCGTGTCAATATTTTAAAAGGATATGCTGATTACCAATGGAGTTATGATCCTACTTCTTTCATTATTTTCGAACATTTAGGAACTGATTCTGAAGAAGCACAATGGGCGAATTATAAAGTTGCGGAGGGAAAAGGCGTAATGATGTGGGATAAAGAAACTGGTCCTTACAACCAAAATACAATGGGATTTGCTCCAAATAGTAACTTTAACAGAGTGAATTATCAGGCACATGGCTTTCAACAGAGAAGAGCAGTGAGTTATGGTGAAAGTCATGATGAAGAAAGATTGATGTACAAGAATATCAACTTCGGTAATTCAACTTCGGGATATAGTGCTAAGGATCTGGCGAACGCTTTAGAAAGACAAAAAGCCTACGGTGCAGTTTTCTTAACCGTGCCAGGCCCGAAAATGATTTGGCAGTTTGCAGAATTAGGTTTCGATAAAAGTATCTATACTTGCGAAAATGGAACCGTTAATACCGAGGATGATTCAATTCCCGGTGACTGTAAATTAGATAAGAAACCATCAGCATTTGGATTGTCTTATGATACCAATGCCGCCAGAAAATCAGTTTATGATACTTGGGCAAAAATTCTTTCTTTGAGATTATCAAACGACGTTTTCAATACGACTACCTTCACTGTAGAATCCGGAAACTTGATGCCGAGATTGTTTATCTATAATAATTCTAGTTCAAGTGCCTTGAAAAATGTGGTGGTCTTAGCCAACTTCACTTTGACTTCTCAAAATATTGTTCCTGATTTTCCTTACGTTGGAGATTGGGTGAATTTAATGGATAACAGTTCTGTATCTGTAACGAGCACAACTACACCGATCACCATTGAACCAGGTGGATTCAGAATTTTCGGAAACGCGGCGGGTTTAGGAACTGATGAAGTGAGTGGAAGTAAGAACTCTGTATCTTTGAAATTAACACAGAATCCAGTTACCAACGGAAACGCAAATATTCGATATACCAATGCGAAGAACGGAACGATCGCAATCTATGATCTTGCCGGAACTTTGGTGAAAACGGTAAAAGCATCTAAAGATAATGGTGATGATACCATTTCTATCAACGGATTAAAAGCCGGGATTTATTTAATTCAATTGAAATCTGAAAAAGGAGTTGCAGTCACAAAAATGATTGTGAAGTAATTTTTTTTCCAATAAAATGAAGAACGGTTTGCAGTAAATGCGAACCGTTTTTTTTGTTTAATAATGAAAATTTTTCGGCGTATGTTTAATATAATCCGTTAGAACTTTTTGCTGCTGTACATTTCCAATCTCTACCAATTTTTGATATTGGGTAGCATTGCGCAAATAGATTTTCTGAAAGATCTGATTTCCTTTGACCACTATTTTTGGGAAAACTGAAAATGCTTTCGCAGGTTTTGGAATTTGAAGTCGCTTATTAATTTCTTCATCCAATAAAAACCAGTTCATGCTTTGATGTAGATTCTTCAACATTTTCCGCTGAAAGGAATGTTTGTAAATGGTGTTTTCTAAATTTTCATTGAGTAAGGCTTTTGTCAATTGCGCAGAATCGTCGTCGCCTTCATCCTGAATCGTTGTCCACCAATAAAATTGTTCAACGGCTTGATGGCGGTCATTGGGCAAATAGTCCACTGGAATTCCCAACAGATATCCAATATATTTCCAAAGATGAAAAAGTCCTTTTTCTTCGTCGTCCGAAATGATAATTCCCAGTTTTTTTAAACCCTGCATAAATACCAGTGAAAATCCAGTATAGGTTGCGATCATATCCCAGGAATTAATCGGTTCGCCCCAGTTTTGATAATCCCATTGTTCGGTTTTTTCTTTGATTTTTAAACGCGCGTAGGAATGCATTAACCTCGTTCTTACGATCAACTGATAAGCTTCGGAGTTTGGTTGTAAAGCACTTTCTCTTGTGACATTTACCCAAAATTCTAAAGTGTCTTTTAAGCGTTTTACAGCACCTTTCTTTAACGCTTCGGTGAAGATCAAAGGTTTGCTGATGTAAGCGAAATCATAACCGCCCATTAAAGTAAAATCGCGTAGAATCATTAAACCGTTTGCGCCAGTTCTCATGCAGAATCTTGCTCCTTTGTTGGCTAAATCTTTATCGAACCAATGAGGAGTTTCTTGAAGTTGCAAAAAAAGTTTCTTTACATTTTCTGATGCATCGTCATTTTCAGTGATCGGTTGTTTTGAATACTTGTGAATGATTGCACTCGCTTCTTTATAATTAAGTTTCAAATAGGTTTCTTTCACCACTTCGTCTCCCAATTCATCAACTTGATGGTAGAGTGGAGCGTACTTTTGAAAAGTTTGAGAGTCAGGAATTATGTCTGCCCAATCGAGCAACTCCTTTCCGTTTCCATGTTCCCAGAAATTTTTGAAGTGAGTGGCGTTGTGGAATTTTGGTGTCATCGTTTTTTATAAAGGGATCAGTTTAACGCAAAGATCCAAAGGTTTTTAAATAAGATGCTTGTCAAATTACTGACGCAAAGGCAAACTTATATTTTTGATTAATTAAATTGGTTTTTGACTTTATTAAGATACGGATTTCTTTCTACAATTTTTAAACCAATTTTGTTGCTATAACTACCTTGCAATAGGGATTGTAATGGAAATCCTTTTTTGAAAAAAAAGATTGTAATGAAAAGCTCGACCCGAGCGGCTGGATAAGCAAGGCGAGGGGATTGCCCAAATTACCGCACAAAAAAACCTCCCGAAATTCGAGAGGTATATATTGCTCATTAGTTATTACTAATTGCTTATTTCCTATAGAGAAGCAGAATGTACCAACAAATCAGCTAATTTGTTAGAGTATCCCATTTCGTTGTCATACCAAGAAACGATTTTCACGAATTGTGGAGATAACATTATTCCAGCGTCTTTATCGAATACCGAAGTTCTTTTCTCTCCTACGAAATCCTGAGAAACTACCGCGTCTTCAGTGTATCCTAAAATTCCTTTTAGTTCCCCTTCTGAAGCGGCTTTCATTGCCTGACAGATTTCTTCGTAAGAAGTTGGTTTTTCTAATCTTACTGTTAAGTCAACTACAGAAACGTCTGCTGTTGGCACTCTGAAAGACATTCCTGTTAATTTTCCGTTTAGGGAAGGAATTACTTTTCCTACTGCTTTTGCAGCACCTGTAGAAGAAGGAATGATGTTGTTCAAAGCAGAACGTCCACCTCTCCAATCTTTCATTGATGGTCCGTCAACTGTTTTTTGAGTCGCAGTAGTTGCGTGAACAGTGGTCATTAAACCTTCTACAATTCCGAAATTGTCGTGCATTACTTTTGCAATCGGCGCCAAACAGTTGGTGGTACAAGAAGCGTTAGAGAAAATTTTGATATCGTCTGTCAATTCTTTGTGATTCACCCCCATTACAAACATTGGCGTATCATCTTTGGATGGAGCAGAAAGAACTACTTTCTTAGCACCAGCAGTGATGTGAGCTTGAGCAGATTCTTTAGAAAGGAATAGACCTGTAGATTCTACGATATATTCTGCACCTACTTCGTTCCATTTTAGGTTGTTAGGATCTCTTTCAGCAGTTACTCTGATTCTGTTTCCATTAACGATAAGGTCATTTCCTTCGACAGAAACTTCACCGTTAAATTGACCGTGTACTGAATCATACTTTAGCATATACGCCATGTATTCGGCATTGATAAGGTCGTTGATTCCTACAACTTCGATGTTTTCTCTTTCGGCCATTGCTCTGAAAACAAGACGACCAATTCTACCGAATCCGTTGATTCCTACTTTGATTTTTGACATAATTTCTATTTTAAAATTAGATTTGTTATTGAATTAAATTGATAAGATCTCTGAAATTTTCAGTAGATCCTGATCGAGTTCATTGTGTTTTTTTACCGCTTCTTCAATGTCGGTATAAACCATTCTATTGGACTGCATTCCCACCATCACGTTGGTTTTGCCCTCCATTAATCCGATGACGGCACCATATCCTAATCTGCTCGCCAACACGCGGTCTGCACAACTTGGTGATCCTCCTCTTTGGATATGTCCTAAAACGGCAACTCGAATATCATAACTTGGGAAACCATTTTGCGTTGCTTTGGCAATATCGTAAATGCTACCCAATTTTTCACCTTCTGCAACAACAACGATACTTGAAGCTTTTCCGGCTTTTTCTGCTCTTTCAAAAGTGGCAAAAAGTTCGTCGATGCTGTCTTTCTTTTCTGGAATTAAAATACCAATTGCGCCAGTTGCCAAACCACTATTTAAAGCGATAAATCCAGCGTCACGTCCCATTACTTCCACAAAAAATATTCTGTTATGAGAAGTGGCGGTATCTCTGATTTTATCGATGGCTTCCATAGCCGTATTTAAAGCCGTGTCATATCCAATGGTATTATCGGTACCGAAAATATCATTATCAATGGTTCCGGGAACTCCGATCACTTGAATACCGAATTCTTCGTTAAACACTTTCGCACCTCTAAAAGTTCCATCTCCACCGATACAAACCATTCCGTCGATACCGTGTTTCTGACAATTTTCAAAAGCTTTTTTTCTACCAGCTGGTGTTTTAAATTCTAAAGATCGGGCAGATTTTAAAATCGTACCACCTTCTGTAATAATATTTTTAACGGATCGAGGTCCCATTCTGGTAAAATCATCATTGATCAAACCATTAAAACCTTCTCGTACTCCGTAACATTCTATTTTGTAGTGACTTGCAGTTCTAACAACCGCTCTCAAAGCTGCGTTCATTCCAGGGGCATCTCCACCTGAGGTGAGAACTACAATCTTTTTCACTGCACTTTCTTTCATAGTTAAAAATTTCAGCACAAATTTACGAAATCTCCATCAATTATGTAAGGCTTTAGGGTATGAGATTTAACCGTTTTTAAAATTTTGATTAATATCTTTTTTTCGTTAATAAAAGTTCATTTTGCTTTTTCTTTCTTTTCGTTTAAAATTCCTAAGTTTGCAAAATGTTGAGAAATAAGAAAAGCCAGAAATTTTTAGCATCGCTGTTTACGGCGGTCTATCTTTTCGTGGCGTTATTTTCTCAAATTTTTCACGATCATGGAAGTGGCGAAGTTTTTAAGGACTTTCATTTTACTAAAGTTGATAAAACTTTTACGAATTCTTCTGACGCAGTACATTACGCAGATTGTTTGTCCTGTCATATTTTGCATGAAGGAAAGTACATTAATTCCCAGGAGTTTTTCTTTTCCGCAATTTCAGTTGAAGATTTTCACGTAGAGATTTTTACGAATGAAAAAGCCTTTCTCAAGCTTTCACTCTTCAATTTTCATGTACGCGGTCCACCTGCACTTTTCATTTAAAAACAGCTTAGTTTTTTCGAAAGTAATATTAAAGAATTGATTTTCAGTTTTTTAAATATTCTTGTTTTTTTATTCTTAAACTTAATTAAATGAAATTTACTTTAAATATCATCGCAATCTTTTTTGGATTGCTCTTTACCAACGCACAAACTACTTTTACAGTCAAAGGAAAAGTGATCGATTTTCACGATAAAATCCCTTTGAAAGACGCTAAAATTACCATCGGAACATTAATTCAGATTTCAGATGCCAAGGGCAACTTTATTTTTAAAACGGTACCAAAAGGAAGTTATACGCTTATCGCAAACCATCCAGATTGTGATGCGATTTCGGAAGATCTGAATGTCCATAAAGATCTGGAAATTACGCTTCAACTCGAACATCACATTGAAGATATCGAAACCATTACGCTGCACGGAACGCATAAAAATGCTAATTCATTAATCGTAAAATCTTTAGATAGAACGGAAATTGACCGAAATTCTACCGAGAATTTAGGTAATATCTTATCCAGTATTTCAGGTGTTGGCGCTCTGAAAAGTGGAAATAATATTGCGAAACCGATTATCCACGGATTGTATGGAAGTAGAGTTCCGATTATCAATAACGGCGTGAAAATGGCCGAACAGGAATGGGGTGTTGAACATGCACCGAATATTGACGTCAATCAATTTGATCATGTCGATGTCATTAAAGGAGCTTCTGCTTTAAAATATGGAAGTGACGCTATTGGTGGAGTGGTTGTTTTGGAACCTCAAATTTTTAAAAGAAAAGATACCATCCAGGGAAGTGTCAATCTTGCCGGAATTTCAAATGGTCAAGGAGTTGGACTGGGAATTAATTTATTGAAAACCTGGGAAAATGGTTGGGCCATAAAAACGACTGGTGGATTTAAGAAATTAGGTGATTTAAAAACGCCGGATTATAACCTGATGAATACCGGTTTGCAAAATCAATCGTTCAGTTTTACGGTTCAAAACAATACTTTTTTACAGGGAATCTCTTTTGATTACAGCGTGACTGATTCTGAACTTGGAATTTATAGAGGTTCTGATTTGGGGAATTTGGAAGATTTTTACAAAGCTTTAACTTC
The DNA here is from genome assembly GCF_041824135.1 of Kaistella sp. Classification (GTDB taxonomy): domain Bacteria; phylum Bacteroidota; class Bacteroidia; order Flavobacteriales; family Weeksellaceae; genus Kaistella. The sequence continues at coordinate 2,375 of NZ_JBGZYM010000096.1, read as the reverse complement.
GGATATTCCTATTTACGAAAGAGATTTTTCTTATCAAATTAATAATCCGAAACAGGATGTTCAGCATCATATTGCCAAGATCTCAGCTTTTAAACGATTTGAAAATCTAGGGAAAGTTTCGGTGGACTATAACTTTCAATACAATCACAGAAAGGAATATGATGTAAGACGAGGCGAACTCGCTGAAATTCCATCTTTGGATCTGGAATTATATACGAATCAGTTTAACATCAATGATTTTATCGAGCGTCAATACTGGAGTTTAGAAACCGGAATTGATTTAAAATACCAGTTTAATTATTCTACTCCGGAAACGCAGGCGAGAAGATTGGTTCCGAATTATGATCAATATGCGGGCGGAGTTTATTCCGTTTTTAAATATAAGCTGACGCCAGAATTGAATGCAGAAGCAGGATTGCGATATGATATTACCAAATATGAAGTCAAAAAATGGTATGATCTAAGCGACTGGGAAAACCTGTATGTAAAGGATTTCTCTCAGTTTTATGTGAAGACGGACGGGAACCGTGTTTTTACCAAACCGAATTTAACCTTCAAAAACTTATCATTTAATGCTGGTTTGGATTATCAGCCTTCGAAAAATTTAGATATCAAATTTAATTATGCAAAAGTTGGACGAACGCCCAATATTGCAGAGCTTTTTGCGGATGGATTACATCATTCTGCCGCGATCATTGAAGTGGGAAATATGGGAATTCAGAATGAAGATGGAAATCAATTCAATTTAAATATCGATGGAAAACTGAACGTTTTAGATGGTTTAAGAGTTACCGTAAATCCTTATTTATTCATTACCAAAAACTTTATCACCGAAATCCCGACTGGAATTCAGAATACCATTCGTGGCGTATTTCCAGTGTGGTCTTACAAACAGATCGATGCGAAAATGTACGGACTAGACGTTGACGCGCAGTTGAAACTAAATGATCACTTTGAATATCGTGGGAACTTCTCTTACATCAATGGTGAAGATCAAACGAATGATCAACCACTAATTATGATGGTTCCAACGAATTTCACCAACAGTCTGGAATTTAAAAATGAGCAATGGAAAAATTTCTATTTCAAAGTTCAGCAACAAACGTTCTTACAGCAAAAAAGATTTCCAGTTTACAATCCAACCATTAATATTTTTGAAAACGGAGTAGACGTGGAGAAAAGTTTGGATCTTTCTACGCCGCCGCCGACTTATACTTTGTGGAGTGTGCAAACCGGTTTCGACTTTAATAAACATTTTACGGCAGGTTTAAATGTGACCAATCTTTTTGATACCAACTATAAAGATTACCTGAACAGAATGCGTTATTTCTCTTATGAAATGGGCAGAAATATCATTTTCAATGTTAAATATAACTTCTAAAATTCTTTAAAAATGAAATCATTAATTCAACTAAAATATATCGTCTTTTTATTAATAACTGTTTTTGCAATTAGTTGCAGCCGCGCTGATGAAGATGATGACGTTCTTTCGCAAGAAGATATTTCAAATATCATTTTGAATGTAAAAGACGACGCATCCGGAATTACTCAGACTTATAATTACACGGTCAATTCTACAGCAAATCCAGATATTAAATTAACGGATGGAAAAACCTACACTGTCAATGCTGTTTTCCTCAATGGAAATCAAGACGAAACAGAAAGTATCAAAGAAGCTAAGGATGAACATTTCTTATTATTCGACTTTCAAAATTCTACTATCAATTTAGAAAGGATTGACGACGAATCATCTATTAGAACTGATGGAAATAAAGTTGGTCTTATTACAAAATGGACCGTAATCAAAGCGAAAAACGGAATGAATCCACAATTGGTTCTCACCGTAATTCACGATGCAGTATCTGTAGACGAGGCTCAAAATGGTAGCGAATTCGGTTCTGTAATCGGTGGTGAAACCGATGCGATGGCGACTTACAGTATTTCTAATTAATATCCATTGAATACAAATAAAGTTAAGGAAAGTTAACTTTTTAATGCTTTTTAAATAATCAAAAAAAAATTCCTATTTTTGCAACCTAAATTTTCAATATATTACAATGAACGTTACAGCGACCAACCATGACGAAGTAAGTGCGTTACTTACCGTTACTTTAGATAAGTCAGATTATAAAGAGAAAGTTGAAAAACAACTGATCAACTATGCAAAGAATGCACAAGTTCCTGGATTTAGAAAAGGGAAAGTGCCATTAAGCATGGTTAGAAAGCAATATGAAGCAGGAATCGCTTTTGAAGAAATCAACAAACAGGTTTCTGAAGGGTTGAATAATTATGTGACTGAAAACAAATTGAGATTGGTCGGTCAGCCGGTTCCACAACCAGTTGATGCAATGGATCACAACGCAGAATCACTTTCT
>NZ_JBGZYM010000095.1:0-13707 GCF_041824135.1 Kaistella sp. | reverse complement strand
TGCAACTTCTTCACCCATTAAGAAAATGGACTCATCTTTTCGCATCTCTTCACTCATTGCCTGTGCAATCACTTCTCTAAAAGTATATTCCTTCATGATTTATTAAAAAATTAAAGTACAAAAGTAAGATTTTTTCGGTAAGTACCGTATATGATTATACTAAAAAAGCATCTTCGAAAAGATGCTTTTTATCAAGTTTATGTTTTAAAAACTTATTTAACTGCTTGCCATGTTTGCGTTCTTCCGATCAAAGAGAATCCTACATAACCTCTTACATTCAACTTGTCACCATTACGGGTGATGTTACATTTATAAGTTTTTCCTGTTTTTGGATCGGTAATCGTTCCCCCAGAGAATTCAGAACCGTCTTTTTTCATTCCACGAACCACTTCCATTCCTAAGATTGGTTTGTTTTTACGGTCGTCTTTACACTCTGTACAATTTGCCTGCGCAGGTTTGATTAAGAGTTGAACCACCTTACCATAGTATTTACCATCCGATTTTTTGGTTATTTCTACAATCGATTTAGCCTGTCCGGTTTCATCATCGATGGTTTTCCATTTCCCTTCGATTTGAGCATAAGAAAGTGTCGCAAATAATAATGCAGCAAAACTGAAAAGTATTTTTTTCATTTTAAAATTGTTTTAATTTTTAGTTTGATAAAAGTAATTAAAAAAAGTTAAACACCAAATATTTAACTATTCATATCATAAGAGGCAAAAGTACTGCCAAAATATTAATTATTAAGCAACGGTTTAATTTAAATTCTGATTTTAATTTAATTTACGATTGATCACTCTGTTCATATAATCCTGATACCAAGCTTTACTTAAAAGAATTCCTTTTTGGATCTCTGGGTTATCCACCTTATTAAGCAGGTTTTTCTCTAAACCTCTATCATCAATAGTATAAATCCCAGTTACTTCTTTTCCATTGAATAGGTAAATGTAGTTTCCAATCATAAACTGTTCATTGATAGAATCAGAATTTATGATCATATAATCTTCCTTCTTATCGGAAACTAAACTTCTTCCCCAACTTCTGATCTTTTTATTGTAACCCATTAAATCTACTAAAGTCGGATAAATATCCATCTGTTGTGCAGGTTCTGTTACTTCTCCTTTTAAGTTATATTTCGGATTTGGCGAATAAAACAGGATAGGAACGGAAAATCTGTTGATTGATTTTTCATATTCAGGATAGCCAACCTGATTGGTATGATCGGATACCAGAACAAATATCGTGTTGTTAAACCATGGCATTTTCTCCGCTGTTTTAAAAAACTGTTTCAAAGCATAATCGGTGTAACCAATGGGTTCATGAATTTCAAGCGGTCCTTTTTTAAATTGACCCTGATACTTTTCCGGAACTTTAAAAGGATGATGAGAAGAAACGGAAAACAAAGTCGCCATAAAAAGACTTTTCTTTTGATTTAAAGTTTTCGCAAAATATTGGAAAAACGGTTCGTCCCAGATCCCCCAAATTCCATCGAAATCAGCATCATTATTATATTCTGTTTTTCCATAATAATGTTTAAAACCTAAAATATTTCCAAATCCTAAAAAGCCCATCGAACCATTTGGTGCACCATGAAAGAATGAAGTGTCGTAACCCATATCATTAGAAATAGAAACAATCGACTGGATTTTTTGATTCGAATAAGGTGAACTCGTAAAAGCATCTTTCAAGGTCGGAATTCCTGCTAAAATAGAACTCATGCCATGAATTGATTGTCGTCCGTTGGCAAAAGCATTTGTTGCAATGAGACTTTTGGTGGCTAAACTATCGAAGAACGGCGTGTAGGAAACGAAGTTTTTAATATCGGTATTTTTATTAAAAGCGCCCGAATATTCTTTGCCAAAACTTTCTAGAATAAAAATAACGATATTCGGTTTTGGCTCCACTTCTTCACGAGTGTATAATTTATAAGGATGAATATTTTCATCAATAAACTTTTCATCTACGAAATGAACTTCCTGAAAATTATTGGTATTCATCGTTCTGAAAAAAGAAAACACACTGTTCAACACTACATTCGCTTGCGCTGGTTTGGTAACATGTCTGTTCGCATCAACCAGATTAATCGGACGGGTGGAATGTTTAAAATCACCCCGAATTCCGCCCACAACCAATAAAGCTGTCAAACATAAAGTGAGCACTGAAAAAACAAAATACGGAATTAATTTAACGGGTTTCTGAAAGTTCACTTTCACTTTTTTATAAAGGAAGATCCAAAGAGCCATCAAAATAATAAACCAAACAATCACCATAGGATGTTCTATTATGGACAGTAAAAATACTTTCCCAACATTACTTTCATGCTGTGCCACGTTCATTGCAGCTGTTGTCAATCTCGCCTGAGAAAATTTGAAATAAACGAAATCTCCGAAATTCATTCCGTAAGAAATTCCATTGGTTATGAAATAGAGATAAAATAAAAACTTCTGATAAACTTTCTTGGTATTAATAACAATCGGAATGATACTCAACAAAATGAAGAGCGAATTCACATAAAAAATCGCTGTCGTATCAAAGGCAATTCCATGATATGCCAGATTTAGATATTCTGAAATGCTATCAACGGGAATTAAATTTTTATTGAAAAACCAAAAAAGCAGACGCGCGATCTGATAGAAAAAAAAGGCGAGAAATATTCGGTAAAGTAGAGCAACAATTTCCTGTAATCTAAATTCTTTCATTAATAATAAGTTGAAATTAGTGCTGCAAATTTACATTATTTTAGAACTTTAATAAACAGGTGATGGTATTCCAAAAAGCTGGAATTTAATTTTAATAAAAACCTTACTTTTGTATTTATGAACTTTATTAAAAACAACCTCGCAAATGCCTTCACACTTGCGAATTTATTTTCTGGAAGTGTTGGGGTCATCCATTTAATTAATGGTGATTATCAAACTACTGCGATCTGTATTATTCTATCTTTAGTCTTAGATTTCTTAGATGGATTTGTCGCCCGCGCCATGAAATCAAATTCTGAACTGGGTGTTCAATTGGATTCGCTGGCTGATATGGTGAGTTTCGGCTTGTTACCGGGAATCGTGATGTACAAAGCTTTAGAGCCTTTTGGAAATCAGTTGTTGGGAATGGAACTTCCTTTTGAAATTAAATATCTTGGACTTTTTGTTACTTTATTTTCATGTTTGAGATTGGCAATTTTTAATTTAGATGATGAGCAGACTTATTATTTTAAAGGATTAAATACACCGTCAAATACGATTTTACTTTTCGGTTTGTATTATGCTTTTTTAGAAACAGAAAGTTTTAAAGTTCTGTTTGAAAACCCTTTGATATTACTGTTGATCACTATTATTTCTTCCTGGCTTTTGGTAAGTCCGATCAAAATGATCTCTTTGAAATTCAAATCGATGAAACTGGAAGATAATTATCCTAAGGTCGCTTTACTAATCGGGGTTATTCTACTCTTAATCATCTTTAAAACAGTCGGAATTCCTTTAGCGATGTTATATTATATGGTGATATCTGTGATTTCTCAAAAACAATTGTCGAAATAAAAATATAAAATTAAATGAATTTAAAACTCCATAAACCCCTTTGTGTTTTTGATTTAGAAACAACCGGAACTCAGGTTGCAAAAGACAGAATCGTAGAAATTTCAATCTTGAAAGTCAATCCTGATGCTTCACGGGAAAGCAAAACCTGGCTGGTAAATCCTGAGAGGCCGATTCCCGCAGAAACTTCTGCGATCCATGGAATTACGGATGAAAGAGTGAAAGACGCGCCAACCTTTAAAGAAATTGCCTCGAAAGTCATGGACATGATCGCTGGAACAGATTTAGGAGGTTTTAATTCTAACCGTTTTGATGTGCCACTTTTGGCCGAAGAATTATTAAGAGCAGGATTAGATTTCGATCTAAGCAAATTCAAATTGGTCGATGCCCAAACCATTTTTCATAAAATGGAACCAAGAAATTTGACAGCTGCTTATCAGTTTTATTGTAAAAAAGAATTGATCAATGCGCATTCTGCAGAAGCAGATGTTCTGGCAACCTTCGAAGTTCTCGATGCACAAGTTGGACATTACGACGAACTTCCAAACGACATCGCCAGTTTAAGTGAAATTTCTTCTCACCATAAATTTGCAGATTTAGCTGGATTTATCGCTTTTGACAAAGAGGAAAAAGAAACTTTCACTTTCGGAAAATATAAAGGTCAAAGAGTAAAAGAAGTTTTCCAGAAAGATCTGGGTTATTACGGTTGGATTCAAAATGCTGATTTCCCGCTTTACACCAAGAAAGTTTTAACAGGAATTCAATTAAGAAGCAAATTCTAAGATGAAAACTCTAGTTGTTTTACTGATTTGTATATTTAATTTGTCTTCGGGTCAATTTAGATATATGACGGGAAACGATTGGAACAGACTCGGATTTACAAATAAAGTTAAAGAAAGCACGGCTACAGAGCAATTCTTTTCAAAAAGTGATAGCGCACGACAATATAAAAGAATCACGCATTATTCTTTTAATAAAAAAGGGAAACTTATTGCCACAAAAAATTATAAAAGTAACTTTGGAAATCCTGTAATTACAGTAGCTTCAAGGGAAATAGTCTGGAATGAAAAAGGACTACCTACTTTAATTAAAGAATCTTCAGGTACTTCTACTTTTGAATATCCAAAGGATTCAGTGGTCGTAATTACGATGATGAACAATGATAAAGTAGTAAAAACATCAAAGTATATTCAAAATAAAAACTTAGAAACCACTTATCAAAACTTTTATAATAAAAATGGTAAAGAGCAGACCACCGGAATTTATCAATATGATCAACAAAACAGAATCGTTCGCTCATACGATAAGATAACTGCTCCTGATGGAAATATCGAAGAGATTAGAATTTATACCGTCTTTAACCAAAAGTGCTATGAATTAATCAAAGAAAATTTCGGAGATATGATCACCGAAAATATTTTAAATAAAAATTGTGATCCCGTAAAGACGACTCAGACGCTCAGACAAAAAGCTTTAGCTTCTTACGAATTTGTTTACAGTTACGACAAAAAGCAAAATTGGACGGAAAGAACGACTTATTTAAATGGAAAGAAATATGCTTACTCAACCAGGAACTTAATATATTATTAAAATGAAAATCATTTGCATCGGTAGAAATTACGCAGAACACGCTCGGGAACTCGGAAATGAAATCCCGGATAGTCCTGTAATCTTTATGAAACCCGACACGGCAGTTCTGAAAAAAGGAAGCGATTTCTACATTCCAGAATTTTCAAATGACGTTCATTATGAACTGGAAGTCGTGTTGAAAATATCGAAAGGTGGAAAATACATTCAGGAGGAAAATGCTGATAAGTATTACGACGAAATCGGTTTGGGAATCGATTTTACGGCCAGAGATTTACAGAGCGAATTGAAAGCAAAAGGACTTCCCTGGGAATTGTCCAAAGGTTTTGATGGCAGCGCGGTTGTCTCTGAGTTTTATAATAAAGAAGATTTCGATATGAAAAATATCAACTTTTCTTTAATGAAAAACAAGGAAAAAGTTCAGAATGGAAATACGTCTTTAATGATTTTCTCACCACAAAAAATCATTGCATTTGTATCTCAATACTTTACGTTGCGGGTTGGTGATTTAATTTTCACTGGAACGCCGAAAGGAGTTGGCAAAGTTTCAGAGAACGATCTTTTAGAAGCTTTTCTGGAAGATCAAAAAGTCTTTGACTTGCGAATTCAGTAAGATCTCGCTTGAAGATGTCAATAAATAGCTGTAACTTTAGGAAACAAAATTTAAGATCATGACAAACATTATTTTACCTGTAGATTTTTCGGAAGACGCTACTGAAAAATTAGTCCAGGGAGCGATAAAATTCGCTAAGGAAACCAACGGGAAAATTTGCCTCATTCACGTGGCACCTTCCGATATCGGCTTCGCGATTGGTGATATGGGATTTCAGTATTTCCCCGAAATTGAACAAAACGAAATTAAACAAGAATTGGTTCAATTGAATACGATTGAGCAGCGAATCATTGCCCAGGAAGTTGATTGCGAGCACTTGCTGAAACAAGGTGTTGCAGGAGATGTTATTCTAGAATATGCGAAAGATAAAGACGCAGGATATATTGTAATGGGTTCTCACGGACGCAGCAATATGTACGACGTTTTTGTAGGAAGTTTAACGAAAGAGTTAACCCGCCGTTCACCGATTCCGGTATTAGTTATTCCTATTCATTAAAATAAAAATAGACATACAGAAAATCCCGAAATTGTAGAAATTTCGGGATTTTTATTGTAAATCGGATATCAATTATTTACTTTCTTTTCTATGAATTTTCGGGTCATAATAAGGATGATGACCTTCGGTTGGAGAGAAATACTCCTTGTCTTTATTACCACCTAAAGTAGTATATAAAACATACACCCAATAGCAAAAAATAGCTGTTGCAGCGAAGAATAAGATCCAGTTGACAACATTTCCTGCGGCTTCAAAAAAACCGAAAGACCATTTGAACACACTACTTAAGAATAACCAGAAAGACGTCATTATTTTCCTTTTTTAAATTAACTTTGCACAAATTTATAAAAAATGTTTCGATTACTTTCAAAAGAAAGCAATATATTTTCAGTTCCGGTGTACATTGGGATTCTTCTTTTAATTGTAATTAGTTTTAACTTCTTAGATTTCAACACTTTAGAACTTGTTTCAGCAGCCGTTACTTTTGCGGGAGTTGCGCTGGGATACTTCTGTTTTAATGCAATTGCGTTAAATTATCAAACTCATTTACCGCTTTTTCTCTATACGGCCTTGGTTTTCGCACTTTATCCCGGAGATTTAGATATCGGAATTGCAGTTTCGCTTTTCACCAATTCGATCATCATTTTACTTTTAACGAGCGATAATATTTCTGTTCGTAACTATTCCTATATTTTAGTAGGTTCTATATTGGCGCTTAATTTTATCTTTTTGCCGACTACCTGGCCCATGTTTATTTTCGTTATTTTCCATATTATCGGAACTTCGAACAGAGTCGGTTTGCATACATTCAGATTGTTTTTTGGAATTCTATTGGTAGCACTTTCCTATTTGGGTCTCTCCTATTTTTTAAATATGAATTCCTGGAATCCGGCCTACTTCCCTTTCACCGGATTTAAAACTCAAAACCATTATGACAATCTTTTATTACTGATTCCAGTTGCTATTTTACTGATCCATTCGGTGATGGATCATTTTAAAAACTTTAATAAAAAAAGTCCGACCAGCAGATTTAAATATACTTTTCTATTGGTATTCTCTTTGGCGCAATTAATTACGATTGTTCTCTATATGGGAAACAATTATGAATATTTAATTTTACTGGCCTTACCAACCTCGATCATCATTAGCAGAATGCTTCGGTTTTCTAAAAAATACTGGAAGCAGGAAGTCGGTTTATGGCTGATCATTTTCTCGCTGCTTGCATTTAAACTTTCTACTTATTTTAATTTCTTTTAATACAACAACATGATTCAAATTGACGATAAATTAATTTCTGAAGATATCTTTTCTGAGGAATTCGTATGTAACCTGAGCAAATGCAAAGGCGCCTGCTGCGTTGAAGGTGATGTAGGAGCCCCCTTAGATAAAGATGAAACATTGATACTCGAAAGAATTTTCGATCAGGTAAAGCCCTATCTTAGACCAGAAGGTGTAGAAGCCATCGAACGACAGGGAACCTGGGTTTTGGATCCGAGCGATAATGATTATGTAACGCCGATGGTTGAAGGAAAAGAATGTGCTTACGTGATTTTTGACGAAAAAGGAATTACCAAATGTGGAATTGAAAAAGCCTACGAAGATGGCGCCGTAGATTGGCAGAAACCGATCTCATGTCACCTTTATCCTATTCGTATTGATGAGTACAGAACTTTCACCGCGCTGAATTATCATAAGTGGGAAATATGCAGCGATGCTTGCGCGTTAGGAAAAGAATTGAAAGTTCCTATTTATAAATTTGTAAAAACTCCACTCATCAGAAAATACGGTGAAGAATGGTACAAAACATTGTGTGAGGCGGCCGATGAATGGAAAATTGAATACGGTTCTTAAAAATTAATTAACTTTAATCAATATGTCGGAACACTTTGAACTTTTAGATGTTTATAAAGCATTTATTTCCCTGGCCGCTGGATTAATCCTGGGATTGGAGCGGGAAATGAAAGATAAATCTGCAGGTCTTAAAACGATTACCATTATCTGTTTGGGTTCTACCCTGTTTTCCATTATTTCTTACAAATTAGCGGGAACCGGCGATCCGACAAGGGTTGCAAGTTACATCGTAAGCGGAATCGGATTCTTGGGTGCCGGAGTTATTTTCAAAGAAGGTTTCAGCGTTTACGGTTTAACTACGGCGGGAATTATCTGGATTGCAGCCGCCATCGGAATGTCAATTGGATTTGGTGAAATCTATATCGCTTTTACCTTTTTGATCTGTGCCTTGATTGTGATTTACGTCGCTAAGTTTTTCACCAGCCAGTTTGTTCATTATCATCACAATAAAATTTTGAGATTTAAAATGCCAGTTTCAGCAGTTAATCAAAAGAAAATCATTCTCAACGATATCAAAAAAGTTTGCAAAGTTGCTTACGAAATTGCACTGGAAAAAGAAGGTGAATTTCTTTTCGTTACGCTCGATCTCCACATCAATAATCAACAGATTGAAGTCTTAGAATCTTACCTCATTAAAAATGAAAATATAGAATCTTTTAGTTATTAGCGTTTCCTTTTTAAAAGATAAAAAACTTTAAAACAATAAAAAAATCCGTCTCGCATTTCTGCGAGACGGATTTACTTTATAAATACTTTACTTATTTAAAGTCAGCGTCGGAAACGTCTTTGTTCAAAACAAATTCCGTTACGGTCATATCGATATTTTGTCCCATGGCAGAAATCTTCATCGCTTTCGGAACTTTAATTCCGTCAACGGTCATGTATTCTGTAATCATCATGTCACCTTGTGGTGAAGTCGATTTTACTAATAATCCAGAGCTCATATCAAAGTAAGATTTTCCATCTTTACCTTCAAGAATAAAAGCTTCTTTGCCATCTACTGCACCTTTCGTAACCGAAGTATAATCTGCAGCCTTCATTGATAAAGCATTAAATAATTTTGCATCTTTCATCTTGTCAGTTGCCGCAGCCGGAAGGTCCATTTTCTGGCCACCTTGCATTGCATATCCTTTTTCACCATCAAATACGGTAACAGATTCCTGACCCATCACACTTTGAGTTGCTTTGGATTTGTTACCCATTTTCTTTTCAGTCACTTTAATTTCCATTCCGCCCATCATCATGTTCGCATTTGATTTGATGGATTTCACGGCTTCTAATTTAGCTTTTCCACCAATTGCGGCAACATAAGTATCAATTACCTGTTGAGGAGAAATTGCTGCTGGTGAAGTTGCGGTTGTTTCTTCTTTTTTCACATTCGCTTCCCAGCCATCCTCTGGCATTAAGGTCGCTACAATTCTATCTTTTGATAAATATTTCTTAGCAACATTTTGAAGATCTTTAACGGTAAGCCCTTTTAACTTCGTTTCATAATTTAAGATTTCATAACGGTCGCCACCTTCTAACTGATATTTTGAAATGTTCGATAACCAATAGCCGTTATCTTTCAAATTACCTCTATCATCGTTTAATTCTCCTTCTTTAAATTTATCCAGATCTTTTTGTTCTGGTCCTTTATCAATATATTTTTGAAGTTCAGCGATCGCACTTTTCGTCAGTTTTTCAGCGTTTTCGGGACCACATGGGAATTGAAGACTGAACTGGTACATCCCATAAGGAACTTTAACCATTCCTCCTCTAGCGCCACCACTGTAAATTCCGCTTTCTTCTTCACGAAGTTTCTCAATTACTTTGATCGTTGCCACCTGACCTAAAGCACTCAAGGCTAGATCTTCTTTTTCATTATAAGGTGCTTCGCCAGCATAACTGATCACCACCAAACTTTTAGGATCTTTTCCTTTTTTGTACACTTTATTAAAAGTTCCGGTTACAGAACGGTAACCACTGTCTTTGAAAGAGCTCGCTTTTCCAGTCGAAGGAAGGCTTCCTAAATACTGAGTTGCATATTCTTTCAATTGATTTTCATCAAGATTTCCAACAAAGTAGAAATGGAAGTTTCCAGCGTTGCTAAATCTTTGTTTGTAAATGTCGTACGCATTTTTATAATCGGCTTTCGCCCAGTCTTCTGCTAATGGAACAACATTCGTAAACCTTGGATTTTTCTGATTTAAGAATTTCGAGTATTCATTAGAAAAGTAAAACTGCGGATTAGAAAGCAAATTGGCCGTCACTGCAGATTGCTTTTCTTTGTAAGCCGTGAACGATGCGGGATCATTATTCAAACCGGTGAAGTAAGAATAGATTAATTCCATAGCAGTTCCTAAATCTTTAGCTGTTGTTCTACCATTAACTCCTTCGGTTAAATTTCCGATGAATGGAGAAACGCTCACTTGTTTTCCTGCAAGATAATTGGTGATTTCAGTTTTCGAATATCCATTTACTCCTGCTTCAGCAAGCGCTGGAAATACAAATTGAGTTTTCACATAATCCGCATCAGAAGCCAGTGAACTTCCGCCCAAACTTCTGGCTGTAAATACGATCTCGTCTTCTTTAAAATCTGTTTTCTTATAGGTAACTTTTACGCCGTTATTTAAAGTTAAAGTCGTAGTTCCTAATTTAGAATCTGTTTCTGTTTTAACAATTTTTCCAGTTGATTTGAAGGGTTTCAACAAACTCGCAATACTGGCTTTTTCCTGGTAAGGAGTTAACTTCGCCAATTTCACTTCCTGCATCGCTTTCAAAACCTGGTTTTCAGTTGGCTGAACCAATCCGTCTTTTTTCGGACCTGTGATCACGATCACCTGGCTGTCATCTTTTACATAATTTTTAACAATGTTGTTCACTTGCTCCAAATTGATAGAAGGCAAATAAGATTTCGTTTGGTTGTATTCCCAAGTAATTCCAGGAATCGGTTCGCTCTGTAAAAAACTGTTCACATATTCACCTACCAGCATTTCGCTTTCAGTTTTGTCGCGATTGTTGTAGGTTTTCTCCAAATTGGAAAGGATTTGAGATTTCGCTCTTTCCAACTCAATCGCCGTAAATCCAAATTTACTGGCTCTTTCAACTTCTTCTAAAAGAACTTTCAACGCATCTACCTGTTTTCCATCTTTGGTAACAGCCATTCCCTGAAATGCCTCTTTACCTCTGGCATAAGTGCCGCCATGATAAACCACTCCATACGTAAAAGGTGGATTATTAGAATTTACCATTTCCATCAAACGGTTGTTGATCATTGTTGCCGCTAAACCTTTAACCATACTTTGGTTGTACTGAGGAACTGTAGTATCTGGTTCTGCTTTACCAGCATCTTTCATGATGAACTGTACACGGGAATTGGTTGCATCTGGATCGCTTTCAATCGCTACCAAAGTTTCTTTGTGATTCGGTAAATCAAAAGTCTGTCTTGCTCGTTCGTTCGTAGGGTTTTTGTAAGAACTAAAGTTGGCTTTAATTTTCTTCTCAACCTCATCAACATTAATATCTCCCACAACTACCAAAGCCATCAAGTTCGGACGGTACCAGTCTTTATGGAATTTACGGATGACATCTGGTTTGAAGTTTTCCAGAATTTCTTTTTTACCAATTGGCAAACGGTCTGCGTAATGAGATTTGTATAAATATTTCGGTAGATACTGGTCCATCATTCTTTTGTCCGGTCCTAAACCGTTGCGAAGTTCTTCTAGAACAACACCTCTTTCTTTATTGATTTCAGCATCGCTTAAAGTGGCGTTAAAAGCCCAGTCTTCCATCACCTTTAATCCTGCGTCAAGATTTCCTGGTTTATCTAAAGGAACTGGTAACATATAAACCGTTTCGTCAAAACTGGTGTACGCATTTAAATGCTGACCAAATTTAACTCCGATGGATTGTAGAAAATCTACCAGTTTATTGTCTGGGAAATTCTTGGTACCATTGAAGTTCATGTGCTCCATAAAGTGAGCCAGACCTCTTTGATTATCATCTTCTAAAATAGAACCCACATTGATCGCCAGTCGAAATTCGACTTTCTTTTCTGGTTTCGTATTTTTTTTGATGTAATACTTCATTCCGTTGGATAGTGTTCCTGTCCTAACGGCAGGATCTACGGGAATGTTTTGGGCGAATGTTGTCCCCAATGCCATGAAAAGCACAGTGAACGATAATAAAACTTTCTTCATATTATTTAATAAGATTAAAAATAAAATTATTTAAATTGTACTAAAGTAGTCGATGAAATAGCTGAAAGGTTACAATTTAAAATCACAAAATCTCTTTTAAACACAAATAACTTCAATCAATTAACACGAAGTTCACTAAAAAATGTGATAATGCCTGGAACTTTGAAATGATTGCAAACAGCTTTAAATTGGAGTGATTTATGAAACCATTACAGTAATTCGTGTTTAGAATTCAAATAAAAAAATCCGTTTCGATTGAACGAAACGGATCTAGTATTTATTGAGAAAAAATTACTTTTTCAATTCTTCCAAAAACTCATCATGAGAAATTTTGGTTTCTTTTTTAGTTGCTTTTTCTAAAATTACATCTTTCAATTTAGCCATTCCAACTTCAGAAGAGATCTGACGAACCTGCTCTTGATCTTTCAACATATCAGCAGCATATTTCTGTACTTCTTCATCCGGTAAGTGGTGAATTCCGTACATCGCTAATTGATTACGAACCAACTGCTCGGCTTGTCCTAAAACGTCTGCATAATCTAAAGTGATCTCGTTGTCGTTCATCAATTTTCCTTCAAGGATCTGATATTTCAACTGATTTTTTTCTGCTTCTAAGATTTCTTTTGCCTGTGCTTCAGAAGTTACTTGCTCATTGCTGAACATTAACCATTTGATCAAGAACGTTTCCGGAAGTTTAACTTCTTCTTTTTCGTTGATCTCAGCCAATACTTTATTTACGAAATGAACATCAGCATTCTGTTGGAAATACTCATCCAATTCAGCTTTTACTTTGTCTTTCAATTCTTCTTCAGTCTTGATCGTTCCTTCACCGTAAACTTTGTCGAATAACTCTTGGTTTAATTCTGCTAAGTTTAATCCGAAGAAATCTTTTACTTTCACCTCGATCTGGTCGTGGTGTAAATGTTCTACTTCTTCTTTGCTGAAACTTAATTCTTTCGCCAACTCTTCGTTTTTCTCTAAATCGGCTTTAGAAACTTTTACTGATTCGTCTTTTTTCAAAGATTTCACCAATTCGAAAGCTGCTTTTCTAGCGATATCAATGCTGATATTTTTCGGCGCGTGGTTATGTTCTCCTTCTGCCCCTTCTTCAATTACCTGACTAATTTCTAAAGCAACTGTAGAATCATCAGCGATCGCATCTTGAGGAACCTGCTCAGCGAAACGCTTTTGCATATTCTCGATACTTTGGTTGATTTCTTTTTCAGAAGCTTCTACTTTAAAATGAGGAGCTTCATATTTTGCTAAATCAATCGTAAATTCAGGTTCGTACCCAACTTCAAAACCAACAGAAAGTGATTCTGCGTTGTGATCCATTGCATCAACTGGTTGTGGAACCGGCTGACCGACCAATCTCAATTTGTTTTCAGTCACATAATTATTCAACCCTTCAGAAACCTGTTTGTTGATTTCTTCAAAAGCGATTCCTGC
>NZ_JBGZYM010000094.1:0-33791 GCF_041824135.1 Kaistella sp. | reverse complement strand
TTTAGAGAGTCAGGTTTAAATGAATATTCATAAATAAATCTTTGAGTCTGTCCATCAATCTTCAGAGAAAGAAAAAGTAGAAATAATAAAAAAATACAGTTTTTCATTTAGATATCAGTTTTTTGTGAGATTACAGCTAACTTGTATATATGTCCTAATTTATCAGACAAATACAATGTATTTCGTAGGGATTTGTCTGCTATTCGTAAGAATTATTTCTAATCACTAAGATATATTTTTTTTCTTATAAATACTCAGAGCGACTTTTTATTTATTTCCCATATCTTTTTCGAGATATAACTGTCCGAACTCATAGCCCCAATCGCAGTGAAAATCCCCGGAATGAAGTGCGAGCGAGCGAGCGCTAAATGAAGGGATTGTAACGAAGAGCGGGACTGGTTTTGGAAGAAGCGAAAATCTGGATGCTCCTAAAGATAAATATCAGTAAGGACTTTATTTGGCATAATTTACACTCAGAATCAGATTTTCGGAAACCGATTATTATTAAGAATACTAATGTAGGTCTTATGGATTTTGAGTTTGTAAAAAAATTAAAGAAAAATTTAGAGTAAGCGTTTACTTTCCCAATCTTTTATAAAGTGCGTTAAACTTTGTTAGCGTCAATGTATAAAAATGATATTCTGCGTTATTGATGGGTATTAACCAATAAAATTATTTTATGAAAAAGTCAATGTTAGCAATCGTATTACTAGGAGCCGGAATTACATTTGCATCTGCACAGAAGAAAGAGAGTACAAAAATGCAGAAAGCGACTAAAATAGAAACTCTACAAAAAGCAGAAGTAAAAGCCGAAATGCAAGCTGTAGATTCTATGAATGCAGAACCTGTAGAAGTTAAAGCTGAAGATCAGAAGAAAACAGAAGACATGCAAATGAGAGAAGCAGAAGATGTTAAAGCTACCGAGAAAACGCTTAACACTCAAAAAGCTAAAAAAGAAATCGTAGAGTAAGAATCATTAAACTGACCAACAATCAGGACCGACCTAAATAATAAAAAGCATTGAATTTTCAATGCTTTTTATCCTTTCACTTTACTTTTTTCCCATTAGCCCGGGACAGGATTGATGAAAAAAGCCGGAGTAAAACTCCGGCTTCGATTTTTTATACCACACCTTGCGCTAACATTGCCTCGGCAACTTTTACAAAGCCGGCGATGTTGGCTCCTTTTACATAGTTAACGTAACCGTCTTCTTCTTTACCGTAGTCTCTACAAGCCTTGTGAATGCCGATCATAATTTCTTTTAATCTTGCATCAACTTCTTCAGACGACCAGTTCAAACGAATTGAATTCTGAGTCATTTCTAATCCGGAAGTTGCTACACCACCAGCATTAGAAGCTTTTCCAGGGGAGAACAAAACTTTGCTGTCCAGGAAATAATTTATAGCATCCAAAGTTGAAGGCATGTTCGCTGCTTCAGTTACACAAAGCACGCCGTTTGCAACCAATGCCTGAGCATCTTCTAATAATAATTCATTTTGCGTTGCGGCTGGAATTGCTACATCACATTTAACATCCCAAGGACGTTTTCCTGCGTAGAATTTAGCACTAGGGAATTTTTTTACGAAATCTTCTGCTCTGTTATTTCCAGAGGCCCGAAGCTGTAGTAGATAGTCTACTTTATCACCAGAAATTCCGTCTTCATCATATACGTAGCCATCAGGACCAGAAATAGTTAACACTTTTCCGCCTAATTCATTTACTTTTTTTACAACACCCCAAGCAACATTTCCGAAGCCAGAGACGGCAAAGGTTTTTCCTTTCACTTCTTGCCCGATTGTTTTCAACATTTGCTCACAGAAATAAACAACACCATATCCGGTTGCTTCCGGACGAATTAAGGAACCACCGTAAGCCAATCCTTTTCCTGTTAGTACGCCAGTAAATTCATTTCTGATTTTTTTGTACTGACCAAATAAATAGCCAACTTCTCTGGCGCCAACTCCAATATCTCCGGCAGGAACATCGGTTTCAGGTCCGATATATTTGCACATTTCTGTCATAAATGCCTGACAAAAACGCATTACTTCCATATTTGATTTTCCCTGTGGATCAAAATCAGAACCTCCTTTACCACCACCCATTGGAAGAGTTGTTAAAGAGTTTTTGAAAGTTTGTTCGAATGCTAAAAATTTAAGAACAGATAAATTCACAGTCGGATGAAAACGAATTCCTCCTTTGTAAGGACCAATTGCAGAATTCATTTGAATTCTAAAACCTCTGTTTACTTGAATTTCACCAGAATCATCAACCCATGGAACGCGGAAAATAATGGTCCTTTCTGGTTCTGCCATCCTTTCTAAAAGTTTCATACCATTGTATTCTTTACGAGTTGCAATGAAAGGAATTACTGTGGCAGCAACTTCTTTTACAGCTTGTAAGAACTCTGGTTCATTTGGATTTTTCGCTTCAATGTGTGCGATAAATTCCTGAATTTTCTGCTCTACGTTGTAATGTTCCATATGAATTGAGAATTATTACTAACAAATTTAACGTTTTTTCAGAACTTACAAGAAAAACTTTGTGTATTGTTGAATTATTAATAAATTTAGAGTTTATTTTTATTAAATTCATAAAATAGACATTTAAAACATTAAAAATTGAAAGTAATTCGAGGTTTAGTATTTTTTTAAAAATGTTTAAAAGTTAAATTGCAAGATATTGTCGTCCAGAAAGTGCTTTTATATATCCCAAAATTTCTAATTGTAACAAATCGGGTAAAATTTTATAAGTCGGGATTTCTAATTTCTGCGCAAGCTCATCTAATGAGAATGGAATCTTGCGATCGAGCGTATTTAAAATATTTTGTTGATGATCTGGTAATAAAATTCTAACCTCAGAAACGGGGAAAAGTTCGTCTGTTTTTTCAACATCATCCGCAAAACCGAGTTGCTCAATAAGGGCTGAGATGGTAGAAATTACGGCGGCTTTATTTTGATGGATAAGTTGGTTGCAACCCTGACTGTATTTTTCATCAATTCTGCCGGGCAAAGCATAAACTTCTCTGTTGTAATTGTTAGCAAATGTTGCTGTGCTTATCGAGCCTCCGCCAAAAGCGGTTTCGACCACAATTGTTGCCGGTGCCAAACCTGCGATCACGCGGTTTCGCTGAATAAAATTCTCGCGATCAGGCTTTTGAGTAGAATTGAATTCGGTGAATAACACGCCGTTTTCCTCCAGTATTTTTTGAGACAGTTTTCGATTTCTTGATGGATAAAGGGTATGAAAACCATGTGCTAAAACTGCAACAGTCGGAATATTGTTTTTGATGGAAACTTCATGAACCTCAGCGTCTGCACCCAAAGCCAAACCACTTATGGTGATGATCTTTTCACTTTTAGCAGCAATTAATAAGTCTTGAATAAATTGTTTTCCGTAAGCTGAAATATTTCTTGTACCCACAATGCTTACGGCTTTTCGGGAGAAGTCAAAATTTCCTTTTTGATATAAAATTGCCGGAGCATCTTCACATTCATTTAATAATGTTGGTAAATCACCAAGATGCCGAAGATTGATTTTAATGCCATTTTTCTCACAAAATGCAATTTCTTTTTCAGCAAATCTTAAATGTTCCGGGTTACCAATTTCGACTGCTATTTTTCGACCGATGCCAAAAATATTTTGCAATCCTGATTTTGAAAGTTCCCATACTTCTTTCGGAGAACCAATTTCACCCACCAACTTTCGGAAAATTACATCTCCGATTAAAGGACAGTGCCGCAGCGCAATAGAGTAAAGATTTTCTTCGGAACGCATAATGAAGTTTTATCAAAAGTATCAAAATTTATTCATTCTTCCGAAGTTCATCTAACCGTTCCCAAACATTTTCTTTCTTTTTATAAGGAAGTTCTAAAAAATCGTCCGGATGATTTTCTTTGTATTCCTGCCACAGTTTATCATCTTTTTCACTATAATAATTCGGGAATTCCCAGATAAATTTCAATGTTCTTTCACCTGATTTTCGAAAAATAAAAGCCATCACTATTCCAATCACAGCACCTGATAAATGCGATTGCCAGGAAATTCTGCTTGGTTCTGCAAGATTAGAAAATAATTCTTCCGGCAATACGCCCCAAATTAAACTTCCATAATACAGCGCAACAACCAAAGACACGGTTAAGAATTTCATGTTCCACCGGAATACGCCGCTGAAAAATATGAAGAATGCCAAAACATAGACAATTCCGCTGGCACCGATAATGCAAACTGTGTTAAATTCACCAGTATAAATATCAATTGGTGGTAAAAGCCAAACTAAAAACCCAGTTAAGATCCAGCCGAGCAAAAATACCTTCTTCGCAATAAACGGATAGAATTGATAAAGAAGAAATACCAAAACAAAAATAGGAACTGAATTCCCAAAAATATGTTCCAGACTTCCATGCAAAAACGGAGAGAGGAAAATTCCTTTTAATCCATGTGGATTGAGCGGAATGATCGCGCCCGAACACCCAGTAAACCAACCCATATATTGGAGAAAATATCCGAACCACATCGCCGCTACCATGATGGCTGCGTTTCGTATGGCGTTGAGATTCAAGTGGTTTTTTAGCATGATGTTCTTTTTGACAAAAGCGTGACCAAAATGATTATTGGACAATATTGACTAAATCTTTTTATAAATGTAAATAAAATCAGACAAAAAGTACGAAAAGGCTATAGAATGAATTTTATAAACTTGTTTGTTTGTCTTAAATTTGCAAACTATGAGAAATCTGCTAACTACAATTCTGACATTTATATCAATCTTCGCTTTTTCGCAAAACGATAAACACGTTTTGGCCGAAATCGATTCAATCTCACAAAACAGATGGAATTCAACCACGCTGAATATTGACAGCTTAGCTGATCCAAAGTTTGAGAAATTTGAGGTCCATTTTAAAGATACGATCGTTATTCGAAACCGTGATGTGATCATCGAAAAGGATGAAAACATTCCGGTAACGCCTTATAATATATTGCAGTTAAAAGATCCTATTAAATGGTTTTACTATGGCCAAAACAGCATGACGTTCAATCAGTCATCTTTTTCTAACTGGAACTCTGGTGGTAATAACAGCATTGGTATTATCGGCAAAATAAATTATAACATCAGTTATAAAAATAACAGGCATTTTTTAGACAATAATATACAGTTAGGTTATGGTTTTCTGTCGTCAGAAGGCGAGTCTTCGCGTAAAACCGAAGATTACATTAACCTGATGACCAACTATGGTTACGATGTAGGAAAGAATTTTTATTTATCGACAGGTTTTCAGTTTTTATCGCAGTTCTCGGCGGGATATAATTATTCATTAACTCCTGATCCAACGTTTGAAGATCGAATTTCGCGTTTCATGTCGCCCGGTTATGTTTATGCTGGGGTCGGTATTTTGTACAACCCTAATGAGAATTTCCAGATTATTTTTCGTCCGGTCAATGGCAAATTTACCTTTGTTAATGACCCTCATTTACAGAAAGCAGGAAAGTATGGTTTGGAGAAGGATGGCCAGTCGGTTCGTTCAGAACTGGGTGCTTTGGTGAATATTCTTTATCGACTGAAAATTTATAAAGACATTAACTTGGTCAATCAAGTCAATTTTTTTAGCAATTATATTTTTAAAGCAGATCGAGTGGATATTTCTTATAACGGAACGCTCAACATTAAATTTAATAAGTTTATCACTACGGTTGTGAGTTTAGATCTTTTGTACGACCACGATCAAATGCAAAAACTACAAATGAAACAAACTCTAGGTGTAGGCTTTTCTTATAATTTTGGTTTTGAAATC
The DNA here is from genome assembly GCF_041824135.1 of Kaistella sp. Classification (GTDB taxonomy): domain Bacteria; phylum Bacteroidota; class Bacteroidia; order Flavobacteriales; family Weeksellaceae; genus Kaistella. The sequence goes on along the minus strand of NZ_JBGZYM010000094.1, from coordinate 28,002 downwards.
AGAAAGGAAAACAAAAAGATGATCAAACCATTTGTTACCAATTAATTAGATAAGAGACTTTTATTTAGAATAAAATTTAAAGTTTTTTAAAAAATTACCACTTCATTTCGGAGTGGTATTTTTTATACATTCCAAAACTCACGATCCAGACTTCGGTACTGAATCGCTTCTGAAATATGAGCTGCATTAAGCGTTTCCGCTTGTTCTAAATCAGCGATCGTTCTTGAGACTTTTAAAATTCGATCATAGGCTCTCGCTGAAAGATTCAGTTTTTCCATCGCAGTTTTAATAAGGATTTGCGATGTCTCATCAAGTTCACAGAACTTCTCAATTTCTTTTGGACCCATTTGCGCGTTATAATGAATATCTGAATTTTTATAACGGTTACTCTGGATTTCGCGAGCAATCAAAACGCGCCGTCTGATATCATCGCTTTGTTCTCCTTTTCTTTTATCTGAAAGTTGCTCAAACTCTACTTTTTGAACTTCGATATGAATGTCAATTCGGTCGAGTAGCGGTCCGGAAAGTTTATTCATATACCGCTGCATCTCGAACTGAGATGAAGTATTGTTGGGATCGTCAGGGAAATAGCCACTTGGACTGGGATTCATGCTGGCAACCAACATAAAACTTGCGGGATAGTTGACTGTAAATTTTGCACGGGAAATAGTGACTTCGCGATCTTCCAAAGGTTGACGCATGACTTCCAACACCGTTCTTTTGAATTCCGGCATTTCATCCAGAAATAAAACGCCGTTATGGGCTAATGAAATTTCGCCTGGTTGAGGATAGCTTCCGCCGCCTACAAGGGCAACATCAGAAATAGTATGATGCGGACTGCGAAATGGTCGAACCGTCATCAATGAAGTTTCCGTTCCGATCTTTCCCGCGACAGAATGAATTTTAGTCGTTTCTAAAGCTTCCTTTAAGGTTAGTGGTGGTAAGATGGTCGGAACTCTCTTTGCAAGCATTGTTTTGCCACTTCCCGGCGGACCGATGAGAATAATGTTATGTCCGCCGGCCGCTGCAACTTCCATCGCGCGTTTGGCGGTTTCCTGACCTTTCACTTCCGAGAAATCATTGGGAAAATGATGAACCTTTTCCTGAAACTCTTTTCTAATATCAATCGTAGTTCTCTCTAAAGGAATTCCTTCGTTAAAAAAATCGACCACTTCTTTGATGTTGTCAATTCCGTAAACTTCAAGATCACTTACGATGGCAGCTTCCCGAATATTGAGTTTGGGTAAAATAATTCCTTTAAATCCTTCTTCTTTTGCTTTAATGGCGATTGGTAAAACTCCTTTTATAGGCAATAATCCGCCATCTAAAGATAGTTCGCCCATAATAATGTATTTACCGATTTCTTCGGCATTGATTTGCTCTGATGCCGCCAGAATACCTAAGGCAATACTCAGGTCATAAGCAGAACCTTCTTTGCGCAGATCGGCCGGCGCCATATTGATGGTGATTTTCTTACCAGGTATTTTGAAACCAATGTTTTTCAACGCCGCCGAAATTCGGTAACTGCTTTCTTTGATGGCGTTGTCAGGAAGACCTACCAAATGATAACCAACACCGCCTGTATCGATATTGACCTCTATAGTGATTGTTTGTGCAGAGACTCCGAAAATGGCACTTCCGTAAATTTTTACTAGCATGGTTTGTGTTTTGAGACTAAAAGTAATAAATAAATCTCAATGTTCTAGAAAAGAATGACTGCAACCGTTTTAAAACTAGAACCTTAAATAGCTTAAAACAAAAAAAACTTCTCAATTTCTTGAGAAGTTTTGTGGGCGGTACTGGGTTCGAACCAGTGACCTCTGCGATGTCGACGCAGCGCTCTAAACCAACTGAGCTAACTGCCCTAATTAAAAAAAACCTCAGAATAAACTGAGGTTTCTTGGGTGGGCCCTGAGGGATTCGAACCCCCGACCCTCTCGGTGTAAACGAGATGCTCTGAACCAACTGAGCTAAGAGCCCGATACCATTTTTGATGTGTCAAATTTTGGTTCGGCAAATGTACAAAAATTTTCTATTCTTCCAAATTTTTTTGAAGAAATTCTCCGACCACAAAGTTGCTTCCGCCGATAAAAATCATTTCATCTTTTTTAAGTTGTTGTTTTGCAAAAAGATACGCATCCTGAACGGTCTCAAAAATTTTATAAATTATTTTCGATTTTTTTAATAAATCTTCATAATCCTGTGGGTGACGACCCCGATTGTTGGCAGGTTTGGCAAAATAGAAGGTAGCGTTGCCTGGAAGAATCTGTAAAACTTCGGTAATATTCTTTTCTGCCACGAAACCCAAAATGATATGTTTGAATTTTGGAATTGAATTGAGCTGGTCAAAAACAAGTTCTAAGCCGGCTTGGTTGTGAGCAGTATCGCAAATGATGAGTGGATCTTTCGAAAACTCAAACCAGCGACCGATGAAGTTGGTGTTTTGATGTACGTTTAAAAGTCCGTCTTGAATGTTTTTTTCTGAAATGTTTAATCCGACATTTTTCAATTCATTAATCAGCGCTAATACTACTTTAATGTTCTTTTCCTGATAATTTCCTTGCAGATCAGATCTCAAATTGGTGCTGATGGCAGTTGCATCAACAAATAAAGTGTTCAGGTCGGATGCTTTTGCTTCAATAATATTTTTCACCACCAGATCATCTGCACCTGAAATAATGGCAATATTTGGTTTGATGATTCCAGCTTTTTCATTAGTTATTTCTTCAATGGTGTTTCCTAACAAATCCTGGTGATCCAAAGCAACGTTGGTGATCGCAGAAACGATTGGAGAGATGATGTTGGTAGAATCTAACCTTCCGCCTAAGCCAACTTCTATAATGGCGTAATCGACTTTCTTTTGATAAAAATATTCGAAAGCCATGATGGTCGTGAATTCAAAGAAGGAAGGCGTGATTTCGCTGGGTAGATTTCTTAGTTTTTGAATAAAATGATAAACGAATTCTTTATCACAGTTTTCGCCATTGATTTTTATTCTTTCCGTAAAATCGATGAGGTGTGGGGAATTATAGAGTCCGATCTTGTAACCAGCTTCTTGTAAAACTGAAGCGAGCATATTGCTGGTAGAACCCTTTCCGTTGGTTCCACCAATGTGAATCATCTTTAGTTTTTCCTGAGGATTACCAAATAATGCGCAGAGTTTAGTAATGTTTTCTAAGCCAGGTTTGTAAGCTTGTTTTCCATCGGTCTGGTAGCTTGGTATTTGTACAAAAAGCCAATCGAGCGCTTCTTGATATTGCTGATCTGTCATGGTACAAAAAATTTTTAAATATTTTGAGAAGGTCAAGTTTTTGGTTTGGATCTGGTTTTTATTTTATAACAGAATCGCGACCCGGCTTGAGCGGAAATCCTTTTTTTGCATAGGACTTGGATGATGGCAAAAAAGATTGGGAGCGGAAGACGGAGATTAGTCGCCCAAATAAATTTAGAAAGTAATGCTGTAAGTTCCTGTAGAGGAAGAGTTTGATTTTTCTGCTTTCACATATCTCTTCACCCAACTCACCGACGTTGAGACGACACAAGCATCGGAAACACCGCCTGAGCGTCGCGCCGAGATCACATTGCCGGCTTTGTCAACCGTATAAGCGATATTAATGCTGCCACTCGCTGAACAATTGTGCGATGGTTGTGCGCCACCACGACCCATCGTTCCAGGAATAAATCCGACAAGTTTTCTATCGACACCAATTTTACTGTCGCCATTTCCGTCGCCACCCAGCGGATCACCCGCGTTTCCAGTGGTTCCTGAAGTTCCCTGAGTTCCGGTCTTGGTTCCACGACCTTTTAAGAGATTTCCTATCGCTGCTGTTCCTTTGCCATCGCCACTTCCAGTAGTAGAATTAGGAGTAGCTGCTTTTGCCGGACTTGCCTTTTTCGGAGTGGTTGTTTTCGCTGGAGTAGATTTAGTTGGAGTTTTCGCTTTAACTACTTTTTCAGCTTTTGGAGTGCTTACCTTGGTATTGGTTCCCGTAATTATTTTTTCTTTAACAACCGGCTTCACCATTTCTTTTATCGGTTCTGGCTTTGCTTCTGGAACAACTTCTTCAATCGGTTCAGTTACTTCTGAATTGGCTGCCAAACTGCCTTCTTGATTGGTAGGTTCCTCCACTTCCGCGCCGTCTCTATTGTCTCCGAAATTAATGAGCATCGTTGTGACTTGCTCTGGTTTCTCGGTGATTTTGGTAAATTTATAAAACAAGATTCCCAGGAAAAGTAATAATGAGATCAGAAGCGTAATGATTGCGCTTCGTCTTCGGTCTTTTTCTTCGTTCTTTTTATGTTGAATGATATAATCCATTTTTTGACGGATTTCTTTTTTAGAGAATTAATCGTTTATTGTTCTTGAGTGGTTGCAATGGCTAAATTGTACTGATGGCTTTCTGCAATTCCCATCACGAAAACAACATCTTTATGTTTGGTGTTTTCATCGGCTCTGATGGTAAATGAAGGTTTTTCTTCTCCTTTTAAAGTAGTCACCAAATAGTTTTCCAGCTGTTCTTTCGCAATCTCTTTATCGTTTACAAAATACTTGCCGTCTTCTTTAATGGTCACTACTGCTGGGTCCTGAACACTTGGGTTCGCGGTGTCGGCAGTGGGTAATTTTACTTCAATTGAACTTTGACTAATTGCAGAACTTGTGATCATGAAGAAAATCAACAACAGAAAAATAATATCTGTCATCGAGGCCATACTGAACTCGGCATTAACTCTGTTTTTTCTTTTTAACTCCATTATAACGGGGTGTTTAAAGTATCCAGAAAGTCATTAACATGCGTTTGAATTTTCAAAACCAAACGATCAACATTGGTTACCAAAATATTATAGAAAAAGTAAGCAGGGATTCCGACAAACAATCCGATTGCAGTTGTCGCCATCGCCGTATAAATCCCAGTCGCTAAAAGTTTAGGACTCACCGCGCCGGTAACATTGGAGATTTCAAAAAACGCCATGATCATTCCAACTACCGTTCCCAGAAACCCTAACATTGGTGCTGCTCCAGAGGCAGAAGCTAATATGTTGAGATTTTTCTCCAGCTTCGAAACTTCCAACTGTCCTTGATTTTGCATTGCATTCGAGATGTCAGAAATAGGTCTTCCGATTCGGGCCAATCCTTTTTCGATCATTCTGGCTTCCGGAGAATCGATGGTTTTACAATAATCAACTGCGGTGGTAATCTTTCCTTCCTGCACGAAATCTTTAATATTTTCTAAAAAATTCGGAGTTTGTTTTGAAGCTCTTTTGATGAAGAAGTATCTTTCTAAAAAGATATAGAGTGCTAAAATCCCTAAAAGAAAAATGGCAATCATAATAATATTTCCGACGATACCGCCTCCGAAAAGAATTTCCCAAAGTGAAAAAACGTGCTTTTCTGTAGTCGTATTAATGATTTGCGTTGGAGTTTGTAAAAACATGTGTACTTTTTAATTTTAAAATTGAACGTCAAAATTACCTTAATATTACAGATTTTAAGGTATTTATTTAAAGTTGGACTGAATTAATAGAATTAATCTTCGTCAACAATAATTTCGTCTTGCTTGAAATTACATTTCAGTTTAAACGGAATTGGCTGGTTTGAGCCGGTATAAAAATCAGTAATATTTCCTTCCCAGAAAAGTTCGAGTTCACCAGTAGCGTCATTCTTGAAAGAAAGTTTGCTCTCGGTAAGGAATGCATCTTCATCATCAAAAAGATCGACCCCAATGAAATTATCAGCGTCGGAATCGCGCATCGCAAAAGACTTTCCAACGAGTTCTGAATCTTCGATCGGAAAATCAAAAACATTCATCGAAATTTGGGGAAAGTTATATTGCAATGAATCATCATCTACATGATCCAAAGAATCATCGGTAATAATTTCTACTTCCAAAAAATGTTGAGTGTTGCTGTAAACGGCTTTGCAATAAGTAGTCTGGATGTGATATTTTAGGGTTTCATCCGGATGATAGATTTTTAAAATCCCTTTCATTTTTTTAGAAAAAATTGAGTTATATAAGTAATCAGCGAACCTGATAGAGCAAAGATAAAAAATAGATTGATTGTGCAAAATTATTTGTTGTAATTTTCAATTTGATTAAAATCAGGAGTTTAAAATCATAATTTCTAAACTTTAATCAAAAACAATTAATTTAGCATCTTCAAAAATAGGATAATGAAAAATGTTTTATACACTGCTTTTTTAGGAGTAGTTTTCTTGACCGGATTTACAAGTTGTAAAAAATCTGATTCGCCTTTAACCAAAGTCACACCGATTGAAGTAGATTCAATTGCCGCTGATTACTACGAACAGTATTTGAAACTCTATCCTATAGAAGCTACGTCTCAAGGTGATTTGCGCTACAATGACCAGTTGCCGATCAATATTGATAAAGATTTTATTTCAGGTGAAATTTCGTTTTACAGTTCAGTTCAAAATAAGTTACAAAAATTAGATTATAAATCCCTTAGTGACGATGACAAAACCGTTTACGATGTGTTGGATTATACTTTAAAAGATAAAATTGAACGCTACGCTTACCATCCAGAATATATTCCGTTCACTCAGTTTGGTGGATTGCCACTGGACTTTCCGCTGTTGGGAAGTGGCGAGGGAAGTCAGCCCTTCAAAACAGTGAAAGATTATGAAGACTGGTTGAAAAGACTGGAAAAGTTCCCTGAATGGATGGCGACCGCAGAAGGAAACTTTCGGGAAGGAATGAAAAACAACTTTGTTCTTCCGAAAAAATTAGTGGCGAAAATGATTCCGCAAATGAATGCTGAAGAATTGACAAGTTCTGACTTTGAAACCAATATTTTTTATGGTCCAGTAAAAAAATTCCCGAAGAACTTTAGCAGTGCTCAAAGAGAGAAATTGACCGCAGCCTACAAAGAGGTGGTTTCGAAGAAAATAGTTCCGGCTTATGCCAAAATGGGAACATTCCTGGAAACAGAATATTTGCCGAAAGCAAGAACGACCGACGGAATTAACGCCTTACCAAAGGGAAATGAGATTTATGCTTATTATGTTAAAAGCTGGACGACAACGTCAAAATCTCCGGAAGAGATTAACAAAATTGGCCTAGAACAAGTAGCAATGCTTCGTGGAGAAATGGAGAAAGTAAAGCAAGAGGTTGGCTTTACCGAAACTTTGGAAGAGTTTATAACATTCGTAAAATCTGACCCGAAAGCAATGCCCTACAAAACGGAGAAAGAAGTGATCACTGCATTCAATGGTATTTTGGCTAAGATCACGCCGAAATTAAAAACCATGTTCAGTGTAACTCCTGTAACTCCATTTGAAATTCGACAGACCGAAAAATTCAGAGAAGCGACTGCAAGTGCAGAATATATTCAGGGAACTCCAGATGGAAAACGTCCGGGAATTTTCTATATTCCCATTCCTGATCCAACAAAATTTAATGTGACTTCAGGGATGGAATCTTTATTTCTACACGAAGCAATTCCAGGTCATCATTACCAAATTTCTTTACAGCAGGAAAACACGGCAGTTCCTAAATTCATGCGATTTGGGTGGTTTGGAGCGTACGGCGAAGGTTGGGCACATTATTGTGAAACGCTGGGGCCAGAGTTCGGATTATATACCGATCCTTATCAGAAAATGGGATATTTGAGTGATCAAATGTTGCGTGCAGTAAGGCTTGTTGTTGATACAGGAATCCATACCGGAACGATGAATCGGGAAGAAGCTATTCAATATTTCCTCAGTAATATTTCTTACGATGAAGCGAGTGCCACAGCAGAGATCGAGCGTTACATGGCCATGCCAGGACAAGCCTTAGGTTACAAAATTGGTTCCCTAAAAATTCGCGAATTGCGGGATCGATACACCAGAGATCTCGGAAGTAAATTCAGTTTAGCGAAATTCCATGATGAGGTGCTGAATCAAGGTTGTTTGCCTTTGGATGTACTCGATCGCAAAATGGAAAACTGGTCAAAAAAACAGAAATAATCTTCAGCAATAATTAATAATGAAGGTTAAAGTTTTAAAAAAAATCTATCTCTTTTTTATTATTTCTAATCAATTTTCCGCTATTTTAAAAGTATTGTAATTGGAAACATTTATGGTTAAATATTCATTTGTCAAGCTGAAAATATTTTAATGAAATATCAAATAAATCTGTAATTTTACAGGTCAAAAATTGATCATTTATGGATGTCAACTTTCCCCATATTCCGCTCTCTTTGACAGAGAATGTTCTGGAAAATGTAATGCAGAAAACGCCTTTTGGTTTTTCGCTGGTTAATGAGCATTACGTTTTTGAATTTGCAAATAATGTCTGGCTCGATATCGTTCAAAAAACAAGAGAGGAAGTTTTAGGCAAATGCATGTTCGATATTTTTCCTGAAACAGAGGATCAGTTGCTTTCCATCTTCGAAGATGTAAAGAAAAACAAACAGCCATTTTACGCGCCTGAACATTGTGTAAAGCTCCACAGGGATGGTGTGCTTCAAGATGTTTTCTTTAATTTTGTTTACCAACCGATCTACAGCGAAAATGGCGATTTGCAGTATTTCGCAACGGTGGTAATCGAAGTTACTGATCTGGTAGGCATCAAAAGTAAAATTCGAGAGGAAGAGGAAAGACTTCGTTTGGCAACCGAAAGTTCTCATACGGCAACCTGGGATTTAAACCTGAAAAATTCCGAAATTATTCATTCTACTTATTTATCAAAAATTTTCGGCTACAAAGAGGATGATGCCATCAGTCATCAGCAACTAAGAAATCATTTGGTAGAATATGACCGTGTCAATATTGTAGAGAAAGCTTACGAACGCGCTTTAAAAACTGGGAAATATAAGTATGAAGCCAGGATCATCGATAAACAGGGGAATCTGAAATGGATTTTCACCAATGGTAAAATATTCCGCGACGAAGAGAATCAACCGAATCGAATGTTAGGAGTAATGCAAGACATTACGGAACGGAAAACCAACGAGATCCTTCTTCAGGAAAGCCATCATCAGCTGAATACTGCCTTAGACGCTACTAAATTAGGCAGGTTTGATATGGATTATGAAACGCAGCATAAATACAATTTCTCACCCCGCTTTTTATCGATTCTGGGATACGACTCTGATACGGAGAAGCTGGACTGTAAGGTTTTCGAAAATCACATTCACCCCAAATATGTAAAAGTTCGTAATGATGCGTTAAAACAGGCAAAAGATACGGGCGATCTCTATTACCAAACCAAAATTATCTTGCGCGATGGAAACGTAAAGTGGGTTGAAATATATGGCAGACTCCTGGAAAGTTTTGAAGGTAGTAAACCGTACATTTCTGGAACGATGCGCGATATTACGGACTTAAAAGAGTTCGAGCGAAAAATCAGAGAAAGTGAACAGAAATATCGTTTTCTGGCTGATGCGATTCCGCAAATTGTCTGGATCGGTGAAAGTGATGGACGACTAACCTATTTCAATCAAGCGACCATGGATTATTCCGGGAAAGATTATAACACTTTTTTAGAGGGAAATGGCTGGATCGATATTGTACATCCTGATGAACGAATTGAAAATACACGCCTGTGGATGAAAAGCGTCAAAAATAAAACACCCTTTTCATTTGAACATCGTTTTCGAAACAAGAATGAAGAATACCGCTGGTTTCTAAGTCGGGCTGCTCCACAATTAGATGAATTTGGTAATGTCACGAAATGGGTTGGGACAAGTACCGATATCGACGACATGAAAAAGCAGGATGAACATAAAAATAATTTCATCAAAATCGCTAATCATGAACTGAAAACTCCGGTGACTACAATAAAAGGCTACGTGCAGTTGCTTAAAAAAATGCGTGGCGGTTCAGATGATAAATTTCTGGTCAATTCTTTAAACACCATAGAAAATCAAATCAATAAGCTCAATCATTTAATGGGTGAGCTTCTGGATATTTCCCGCATTGAATCCGGAAAACTTCCTTTGCATAAAGGTGATTTTTCTTTGCTAAAACTGGTGACAGAAACTATTGAAGATATCAAAGCAGCAGACCAAAGCCACCATATTAATTTTGAATTGAGCGATGCAAAAGATATCGAGGTTTTTGCTGACAAAGATCGAATCACGCAGGTGTTAAATAATCTTTTAACCAATGCGATCAAATATTCTCCGAATGCAAACGAGGTTAATGTGAAGCTTTACGTTGACGGAAATTGCGCTGTAGTTTCGGTAGAGGATTTTGGAATTGGTATGGATGAGCTCGAATTAACGAAGATCTTCGATCGTTTTTACCGAGTTTCTGGTGAAGATGAAGTGACTTTTCCAGGATTCGGAATCGGACTGTTTATAGTTAAAGATATCGTCGATAGACACGAGGGAAAAATTTGGGTAGAAAGTGAAAAACAAAAAGGAAGTAAGTTTTATTTCGCCCTGCCTCTTTTAGAAAATTAAATTAAAATTATGAAGATATTGGTTGTTGATGACAACAAAGACATTTGTACACTCATTGAAAGTATTTTGCTTTCCGATGGTTATGATGTCGAATCATGTTGTAATCCTGCAGAATATAGACAGAAACTGGCAATTGCAAAACCAGAATTAATTATCACCGATATGCTGATGTCAGGCTTTGATGGACGGACTTTAACCAAAGAAGTAAAGCGAAATTCTGAAACTTCTGATATCAAAGTAATGTTGATGTCTGCTCATCCCGATGCCGCAAAGATCTGCACAGAGATTGGCGCCGATGACTTTCTGGCAAAACCTTTTGAAATAGATGATTTAATCGATAAGGTAGAAAAGCTTTTAAAGTAGATCCGGTCTCAAATTTAAAAATTTACTCTCAGCAATTTTATTCAAAAAGCATTTTCGTAATGTAATCATTATCTTGATTTCCTCTCGCGGGCGAATATTCTCGACCGTAGAAAATAATTTGTAAGTGTAATTTATTCCAGGTTTCTTTTGGAAAAAGCTTCTTTGCATCTTTTTCGGTTTCCACTACATTTTTACCCGAAGTTAATTTCCACTGCGTCATCAATCGGTGAATATGGGTGTCTACAGGAAATGCTGGGAATCCAAATCCCTGACTCATCACCACAGAAGCAGTTTTATGACCAACTCCAGGAAGCGCTTCCAGTTCTTCGTAGGTTTGCGGAACAACTCCGTTATGCCTTTCTACTAAAAGCTCCGACATTCTCTTCAGATTTTTGGCTTTGGTATTGGCGAGGCCGATTTCTTTAATTAAATATTTAATTTCGTCAACTTCTAATTCTTTCATTTTAAAAGGATCACCGGCAACTTCAAAAAGTTTAGGCGAAATCTGATTCACTTTTTTATCCGTCGTTTGAGCGGAAAGTGCCACCGCAACCAATAGCGTAAAATGACAATTGTGGTCCAGCGGAATAGGAACGGTTGGATATAATTTCTCCAATTCGGTCCTTACGATTTCTGCTCTTTGCTTTTTTAACATTTTAAATCTAAATTTGAACAAAATTAAACAATATGTTGCAAGTAGGCGATCAATTACCAGAATTTGAACTTTTAAACCAAGATGGAGATAAAGTACGGTCGAAGAGTTTTTTAGGAAAGAAGCTGATTGTATTCTTTTATCCGAAAGCGAGCACCCCAGGTTGCACCACAGAAGCGTGTAATTTAAATGATAATCTTACTGAATTAACAAAAGAAGGTTATGAATTAATCGGAGTTTCTGCTGACCCTGTGCCTGCTCAAAGAAAGTTTCACGAAAAGAACGCGTTTCAATTTCCGCTTCTTTCTGACGAGTCCAAAGAGACTTTAGAAAAATTTGGCGTGTGGCAAATGAAAAATTTCATGGGAAGAGAATACATGGGTGTTATGCGAACCACTTTCATTTTTGATGAAAAAGGAATTTGTACCCGCGTTATCGATAAGGTGAAAAATAAAACAGCTGCGAGACAGATTTTAAAAGAATCTTAAATAATTAGCCCAGCATCCGTTGGGCTTTTTTTACACCTTCTGCCAAAACATCTATTTCTTCAAACGTATTGTAAACTGCAAAACTTGCTCGAACCGTTCCTGCGATATTAAAGAAGTTCATAATTGGTTGTGTACAGTGATGACCAGTTCTCACCGCGATGCCGAGTTTGTCCAGAATCATTCCGACATCAGAAGCGATGCCGACTCCTTCCAGATTGAAAGAAACCACTCCTGTTCGGTTGGCTTTTTCACCGTAAATTCGGAGACCGTCAATTTCTAGTAATTTCTTCTGAGCGTAATCAAGCAAAGCAGTTTCATGCGTCTGAATATTTTCCTGACCGATTTTATCCATGAAATCAATGGCTGCTCCCAAAGCGATGTTGCCACCAACATTTGGCGTTCCAGCTTCAAATTTAAAAGGTAGATCTGCATAAGTCGTTTCTTCAAAAGAACACGTCGCAATCATTTCACCACCACCATGAAAAGGTTGGATTTTTCTCAGGATTTCTTCTTTTCCATAAAGAATTCCCGTTCCCATCGGAGCATACATTTTATGTCCAGAGAAGACGAAGAAATCACAATCCATTTTCTGAACATCAATTTTAAAATGCGGCACAGACTGAGCTCCATCAATAACGATCATCGCGTTAGAATTCGCTCTTGTTTTGGCAATAATTTCTTCAATAGGATTAATGACTCCAAGTGCATTTGAAACCTGATTCAGAGAAACGATCTTTGTTTTTTCACTTAAATTTTGATCTAAAAAATCGAGTTGAAGAATTCCGTTTTCGTCCATCGGAATTACTTTCAATTTGGCACCAGTTCTCTCACACAGCATTTGCCACGGAACGATATTCGAGTGGTGTTCTAAATAAGAAATAATGATCTCGTCATCTTTCTTGATCAAATTCGTGATTGCATAAGCGATAAGGTTGATTCCTTCCGTCGTTCCTTTCGTAAAAATAACTTCGAAATCATTTTTAGCATTAAGAAATTTCTGAACTTTTCTGCGCGAAACTTCCATCTCTTCCGTTGCTAACTGACTCAAAGTGTGAATACCACGATGAACATTCGCATTGATTTCTGAGTAATATTTCTCCCAACTTTCCATAACAGCAATTGGCTTCTGAGAAGTCGCACCATTATCAAGATAAATTAAAGGTTTGCCATTAACTTTTTGGGTAAGAATAGGAAACTGACTGCGGATATTTTGAATGTCGAACATAATGCTTATTTAGAATGCTTCAAATTTACGGAATTTTAAATTGAATATTCTTTATATGGAGAGTAAAGAGCATAGAAAAAAAGAATACGAATTATAGCAAAACCACCAAATTATGACCGCTTAAAAACAAAACTTTTTGAAATAAAAAGATCTGGAAAACTATTCCAAGTATCAAAAAAAGACTAATAATTTAATTTTCCATGTGCTGAGTGAAACGCCTTTGCGATCGTCATTTATTAAACAGAATCATTTTTAAAACTTTGCGTCATTGCGTTAAAACTTTTTTCGAAAAGCACCAATCTTAATTAAAAATTCTTCGCCACTTCATTCACATATAGTGCCACCTGAACAGGTCTTCCTTTATCATCAAAAGTTTCCCTTTTATCCATTCCTGTTCGAACAATAACCATCTCCTTCTCTGGAATAACAATAATATATTGTCCATATAAACCACGGAAATAGTAGTGTTTAAGTGGTGCGTCGTTATTAATCCAAAGTCCCATTCCATAAGCACCTTCAGATAATTGAGTCGGCGTTCTCATCTTATTAATAAACTGTGGATTAAGGATTTGCTTTCCATTAAATTCCCCGTTATTTAAAAATACTTGTCCCAGTTTTGCAAAATCTCTGGAATTAGAATTGATGCAGCAAAAGGTTTTTTCCATGCCGAAATCGTCGGTATTCCAGTCTGCGTTTTGTTCCATTCCAAGAGGTTGCCACAATGTTTCTGACGCATATTCTGCAATTGTTTTATCCAGCGATTTTCTTAAAGCAAAACCTAAAAGTTGTGTGGACCCAGATTGATATTCGAACTGTGTTCCCGGTTGATCTTTGAAACCGCGCAGCAAAACTGCTTTTTCCAAAGAATTTCCGTAATAGGCTTTTGCATTCGGCAGAAAAGGGTTGTTATAATCTTCGTTCCAGTTTAAACCCGCTTCCATTTCAGCCAAATTCGCCAACGTAAGATATTTTCCGAAGGGTACGTTGTTGTAATTTTCGAAAAACCCAGCAAATTTCTCATCGAAACTTTTAATTTTTTTCTGCTCAACGGCTTTTCCTACAAGCATTACCGTAACGGCTTTTGCCATAGAAAAAGAATTGGTTTTAGAAGTTGGGGTGTAGCCGTCCCAATATTGTTCATGTACTAATTTCCCATTTTTAATGATGAGAAAAGAAGCCGTTTTTGATTGCTGTAAATCTTCAACGAGATTTTTCGGCAAAGCTTTTTGATTGTACAACGAATCTTTAATCCACGGAATTGATTGTCCTTTAGCGATCGTGTGAGATTTGAAATACGTTCCATCATCTATAGACGAGCCACTTTCACCGCGCAGGTAAGTTTCACGAATTCCTTTGAATAAATAATCATATCCGAAAGTGTAAGCAAGCGCTATTAAAGCAGCAATTGCAACGAGTATTCCTTTTAAAGTTTTTTCTAACATGCAAAAAATGTTTAAGACAAATTTAGGATTATAAATGGAAATCTGTTCAAATAAAAAAGCTCCAGATTTCTCTGGAACTTTCTCGTTAAAATATTTTTTAAAACTTAAATTTTAGAAAGTAAATTTCTGAAATTCGTTTTCTCGTCAATGATTCTTCTTAAATCTGCCACAGCAACTCTTTCCTGTTTCATCGTATCTCTGTCTCTTAAAGTCACCGTATTATCGGTTAGAGAATCGTGGTCAATTGTAATACAGAAAGGCGTTCCGATTGCATCCTGACGTCTGTAACGTTTTCCGATGCTGTCTTTATCTTCGTAGATCATGTTGAAATCGTATTTCAAATCATTGAAGATTTTCTCCCCGTATTCTCCTAAACCATCTTTTTTCATTAATGGCAAGATCGCTGCTTTTACGGGAGCCAATGCTGGAGGAAGAGAAAGAACTGTTCTTTCTGAACCGTCTTCTAAAACTTCGTCTTTCAAACAGTTAGAGAAAATTGCTAAGAACAAACGGTCTAATCCAACTGAAGTTTCTACGACAAAAGGAACGTAATTTTCATTTCTTTCAGAGTCAAAATATTGTAATTTACGACCAGAATGTTTTTCGTGCGCGCTTAAATCGAAATCGGTTCTGGAGTGAATTCCTTCCAGTTCCTTAAATCCGAACGGGAATTTAAATTCAATATCAGCCGCAGCGTTTGCGTAATGAGCCAATTTTTCGTGATCGTGGAATTTATAATTTTCAGCACCTAAACCTAAAGCCAAATGCCAGTTCAAACGTTTCTCTTTCCAGGTTTCATAGAAATCCAATTCCGTTCCCGGTGGTACAAAATATTGCATTTCCATTTGTTCGAATTCACGCATTCTGAAAATAAACTGTCTCGCAACAATTTCATTTCTAAAGGCTTTCCCGATTTGAGCAATTCCAAAAGGCAATTTAAGGCGAGATGTTTTTTGAACATTTAAGAAGTTGACAAAAATTCCCTGCGCCGTTTCTGGTCTCAAATAAAGATCGGTTGCTGAATCTGCAGACGCGCCTAACTTCGTTCCAAACATTAAGTTGAACTGACGAACATCCGTCCAGTTTTTCGAACCGGTATCGGGATCCGCAATTTCTAACTCTTCAATCAATGCTTTCACATCGGCAAGATTTTCATCTCCAAGAGATTTTGCCATTCTTGAAAGAATCGTTTTCTGTTTTTCTCTATATTCTAAAACACGTGGATTCGTGCTTTCAAATTCTTTTTTATCAAAAGCGTCACCAAATCTTTTGGCTGCTTTATCAATTTCTTTTTGTGCTTTATCTTCAACTTTCGCACAATAATCTTCAATTAAAACATCGGCTCTGAAACGTTTTTTCGAATCTTTATTATCAATCAAAGGATCATTAAAAGCATCAACGTGGCCCGAAGCTTTCCAAATAGTTGGATGCATGAAAATTGCAGAATCAATACCTACAATATTTTCATTCATCTGTACCATTGCTTTCCACCAATACTGTTTGATGTTGTTTTTCAGTTCTGCTCCATTTTGTCCATAATCGTAAATCGCCGAAAGACCGTCATAAATCTCACTTGAAGGAAAAATAAAACCATACTCTTTCGCATGCGAAATCAATTTTTTGAAAACATCTTCTTGTTTAGCCATTGTCTTTAGAATTTATGCAAAAATAGGGAATTTTATTGTGATTTTTAAGAGGCTGTGATTTGAAGAATTAGGAGCCGGGAACCTGCTTTCCGCTGTATCTTTTGCGTGTCGGTCTCCTCTTCGTTCCGCCCGTCACGCAAAAGGATGTCGCTTCAATCAGGGCAAGTTACGATTCGGTTTTCAATGAAAGATTCGTTAAAATGATGTGCGTTTCAATTGATCTAAAAACAAAAAGGCAGAAATCACTTTCCGTCTCTGTTCCTATTTAATTAAAAACTATTTAAAAATTATAACTCAAGGCCAAACCAGTTCCAGCACTTTCCACTTTAAAGTAAGGTTGAAAAGAAGTAGATTCTCCGTTTTCAAGTTGGATCGCTTTATCAGCATTTTTCTTGGCTGCCAATGCAAAAGGAATTCCAATTCCTACAATTCCGGCACCGATCCCAACCGCCGTCCAGGCTGTGCTATTATCCTGTTTGATGACTTGAGGTTGACCATTGATCGTAACCGTCGTTTTACCACCACTCAGTGCTCTCGCTAATCCAACACCGATCACGCCGCCTCCAACTCCTGCGAAAATAGTTCCGACCGTATTATTTGTTCGCGCTTTTTTAAAATAAGAAAGTGCTTCAGGATTTTTAAAAACATCATTGTATTTTGACATTTTGTAAGTCTGACCGTCTTTCATTAATTGATTACCAGACATTGCAACTTGACTGTAAGCACTCTGAAAACAGAAAGCCATACTCAGGAATAGAATTTTTTTCATATTTTTTTTTGATAAAGTTTAATAATTAAAAGAAATACAAGATTTAGTGTTCTTTGATGAATTTTTTAATATCCTCATTCTCACCGTAGATCACCAATATGTCTGCACTTTCTAAAACCGTATCGGTCGTTACCACGCCCTGAATCTTGTTGATTCTCTTTACCTTTCCAAAAATATTTTTGTCGGCAATTTTTTTAATAATGGTGACACAAACAAGATTGTAGTTATTTCTAAATCCTACGGCTTCAATAGTTTTTCCGACGAGTTGATCTGGAATCGCAATTTCTGCGATGCTGTAATTTATACTGAGTTCAAAGGATTCAACCATACCTTTTAAAGATAGTTTTTTAGCCCATCTTTCTGCAGTTTCTTCCTCTGGGTGAATAATAGTTTGAACATCCATCGCCTCCAGAATGGTTTCATGAATATTGGAAATCGCCCGACTGATAATTCGGTTTGGATGAAGTTTTTTTACCATTGCTGTTGCCATAATATTCGCGCCAGTATCTTCTCCAATGGCAATGATCACAATGTCAGTGTCTTTGAACGGGAGGCCGTTCATTGTGTATTCATCCGTAGCATCCATACAGATGGCGTGAGAAATTTTTTCTTTTACAGCTTCTACTTTGGCCATACTGTTATCAATACCAATAAGTTCATTGCCTAATTTGGTTAGTTTTTCCGCTAAAGAAAGTCCGAAGTTTCCTAAACCGATGACGATATATTTCATTTTTTTAAATTTAATTAATTAAGATTTCTTCCTTCGGATAACGATAATTATAGTATTTCTCGCGTTTCATTACCGCAATTAAAATAGAGAACATGCTCACTCTGCCAACAAACATGATTGCAATAATAATTGCTTTACCAGCTGGTGATAACGTAGGAGTTATATTTAAGCTCAGTCCTACAGTGGAATAAGCTGAAAATGCTTCGAAAGCCAAACTCATCAGATCTTTTTTAGGTTCGACAATCACCAATAAAAATATTCCAAATCCGACCACAATTAATGACAGTGCGATGATGGAGAAAGCTCTTCTTATGGAATGTTCACCAATTTCTCTTCTGAATATTTCAGTTCTCTTTTTTCCTTTTGCCAAACTGAGAATATTGAGAGCAGCAATCGCAAAAGTGCTTGTTTTAATACCACCACCCGTAGATGCAGGTGACGCGCCAATCCACATTAAAAACATACAGATCATAATGGTGGGCGCCGAAATTGTGGCGACATCAATCGTATTGAAGCCCGCTGTTCTATTATTTGCAGAGATAAAAAATGCTTCTACAATCGCTCCGAAAGTAGAATGTTGCTTCAGAGCGCCATCATATTCGAAGAAGTAAATAATTGCTGTTCCGAAAAAGAGAAGGATAAAAGTAGTCGCAAGAATAATGCGGGAATTAAGATTCATTACCCACGGCGTATAGTGAAATTTTTCTCTGGTAAAGAAGACAGAAATAAAATCTTCACCATGTGTTTAACATATTTGTAAACATTATAAACAATAGGAAACCCTAATCCACCAAAAATAAAGAGGGAAGCTACGGTGAGATGTAACCCGTAATTAAATTGATAGCCCGGTTCATATAAGTTTCCACTCAGCGTTGAAAATCCTGCGTTACAAAATGCAGAAATAGAATGAAAGATGGAAAAGAAAATTCCTTTGTTGATGGAGCCATCGAGTAAAGATAAATCCAGATTCGAAAAGATAACGACGGCACCGACAGCTTCAATAACGACGGTGATGATGATAATTCTTTTGAGCGTGTTGAATACTTCTCCTAATTTATCAGAGCTCGTCATTTCGCCTAAACTAAGTTGGTTCTCGTAAGAGGCACCGCCGCGAAAAAAGTAGCTGAAATAACTTGCAAAAGTCATAATTCCCAGTCCTCCAATTTGTATAAGAGAGATGATGATGATCTTGCCAAACAGCGTAAAATCCTTTGAGGTATCCAATACAATCAGTCCCGTAACGCACACTGCACTTGTGGCGGTGAAAAGAGCGTCCAAAGGTTTGATGCCGTTCACCGTCGCATTGGGCATCATTAATAAGGCGCTGCCAATGAGAATAATAGAAAGGAAACTAACGATAAAAAGCTGCGGTGGATTGATAAAGGTTCTTTTAAAATTAATATGCAAACTGGAAAAATCCCGCACGAAGCAAAGGATGATTAATACATATAAAAGACGAAGGTTGAAGAACTGAAAAGTTCGGGTTTCGAAAAAATTGTATTCGAACCGGGCCAAATAATAAACCACAATAGAGGCTGTCACGATAATTTCCAGCGGCCAAATTTTCTTGGTGGTATTGCTTTTTTTATAAAAATTATAATAAAATATATTGAAAAGCTTGAGAATAAAACTAAAGTCATAGAAATAAATAATTTGGCTACGATAGAGAAACTCCTTGAAAAAGCCAGCTTCTACAATCATAATTAACACTGCTACAAGACTGGTGTAAAAAGAAAAAAGATTGAGTTTGTTATTCCACATATTTAAAAATAAGCCGTAAAAATAGGCTTGGCATTTTTGATTACTACGAATGTAAATAAATTTCAGTCAAAATAAATGAAAATCGCATTCTTCTGATATAATTAGATAAAGTTTTTCTGCCTCTCTACTAATTTGCTTATTTTTGTGTCCAACGCTTATTTCCATGTACAAATCAATTATTCGTCCGATTTTATTCAAGTTTGATCCTGAAGAAGTTCATTATTTTACTTTTTCATTATTAAAGAATTTTCCCTTTCTCACCAAAGTTTTTCTACCAAAACCCATAGAAGATAAAAGATTGGAAAGAGAAGTGTTCGGCTTGAAATTTAAGAATCCGGTGGGTTTAGCTGCGGGATTTGATAAAGATGCAAAAATGTTCAACGAACTGTCAGATCTTGGATTTGGTTTTGTAGAGATCGGAACCTTAACTCCGAAAGCACAGGACGGAAATCCTAAGAAGAGATTGTTTCGTTTAAAGGAAGATTCGGCCATCATCAACCGAATGGGCTTTAATAACCGCGGTGTAGATGCTGCTGTAGAGCGATTGAAGCAAAATAAAAATGTGCTTATCGGTGGAAATATTGGCAAAAATAAAGTGACGCCGAATGAGGAAGCGGTCAACGATTATATCATTTGTTTTGAAAAATTATTTGATCATGTTGATTATTTCGTCGTGAATGTGAGTTCTCCTAATACGCCAAATCTCCGGGAGCTTCAAGACAAAGAACCTTTAACAAAACTACTCGGAACTTTACAGCAATTAAATCTGACCAAGAAAAAACCTAAACCAATTCTTCTGAAAATCGCACCAGATGTAATCGACAGCCAACTTTTAGATATTATCGATATCATCAAAGAAACAAAAATCGCGGGCGTGATTGCAACGAATACAACACTTTCCCGGGAAAACTTAAGTTCAGAAAATAAAAAAGAAACCGGTGGACTTTCCGGAAAACCATTAACAAAACGTTCCACCGAAGTCATCAGATTTCTGTCTGAAAAAAGTGGAAAAGCATTTCCAATTATTGGTGTTGGTGGAATTCATACGGCGGAAGATGCTTTAGAAAAACTGGAAGCTGGCGCTAGTTTAGTTCAGCTCTATACAGGATTTATTTATGAAGGACCAGAATTAATTCATCAAATCAATCAAAAGATTTTGAAATGTTTGTAGTCTGAAGACTGAAGTCCGAAGCTGGTGAAAGCGAGTTACGAAGTTTAATTAAAATAAATTTTATGGCTTTTAAATTTGAAAAATTACGAGTTTGGCAAATTTCTTTAGAATATGGAGAGACGATTAATGATGTTTCATTAACATTCCCAGATTATGAAAAGTTTAATTTAGCTTCTCAAATCAGAAGAGCAGCAGACAGTGTCGCATTGAATATTGCAGAAGGTTCTGTGGGACAAAGTAATGCTGAATTTGGAAGATTTTTAGGGTATTCTATTCGATCGTTAGCTGAAGTTGTAACATGTTTATATAAAGTACAGCTGCGCAAATATATCAGCAGGGAAGAATTTGATACACTTTACGATGATGCATTTCAATTGATGAATCAGATTGCAGCACTTCGAAACAGCCTAAAATAAACAGCCTGTCTTTTTCAAGGCCAAAACTTTAGACTTCTGATTATCATCTTTGGTCTTCCAACTGCCAACTTCTGACTTTAAATGAAAAAATTACTCACCGTATAAATAATCAATCCGACCAATCCACCGACCAATGTCCCATTGACACGGATGAATTGTAGATCTTTTCCGACTTCTAATTCCATTTTTGCACTGAGTTCTTTTCCTTCCCAGTTTCCAACGGTAGAACTGATCAGCGCTCCGAACTGATGGGTATTTTTTAGAATATATTTGTAGGCAGTCGCACGAACCCAGTGATCGATTTTATGTTGAAAAACTTCGTCAGTTTTTAAATTTTCAGAAAGTTCTGCAAGATTTTTTCGAAGGTAATTTTTCAAGGCAGATTGCTCTTCTTCCAATTCACTAGACAAAGATTTTTTAATTGAAAGCCAGATGTCTTGTGAATATTGCTGGATCTTTTCTTCCTTCAGAAAGTCATTTTTAATCGCTTTAAATTCTTCTACCCATTTTTCATCCGTCTGAATTTCTTTAGAAAAAGAATAGAGTTTTTGAGTGATTTCAGTTCGAAGAGAGTGGTTTTCATCCAATTCAACTTCTTCAAAATATTTCGAAAGTCCGCTGGTAATTTTATCTGCAATACCATCATCAACAAATTTTGGGATCAAAAAATAACTTTCGCTTTTCACGCGTTGTTTTACCATTTCTTGATTGTTAAGCACGTATTCTTTAATTTGTTTTGAAAGATTGGTAATAAATCTCTGATGATCTTTTTTATCCAAGATATATTGAATTCCGTTACCAACAATCTGGTTAATTTTTAAATCATCAGACATTTCTTTGGCTTTTTTACCAATGAAAGATACCACAGCGGTATCATCTAATTTATTTAAAATATCCAAAATAATCGTCGAAACCTCTTTCATTAAGTTTTCTTGATTCCGTTCCTTTGACAGCCAGTCGCCCACAAAATTCGAAATTTTAATTTTCTGAATATAGGGTCTGATATTCTGCGGCGAAAGAAAATTCTCTACCACGAAATTTCCGAGATTATCACCAATGCGCTCTTTGCTATTTTCAATTAAATTGGTGTGTGGAATTTTTATTCCAAGTGGATAATTAAAAAGTGCCGTCACTGCAAACCAGTCTGCCAAAGCACCAACCATGGCCGCTTCAGAGAACGCTCGGATATAGCCAATCCAATGAGCGGGATTTTTCTTTTCTAAAATGGTCATCACCACAAAAATAACTGCCATCAAAACGAAGAGTCCTGTGGCAAACATTTTGTACTTCCTTAATTGTATCTTTTTTTCTATGTCATTCATTATTTCAAATGTACTAAATTTGAGTCGCAAAACTTTAATCGATACGATTTCACTAGAAAATTAGTTTTAAAATTTATGAAAATCATTCTTTCAATATTATTTTGCATGTCATTGCAAATGTGTACTCAAGTTAAACAACCCGAAAAATCTACCTCAATGGAAAATTCAACAACAAAAAACAATCCATACTATTCCCGAACAGACCGCACCAAACTGGACGTCCCTAATTCTGAATGGAAAAAAATCCTGCCTGAAGACGTGTATGCAGTTTCCCGTGAAGCCAATACAGAAAGACCTGGAACCGGTAAATATAACGTCTACGATGAAAAAGGGGATTATTATTGCGCAGTTTGTGGAAATCATTTGTTTCGTTCAGACGCTAAATTTGCATCCACTTGTGGATGGCCAAGTTTCTTCGAAGCTGATAAACAAGGTACGACCTACAAGAGAGATTCTACCTACGGAATGGAAAGAACTGAAGTTTTATGTAAAAGATGCGATTCGCATTTAGGTCACGTTTTCAACGACGGTCCGCCACCAACGGGAACCCGTTATTGTATGAATTCTGTCAGTTTAGATTTTGTGGGAGACAGTGAAAAAGCCGCAAAATAAAAATCACTCTAATTATCACAGATCATGTTAGAACATTTTTATACTTGTCCCTATTGCTGGGAAGAAATTTCTGCACTTTTAGATCCTTCTGTTCCGAACCAAACCTATATAGAAGATTGCGAAGTTTGCTGTAATCCGATAGAATTGCATGTGACTTTTGAATCTGAAGAACTGGTCGGCTTTGATGCTGTGAACATTGAGCAATAGATTTCTGTAAAAAGCCTCGGCCTTTTACGATTGATTCTAGAAAATAATAAACCTTATAAAGCAAAAACCTCGACGAAAGCCGAGGTTTTTTTGATTTATAAATGAAAAGTAGTTTTATGCTTTTTCCAGTTCGACTGTAAAATGTCTCAGGATCTCAGATTCCCAGGTAATATTATATCCTTTTTGAATTTCATTTCTGCGGTCATACACATTTTTAATAGCGGCTGCGATATAATCCATATGATTGTTCGTGTACGTTCTGCGTGGAATCGCCAAACGAACTAATTCTAATTTTGGATAACGGTTGATACGCGTTTCCGGATCACGATCCGCTAATAACGTTCCTATTTCTACGGTTCTAATTCCTGCTTCTTTGTAAATTTCATTTGCCAAAGTTTGAGCCGGATATTCTTCTCGTGGAATGTTCGGTAAGAATTTCAAAGAGTCTATGAAAACTGCGTGACCTCCAATTGGTTTTTGCACGGGAATTCCGAATTCAATTAATTTATTTCCGAGATATTCAACTTGAGAAATACGGCTTTCTAAATATTCAAATTCTGTTGCTTCGTTCAATCCAACGGCTAAAGCTGCCATATCTCGTCCGGCCATTCCACCATAAGTGATGAAGCCTTCAAAAATAATGGTAAAATTAGAAGCCTTTTTAAAAATATCTGCATCATTTAAAGCAATAAATCCACCTATATTAACAAGACCGTCTTTTTTAGAACTCATGGTCATTCCAACACCATAAGAAAATGCTTCTTTAGCGATCTCTTTAATGGTTCTGTTTTCTTGGCCTTTCTCTCTCATTTTAATAAAATAAGCATTCTCGGCAAATCTCGCAGAATCGAAATAAATTGGAACTCCATAGCAATCAGAAAGCTCTTTAACAGCTCTCATGTTTTCTAAGGAAACAGGCTGTCCACCAGAAGAATTACACGTAATTGTGATCAAGCAAAATGGAATTTGCTCTTTCGGATACGATTGATAAACCAGTTCTAATTTTTCTAAATCGATATTTCCTTTGAAAGGATGAGGATCTTCAATATCGAAAGCTTCATCGATCGTACAATCTACTGCGTGGGCTTTTCTTATCTCGATATGTCCTTTTGTAGTATCAAAATGAGTGTTTCCGGGAATAACATCACCATCTTTTACCAAAACCGAAAACAGCACATTTTCAGCGGCTCTTCCCTGGTGAGTTGGTAGCAAATATTGATATCCTGTGATATTTTGAACAGTTTCATGTAATTTTTCGAAACTTTTAGAGCCTGCGTAACTTTCGTCGCCGGTCATCATCGCTCCCCATTGTTGGTCGCTCATGGCTCCTGTTCCGGAATCTGTTAATAAGTCAATATAAACTTGAGAGGACTTTAAATTAAATAAATTGTATTTCGAATTTTTCAGCCATTCTTCTCTTTCTTCTCTGGTTGATTGGCGAATTTCTTCCACCATTTTAATTCTGTACGGTTCTGCGTAAGGTAATTTCATATAAGTATGAGTAATAAATAATTGGTAATAAGTAATAAAAAAACGGGAAGCGATAAGTATGAAATTACGTAACGCTCATTACTGATTACTAATCATTCCGGTGCTTTGAAAACGTTGTCATCAGAGTGGAATCCTGCAACGCCACCACTTACGGCAAACTTCATTGCCTGTGCTGCAGTTACGTTATCGAGAATGGTAATGTTGGTTGCTAAAACAAATACTACCCAGCCCGAAACGGCGTATGAATGAGGAAGGTAAACCGAAACATGTTCGGGAAAACCTACTGACGAAAGATCGCTTTGAGTCAAAAATCCGATGCGCCAAAGTGGGGGATTTTCTGCTGTTTTAATGAGCACAGGTTGATTAAATTTCTTTTTATCACCAACGAAAGAAGTCATCACGTCTTTTAAAGAACTGTAAATAAATTTAATTCCCGGTGTATGTTCAAGCAGATAATCAAAACTATCAACGACGACTCGACCGATAATGAATTTGCTTCCTAAAAAACCAATCAAAGTCGTAGATCCGATGACAATTAAAAATGTTATTCCAGGATAAAACTGTTCTGATAATGATGGAATAATATTATCAATACTCGATACAATATACCAAATGATCCAGATTGTTAAGGCAAAAGGTCCAATAATTAAAAGTCCCTGGAAAAATGATTTCACCAAGGTATTGAGTAATTTTTCAAAATGGGCTTTTTGCATTCTTTGCGAGTCTGAAAATCTTTAAATGAGGTTTGGTAAAAATAGGAAAATTTTGGAGTAATTGTAAATAATATTTATCCGTGAATGGTTTCTTTTTTTCCGTAGGATTTAATGATTTCTGCTTCGTAATCCAACCATTCTTCCCAACGCTGATTTACTTTTTCTACGTCTCCTAATTGTCTGGCAAATCCGATGAAAGTGGTGTAATGTCCAGCTTCAGAAATCATGAGATCTTTGTAGAAGGTTTTTAATTCTTCATCTTTGATATTTTCGGTTAAGACTCTAAATCTCTCACAGCTTCTGGCTTCAATCATAGCGGCAAATAGCATTCTGTCGATGATATATTCTTTTCGGGTTCCCTGAACAATGAATTTAAATAATTGTCCCACATAATCATCTTTTCGTTCTCTGCCGAATTCGTAACCACGCTTTTTTATAATTTCATGCACCATTTGAAAATGTTCTAACTCTTCTTGGGCAATTTTCAAAAGCTCTGTCACGATTTCGGGATATTCTGGGCACATCGTAATAATCGTGATTGCATTTGTGGTTGCTTTTTGTTCACACCAGGCATGATCGGTAAGGATTTCCTCCAAATTTCCTTCTGCAATATTGGCCCAACGTGGATCGGTCAATAGTCTCAATTTAAACATTGTCTTAATTTTTGGGTAAATTTAATAAAATTAAAAGCATGATTTTCCATTTAAGCTCTTTGCTAAAATCCTAATTAAATTAACCTATTAATAGTGTAAAGGATTGTATGTGGCACAAATGTTGAATATTCATCAATCAACATTAAAAAAATAAGCTATTATGAACACTTTATCTATGAAAAACAGCTTTGAAAAATTCGGAATTTTTATGCTAACCTTTTTCTTTAGCATATTGACTCTAGCACAAGAAGCAACCAAAACACCAGATTTGAACGTTGATGTAACGACCACTAAAACTACAACCACAGAAGAATGGTTTACGAATCCAATTTATTGGGTAATAGGTGGATTATTCGTGATTATCCTTATTGCGATTATCGCAAGAGGTGGCGGAAAAAGAGGCTAATTCTTTATTCTATAAAGATGATATGAGCTGCTTCGGTTTTAAACTGAAGCAGTTTTTTTACGCAGATACTGGAGGGTTTTCCACCCAAAAGCATCGATCTTTTTTAAACCTTCCGCAATGATCACTGCTAACAAGATGTTGATGGCGAAGATTAACACCAAGAGAATTCCCCACGGTATGGAATCCTTTAACAATACAACGATAAAATAAACCAGAGAAGAACTCATTCCTTGCGCAAAATAATAGAAGATCGCGTTTTTACCGATGTAAGTAATGAAATTGTTTTTGTTTATTTTAAGGCGATTGTACAATACGAATAAAGTTAACAGCGAGAAACTCGACCAAAAGATGTACAATAATTTGGGAGGGAATTTTGCTTTGTTCATTTTCAAGAATAATTCTTTACCTGAATTCCAAAATAGGCAAACCAGAATAATAAGTAATATTCCATAGAGTAGGGGAAGCCATTTCGTTGCTATTTTTTTACCTTTTAATTGATGGGCAATTAAGAATATACCTAGATATAAAGCAACATAACCGACTTGTCCGGTAGGATAAAATTGAGGGAAGAGATTAAACAGTAATGTTAAACCCAAGCAAAGTCCAATAAACCAGCTGATGTGTTTTGGGAAAAATCTTAAAATTAAAACTCCAAAGACGGTTAAAATAAAATAAACTTTTAGATACCAAAAACTCCCCATCACAACAGGGAAAGTATCTGCATTGGTGTATTGATGAAGATACCAGTTGCCGAGATTCTGCCACTGTGGAACATCGGTAATACTGTGTGGAACATATTTAGAACCGAACGTCGAGTAGAAATCTTTCATCCAATCCAGTCCGAACATATTTAAACCAAAGACTTTGAAAAAATAGTCAAGAAAGAAAAGAAAGGTCACGAAAATCATAAAAGTAATCTGCAGTTTTAGCAATCGATAAAAAGTCTTTTCGATGTTATTACCAGAAGTCAGTCCGCTTAAAGCATAAAACAAAGGAACATCTATTAATAAGGACAGCACTCGCAGTTCGGTTGGAACATAAAATTGTCCTGACCAAAAAACAGTGTGGATAAAGATAATGGCTAATGTTGCAAAACCTTTTGCAAAGTCAATGTAGAGATCTCTTTTCATAGTTTGTTTAAAAATCAAAAGTAATTAAAAATCAGATGAGAAAGATTAATTTCATTTGAAAAATAAGGCGTGATTCTGGAGCAATCCTAAAAGACATAACTGCTTGAGTCAAAATCTTTTCAGAAATTTTAAAGTGCATTGTGGATAACTCAAAAATATTTATTACTTTTGCACCTCGAATTAACTAACAAAATTTATAAACAATGTTTGCAATTGTAGAAATAGCAGGGCTTCAATATAAAGTTGAGCAAGACCAGAAGTTGTTTGTAAACCGTTTGAAAGGCGATATCGGAGGAAAAGTTTCTTTTGATAAAGTTCTTTTAACTGTAAACGGTTCTACAACAATCGGCGCCCCGGCTGTAAGCGGTATCACTGTTGATGCTGAAATCATCAATCAC